>NZ_JAULSZ010000005.1:0-302152 GCF_051707265.1 Pectobacterium sp. S5
CTTGTGAGTGCCCACACAGATTGTCTGATTAAATTGTTAAAGAGCAGTGCCACTTCATCGGTGGCGCGGGCTGCATATACTATGCTTTTCCGCTGTGAAGTCAAGTCATTACTGACTGCTTCGTTGAATCTTTTTGCTGTCACCACAACCGCGTGTCGCTGTTGCCGTGTCAGTGGATGCGCATTATAGGGACTTCTCGCACGCTGACAAGCGCTAAATGCAAAAAAGTTATCGCTTGTCTACTATTTGCCCACAAGGCTATGAAAGTGGCAGTTTTTCCAGCGAATTGAAGCCATAACGCTGCAATATTGGCCACAGCGTAGCGACTTTAGGTGTAATCGCCAGGCAGTAAACCAGATTCTTATCTGTCGAAAGTGGAGGATTATCCAGATTAGCAATCAGCCATGCTGTTCTTTTAGCTATAGCAGCACCAGAATCCACAAGACGCGTACCATCTGGCAAGGCCATTTTCAGTTCTTCTGCTAATAATGGAAAATGCGTACACCCAAGCACGACCGTATCTGGCGGTTCCGGTAAACGCAGCCAAGGCCGCAGAATTTTTTGCAATTCGGAAATAGAGATCGTCTCCCCCTGCAATTTCGCTTCTGCTAACTCGACCAGCTCTGACGATCCCAATGACAAAATCTGGCAATCCGTCGCAAAACGGGCAATCAGTTCGTGCGTGTATGGGCGTTGAACCGTTGCACGCGTCGCCAATAGGCCAACAACACCGTTGCGGGTCAGCTTAGCCGCCGGTTTAACCGCAGGGACGACACCCACGACAGGGAAAGTAAAGCGCTCACGCAGAGCAGGAAGGGAAATCGTACTCGCCGTATTGCAGGCAATCACAACTAATGCAAGCTGATGGCGTTGTTGAACTGCGTTAACAATCTCAACCACGCGCTCGATAATGAACTGCTGTGATTTCTCACCATAGGGAAACGCTTCATTATCGAATGCGTATATATAGTGAAGATCCGGCAAGAGCTGCCGGATTTCGTCATAAACAGACAGCCCGCCTACGCCTGAATCGAAGACCAGAACCGTAGGACGGGATGGCAGGTTAGAAGGTATAGCTTCCGGTGAGATAGTATTCTCGCCCTGCCGTGCGGTAGCCATATGCCGTCTCATAATCTTTATCAAACAGGTTGGCGATTCTACCACGAACTGTCAGATGAGAGGTGATCGGATATGAGGCAGCGAGATCCCAGAGACTTACGCCGCCAAGCTTGACAGAGCGTTCAGGAAATGTGCTGAAATCCTTGTCATAACGCTGGCCTAGATAATGGTATGTAACGCTCCAGTCAAGATCGTAGAGTTGCCAATCCAACTGATATTTAACTTGCTGCTTAGCTCGGCGAATCAGGACCTCATTGGTGATAGCGTTGCGTGGGTCAACATAATCATAGCTAACACGATGGCTTACAGGCCCAGTATCAAAAGTAGCTGTTGCTTCAATGCCCTTAATTTCAGCTTTATCTATATTTTGAAAAACCCAGTTAGTCCCACTCGTTGAAGTGATTAGATTGTCAATATCATTACGATATCCAGAAATTCGCCATGTAACTGGCCCACTAAGGCCTTCAACCCCGCCTTCCCATTGTTTGCTTTCTTCTGGCTGAAGTGCTCGGTTGCTCCCTGATCTGCCATAAAGCTGCACCATATTTGGCGCTTTAAATGCAGTGCCATAAGAAGCTATTAAACGGTAGCCATCAATGAATTCCCAAGATGCGCCTGTTTGCCAAGTGTTGTGCCAACCGAATTCAGATTGCTCGTCACCACGTACAGAACCTTCAAGCACAATGGAAGAAAAGCGTTGCTGGCCAGTAAGGTAAACTCCCGTATTGTGCTGACTTTCCTCGCGGTTTACGTTGGTTGAATCGGGTTTAATGACCTGTTCTTGCCAATCAACACCAGCACTCACCGTACCCGAACCTACTTGCAGCGTATTGCCCCACTGCGCGTTGTATTGCTGAGAATCAACTAACGTCGCACTGCGCTCATATGGGCCTTTTTGCGCATCGTAGTCGTAATCCTTGCTATGGCTGTAGCTTCCGATAAGTTGTGTGGCATAAATGCCATTCTGATAACGTAAGCCAGAATCCCAAGTTTGAGCATAGAGTTGGCGCGTATCGTGTCCAAACCCATCATAACCAGTGCGGTTGTCAAACCCGTAGCTACGCAAAAAGCCGCTAAACTCATCACTAAACTGGTGGCTGACCGCGCCATAGAGTAATTTACTCATAAACCCATCACGATCTGGCTGACGCGGCGCATCTGCGGCGGCAACATCAAACCCTTTCGTATAAGTATAATTACCAGCCAATGTCGCTGTTGTGCTGTTACTTAACGCTTGTTGCGTTACTGCATCATAAGATTGATACCCATTAGAGCCGATACCAGCGGACAGCGTCGTACCGTTCTTCTCTCTGGTGGTGATGATGTTTACTACGCCGCCAATCGCATCAGAACCATACACCGCAGAACGTGCGCCACGAATATATTCAACTTTCTGCACCAGTGAGAGGGGGATTTGGCTGAGGTCAGATGAGCCACTTAGACCCGCTTGATTCAGGCGAATACCATCGAGCAGCACCAACACATGGCTAGAGTTAGTCCCACGGATAAACAACGAACTTTTTTGCCCTAAGCCGCCGTTTTGTCCAATGTCTACACCCGGCAAGCGGCGCATAACATCAGTCAGGCTCTTCGCCTGCCAACGCTCAATCTCTTCTCTTGTCACTACAGTCGTGGGTGCCAGCACCGACGAAACCGGCTGTGCGAAACGATTTGCTGTGACTACCATGTCATCGGCATTTTTTTCCGATGACGAATTTGGAGATGAACTGTTTTCCTGCGCCCAGCCAGAAAATGCCGTGACAGAAAGCGCCGTCAGCAGCGAAATTTTTTTAATCATTGTTAAAGCATCCGAGAAATAATAAGGATGCCGCAGGCTCTGTTAATAGCACGCGATATGCAGAACCAATTGCGACGTATTCCGGCAGGTCTTCGGGCTTGGATGCCGTTGTGACCACAGACCGTCAACGACGGTAAGGGATACAACGAAAGCGATGACTTCCCATCTATAAAAGACAGTGTCTGCATAAAATGCTATCGCCGGGGCTTTCCTTACCGCTGCGCGTCAGCTCCAGATTTACACTGGATTCCCTTTTGACTTGTGATACAAGGCCGGACGCTCATCCTACAATCGCGAATTGTGGAAGTCTAGACTTCTATATCACTACAGGATAATAACGTAACAAAACTGGACTTCCTGGGCAGATTCCCTACAATTCCCGGCCAATAACACCCTTTTAGACGCTGTTCAGACGAGAAAACCATGACGCCAGAAATCCTGCCCATCGAACAATACGACGACCAGCTTGCAGAGAAAACCGAGCGTCTACGTGGAATGATGGCACCTTTCAATGCACCGGAGCCTGTCGTCTTCCGTTCTCCCGTCAGCCACTATCGGATGCGCGCCGAATTCCGTATCTGGCACGATGGCGACGAGCTTTACCACATCATGTTTGACCAGCAAACCAAACAGCGCATTCGGGTCGATCGCTTTCCTGCAGCCAGCGAGTTAATCAATCGTCTGATGCCGGAACTGCTTGCCGCCATTCAGCCTGATCCCGTTCTGCGCCGTAAGCTGTTCCAGATAGACTATCTGTCGACCCTGAGCGGTGAAGTGATCGTTTCGCTGCTGTATCACCGTGCACTGAACGAGGAATGGCAGGAACATGCCCGTGCACTGCGCGATAGCCTGACAGCGCAGGGGTTCCGTCTACAGCTGATTGGTCGCGCGACGAAAACTAAAATCTGCCTCGATCGCGATTATGTCGATGAATGCCTGCCGGTTGCAGGTCGGGATATGATTTACCGACAGGTAGAAAACAGCTTCACGCAGCCGAATGCGGCAATCAATATTCAGATGCTGGAATGGGCGCTAGATGCTACGGCGGGATCAACAGGGGATTTGTTGGAACTGTATTGCGGTAACGGCAATTTTTCACTCGCACTGGCAAGAAATTTCGAACGCGTGCTGGCGACTGAAATCGCCAAACCATCCGTCGCGGCGGCACAATATAATATCGCGGCGAATCAGATAGAGAACGTGCAGATTATCCGTATGGCGGCAGAAGAATTTACGCAGGCTATGCAAGGCGTGCGTCAGTTTAACCGCTTACAGGGCATCGATCTGACGAGCTACCAGTGCGAGACCATTTTTGTTGACCCGCCACGCAGCGGACTGGATGACGAAACGGTGAAACTGGTACAGGCGTATCCGCGCATTCTTTATATTTCCTGCAACCCGGAAACGCTGAGCAACAACCTGCAAACACTCTCGGAAACCCACGACATTCGCCGTCTGGCGCTGTTCGATCAATTCCCTTACACCCATCATATGGAAGCTGGTGTACTGTTGGAAAAACGTCAGTAACGCATACAATCTGGCGGGTTACCCCGCCAGCATCACTTGCTATAACGTCTCGCTCTCTTCTGCGGATACGGAATCCGTCTCTTTTCTGCGACGTAGCTTCAGGCCAATCCAGAAAACCAACACCACGCACAGGATTGAAGGAATAAAGTTCGATCCAATGGCGGGATATTCAACGCGCACGATGGCGCTATAAATCAGCAATCCCAGCAGAAAACTGGCCGCAGCCAGCATCGGAATGCCTTCCGGCATACTGTGGTGCAAATAACGTTGATGCAGGCAGTAAATGCATAATATCAGCGCAATCAGGGGAAAAATCGAGAACGGTACAATGCTGCTGAACAGGGCGGCGAATGCGCCGTTCACGGATAAGCCCGCAATCAACGCCAGCACCAGCGTACCTTTTTCTTGATGAGGTTTTTCTGTCATGGTTTCTCCCTTCTCATGTTGGTATAGAGGATTTATGGCACGGTAAAGCTACTATCGTGTTCTTTTCTGTACCAGTAATAAGCACCTTTGGCGATCATCCGCAGTTGCAGTACCAGTCGTTCTTCCAGCTGTTTGCGCTGTTCCAGGGAAACATCCAAGGCTTCCGCCCCCGCGCTGAAAACAATGGTCACCATCGCTTCCGACTGCGCTTCCGCGAAACTGCGGGGAATATGATTTTCCACCTCAAGATAATCCGCCAGTTCAGCGATAAAATGCTGAATCTCCCGCGCGACCGCCGCACGGAACGCTGCCGACGTCCCTGAGCGTTCACGCAGCAACAGCCTGAACGCATTAGGATTATTGCCGATAAATTCCATGAAGGTGGAAACCGACGTCCTGATGATGCTACCGGTTTTGGCGATACGCTGCCGAGCCTGTCGCATTAACTGGCGTAACATCAGCCCGCTTTCGTCAACCATTGTCAGCCCCAGCTCATCCACGTCACGAAAATGACGATAGAAAGACGTCGGCGCGATACCCGCTTCGCGAGCAACTTCACGCAGGCTCAGGCTGGCAAAACTTCGCTCAGCGCTTAACTGGCTAAATGCAGCTTCAATAAGGGAACGACGAGTCCGTTCTTTTTGTTGTGCTCTGACACCCATTATGCTGCCCAAATGATCTACTCCCCTTTCCAGAGGGGCACTATAGCAAACTTTATTGTCCGCAGAATGAGACAAAGTTTGCCATATTAAGAATGTGAGAATCTGTTTCCATAGTAAAGGCAGGGATGATTGGGTTCTGCCGCAGTCGATGTTACAATGCGCAATGTTACAGTCGCGTTATTAATTTGTATAAAAACAGGTTTAACCTACCATGACTCTACAACATCAATTCGATTACGATGCCATCGTTATTGGTTCCGGTCCCGGCGGTGAAGGTGCAGCAATGGGATTGGCCAAGCACGGCGCCAAAATTGCGGTGATTGAACGCCACTACAATGTCGGCGGCGGCTGTACCCACTGGGGTACGATTCCTTCCAAAGCCCTCCGCCACGCCGTCAGCCGTATTATCGAGTTCAATCAAAACCCCCTCTACAGTGACAACTCCCGCATTATTCGCTCCTCATTTTCCGATATCCTGCGCCACGCCGACAGCGTCATTGGTCAGCAAACCCGTATGCGACAAGGATTCTATGAGCGTAATCAGTGCGAGTTGTTTTCTGGTGAAGCCAGCTTCATCGATGCACACACGATTGCCGTTCACTACCCAGACAATACCCATGAAACGCTGACCGCCGCGAATATCATTATCGCGACCGGTTCACGTCCGTATCATCCGGCAGAAGTCGACTTCGACCACCCACGCATTTATGACAGCGACTCGATTCTGCAACTCGACCACGAGCCTCAGCACGTCATCATTTATGGCGCGGGCGTTATCGGCTGCGAATACGCCTCTATCTTTCGCGGCCTGAGCGTGAAGGTCGATTTAATCAATACCCGCGATAGGCTGCTGGCCTTTCTCGATCAGGAAATGTCGGATGCCCTGTCTTACCATTTCTGGAACAACGGCGTGGTGATTCGCCACAACGAAGAGTTCGAGAGTATTGAAGGGCTGTCTGACGGCGTGATCGTTAACCTGAAGTCAGGCAAAAAGATGAAGGCAGACTGCCTGCTTTATGCCAACGGACGCACGGGGAACACGGAAACGCTGGGGCTGGAGAATATTGGCCTGAGCACCGACAGTCGCGGCCAGCTCAAGGTCAATAGCATGTACCAGACGGCGCTGGCGCATATTTATGCCATCGGCGATGTCATTGGCTATCCGAGCCTGGCATCAGCAGCGTACGATCAGGGGCGGCTTGCCGCACAGGCGATTATCAAAGGCGATGCCAGCGCGCATCTGATCGAAGATATCCCAACCGGCATTTATACCATCCCGGAAATCAGCTCCGTGGGGAAAACCGAGCAAGAGCTCACCGCGATGAAAGTGCCTTATGAAGTCGGGCGGGCACAGTTCAAACATCTGGCACGGGCGCAGATTGTTGGGATGAATGTGGGGAGCTTGAAGATTCTGTTTCACCGTGAAACGAAACAGATTCTGGGTATTCACTGCTTTGGTGAGCGCGCCGCTGAGATTATCCACATCGGGCAGGCCATCATGGAACAGAAAGGTGAAGGCAATACTATCGAATATTTCGTTAATACCACCTTCAACTATCCAACCATGGCAGAAGCGTACCGTGTAGCCGCGCTGAACGGGCTTAACCGCTTATTTTGACAGGGTTTCCATATAGCCCTGCATATGCTCGCGGATGGTATCAGCAAGTTGCTCATAACGTCCGCGCAGCGGTGAACCGGGGCGATACACCAGCGCGATAGTGCGCTTGGGCTCCGGCTTATAGCACGGCAAATAGCAGACGCCGTCGCGTTCACGCTCACGTGGCACCGACAATGCTGGCAGCAGCGTAATACCGCTTCCGGCTGCGACCATATTGCGCAGCGTCTCCAGACTGGTCGCCCGGAAATGCGTATCTTCATCCGCTCCCGCCTGAAAACAGAAGCCCATCGCCTGATCGCGCAGGCAGTGGCCGTCTTCCAGCATCAGCAGTTTTTCACCCGCCAGATCGGACATCGCCACGCGTTCGCGGTTCGCCCAAGGATGATCCTGGTAAATCGCCAGCTTCATCGGCTCGTCGAAGAGGGGAACTTCGATAAAAGCTTCGGACTCTTTCACCATCGCCAGAATGGCGCAGTCCAGCTTACCGCTGTCCAACTGGGCCAGCAGCTGATGGGTTTGCGCTTCGTGCAGGTACATTTCGAGTTTGGGAAACGTGCGATGCAGCATCGGAATGATTTGTGGCAGCAGATAAGGCCCCACGGTGGGGATCAGGCCAATGTGCAGCGGCCCGGACATGGTTTCACCCTGCTGGCTCGCCATCTCTTTTAATACTTTGACCTCGCGTAATACCGTTCGTGCCTGCTCGACCAGCAGCAGCCCAGCCTGCGTAAACAAGACCTTACGACTGGTTCGTTCCAGCAGCATCACGCCGAGTTCATCTTCCAGTTTACGAATCTGTCCACTGAGTGTTGGCTGACTCACATGGCAGGAATCTGCCGCACGCCGAAAGTGACGATGTTCTGCCAGCGCGACAAGATACTCTAAGTCCCGAATATTCATTATTATTCTCCTTATCATGATAGCTAACAGCGATAAATAGGATATCAATGAACGATAATCCCTATCAACATCCAAAATGAATAATATATCCCACCAAAGCGTATCTATTTATTTCTACAGGAATAAAACAATATTTTTACGATTTCGGTACCACTTGGGCATACCTACACACTTTCCGCCACGCTATAACAAGCAGACTGACATCTTCAAGCGATTTGGCAGCGACAGCATTTTGTGTGTATTAGTCAACGATACTCCCGCGATCGACACCGGGAAATCTGACCAGCAGGCAAAACCATTAACGGTATAGAAATAAGCGGAGAGAAATATAGGATTCGAATAGTCAGGGGGATGATTCATAACGCCGCCGAGCGGTCATCGTACTGTTATGAATAATAGAAACGGGTATTTATAGGAACGACTAGCGATAAAAACGGGATAAGAGATAAAAACAGGCACTGGAGATAATCATTGAATCGGTCAGTAGCGGTCAGTCGAATTGCATGAATAGGAATCTCATCCCTGAGACTCCTCCTTTTCAGAGCCGCCGTAAGTGACGTTGAAAGGTATTCCAATACCGTTACTCTTCGTCACCGCGTTGCGGCCTCTTTCTTCCTGAAATCTTGCGTGTCGCCTCAGCGTGCTACATCAGGGCGGACGCCCAGCGTATGGCAAATCGCATAGCTCAGCTCCGCGCGGTTCAGCGTATAGAAATGGAAATCTTTTACGCCTTCACGGCTGAGAATTTTCACCATATCCATGGCGATAGACGCCCCCACCATTTTGCGGGTTTCTGGATCGTTATCCAGGCCGTCAAACATGCTCGTCATCCAGTTCGGCACACGGACGTTGGTCATCGTGGCAAATTTTTGCAACTGCTTGAAGTTCGAAACCGGCAGAATGCCCGGCACAATTTCCACATCGATGCCCGTCGCTACACAGCGGTCACGGAACCGCAAATAGCTTTCTACGTCGAAAAAGAACTGTGTGATAGCGCGATTCGCGCCAGCATCAATCTTGTGTTTCAGGTTAATCAGGTCAGCCTGCGCGCTTTTCGCTTCAGGGTGTACTTCAGGATAGGCGGCAACGGAAATATCGAAATCACCGACCTCTTTCAGCAGGGAAACCAGATCCGCCGCGTACATGTCCGGTTTGCCACCTTCTGGAGGCAAGTCGCCGCGCAGCGCGACAATATGGCGGATACCGCTCTCCCAGTAATCCTGAGCGATTTCACGCAGCTGTTCGCGTGAGGCATCGATGCAGGTCAGGTGAGGTGCCGCTTCCAGGCCGGTACGCTCTTTAATCGTTTTGATAATGCTGTGAGTACGGTCACGCTCGCCAGAATTCGCCCCGTAAGTCACGGAAACAAACTTGGGTTTCAGGCTGCTCAGTCGATCAATAGAACTCCACAGGGTGTCTTCCATATCGCTGGTACGCGGCGGGAAAAATTCGAATGACACATTAATGCGTCCCTGTAATTCCGCCAGACTTTGATTCAGCGCTTCCCGCTGGTTTGCGTGAAAAAAGCTCATACCTGCTACCCCATTGACCGTGACTGTTATTATCATTCGCTACACGTCTATACGTTTAGACGTCTATATAGAAAATGACGTAATCCGCTTAAAGAGTCAACGTTTTTCAGCACGACAAGCCGTGATGATTACTCACGGTAAATGAAGAAAGTTCATGATGGTTCAGGCGTGGTAACTTTTATACGCAAACCCAGAGATGTCGTGGGTTTTGCCGTTATCCGGCGTAAAAAATTATGCTGAGGAGAGTACGGGCTTAGGATTAGCCGCAAGGACGCGGCGAAAGCTTGCGCCACGTCGGGAGCGTGTCGCAAGCGGTCCGTAAAGTCCGATCCCGACGAAGGCACCGCGCAGCGGCATAATTCACGCCGGAAAGCCAGGGGTCACGGGGCGAGCGGCGCTGAGCCGCCCCGTGTCGGGCGTGTGCTACGAGGTAGCATGAAAATGGCGGGATTGTGGCGCACGAAACCGTCTCTCAGGCTACATAAACGAAAGGGGGATACGCCGTCAACCGCAGGGGAAATCGTGAAAATGTATGGTATGCCCTTCTTCCGTCGTCAGAAAAATGGCGTACTGCGGAGCTTCCAGACTGACCTCAAATCCCGGAGCAAAGCGCAGCGCGGACTGGTGATTGGTGCCGCGTATCGTGCTGAACGATATGCCTCGCCAGTTGCCGCTAGCAGGCCGATGCACGTGCCCCGCGGAAATATGCCGTACATTGCCGAAACGGTGACACACCTGATACAGCGCATCTGCCGCTTCGGGAGCCAATCGAACGTTATCCAGCGCCGGAAGCCCGATCGACATCGGAGGGTGATGCAGGAACAGGAACACATTCTTGCCTTCCGCAGCCTGAAGCTGTTGCTCCAGCCACGCCAACCGCGCTGAACACAGTGTTCCACCTACCTCACCGGCCTGCAACGAATCCAGCAGAATGACGCAATCATCCCCCACTGCCGTCACGTTCTGTACAAATCCGTTTTCATCCGCCAGCGTCGGAAACTGGGCTAAAAACGTCTCTCTGTCGTCGTGATTCCCCATCGTCACACGCCAGGGAAGCTGGAGTTCAGCCAGCGCCGAGGCCAGAAACGCATAAGATGCCGCACTGCCGTCATCGGACAGATCGCCGGAGATGACTACCAGATCGGCATCGCGATGGTATGCGTTAATATCGGCAATCGCCGCTGTCAGTTGCTGTTCTGGGTCACGGCCATGCAAGTTGCCGCCTTGTGCGGTCAAATGGAGGTCGGAAAGTTGAATCAGTTTCATATTTATCCTCGGTTTCACTATCCACGCGCTATTGCCTGCCAGTGCCGTTACGCTGACTGGCGGCGGATTAGCGGGGCAGCCACTTTCGCTCGACATGCGGGTTCTTGTACTTGAGACTGGCGTCGGTCGAGCAACGCCAACGCCTGTGCCGCCATCGTTGCGGGATCCTGACGAAATGTCGTCAACGCATAGGCATCCCACCCTGCGGCCGGAATATCATCAAATCCGATCACCATGAGATCCTGCGGAACGGCGAGTCCGCACTGCTTTGCGCGATCGATCACGCCGAACGCCACTAAATCGTTAACGCAGAACACCGCATCCGGTCTGATAGCTTCGGGAAGCGAAAAGAGCATCTGCCCCACTGCCAGCCCGTCGTCATAATCGGTATCATCACCGCGCACCACAGCGACGGGCAGCCCTAACAAACGCGCCTCTTCACAAAACGCCTGTTCACGCTCGATGATATTGGGCGTTGCCGAAGCTGCTCCGGCCAGAGCCAGACGCGTTCTGCCCGATGAGGCAAACAGCCGCGCCGCCATACGCGCGGCGGTGTCATTATCAATGTGTACGCTGTCACACGCGGGTTCGTGCCGCCCAATGACAATCAGCGGCTGGCCGTTTAACTGCGCCAGCTCGACAAATTCTTTTGGCGGCGAGCCGGAAAGCACAATCGTCGCTTCCGCACGGTGACCAAACAGAATCGAACGCGCGGCGGCCATCGCTTCCCGCACATGACCAGTATTGATGAGAACGGGAATCGAGCCGCGTTGGATTAACGCCTGCGACAGCTCTGCAACCAAATTGGCACGAAACCCGACCTCGGGGTGCGTCACCACCAGCCCCACCAGACGGCTGCTGTTCGCCAGCAGGCCGCGTGCCAGATCGTTAACCTGATAGCCTAGCTCCTGCGCCGCCGTCATCACTTTGGCATAAGTGGCAGCCGACACGCTGGCGCCGGGGGTAAAACTGCGGGACACCGCCGAGCGCGATACACCAGCCCGACGAGCAACATCCTGTGCACTAACGTAGCCCTGTTTACCTGCCGTCATTTCCCTATCCTTGCCATTACGTCGGCTTTCAAAAAACGTTCCACCACCAGCATGAACAGCACAGAAGGAATCAGCAGCACCAGCGCGGTAATGGAAGCGATCTGATAGTTACCGCCCGCTCCCGCGGTATAGAGCAACAGTGGCATCATCTGCACATCCGGTGCGCCTACAAAATAGCTGCCGGTAAACTCATCCAGCGATTCGAGGAAAACGAAGATCGCCGATGCCATCAACCCCGGCATAGCCAGCGGCAGGGTAATATCGACAAAAGCACGCCACGGCCCGGCACCAATTGAGCGCGCCGCCTGCTCCATTTCACGCCCCACCGCCGAGAACGCCGCCGAGGCGATCCAGACCGCAAAGACCAGACCATGAACCGTGTGAACCAGCACCACGCCCAGCAGCGTGCCGTTCAGCCCCCACTGATAGAACAGACGGGCGATGTTGACGTACACCGTCAGATTCGGAAACGCCTGCGGGATGAGGAAGACCAGCAGTATCAAGCCACGGGCAGGCAGCGGCAGACGCGCCAGCGCATACCCCGCCGGAATCGCCAGCAACAGCGAGGCCAGCACCGTGAACACCGCTACCATCACGCTATTCCCCAGCGCTTCCCAGGCTACGCCGCGCGGTGAAAATACCCGCTCCCAGAAGGCGAAGCCCCACTCATTGGGCAGCAGGTGAGGATAGAACCATTTTTCCGCCACCGACCACAGCAGGAGGTTAGCCAAGGGCCCAAAGATCAAGAAGATGAGCGTCCCCAGAATCAGCATTCTCGGGATCCACCACAGTACGTTCTTCATGCCTTCTCCCTCATATTCAGGCGGAGATAAATCACGGCAAACAAACCGGTCATCAGCAGGGAAATCACCCCCAAGGCATTCGCCACGCCGTAATCGCCGTAGGCGTTAATGCGGAAGGCAATGTTGGCGGTTAGCATCGTCGGCGACTGGGCATTGATCATCATCGGTACAGACAGCACCGACATCATGGTGACGAAAGAGAGAATGAGTCCGGTGAGCAGCGTTTGCCCAACCTGAGGCACCACAATTTCACACAGAATGCGTAAGCGCGATGCGCCTAAGTTACGGGCAGACTCGATCATCGTGCGATCCAGCGATGCCATCGCACCAGCGACCAGCAGCGCCACAAACGGCGTCTGTTTCCAGACGAAGGCAAACACGATACCGCGCCAGTCCAGCCAGTTGCTGGCGCTGGCCATATCGACAATGCCGAGCGTATCCAGAGCGCCATTCAACCAGCCGTTCTTGGCCAGAAACGTGCGTAAAATTTGCCCGGTCACGATAAACGGGATAAACAGCGGCCAGCGATAGACCCAGCGCAGCAGTGCTACCATGCGCGGACTTTCCCCCAGCGTCAGGTAGCCGCCGATCATGACGGATAGCAGGCCAATCAGCAGCGTCGCGAGGCTCACAATCAGTAAGGTAAACAGAATATCGGGCAGATACAGCGTTAATGCCGTGACAAAATTATCAATGCCCACGCCATTTTGACTGACAAAAGCGCCCCCAACCGACAGCCCCAGCGGCGTGATAAAACAGACAGCCACCACCGCCAGCGCGGGTAGCACAAGCGCGATACCCGCCAGTCGGGAAGAGAATTGGGATACTTGCAACATGAATGTCTCCGCGCTCTGACTTCATCCCGCCAGAGCGCATGTGGTACTAGGTGTATAAGTTATTACTTCGCCATCGCCTGCTCATAGGCGTTCAAAATCGCAGTGTGATAAGGCGCGATAGGGAACGTCTTGCCTTTGCTCGCCAGTTCATCAGGCGTCACATCCGTGAACAGACGCTGCCAGACAGCGGGCTTCAACTCTGCCTCAACGTACTTGGCATCGATCCCCGGATACCAGTTAAAGCGTTCCACAATCCCTTCGGCCTGCACTTTGGCGCTGGTTGCCAGTTCGACAAACTGTTTAGCCAGTTCGCGGTTTGGTGCCTGTGCAGGGATGACATAGTGCATCGGCTGCCCCGGCATACCGGGCGCAGGCAACAGCAATTTGAAATTGTCCGGCAGCTGTCCGCTCGCTTTCCAGGAATAGAACATGTCGACCCACACAGGCCCCATTGCGATTTCGCCACGGCTCAGCATATCGAGTGTGCCAGCGTTGCCCGGCGTCAACGTCACGTTCTTGTTAAAGGCTTTCAGGCGCTCAAACGCCGGTTGCCATTTCTTCGCTTCCGCCTCATCAAACGGTCCGTTCATCAGCTTCTGGGCATCACCGCCGTAAGCGTAAATCCAGCCCATGACGAAGCTCACGCCCGATGCGCCGCCCTTAATGCCGTTGTAGCCGAACATCTTCGGATTCGCGGCAGCCCACTGCTGGATTTCGTCATAGCTTTTAGGCGGATTCGCGACCATGCTGGGGTTATAGGCCAGCGCTGTCTGGCTGCTGAACATCGGCATAACGTAGCCTTTCACATCTGTGCCCATGGCTTTATCTGCGGCAGCCATGCTGACCAGCTTGCCGCTGGCAATATCATCGCGATATTTCAGCAGGTCGCCCTTTTGCACCATCGGGCTGACAAATTTCTCGTGTACAACCGCCACATCGGTGTCCCAGACTTTGGCACCAGCGGCCTGCTGCGCATTGAAGCGCTCAAGAATCTTCTGTGACCCCGCATCACCTGGTCCGGTACCGACGGCACGTACTTTTACGCCGGGATGCTGCTTCTCAAACAGCGGCCCCAGATATTCATTGACATAGTCGACCATGTTTTGGTCACCCGCCGTCAACACCGTTAATTCCTGTGCCTGTACTGCCGCCAGCGGCGTACTCATCATCAGCGTTGCAGCAAAAATGCGTTTCATATCATTGGTCTCCAATTCAGGATCAGGCCGTCAGGCCGGGAAGCGGGGAATAAAATGAAGTGGTATCCGGTACCGCCGTCGAAGATGTCACCTCTTCTGCCAGCGGGAAAAGAAACAGCGCCTCGGCAGGGATCTGCACCGCAACCCGCTGCCCGATGGCAAAGGGATGCGACGCATGAACCTGTATCCGCCAGGTGCCGCTGGAAATCGTATGCAGCCAGTATCCGCCGGGGTAGCTTTGTGCTTGTACCGTGCCGTAGCGCATCAACATGCCGGGCTGGATGAGCGGGACGTCCGCCGGATCGTAAAGACAAGCGGCTTCCGCACGAAAACGCGCTTCTATCGCGCCGGGCGGTAGCGACGTATTCGCTGGCACCAGCGAATGGCTTTCGGCATCACCGGGAATCATCAGCGTATCGCCGTCATAGCGCGCTTCCAGCACCAGCCGATTTTCCGCGCCCATAAACGCCGCGACAAACGAACTGGCCGGATGGTGATACACCTCTTGCGGGCTGCCCGCCTGCATGATGCGACCCTGATTCAAAATCACGATGCGGTCCGCCATCACCATTGCTTCTTCTCGATCGTGCGTCACGTGGATCGCGGTCAATCCCAGCCGCTGTTGCAGCGCACGAATCTCATCACGCAGCTGTAGACGAATGCGGGCGTCCAGATTGGAGAGCGGTTCGTCCAGCAGCAGAATATCGGGCCGTACCGCCAGTGCACGCCCCAAGGCAACTCGCTGACGCTGTCCACCGGACAGTTCTGCGGGCTTACGGGCGCTCAGGCCCGTCAACCCAAGCATGGTTTCCAGTTCCGCCACGCGGCTGGCAATTTCCGCACGCGGGACGCGGCGCAAACGCAGTCCGTAGGCAATATGCTGTGCCACCGTCATGTGCGGCCACAGCGCGTAGCTCTGAAACACCAACGCCATTCCGCGTTTCTCTGGCGGCGCTTGCGTCATATCCTGCCCGTTAACGCGAATCGTCCCCGCACGCGGTGACGAGAACCCAGCGACCGTACGCAGTAACGTCGTCTTGCCACATCCTGACGAACCGAGCAACGCCACGAATTCGCCCTGCGCAATCTCCAGATGGATATCGTTCAATACGGCGGTCGTGCCGTATCCAACATGTAGGTGGTCGATGACAATGTGCGGGGCTGCCGCAGAGGAAGTTGTTTTTTGCACAGCTGTGCATTCCACGATAATCAAACAATGCGCTGATTGTGCGGTGACATCGTGTCAGTGGCGTGTTGTCACTGTGACATTTCAATGACACGACTGATGGGGAAAATAGCGGTGGAAATTTTTTAGCGAGAAGGGAAACGAGGGAATGAGTCTCTTGAGTATTGGCCATCTCCCCATACGCGGAGACGGCCAACGGTAGGTTGCGCTTACAGCAGATTTACAGTAACTGCGCCAGACGGTTTAGGTCAGATTGAAGCGCACCAGCAGTGACATCGCGCCCCGCGCCCGGCCCACGGATAACCAGCGGGTTATCCCGATACCAGCGGCTTTCAATCGCAAACACGTTATCACCCGGCAGCAGCGAGGCCAGCGGATGATCGGGGCGAACTGCTTCAACGCCCACGCGCGCTTTACCATTGCTGTCAAAGCGTGCGACGTGACGCAGAACCAAGCCCATTTCCTGTGCCGCTTCCAGACGGCGCAGCATTTGCTCGTTCAGCGAATCGCCGTTCTCGAAGAAGTAATCGACAGAACCCTGTTCACAGCCCGGCGGCACCAGCGACTCAACCCGAACCTGACTCGGTTCGATGTCATAGCCCGCTTCACGCGCCAGAATCACCAGCTTACGCATGACGTCCTGACCAGAGAGGTCAACACGCGGATCCGGCTCGGTCAGCCCTTGTTGGCAAGCCTGATCGACCAGTTCGGTGAACGGTACAGTGCCGTCAAACTGCAAGAACAGCCAGGAAAGCGTGCCGGAGAAAATCCCGCTAATCGCCAGAATACTGTCACCGCTTTCTCGCAGATCGCGTACCGCAAAGTTGACCGGCAACCCTGCGCCGACGGTCGAGTTATACAGCCAGTGACGATCCGTTTTCGCGAACGCGTCGCGGATCTGGCGATAGTTATTGCCGCCGGATGCACCCGCCAGTTTGTTAGCGCTGATCACGTGGAAACCATAGCTGGCGAAATCCAGATACAGATCGGCGACCGATTCACTGGCGGTGACGTCCAGCACTACCAAATCATCGAAGGGATGTGCACGCATCCACAGGAACAGATCTTCACCATCCCGCTCTTGCGCTTCACTTTCGAAGAAAGCCAACGCACGGCTGGCATCCAGTCCATCATAGTTCAACAGGCTGCGCGTACTGTCCACCACACCAGCCAGCACAAACTCAAAACCGGTACGTGCAGACAGATTGCTCTGCTCACGTGCAAACAGTTCCAGCCAGCGTGAACCAATATTCCCTTTGCCAAACAGCACTAACCCGATACGTTTTTCTGCCCGGAACAGCGAATGGTGCAGCCCACGGATCAAATGCTCCGTCGGACCAACGCGCAGCACCGCCACCAAACTGATGCCATCATCGGCCTGGCGAACAAATTCAATCGGCTGATCTTTCAACTGCTGATAGAAACGGTGGCTGTGCAGCGGGTTTTTACCCACGCCAGCGCCAACCATCGCGACCATCGCCAGCCCGTCGCGCTGGTTGAGCTCAACGGGTAACGCGGCCTGTGCCAGCAGTTGCAGCGCGCTATCCACCACTTCGGAGGTGTAGCACAGTTGCAGCAGGTTACGATCCTGATGAACGCCGATCGCCAGCGGTTTCAGCTGCGCACGGTTCAGAAGCTGTTCGACTTCTTTTTGCAGCAGCGCGAAATCGTGTTCAGAAGGAACCTGAACTTCAATCAGGCACACGTCATCATGGCTGGTGACAATTTTGGCACCCGTCCCCGAGGCCAGCACGCGTTCAATACGCGTCGACCCTTGTTCAGGCTGATAGCTGCAACGCAGTTGCAGATCAATATCGCTGCCGGAAACGGGCTGTAAGGTACGCGTATGTAAGACTGGTGCCGCCAGACGTGCCAGTTCACTGGCTTCATCCAGTCGCAGCAGTGGCAACAGGCAAGCATCTTTCACTTTGCGCGGATCGGCGCTATATACCCCGGCGACGTCGCTCCAGATGGTTACACGCTCAACGCCTGCCAGCGCACCAATTTGTGTGGCGGAATAGTCACTGCCGTTGCGCCCCAGCAACACCGTTTCACCCGCGTCATTACGGCTGATAAAACCGGTTACCACTAAACGCTGACCTGCGTGTTGCGTCAGATATTGTTGCAACAGCGGCCAGGAGCGGCCTTCATCCACCTGCGGCTGCGCGGCGCGTTCCGCACAGAGAAAATCGCGCGCATCCAGCCAGGCGGCATTCATATCCCGATGATTCAGCACCGCGGACATCAGGCGAGCCGACCAGATTTCACCGTGCCCGACCACTTCGGCGTAGACGGCATCCGTCATCTTGCCATCCAGCAGCGCAGCCAAACGCTCCAGATCGCGGATAAACTGAGCGGTCAGCGCCTCTGCCTCTTGCGCAGGCAGAAGCCCGGCAATCAGTTCACTGTGGTAGCGGCGTAATGCCTGCTGAACCTGATGCGCCGACAGACGATCACTCTGGCTCAGTTTCAACCAGCTAATCAGCTGGTTTGTGGTACTGCCTGCGGCAGATACCACCATCAAATCACCGGGGTGGCTATACTCCGCCATAATACCGGCTACGCGCAGGTAACACTTCACATCGGCCAGACTGCTACCGCCAAACTTATGCAGCTGTCGGCCCGTTACCGATGGCGCTACTCCTAATGCACTCATTCTTACCTCTTGGCTGCGGCTTGAAACGCACGATCCAGATCGGCAACCAGATCATCGCCGTCTTCAATGCCGGTGGAAATACGCAGTAATGTTTCAGAGATACCCGCTGCGGCACGCGCTTCTGGCGCCATGCCGGCATGCGTCATCGTTGCCGCATGAGAGATGAGGCTTTCCACTCCGCCCAGTGATTCCGCCAGTGTGAACAGCTCCAGCGATGCCAGAAAACGGCGCAGCGTGTCTTCATCTCCATCCAACTCAAAACTTAGCATAGCGCCAAAGCCAGATTGTTGACGGCGGGCAATATCATGGCCGGGATTGTTCGGCAGTGAAGGATGGTAAAGCGCCTTCACCAACGGCTGCGTCTGTAAGAATTCAACCACTTGTTGCGCATTACGCTGAGCGGCCGCCATACGTGGCGATAGGGTACGCAGGCCACGTAGCAGCAGATAGCTGTCAAACGCCGCGCCTGTAACGCCGATATTGTTCGCCCACCAGGCCAGTTCAGTAATGGTATCGGCATCTTTGGCGATCACCGCACCCGCCACCACGTCAGAGTGACCATTCAGGTACTTGGTACATGAATGCACCACCAGATCGGCACCCAGCTCCAGCGGCTTCTGCAACGCCGGGCTCAGGAAGGTGTTATCCACCACGCTGACCGCTCCCGCTTCACGCGCGGCCTGACAAATTGCGGCAATATCCACGACGCGCAGCAGCGGATTGCTCGGGCTTTCCACCAGCACCAGCTTCGGCTTTTCTGCCAATGCTGCGTTGAGCGCATCGGTGTCACTTTGATCGACAAATTTGACGCGAAACGCGCCGCGCTTGCTCAGGCTGTCAAACAGACGATAGCTGCCGCCGTAGCAATCATGCGGTGCCACCAGCAGATCGCCGGGGCGCAGGAACACCGTGCAAACCAGCATAATCGCCGACATCCCGCTGCTCGTCATTACCGCACCCGCACCGCCTTCCAATTCGGCAAGCGCACGCTGCACAACATCACGCGTGGGGTTACCGCGACGCGAATAGTCATGTGCGCGTGGCTGGTTGAATCCGGTAAAGTTATACGTGCTGGAAAGGTGAATGGGTGGGACGACGCAGCCATACTGCTCATCATCATTTAACCCGCTGCGGACTGCGATCGTTGCTTGTTTACGCGTCATCGGCTCATTTCCTGGCTGGAGGCTGAAAAGATAGGAACTTAAGAGTAAACGCAGTTTTAATAGACGTCAACACATCTAGACATCTAAACTTCTTTGCGTATAGATTGAGCATAAGCATAATAACCGCTAGAATTGTGGCATTTCATGACAGATGCTGTCTTCATTAGATTAATTTTTAAGGTATCCCATGGCTGAGTGGAACGGCGAGTATGTCAGCCCTTACGCTGAACACGGTAAAAAAAGCGAGCAAGTCAAGAAGATAACAGTATCTATCCCATTGAAAGTATTAAAGATACTAACTGACGAACGCACGCGTCGTCAGGTGAACAACCTGCGCCATGCCACCAACAGCGAACTGCTGTGCGAGGCGTTCCTGCACGCGTTCACAGGTCAACCGTTACCGAATGACGAAGACCTGCGTAAAGAACGCAGCGATGAAATTCCTGAAGCCGCGAAAATCATCATGCGTGAAATGGGTATCGACCCGGATACGTGGGAATACTGATCGCGCTTACGCTGTCAATTTTCTAGCGAACCCCGCCTTCTCCGGCGGGGTTTTGCTATGCAGTGCATCCCGCTCAACACATCACTCTTCGTTAACCTCTACAACCTCGAACCTCCACCGCTCGCGCTTCTTCCGATCGCTTCCTCTTCCACTCACATTGTGAATCGGGATTGCATTTAATTTGTTATGTTATAACATATCATTTTTAACCTATAACGGTGATATGCCCGCATCATGACAGAGCTTCTCTCCAGTAAACCCGTGCTGCTACAGCTTCACCATGTTTCCGTTGCCGATGCCAATCGTGCGCCGAGGCTCAGTGATATTTCGCTGTCCATGCAGGCGGGTGAACGTTTGGCGCTGGTTGGGCCCAACGGCAGCGGTAAATCCACGCTGCTACGCGTGTTAACCAGCGAGCTCGGCACAACGACGGGGCACATCTACCTGAATGGGCAACCGCTGAATACACTCAGCCGCCATGAGCGAGCAAAGCGCATCGCGATTTTGGCGCAGAACGATGCACCAGATCTGCGCCTGCGGGTCGCGGAGTACGTCGCCTTAGGGCGAATTCCCCACCACGGATTCAGCACGCCTGCGTACGATCGCCAGCTCATCGAAGAAGCGCTGGACGATACCGGATTATTACCGCTGCGCCACCGCCTGCTGGGCACGCTCTCCGGTGGAGAACGTCAACGCGCCGCGCTGGCGCGTGCTTTTGCACAAACACCGCAGCTCCTGCTGTTGGATGAACCCACTAACCATCTCGATCCATTGGCGCGTGCACAGCTGCTATCTCTCGTGCGGAAACGCGGTATTTCAACGCTGGCGGTGCTGCACGATCTGCCGCTGATCACCCCCTTTGCCGACCGTGTCGCTGTTTTGCAGCAGGGATCGCTACTCCGCTGGGGAACGCCTGCACACGCGCTGAGCGCCGACTGCGTGAAATCCGTATTTGGGATGGAGAGCTTTACGGTGCCACATCCGATAAACGGTTCGCCTATTCGCATCTTTGAAGCCCCTGAACTGCACTAAGGAACCATGATGAAAATAACGCTTCTGTCTGGACTGCTAGCATTGACGTCATGCTGGGTACACGCCTCAGGTTTTCCGGTCACGGTCGACAGCTGTGGGCAACCGCTGACCTTCATCCAGCCGCCGCAGCGAGCCGTTATTCATGACCTGAACATGACGGAGATGGCGTTTGCACTTGGGCTGCAAAAAGATATTGTCGGGCTGACGGGGATCACTGGCTGGTATAAAGCGCCCCCAGACTTTATCAAGCAGCAGGGCACGATCCCTGAACTGGCAGCAAAATATCCGACGTTGGAAAACCTGCTGGCCGTACACCCGGATTTCTTCTTTGCAGGGTGGAACTACGGCATGAAAGTCGGTGGCGAAGTCACACCGCAATCGCTGAAAAAATACGGCATCCAGACACTGGTACTCAGCGAAAGCTGCGTTTTCACCGAACAGCAGAAACAGCGGCCGCGAGCCAGCATGGATCTGCTCTACGGCGACATGCTGAAACTGGGGAAAATCTTCGGTAAGCAGGAACAGGCTCAGGAACAGATTGACGGCTGGAAACAGCATATTGCCGAACTGCAAACCCGTATTGGCAATCAGCCAAAGCAGACGGTTTTTCTGTATGACTCTGGCGACGATAAGCCGTTTACCAGCGGGAAATTTGCCATGCCAACCGCCATCATTGAAGCGGCGGGCGGCAAGAACGTGATGGACGATATGGAGACGAGCTGGGCTTCGACATCGTGGGAAAGCGTGGCAGCACGCGAGCCTGACTTTATCATTTTGCTGGATTACCAGACAGGCAACGGTGCAGATGCGTTAAGACGCTTTCTGGAATCACATCCGCTGATGAAATTTACCCCCGCCGTACAACAGCATCGCTATCTAAAGCTGCAATATGCAGAGCTCACGCCGGGACCGGCGAATATCGCTGCCGTCGATAAACTGGCGCACGCACTCTACCCGGATGCCTTTAAGTGAGCCCAACGTCTTCACGTTATGCCGTGACCTTCGTTATCGCGCTGCTGATACTGGCTGGGCTGATGCTGTTAAATATTGCGACAGGCAGCACGACGATCCCCCTCAAGCAGGTCGCCAGCGTGTTGGGACTATCGGCGGCGGACGTCTCGCCGATGACGTCACGCATCATTCTGGAACTGCGTATTCCCCGCAGCCTGCTGGCAGCGTTGTGCGGCGCGGGGTTAGCGATGGTCGGGGCCTTTTTGCAAACGGCAACCCGCAACGATCTGGCAGACCCGTTTCTGTTTGGCCTGTCTGCCGGCGCCTCCGCAGGTGCGGTCGCCGTCATCACCCGCTTTGGTGAGCAACTCGGTGACTGGGCGTTGCCGATGGCAGCCTTCTGCGGCGGTATCTTATCGGCTGTCGCCGTGACCGTGCTGTTTCTGCTGCAACAGGCGCGGGGCGCAGAGCGCCTGATTATCTGCGGATTGGCAATCTCGTTTCTGTTCGGCGCGCTGACAAATTATTTGGTGTTTTCCGGCGATCAGCGGGCCGCCAGCTCGATTCTTTTCTGGTCGCTGGGTGGGTTGGGCCTTGCCCGTTGGGACACGTTACCTTTTGCGGTGTTCAGCGTCCTGCTGCTATTCGGCCTTACCGCCCTGCGCTGGCGCGCGCTCGACGCCCTGCTCGCTGGCGGGCAAACAGCCGCCTCAATGGGGGTGAACCTGTCTCGCGTACGAGTGGAAATTTTCATCTGCTGCGCGTTCGCCACGTCTCTGCTGGTCGCGCTGACTGGCGTGATTGGTTTTATCGGCCTGATGATTCCCCATCTGGCTCGCCCGTTGAGCGGTGTACTGCACAAGAAGCTTCTGCCGATGACCGCCGTGCTGGGTGCGATACTGCTGTGCGGCGGCGATTGGCTCAGCCGGCAGCTACTGGCCCCTCAGGAATTGCCCATCGGGATTATTACCGCGGGATTGGGCGGCCTCTTCGTTCTGGGAATGCTGGTAAAACGTCAGCAGGGATGAAAGATGTATACTTAAAATAACTCCAATAACCCCAAGACATTGCCAGATGGAGTTATTGGGGTTATCTAACTGGAAGGATTTACCGATAGGTACGGTAAAAAGCATCAGGAAACAAGCAGGAATATGATCATCGCTGACTCGAAGAGGCTGAATTATGTTTTATCCCATTGCAATTGAAGCAGGCGACGATACCCATGCATACGGTGTAACCGTGCCAGATCTACCGGGCTGTTTTTCTGCAGGCGATACGCTAGATGATGCCATCGCGAATGCTAAAGAGGCGATTACCGGACATATCGAACTGCTGATCGAGATGGGTCAGGATATTCCCGCCGTGTCATCAGTAGGCCAATTGGCAAAAAGCGCAGAATACGCTGGGTACACGTGGGCGGTTGTTGATATCGATGTGACGCGTTTAATGGGCGGTTCAGAAAAAATTAACGTTACACTGCCTAAGTCGCTGATTGACCGAATTGATCGTTGCGTGGCAAGTAATCCTGAATTTAAAAGCCGCTCAGGTTTTCTCGCGCAGGCAGCATTAGAGCGAATCTCGTCTTCACGATGAACAGCACTGACCCACCAGAAACAACAAAGGCACCGAGAGGTGCCTTTGCAGAAAGTTACTGTACCAATTGGCCAGTAGAACTTATTTTTTAGCGCCTGGAACGGAGAAACGCTTGTTGAAGCGGTCAACACGGCCACCAGTTGCAACATCACGTTGTTTGCCGGTGTAGAACGGGTGGCATTCGCCACAAACGTCCAGGTTCAGGTCACGACCCACAGTAGAATGGGTTTTGATCACGTTACCGCAAGAGCAAGTTACAGTAACGGCAGAATAATTCGGGTGAATACCTTTTTTCATGGGGAAACCTCTGTTAAGGCCGTGTCGCTATCCAGCCCTGTTCCGCCAGACACCACACGAAAGTTGTATAAGTAAGTTTCATTATGCAAACGGCGCAATGATTTTCGCGAACAGCATAATGGCGGCGAATCATACAGAATCCGCTACCCTGATGCAATCGCATCCACACATTATCCCTCGCAGCATGTACACTAGCGCCTTGCGTTATTTTCACCCCGCGTCGCGCATGATACAGACCGCTCGGTTATGTCATTGATCGCCACGCAAATCACGTCGACTACCACGGAGAAGCTATGTCTGTCGCTCAGGTCGCTTTGCCCGTGCCGCTGGCACGTACATTCGATTATTTGCTACCCGCAGGAGGCATCGCTCCGCAGGTCGGCGCGCGCGTCAGCGTCTCCTTTGGTCACCGTAAAGCGATCGGCATTATTACCGCGCTGAGCAACACCAGCGAACTCCCGCTTGAGCAATTAAAACCCGTGCACGACGTGCTGGACGAACAGCCGCTGTTCCCACCTAGCCTGTGGCGCATTTTGCTGTGGGCCGTCGAGTACTATCACTATCCGATTGGCGAAGTCCTGTTCCACGCGTTGCCGATACTACTGCGTCAGGGGAAACCTGCACACCGCGCGCCGCTCTGGCAGTGGTTTGCCACCGAGCAGGGCCGGGCGACGCCGCTCAGCACGCTCAAACGCGCCGCGAAACAACAACAGGCGCTGGCGGCCTTACTTCAGTCGCCGCTTTATCGCCATCAGGTGAGCGAAATCGGGCTGACGGAGACGGCGTTGCAGGCGCTGCGCAGCAAAGGGCTGTGCGAATTACAGGCCGCAGAGCAAACGCTTCACGACTGGCGTCAGAGCTTTAGTCTGGCAACCGACCGACTGCGTTTGAATACCGAACAGGCTACTGCCGTCGGCGCGATCCGCAGCGAAGATAACCACTTTGCCGCCTGGCTGCTCGCGGGCATCACCGGGTCGGGCAAAACCGAAGTCTATCTCAGCGTGCTGGAAAATGTGTTGGCACAGGGCAAACAGGCGCTGGTATTAGTGCCGGAAATTGGCCTGACGCCGCAAACCATCGCCCGCTTTCGCGAACGGTTTAATGCACCGGTGGATGTGCTGCACTCGGCACTCAACGACAGCGAACGCCTCGCCGTCTGGCTACGCGCCCGCAGCGGTGAAGCCGCCATCATTATCGGAACGCGGTCGGCGTTATTTACTCCCTTTGCCCGTTTAGGGCTGATCGTGATCGATGAAGAACACGACAGCTCCTACAAACAGCAGGAAGGCTGGCGCTATCACGCCCGTGATTTGGCGGTCTTCCGCGCCAGAGAAGAAGACATTCCCATCGTCATGGGGACGGCGACGCCCGCGCTGGAAACGCTGTATAACGTCCAGATCGGCAAGTATCGACGCTTGAATCTGACCAAAAGAGCGGGCAATGCCGCGCTAGCCAAACAGCACGTCATCGATCTGAAAGGGCTGCCGCTGACGGCCGGGTTATCCCAACCGCTGATCACCCGTATCCGCCACCATCTGACGAACGATAATCAGGTTATTTTGTTCCTCAATCGGCGCGGGTTCGCCCCCGTGGTGATGTGCCACGAATGTGGCTGGATTGCCGAGTGTCAGCGCTGCGATCACTATTATACCTACCATCAGCATCAGAAGATGTTGCGCTGCCACCACTGCGACAGCCAGCGTCCGGTTCCACAACAGTGCCCCGGCTGCGGTTCGACCAATATGGTGCCCGTCGGTCTGGGTACCGAGCAGTTAGAACAAAGTCTTGCGCCGATCTTTCCTGATGTCCCGATCACCCGCATCGACCGCGACACCACCAGCCGTAAAGGGGCGCTTGAGCAGCAGCTCTCGCAGGTCAGGCAAGGCGGCGCGCGTCTTCTCATCGGCACACAGATGTTGGCGAAAGGACATCACTTTCCTGACGTGACGCTGGTGGCTTTGCTGGATGTAGACGGTTCACTGTTCTCTGCCGACTTCCGCGCAGCCGAACGTTTTGCGCAGCTCTACACTCAGGTGGCGGGTCGTGCAGGACGTGCAGGCAAGGCGGGCGAAGTGGCGCTACAAACTCACCACCCGGAACATCCTCTATTACAAACGCTGCTGCAACAGGGCTACGATGCCTTTGCCAGCCAGGCGCTGACTGAACGGAAAAGCGTTTTTCTGCCGCCGTTTACCAGTCATATTCTCTTCCGCGCTGACGATCACGATAACCAGCAGGCCGCGTTATTCCTCCAGCAGTTGCGTAATTTGCTGGAAGCGAGCCCGCTGCGGGATGAATCACTCTGGCTGCTGGGCCCAGTGCCCGCTTTACAACCCAAACGCGCGGGACGCTTCCGCTGGCAGCTCTTGCTACAGCACCCCTCCAGAGCGCTATTGCAGAAACTGGTCAGAACATCACTGACGCTAATCGGCACGCTGCCGCAGGCGCGTAAAGTAAAATGGATGCTGGATGTCGACCCCACGGACGGTTAGCGCTTCCTGTTAGATCATTTCGGTTTCTTACCACTCATTTTTTGCGATCGGCGTCGAGAACACGATATTCATCACACTTTCTGTGCAAATTAAGCAACAAAACCTGCGTTCAATCTGTTATCACTGTCTGCGCAGGCCATATGCTGGGGCCTGACCATGTCGTGCACTCAGATAGAGTGCCATTCAGTTGGCTGACTGCGCCGAAAAGCGTTACCCGTAATCATAGAAAGTCAGTAGACAAGGGCGTTCTGCTGACAGTCAGCGCCAGTTAACGCTGACGCAAGGAGAAAAGCGTTGAAGCAGAAGAAAGGCGTCACCACGGCGACGATGAAAGACGTGGCGGATGAAGCGGGTGTTTCCACCGCGACCGTATCCCGAACGTTAATGAACCCAGAGAAAGTCTCTGCGACCACCCGTAGGAAGGTCGAGCAGGCCGTCATCGCCGTTGGCTATTCGCCTCACGCACTCAACAGGAATCTCAAGCGTAACGAATCGCGCACGATCCTGACGATCGTCCCGGATATCTGCGATCCTTATTTCTCCGAAATATTTCGCGGGATCGAAGAAGCAGCGGCCGAACACGGCTATCTGGTGTTGATTGGTGATTGCGCTCACCAGCATCAGAAAGAAAAAACCTTCGTCGACCTGATTATTACCAAGCAGATCGACGGCATGGTGTTACTCGGCTCCAATCTGCCGTTTGACGCAGGCCAGGAAGAGCAGCGTAATCTGCCACCGATGGTGATGGCGAATGAGTTCTCGCCGGATCTGGCGCTGCCCACCGTGCATATCGATAACCTGACCGCCGCCTTTGAAGCCGTACACTATCTGTATCAGGCGGGTCATCAGCGCATCGCCTGCATTGCCGGTCCAGAGCACATGCATCTGAGTCAATATCGCCTCCAGGGATACATTCAGGCTCTGCGCCGCAACGGGATGCTTATCGATAACCAGTATATCTTTCGGGGCGATTTCACCTACGAAACCGGGATTAACGGCCTGATTGCGCTGATGCAACATCCTCAGCCGCCCAGCGCGGTCTTCTGTCATAGCGACCTCATGGCATTGGGCGTGCTGGCGCAGGCCAGAAAGATGGGGCTGGATATCCCGCGCGATCTCTCCGTTATCGGTTTCGATGATATCGAACAGGCGCAGTACAGCTGGCCGCCTCTGACTTCTGTCGCCCAGCCTCGTTATCAGATCGGACGCGAGGCAATGCTGCTACTCTTAGAGCAGTTGCAAGGTAACACGGTACAAAGCGGTTCCCGTCTGTTGTCCAGTGAGCTGGTCATACGCGACAGCGTCGCCGCACCGAATTACGCCCGTAACAGGCTTTAAGACTTCAGGTGCTGGTCAAATATTTGAGGGTTCAGTAACATGACCCCCTAATTATATTATTTACCTATCAATTCACAGCGAAACGACAGTGGCACAAAAAGACTACGTGAGCCGGGGACGTTCATCAGGAACGCGTCGGAAAACGACAAATAGCCGGAAAAAAAGCAACGCTTCAGGCGCGTCCAAAACGATGGTCGCACTCGCTGTTGCCGTTTTGGTCACCTTCGCAGGCGGTCTGTACTTTATCGCCCACAATAAACCCGACGATTCCCCCGTCCTGCCGCATCAGAATGTGGGCAAAGGTAACGGACTGCCACCCAAGCCGGAAGAACGCTGGCGCTACATTAAAGAACTGGAAAACCGTCAGTTGGGCGTTACGACACCAACAGAGCCTTCCGCGGGTGGCGAGATTCAGTCGCCAGTGCAGTTGACGGACGAACAGCGCCAGCTGCTGGAGCAGATGCAATCTGATATGCGTCGTCAGCCAACGCAGCTTTCCGAAGTGCCGTATAACGACCAGACGCAGGTTCCGCGCTCGCAGGTGACGATTAAGCCACCGACCCAATCGATGCAGCAGCCACCTGTCGTGACGACGCAGCCCACCACGCGAGCGCCTGTAGTCACGCAAGCGGCGCCTGTGGTTCCAAGACAAGACATTCCAAGACAAGAAGCACCAAAACAGGAAGCGCCGAAGCAACAGCCGGTTAAACAGCCTGAAGCGCCAAAAGCTGAGAAAGTCCAACGCTGGGCGATTCAGTGTGGCTCGTTCAAAACCATGGACCCTGCCGAATCAGTGAGAGCACAGCTGGCGTTTGCGGGTATCGAAAGCCGCATCACCTCTAACGGCGGCTGGAACCGTATTATGCTGGGGCCTTATAACAATCGGGCTGCCGCAGACAGCATGCTCCAACGTCTTAAAGGCGCGGGCGCATCAAACTGTATTCCTCTTGCCAGCGGGGGTTGAAAAACCCCACGCTTTCCCCCATCTATAAAATCAATGTGCCCCGAATCATGCGGGGATCTTTTTCTTCAAACGGGGACTGACTCGTGACAACAATTGTAAGCGTACGCCGCAACGGCCGGGTGGTCATTGGCGGTGATGGACAAGCCACTCTGGGCAACACCGTGATGAAAGGCAACGTGCGTAAAGTGCGTCGCCTCTACCATGACCGCGTCATCGCTGGTTTCGCAGGCGGCACGGCGGATGCCTTCACCCTTTTTGAGCTTTTTGAGCGCAAGCTGGAATTACATCAGGGTCATCTGGTGAAAGCTGCCGTCGAGCTGGCGAAAGACTGGCGTACCGACCGTATGCTACGCAAGCTGGAAGCCCTGTTAGCCGTTGCGGACGAAAATGCCTCGCTGATCATTACTGGTAATGGTGATGTCGTGCAGCCTGAAAACGATCTGATCGCGATTGGTTCCGGCGGTCCTTATGCACAGGCTGCCGCGCGTGCTTTACTGGAAAACACTGAGCTGGGTGCGCGTGATATCGTCGAGAAATCTCTGGGGATTGCTGGCGACATCTGTATCTACACCAATCAGTTCCACACGATAGAAGAATTAGCCTCCAAGGCGTAAGGATCAACTATGTCTGAAATGACCCCGCGCGAGATAGTCAGCGAGCTCGACAGCTATATCATCGGCCAGCATAAAGCGAAACGTGCCGTTTCCATCGCGCTGCGTAACCGCTGGCGCCGCATGCAGTTGGACGAAGCACTTCGTCATGAAGTGACGCCTAAAAATATTCTCATGATCGGCCCGACCGGCGTCGGTAAAACCGAAATCGCTCGTCGTCTGGCTAAGCTCGCCAATGCGCCGTTCATCAAAGTGGAAGCCACCAAATTCACCGAAGTCGGCTACGTGGGTAAGGAAGTTGACTCCATCATCCGCGATCTGACAGATTCCGCGATCAAAATGGTGCGCCATCAGTCGATTGAAAAAAATCGCTTCCGTGCGGAAGAGATGGCGGAAGACCGTATTCTGGACGTGTTGATTCCCCCCGCGAAAAACAACTGGGGACAAGCCGAAAGCACGCAGGAGCCATCAGCGACGCGTCAGGCATTCCGCAAGAAACTGCGTGAAGGCCAGTTGGACGACAAAGAGATCGAGATCGACCTCGCTGCCTCCCCCGTCGGCGTAGAGATCATGGCACCTCCGGGCATGGAAGAAATGACCAACCAGCTCCAGTCCATGTTCCAGAATCTGGCAGGACAGAAGCAGAAAGCCCGTAAGGTCAAAATCAAAGACGCCTTCAAGCTGTTGATAGAAGAAGAAGCCGCCAAGCTGGTGAACCCAGAAGAGTTGAAACAGCAGGCGATTGAAGCCGTTGAGCAGCACGGTATCGTGTTCATCGATGAGATCGACAAAATTTGTAAGCGCGGCGAAAGCTCCGGCCCGGATGTTTCCCGTGAAGGCGTTCAGCGCGACCTGCTGCCGCTGGTCGAAGGCTGCACCGTGTCCACCAAGCACGGCATGGTCAAAACCGACCACATTCTGTTTATCGCGTCCGGTGCGTTCCAGGTTGCCAGCCCGTCCGATCTGATTCCAGAATTGCAGGGGCGTCTGCCGATTCGCGTAGAGTTGCAGGCGCTGACGACGGAAGATTTCGAGCGCATCCTGACGGAACCGAGCGCCTCGCTGACCGAGCAGTACAAAGCGCTGATGGCGACGGAAGGCGTGAATATTTCGTTCACTGCTGATGGTATCCGCCGTATTGCCGAAGCCGCCTGGCAGGTCAACGAAAGCACCGAGAATATCGGTGCGCGTCGTCTGCATACCGTGATGGAGCGTTTAATCGAAGATGTGTCTTACGACGCCAGCGAAATGAACGGTCAAAGCGTTACCATTGACGCAGATTACGTACGTAATCATCTGGATGAATTAGTAGCAGATGAAGATCTGAGTCGATTTATCTTATAATCCGTTTTCGCGGATCGCACGATTAACGATAAAGTGGGAGGCGTTGGCCTCCCACTTTTGTTTCTGACGCCGCCATCACTGACTTTTCTTGTTTATAAACGGATGATTCACACCAGTGAATCGTCAATAAAATTGAAGCACACCATGACCTTATCGACCCATAGCAGCAAAACCAAAGCCTGGCTGGATAGCCTGCGTCCAAAAACGTTGCCATTAGCTTTTGCGTCCATCGTCACTGGCTCGGCGATCGCGAGTTGGCATAGCAGCTTTAAACCGGGCGTAGCATTACTGGCGTTGTTAACCGCCGGACTGCTGCAAATCCTTTCCAATCTGGCGAACGACTATGGGGATGCGATAAAAGGTAGCGATACCGAGGAACGCATCGGGCCGTTGCGCGGCATCCAGACTGGGGCGATTACGCTGACGCAGCTACGCAATGCGCTGATGGTAACCGTAGCGCTCACCATCATTTCCGGCGTGAGTCTGGTGATTCTGGCGTGTGAAAAGCCAGCGGATATCTTTGGTTTCCTGATTCTGGGGCTGCTGGCGATTTTCGCCGCCATCACCTATACCGTTGGCAACAAGCCCTACGGTTATATCGGGCTTGGCGATATTTCGGTGCTGATATTTTTCGGCTGGCTCAGCGTCGCGGGGTCGTATTACCTGCAAACTGGGCATTTCGACAGCATCGTGATGCTGCCAGCGACGGCCTGCGGTCTGTTGGCGACGGCGGTTCTGAACATCAACAACCTGCGCGATATCGACAACGATCGCATCAGCGGAAAGAACACACTGGCCGTGCGTCTTGGGGCGGAAAAAGCGCGCTTCTACCACACGATGCTGCTGTTGCTGGCACCGGTTTGTCTCGGTCTGTTTGCGACGTTTTATCTGCACAGCCTGGCGGGCTGGCTCTTTATTCTGGCGCTTCCGTTGCTGATTCAGCAGGCGCGCTATGTGCTGCGTGAAACCAGCGCATTCAGCATGCGTCCAATGCTGGAAAAAACAGTGAAAGGTGCGCTGCTAACCAACATTCTGTTCGCCGTTGGCGTGATATTGAGTTAGTGCGGGTAAAGTGAGCGCAGACGAAAAGCGGTGCGTATTTACTGATACGCATCAAGTTAACATTTGATGATTTTGCCAACAGCCGCCAGAAAGGGATATACTCATGATTCCGGCGGCAAACAGACGTTAATCCTATGAAATACGATACTTCCGAACTGTGCGATATCTACCACGAAGAGGTGAATGTTGTTGAGCCTCTGTTCTCTAATTTTGGCGGGCGTACTTCATTTGGTGGCAAAATCACCACGGTGAAATGTTTTGAGGATAACGGCCTGCTGTTCGATCTCCTTGAAGAGAACGGCCTTGGGCGCGTGCTTCTGATCGATGGCGGGGGCTCCGTGCGCCGCGCGTTGATCAACGCGGAAATCGCCCGGTTGGCGACGCAAAACGAGTGGGAAGGCATTGTCGTTTATGGCGCAGTGCGTCAGGTTGACGATTTGGCTGAGCTGGATATCGGTATTCAGGCGATGGCAGCAATTCCGGTCGGTGCAGGTAGCGAAGGCATCGGCGAGAGCGATATTCGCGTCAACTTCGGTGGCGTCACCTTCTTCTCCGGTGACCATCTGTATGCCGATAATACCGGTATTATCTTGGCGGAAGACCCGCTGGATATTGAATAATATCGTTGAATTTCCGCGTTTTATTGCGGTGACATCAGCACAAAAAAGGGCGATAGACGCCCTTTTTTATTTGGCTCAATCGATAAGCCGTTCCTTCGTCTGAGCCAGCAAGTCTTATTAGACTTCTTCCATTTTGCCTAACAGCGCGCGCAGGCGCTCTTGCCATACCACTTGCTCTTCTTTCAACTGCTCGTTCTCGCGCACCAGCGCTTCACGTGAACCAGCTGCCGCCTGAACATCCTGCGACAGCGCGTTGTTCTGCTCTTTCAGCTCTTCAATTTCCATTTGCAACAGCGTGATGGTATCAATCGCCTGCTGAACTTTCGCTTCCAGCTTTTCAAACACTTCAAATGACATTCTTCAAACCCCTTTTAATCGCAACAAGGCAAAGATCGGTTAACGCTGGCTTTCGGACTCTGTAACCAACACCCAACGGTGTCGCCATCCGTCCGTAAGCATAATCCTGACCGCGGGACGGCTGGCAAGACAGACCATAGCGAAATTGTATGTAGCCAACCGCCACCTGTCTAGCGCACATCCCCCACTACGCGAGTGTGGCAGCTTTTCTTACGTAACACTATCAGTACAAACTGAAAAACAGGCAGTACAAACTGAAAAACGATCGGTGCAAACTGAAAACGACTCCTGTTCGCTTCCCCATTACTCCTATTGTGTTAATAAATTTAACCTGAGCGTTACTATCAACCGTGGGCAAAAAACCACTGCGAGTCATTTTATAAGCGAATACGCTCATTTTCTTGACACACAACACACATTTCAATTTCGATATTTCTCGTTTTCGAGCATTAACGATAAATTCACATCATAAATACATTTAAAACAGAGGATGCCCCCAACGGTATCCTTAGACCTACCACTCTGTACGTTACCCAGCAGGAAAAAAATATGAGCCAAGCAGAACGTTCAACGCTAAAAGGCCAGTGTATCGCCGAGTTTCTCGGCACTGGCCTGCTGATTTTCTTCGGTGTCGGCTGTGTCGCCGCCTTGAAACTGGCGGGAGCCAGCTTCGGACAGTGGGAGATCAGCATCATTTGGGGTTTGGGGGTTGCGATGGCAATCTACCTGACCGCCGCCATTTCCGGCGCTCACCTCAACCCGGCCGTTACTATCGCCCTGTGGCTGTTTGCCTGCTTCGATGGACGCAAGGTCGTGCCTTACATTCTGGCGCAGATTGCTGGGGCCTTTTGTGCCGCCGCACTGGTCTACGGTCTGTATCACAGCCTGTTCGTGGATTTTGAACAAGCCAACAATATGGTGCGCGGCAGCACGGAAAGCCTGAGTTTAGCGGGCATTTTCTCAACCTATCCGAACCCACACATTTCCGTTATGCAGGCGCTGCTGGTTGAAACCGTCATCACCGCTATCCTGATGTGCCTGATTCTGGCGCTGACCGATGATGGTAACGGTATCCCACGCGGGCCACTTGCTCCCCTGCTGATCGGTATTTTGATTGCCGTTATCGGTGCGTCCATGGGGCCGCTAACCGGCTTCGCCCTTAACCCGGCGCGTGACTTTGGTCCTAAGCTGTTCGCTTTCCTGGCGGGCTGGGGCAACGTGGCCTTCACCGGCGCACGCGACATTCCTTACTTCCTGGTTCCCATCTTCGGCCCCATTATCGGTGCCTGTCTGGGCGCCTTCGGTTATCGCGCACTGATTGGCCGCAATCTGCCATGTGATGTCTGCGAACCCGAGGCAGAAACTACCACGCGTCGTGAAAGCCGTTAAACTTAACGCCACGACCATCCTATTTCACGGTTAATCATTACAGGATTGGATTTATGAACCCGGAAAAAAAATACATTGTCGCGCTCGACCAAGGCACAACCAGCTCCCGCGCCGTCGTACTGGATCACGACGCCAATATCATCAGCGTTTCACAGCGTGAATTCACCCAGATCTATCCAAAAGCAGGTTGGGTAGAGCACGACCCGATGGAGATTTGGGCATCACAAAGCTCAACGCTGAACGAAGTGTTGGCTAAAGCCGACATCAGCGCGGATGAAGTCGCGGGCATTGGTATCACCAACCAGCGTGAAACCACCGTCGTATGGGAAAAAGAGAGCGGCAAGCCGATTTATAACGCCATCGTCTGGCAGTGTCGTCGTACCGCTGAAATTTGCGAAAAGCTGAAGAAAGACGGCCTGGAAGAGTACGTTCGCAACACCACCGGTCTGGTGGTCGATCCCTACTTCTCTGGCACCAAGGTGAAATGGATTCTGGATCACGTTGAAGGTTCTCGTGAACGCGCCAAACGCGGCGAACTGCTGTTTGGTACCATCGATACCTGGCTGATTTGGAAAATGACGCAAGGGCGTGTTCACGTCACGGATTACACCAACGCCTCCCGTACCATGCTGTTTAACATTCATACGCTGGAATGGGATACCCGCATGCTGGAAGCACTGGATATCCCGCGCGAAATACTGCCGGAAGTACGTGCTTCTTCAGAAATCTACGGCCAGACCAACATTGGCGGTAAAGGCGGCACGCGTATTCCTATCGCCGGTATCGCGGGTGACCAACAGGCGGCGTTGTACGGCCAACTTTGCGTCAATCCAGGCATGGCGAAAAACACCTACGGCACGGGCTGCTTCCTGCTGATGAACACGGGTAAAGAAGCGGTGCTGTCCAAACACGGCCTGCTGACCACCATCGCCTGCGGCCCACGCGGTGAAGTCAACTACGCGCTGGAAGGCTCCGTGTTCGTTGGCGGCGCATCCATCCAATGGCTGCGTGACGAGCTGAAGCTGATCGGCGACTCAATGGACTCCGAATACTTCGCGACGAAAGTGAAGGACTCTAACGGCGTCTATGTCGTCCCTGCCTTCACCGGTTTGGGCGCCCCTTACTGGGATCCGTATGCCCGTGGCGCGATCTTCGGTCTGACCCGTGGCGTGAATGCTAACCACATCATCCGCGCAACGCTGGAATCAATTGCCTTCCAGACCCGCGACGTACTGGATGCCATGCAGGCAGACGCCAATACGCGCCTGAAAGCACTGCGTGTCGACGGCGGTGCGGTCGCCAACAACTTCCTGATGCAGTTCCAGTCCGATATTCTCGGCACACGCGTGGAACGTCCAGAAGTGCGTGAGTCCACCGCATTGGGTGCGGCTTTCCTAGCGGGCTTAGCGACGGGCTTCTGGAACGATCTGGATGAAGTGAAGAGCAAAGCCACGATCGAGCGTGAATTCCGCCCTAGCATTGAAACCGTGGAGCGTAACGTGCGCTACAGCGGCTGGCAGAAAGCCGTGGCTCGCGCTCGTAACTGGGAAGATCACGACGCGTAATCCGCCAACGCATCTATCCACATCGGGCGCGCCTGTCGCGCCCGTTTTTTCCCTATCGCTCAACCGCCACTCTCCCCCTGTTGTGATAAAATCCCACCCACACCTCTTCTTTTACCGATCGACAATAGACAGGTATTTATGAAACGTGAATTAGCCATTGAGTTCTCGCGCGTCACCGAAGCAGCCGCGCTGGCAGGCTATAAGTGGTTAGGCCGTGGCGACAAGAATGCCGCCGACAATGCTGCCGTACAGGCGATGCGCATCATGCTGAATCAGGTCAATATCAACGGTCAGATTGTCATCGGCGAAGGGGAAATCGACGAAGCGCCTATGTTGTTCATCGGCGAGCAGGTCGGTACCGGTCAGGGTGATGCCGTAGACATCGCTGTCGATCCGATTGAAGGCACGCGGATGACGGCAATGGGTCAGGCGAACGCGCTGGCCGTGCTGGCCGTTGGCGAAAAAGGCACGTTTTTGCACGCGCCAGATATGTACATGGAAAAACTGATTGTCGGCCCCGAGGCAAAAGGCGCGATTGACCTCAACCTGCCGTTGGCGGACAACTTGCGTAATGTCGCACTGAAGCTGGGTAAACCGCTGAACCAGTTAACGGTGACTATACTCGCTAAACCACGCCACGATACCTGTATCGCGGACATGCAGCAGTTGGGCGTGAAAGTGTTCGCGATTCCAGACGGCGACGTGGCCGCATCCATCCTCACCTGCATGCCAGACAGCGAAGTTGACGTGCTGTACGGCATCGGCGGCGCGCCAGAAGGTGTGATCTCAGCAGCCGTTATCCGCGCGCTTGATGGCGATATGCAAGGGCGTTTGCTGGCACGTCATCAGGTCAAAGGCGATAGCGCTGAAAACCGCCGCATCGGTGAAGATGAGCTGGCACGCTGCCGCCAAATGGGCATCGAAGCGGGTGGCGTCCTCAAGCTTGATGACATGGCGCGTAACGACAACGTGATTTTCTCTGCAACTGGCATCACCAAAGGTGATTTGCTGGACGGGATCTCGCGTAAAGGCAACATGGCAACGACCGAAACGCTGCTGATCCGCGGTAAATCCCGCACGATCCGCCGGATTAAATCGACGCACTATCTGGATCGTAAGGATCGTACGCTGCACGAATTCCTGCTGTAGCAGGACACTGCTCGGCTGACTGATTGTTTCACAGTTGTTAATAAATGGCGTATCGTAGATGCACGAATATTGGCGTCGATACCCTAAATAATTCGAGTTGCAGGAAGGCGGCAATCGCGCGAGTCCCCAGGAGCTTACTCAAGTAAGTGACTGGGGCGAGTAAGGGAAGCCAACGCACATGCAGCTTGAAGTATGACGGGTACAACAGGAGCAGAAAAATATGGCTGAATGGGTGACAGGCAAAGTGGTTCAGGTAGAAAACTGGACAGAAAGTCTGTTTAGCATTCGGGTTCACGCGCCCACCGATGCATTCACTGCCGGGCAGTATGGCAAACTGGCGCTGGAGATTGATGGCGAGAAAGTGCAGCGCGCTTATTCCTACGTGAATGCGCCCAGCGATCCCACGCTTGAGTTCTATCTGGTGACGGTGCCAGAAGGCAAGCTTAGCCCGCATCTGCATGCGCTGCAGCCCGGTTCAGACGTCCTGATCGTCAAAGAAGCTGCCGGCTTTTTCGTGCTGGAAGAAGTGCCAGATTGTGAAACGCTGTGGATGTTGGCAACAGGGACGGGCATTGGCCCTTATCTGTCGATTCTTCAGGAAGGTAAAGGTCTGGAGCGTTTTAAGAATATCGTGCTGGTTCACGCCGCCCGCTTCTCACGCGATCTGAGTTATCTGCCGCTGATGCAGCAATTACAGCAGCGCTACCACGGTAAACTGCGTATTCAAACGGTCGTCAGTCGGGAAGAAGAAACGGGCTCGCTGACGGGCCGCATTCCCCAGCTTATCAGCAGCGGTACCCTGGAAGCCGCTGTAGGCCTGCCGATGGATGCGGCAACAAGCCACGTCATGCTGTGCGGCAACCCGCAGATGGTACGCGACACCCAGTTGTTACTGAAAGAAGAGCGCCAAATGACCAAGCACCTGCGCCGCAGGCCTGGTCATATGACTGCCGAAAACTATTGGTAAACGGCAGTTCGTTGTTAATCAGCGGCGGAAACGAAACGGCTCCGCCGCTGCGCCAAAGCGGTTTTCCCCTTTTGTCCCCAGAAAAACGCCGCAGTCGAGCAGCGTCATCACGACAATCAGGATCGGCAAGAAGCGGCCAATGCCCCACTGCCAGATGGACGAGAACATCGTCCAATTCCCCGAGACCAACATCCACGCCACCACGAGCAGCAGCGCCCACCAGCCGCTCTTATTACGGTCGTGCAGCCGTTTCACCATGATCGCCGCCGTCGGCCACAGCAATACCACCAAACCAAACGCCGTCGATTGCGTATCCAGCCAGTTTTGACCGGATAGCGTAAACAGCACCGCCATCAGCGCGACCCAAATAGCCATCCAAAGCCAGAAATCACGACGACCGACTCGGCCTTTAAACGAGAAGCACCACTGCTGTAATGTCATTAACGATAACGCCCTGAATTGTCGGCCTGTCTGGCCGAATTAATCTGTATTTTACGCTGGCTGATTTTACCTCAACCGAGACAGTTGCCCGCAATCTTTACGCGATTTTTGTCAGCCACGTGCGATTTCTCACAACGACGTACTGTTTTTGACAACCACGTACTATTTTTGACAACGACGTACAAATGCCGCTTTAATCAAACGTATTCCGCCGTTATCGGCCTGGACATCTTCTGAAGTGGTTGACCCGAATCCCTATGACACGAAAACGCATCGCTTCACTTTTGGTTTTATCATCGCTGGTGCTGTACCAGACTCACGCGGGAGCCGATCCGACGTTCCCGCCTAAAACCTCAGCCAATGCGCCGTATCTGCTGGCTGGTGCCCCCACCTTCGATCAAACCATCACGCAGTTCCGTTCTCGCTACAATCTGAGCAATCCGACGCTGCCGATCGGTGAATTTCGGGTTGTCGATACCAGTAATATCACCAGCATGTTGACCCGCGCAGCCAGCCGGATCAACGACCATCTCTATGCTTCAACCGCGCTGGAGAAAGGCACCGGGAAAATCAAAACGCTGCAAATTACCTGGCTACCACAGCCGCCGAGCGAGCAAGAAACCGCAGTGCGTCGTAAGCAGGCCATCGACTATATGGCTGCGCTGGCGCGCACATTCGCACCGTCACTGACGGAAGAACAGAGTGTGAAAAAAGTCACCGAACTGCTGGGAAAAGGCAAAGGACAGCGCTTTTACCAGCAGACGGAAGGGGCCTTGCGCTATGTCGTTGCAGATGACGGCGAAAAAGGGCTAACTTTTGCTGTTGAACCGATTAAGCTAACGCTATCTGAACCGTGATCAACACGGTAATTAATGACGAAAAACAGAGCCACAGTCACATTTCGTCTCTATACTGTGGGCAGGTTATATTGCCTGACGGCAGTACTGTTTATTCATTAATGCATTGATTCATTAACATATTGATTCATTCGCGATTCCGGCTGGAGGAAAAAAGATGCGACATCCATTAGTTATGGGTAACTGGAAGCTGAACGGCAGCACTCACATGGTCAACGAACTGATTGCGGGCCTGCGTAAAGAGCTCAGCACCGTTGACGGCTGTGGCGTAGCGATTGCACCACCTGCTATCTATCTCGATCAAGCTAATCACCAACTGGCTGGCAGCCGCATTGTTCTGGGCGCGCAGAACGTTGACGTGAATCTTTCTGGCGCTTTCACCGGTGAAACCTCTGCCGAGATGCTGAAAGATATCGGTGCGAAATACATCATCATCGGCCACTCTGAGCGCCGCACCTACCACAAAGAAAGCGATGAATTCATTGCGAAGAAATTTGGCGTGCTGAAAGACGCGGGCCTGATTCCGGTGCTGTGCATTGGCGAAACCGAAGCAGAAAACGAAGCAGGCCAGACGGAAGCCGTCTGTGCGCGTCAACTGGACGCCGTGCTGAACACGCTGGGCGCGAAAGCGTTTGAAAACACCGTTGTTGCCTACGAACCTGTATGGGCTATCGGTACCGGCAAATCTGCAACCCCAGCACAGGCTCAGGCTGTTCACAAATTCATCCGTGACCATATCGCCAAGCAAGATGCTGCCGTTGCTGAACAAGTGATCATCCAGTACGGCGGTTCTGTGAATGCGGCGAATGCTGCAGAGCTGTTCACCCAGCCGGACATCGATGGCGCGCTGGTTGGCGGTGCATCACTGAAAGCTGACGCCTTTGCTGTCATCGTGAAAGCAGCAGCCGACGCTAAACGCGGCTAAGCTTTATCGAAAACAGACGGACGAAGGTTCGTCCAATCAAAAAGCCGGTTCACGCTATCGCGCCAACCGGCTTTTTTGATCTCATTCAACTGTCAGTACCACTAGGTGCACAGTCAGCTTATCTGGCTGTTTCCACACGTTTGACTTCATATTTATTGTAGCTACAATAAATAAATGAAAATCATATTCGACCCGATTAAGAATGAGAGTAATAAGCAAAAACACGGCGTGTACTTGGCCGACGCTAAACATCTTGATTGGGACCGAATGGTTGCCGCATCTGACTCTCTTGGTAACTACAGCGAAGACCGTTACATCGGTATCACTTACGGCCTTGCTTATCTCAACAACCGAATTTATGTCGTAGTATTTACTTACAGCGACGGAGACGACGAAGAAATTTACCGCATTATCAGTTTGCGGAAAGCCACTAAAGCGGAGGTGGAAAAATATGCCAAAACTTAAGCAGGGTACTATCCTCCCTACTGATGAGGAAGACCGTAAAATTCAGGAAGCTATTGCGCAAGATCCTGATACACGCTCGCTTGAAGGTGAGAACGTGCAACTTATGCCTTTCAGCAAATTGAAAGCCATGCGCAAACAGGGACGCCCCGTTAAACCGGCACCAAAAGTACAAGTAAGTATTCGATACTCACCGGAAGTTATCGCAGCATTCAAAGCTACTGGTCGTGGTTGGCAAACCCGCATGGATGCAGCGATGGCGGATTGGCTTAAAAACCATTCCCCAAACGACATCAAAATTTGATGCAAGCTCTACACACTCCCACATAGAGCCAGCCTTTTAAGCTAACCCTAATCAGATGTTCCCCCTGTGAGCGGCATGCTAACAGGGGGAATAATCATGGCTAGCGTGATCGCCCGCCGTCGGAGAATAGGAACCGTTACTTCGCCGCAGGGATTTGCTGCGTAATGCAGTGAATATTTCCCCCACCCAGCAGGATTTCCCGCGCAGGCACGCCGCTAATAACGTAGCCAGGGAACATCTGTTGTAGCAGATCGCGTGCAACGTCATCCGTCTTCTCATCCAGCAGCGGGAAAACAATCTGCTGGTTGCTGATCAGGAAATTCACATAAGAACCCGCCAGACGGGAACCAGCAAGACGCTCAACGGCATCGCCGCTATCCACGCCCTGTGCTTCCTCTTTGGTTGCATACAGTGGGCCGGGTGCAGGCAGTTTCCAGATTTTCAGCTCACGTCCTTGCGCATCCCGCGCCGCCGTCAGCACCTCATAGGCGGCAACGGAGCGTGCATACTGCGGATCGTTTTCATCATCCGTCCAGTGCAGCGCCACTTCGCCGGGACGCACGAAGCAGCACATATTGTCGATATGCCCGTCGGTTTCGTCGTTATACACGCCTTCTTCCAGCCAGATAACCGTCGAAATATCGAGGTAATCACGCATCAGCTGTTCGATTTCCGCTTTGCTCAAATGCGGGTTACGGTTCGGATTGAGCAGGCATTCCGCCGTAGTCAGCAGGGTGCCTTCACCATCGACATGGATCGACCCACCTTCCAGAATCAGCGGAGCGGCATAGCGCGCAGCCTGATGATAGTCCAGCACCTGTGCCGCCACTTTCTCATCCTGACGCCAGTCTTCATACAAACCACCCAGCTCGCCGCCCCAGGCGTTGAACTGCCAGTCGATACCCCGACGCTCACCGGACTGATTCAGCACAATGGTTGGACCGGTGTCACGCATCCAGGCGTCGTCGCTTTCCATTTCCACCAGCGTGACGTTCACCGGCATCACTTTTTGCGCATCTGCCATGTAGCGTGCAGGCACGCCCATGATAACCGGCGTGTTCTGGGCGATGGCTTCCGCCACGCGCGCGAACGTTTTCTGCGCCGGAACACCCTGCTCGCGCCAGTTGTCGGTACGATACGGCCAAATCATCCACACGGCATCATGCGGCGCCCATTCGGCGGGCATCGCAAAGCCATCCTGCTGCGGCGTAGTGAGAGGGGGAGTCGCTAACTGTGACATCACTTATCTCCGGGTCTTGCCGTCAGAGGTGGCAATCGTGCCGTACATTTCTGGGCGACGGTCGCGGAACAGGCCCCATGACGCACGCTGTGCTGCAATGGCTTCTAAATCAAATTCATGCACCAGAATCGCTTCATCCGTCTTATTGGCCTGTGCCAGCAGCGCACCCGTTTGGTCGGCAATGAAGGACGAACCGTAGAACGTCATTTCCAGACCGTCGATGTATTTGCTGGCTTCTGTACCAATACGGTTGGATGCGATTACCGGCACCAGATTCGCGGCGGCGTGACCTTGCTGAACGCGGGTCCAGTGCGGCTGGCTGTCGATGTCTGGGTAAGCGGGTTCAGAACCAATCGCGGTAGGATAGAAAATCAGCTCGGCACCCTGCAACGCCAGGCTGCGTGCGGTTTCTGGGAACCACTGATCCCAGCAAATGCCCACGCCGATTTTTGCATAGCGCGTCTGCCAGACTTTAAAGCCGGTATCGCCCGGAATGAAGAATTGCTTCTCCTGATACGCAGGGCCATTCGGAATGTGCGTTTTGCGATAAACGTCCAGCACGGCGCCGTCCGCGTCAATCATCACCAGCGAGTTGTAATAGGCGTTATTAGCGCGCTCAAAGAAGCTCAACGGCAACACCACGTTCAGCTCCGCCGCCAGTGCGGAAAAATGCTTAATCAGCGGGCTGGTTTCCAGCTCCTGCGCCAGCGCATAGTGCTCCGGGCTTTGATCGATACAGAAATACGGTGCGGCAAACAGTTCCTGAATCAGGATAACCTGCGCGCCTTTTGCATGCGCTTGTCGCACCAGTTTTTCGGCGTTTTCAATGTTCTTAGGCAGATCCCAGGAACACGCCATTTGTGTTGCGGCAACGGTAACTTTTTTCATGCGAAAACCTCAATAATAACGATATATACCCGCCCTTTCTCACCGGCAAGTATCGGCAATAAGTGTTTCTCTCGGTCACGATTATGCATCGGCGCTAACCAGCGCGGCCTTAACGAGTGTAGGCCAACACACCTGCGCATGCCCAATAGGAATATCCTGTTAAGGTATTGACCGAAAATGACATGCGCATTATGCCAGTTAATGGCAGCACTTCACTATTCTGAAAATGCATGATCTCGCGTGACGGGCAGAAAAGAAAAACCGCCTTTTTCACGGCGGTTTCTATTGATGATTAATAGTGAGAGAAAGCGGTAGTCAGCAGCATCAGGCCGCAACAGCATCCGCCTGATGTAAGGCCTGGCTAACCGCTTGCCGCTGTTCCAAGAGCGCTTGGCTGGTGCGGTCACGAGGATAGGTCAGCGTCACGGGTAGAATCGCGCTAATCCGGCCGGGTCGGGGCGACATCACCACGACTCTGTCCGCCAGAAAAACCGCCTCTTCCACATCGTGCGTCACCAGCAGAATCGTCAAATCCGTTTGCTGGCGAATCTCTGCCAGACGTTCCTGCAACTGCTGTTTGGTCAACGCATCCAGCGCCCCAAAGGGTTCATCCAGCAAGAGAATGCGCGGCGTCGACACCAGCCCGCGAGCGATCGCCACGCGCTGCGCCATTCCGCCCGACAGCTGGTGCGGCCACGCGTCGGCAAAGCCTTCCAACCCCATCATCTGGAGATAGTGTGCAATACGGCGTGTCACTTCCGCAGGAGAAAGATCGAGGTTGAGCATACCGAGGCGAATATTGCCCGTCACGGTGAGCCACGGAAACAGGCGTGGTTCCTGAAACACCAGGCTGACATCATCAGGAATACCGCGCACAGGCCGTTCGCCAATCAGAATGCGCCCACGTTCCGTGGTATCAATTCCGGCCGCCAAACGCAGCAGCGTCGATTTACCACAACCGCTGGCACCGATGACCGCAACCAGTTCACCAGCATGCAGCGACAGATCGATATCCTGTAACACCGTCAGCGGTGCGCCGTTGACGGTAAAATGTTTAGTAATGTGCTGAAAATGCAGGGACATAGATTCTCCGTTAACGGTCACGCAAAGCGCCAGCGGGTCAGCCGCCGTTCAGACAAGGTAATCAATCGGGAAAACAGCGCGGCCACTGCGGCAATCAGCACCACGCCCGCCATGATGCGATCGGACTCAAGCAACTGTTGGGCACGAATCATCATGCCGCCCAGCCCCTCACCCGACGGCATGAAATATTCTGCGCCAATCGCGCCCGTCCACGCATGCATCAGCGCCAGCCGTAGACCGGAAAACAATGGTGGCAATACGCTGGGCAGTATCAGCATGCGAAGCGCCTGCACGGGCGTCAGACGCAGAACCTGCGCCACTTCCAATAGCGCAGGCGGAAGCTGAGCAATCCCCTGACGGGTTGCCAGCATCACAGGAAAGAACGCGGCTACGGCGATAAACACGATTTTGGCGCTCTCCCCTAAACCAAACCAAGCCGTGATCAGCGGGAGCCAGGCAAATAGCGCCACACAGCGCAGCGCGGACAGCGCTGGATTAAAAAGCCTGTCGGCAATGCGCCAACCGCCGAGTAACGCACCGACCAGCACACCGATCGCACTTCCCAGCACAAAACCCTGTAGCGCACGCAGCAGGCTGGCCTGGAGATCGGCCAACAGCCCGCCCTGAGCCAGCCCCGTCCACAGCGCGTCGAGCACGCTGCTCGGTGCGGGAAGAAAAGCCACATTAACCCACTCGCGCACGCTGCTAACCTGCCACAGCGCAACCAGTACCACTGGCGCTAACCACGGCGTCAGCGACAGGCTCGGCAGCGCAGTACTCAGGCTATCGCGCCCCAGCACCGGCGCAGGCCAGTGAATCCACCGGCGCTCCAGCTTCAGCAGCACGCGTTCCCCGGCAAACCCCAGTACTCCGATAATCAGAATGCAGACGAACACCAGATCGAGCATGAACAGCTGGCGGCTTTGCACCAGCAGATAGCCCAGCCCTTCGCTGGATGCGAGCAGCTCGACCGCAATCAAGGCGACCCATCCGGTAGAAAACGCCAGCCGAATGCCCGTCATCACATAAGGCAGCATCGCAGGCAAAATCAGATAACGTAGGAAAGCGGCGGGGGGTAAACGCAGGCTACGCGCCATTTCATGCAGCTTTTGCGGTGTCTGTTGGATACCCGCGCAGGTATAAAGCGTCACTGGCACCGTTACCGATTTCACCAGCACCACCAGTTTCAGCGCCTCGCCGATACCCAGCGACAGCATCAAAAGCGGAATCCAGGCCAGCGTAGGGATCTGCGCGATGACGGTGAAGAGCGGCATAAACAGCGCATTCAGCCGTCGGTTCAGACCGAACAGGCTGCCGAGCACCAGACCCAGCGCGATCCCACCGCTAAAGCCAATCACCAGCCGTATCAGGCTGATAGGCAACTGGTGAATCAGCTCTTCAGGGATAAAAGCCCGCGCGCTATCGATGACTGCCAGCGGCGAAGGCAGAATCTGTTCAGACATCCATCCGTGGCGACTGGCAAGCCACCAGCCAGCGAGCACCAACAACGGCACGACGAGCGACACGATCAATGAAATGACCAATGACATGACCAATGCGGAATATCCCGCCGACAGCGTGGCGGTCAGCGAAGCGTCAGGGGCGGAGCGTATCCGCAACGGGTATTTAGGCATCATGATCGTCGGTATCCGGCTACGTTATTTTTGCGTTAGCAGGGATAGACGCGTAATCCCCGCCTGCTCGACATCTGCCAGCAGCGCGGCAACTTCGCCGTAATTCGCCTCTTTGTCCGCCTGCACCTGCACCACCAGATCCGCGTTACTCGCTTTAGCCTGTTGCAATCGCGGCACCAGTTGTTCGCGTGCCAGACTTTCTTTATTGATGAACACGCGCTGCTCGCCATCAATGCTAATCACCACCGGATCGGCGCGATCGGCCGGTGCCACCGCCGACGTTTTCGGGAGCTGAATCGGAATGGCATTGGTCAACATCGGCGCGGTAACAATAAACACCACCAGCAGCACCAGCATGACATCCACAAGCGGCGTGATATTCATTTCACTCATGACGTCTTCATCATTACGCGAGGTAAACGCCATATCAGACCACCTCTCTCAGATTCTTCACGGAGAAGGCGGTGGCCGATGGCTCCGCGCTGGTATGAAACGTGCCGACATGAAAATCGTTCGCCTGCATCACGCTGTAGACGTCATGCGCAAAGTCATCCATGTCTGCGACGGCCAGTTTGAGGCGACGCAAAAAGTAGTTGTAGATCAGCACCGCAGGAACTGCGACGGCAATCCCGATGCCGGTGGCAATCAACGCGTTGCCAATCGGCCCCGCAACGGTGTCGAGACTGGCAGAACCCGAAAGCCCAATCTCCTGCAACGCCGCCATAATCCCCCAGACGGTGCCAAACAGGCCGATAAACGGCGACGTGCTGCCGATACTGGCCAGAACCGCCAGCCCGCTTTCCAGAGAACGGCGTTCACGCTGAATCTGCTGTTGCAGCGCGCGCTCAACCCGATCGGGCAGATGAATATTCAGGGCAAGCTGCCCGCTAATCCGCTCCGGTGCTTTGACGGCAGCCAGCGCCAAATTGGCGAGTGAGCCGGGCTGCTTTGCACTGGTTTCTGGCGTCTGACTGACGTCATCCTGCTGCCAGAAGGCGGCGCGAAAACGTCGATCGCGCCGTTGCGCCCGCCCGTATTGGACGAATTTCAGTAGCCCCAGCCCCCAGGTGACGAGAGAAAACAGCAGCAGCAACAGGATCACCGCGCCTTCCGCAGAAAAGAGTTCAATGTGTCCGAGCGTCATAACCAATACCTCATGAATTTAGCGAAAAATCGACGGGAACCACCACCCAGCCACTAACCGGCTGACTGCCACGGCGCGCCGGAACGAAAGACCAGCGCCGCACCGTGTCTCTCGCGGCATCATCCAGCGAGGGATAACCGCTTGATTGATGGATCCGAATGGTTTGCACCTTGCCGTCGGCACGCACCTGTACGTTCAACAGCACGGTGCCTTCATAACCACGGCTAATCGCCGCGTCGGGATAAGACGGTGCGGGATTATGCAGGTAGTCAGCATTCGCGAGCGGCGGCGTCAACGGCGCATCAACGGGCTGCGCGACGGCCTTTTGCGCCACCGGAGCAGGTGTTATCGGGGCGGTTGCCGATACGGCTTCCGCCTGAGGTTTCGGCGTCGGTGCGGGCGGGTTCTTTTTCACCGCAACCTTTTTCGGCGTGGGCTCAGGCTTTTTCTCAGGCTCTTTTTTCTCGGGCACTGGCGGCAACAGCGCGTTGTCATCCACCGGCTTGTCCACGGGAGGCGGAGTAAGTTCCGGCGGTGGCGTGACGACGTCAGGCTCAATAGGTTCAGGTTCGGCAGGCTGGGCTTGCAGCACTGGTTCGGCAGCCGCAGCAACCAGCTCGATGCTGACAGGCTGTGGCCGGGCAGGCACCGTAACGGGCGGTGTCGATACGCTGTTGAATAACGCCAGCACCGCCGCGTGCAATAGCAACGTCGCTATCACCGCCAGCCAGCGTTCCGGTCGAGACGAAACCGTCGTATTCAACGTCGGCAAGCGCGGCTGCACGACGCCGCTCACCCGGCTGGCGTGCGGAGTCGGCTCCGGTGAATAAGACCGGGATCCTGGCGCCGCTCCCGCATAGAGTAATTCCGTCATGGTAAGTGCTCCTGACCGTGTTTATTAATACCCGGCATAATTCACATTGCAGGCGTCATGGATAGATGACCTGAAATAGCGGTGGAATAATCGATTCTTCCCGAGAGCTTAATAAAGTCAACGTATGTATCTGTATATCGATATTCATTTAATTATCTATTTCATCGGAAAGATAATCGCGTCCATTGTGTAACGACAAACTAAAGGCAATAAGTCCCGATAGGCTAATGCATAGTTGGAATAGTTTTTTTTCGTTCGCTGCATAACGATGAAATAAGCGATGAATGCTGATTTAGCTATTTACTAAAAATAATAATGCTTTTTTTGTATTAGTCAGTTTATTGCCAAGCCTTTAAATGTGGTTCTGCAACGATATGACGCCGTGCTAAATCGGCGCAATAACAACATTGATATTCACACACTCACATTCAAACACCTCATCACTGGCGGACGAAACATGACAACATCAGGACGAAAATGGTTAGTGACCGGCTTATTGGCAATGGGTATGGCCTGGTCAGGCATCGCATCGGCGATCACTGAAATTCGTATTGCCGCACCAGACATTGGCGCAGGCACAAAACCCAGCGGCGGCGGTCTGCTCGACGTCATCCACAGCCAAAAGCTGCTGGAGCGCGAGTTCGGCAAAGACGGGATCAGCGTCCGCTGGACATTCATTAAAGGCGCTGGCCCCGTCATTAACGAAGCATTTGGTAACCATCAGGTTGACGTGGCCTATCTGGGTGATTTAGCCAGCATTATCGGCCATTCTCGCGGTCTGGATACCCGGGTGATCGCCGTGGCATCACGCGGCATCAATCACTATCTGGCGGTGGCGAAAGGCTCCGGTATTGAGAAAATCCCCGATCTGAAAGGCAAACGTATTGGGATCTTTCGCGGAACAGCAGGCGAGCTGTCCTTCGTCAGCGCGCTCGATTCACAGGGTCTGAAACCTTCTGACGTTAAGCTGATCAATCTCGATTTCGCGGCAGCCAGTGCGGCGTTAGCCGCCGGGCAGATTGACGCCACCTGGGGCGGCAGCAATACGCTTTCGCTGCGGGATAAAGGGCTGGCGGATGTTCCGCTGTCGAGCCGTGACCTGGGCGGCGCGGGCCAACTCAGCGGCTTCCTGCTGGTGGATGAGAAATTTGCCAAAGGCAACGAGGATATTCTACGGCGCTTAGTTAAAGTCCAGCGCGAGGCGGCAAACTGGGCCAGCGATGCTAAAAATAAAGATGAATTTATTCGACTCTTAGCCACCCAGTCAGGCTACCCGGAAAATATATTACGCGTCGAATGGGATACATTACCGCCATTATCTGAGCGTCTTTCACCCGAATTAGATACCGCCTACGTGGAAAAATTAAAACGTGCGGTAAAACTGGCCTATGAATCACGCCTTATTCGGCAGCCTTTTGATGTCGATAAATGGCTGGATGATTCTTATCTGAAAGCCACCCAGTAATTTATACCCCCCAAAAGATTATAGCCCACGTATTGCCGTGAATTTCACGGCAATCGGCAGCCTATTGACGACATTCGGAAGAAGCCATGTATTTAAAAAGACACCAGCAGTATTTTAAAAAACATCAACAGTATTTAAAAAAACACCAGCGCAACATAACGTCAGGCATTTTAATGAGCTGCATCTTAACGCTTCCCGCGATAGCGCGGGCAGCCGACCCACAGGTCACAACGGATAACCCATCACAACAGATAATACCCGGCACCGAGACGGCAACCGCCGCCCCGGTCCAGTTGAAACGCGTGAAAGTGAACGCTCAGCGTGTGCCCGTTCAGCCGCCGACCACGCTGGCCTCGGTGATCGATGGCAAAACGCTCGAAGAAGAGCGGATCTACCGCTTTGAAGAACTGTCACAGCTGGTGACAGGGCTGGATGTCGACACCGTCGATGTGATGGACACCACGGTGACCATTCGCGGGATTGGCGACGGCGGCGAGAGCGGCACCAACATCGGTATGCCGGGCAGCGTGGGCCTGTTTGTCGATGGCGTTTACTTGTCCCGCCCCGGCGTCATCTCTAATGATTTACTGGATATCGACAGCACCCGCGTGTTGAAAGGCCCGCAGGGCGCGGCCTACGGCTTTAATACCACTGGCGGCGCGATTGATATTCGCACCCGCAAGCCGACCTTCACGCCTGAATATTCACTGGAGCAATCGTTCGGGCAACGTGGCTATCTGCAATCCAAACTGATGGCGTCCGGGCCACTCAGCGACCACTGGGCGGGACGCATCAACCTGTCGCGCACGGAGCGCGGCGGAAACGTCACGAATATCGAAAACGGCCATAAGCTGGGAGGCAGTACCAATAACGGCGTACGCGGCCAGCTGCTTTATCAGCCCAATGACAGCTTTAGCCTCAGAATTACCGGCGACTACAGCGACTCCACTCAGCGTCCGGTCTCTGTATTAGTGAGTGCAACTGACGACTTTCGTACCCGCGCACAACAAACTGGCCTCAAGGTCGTCGGCGGTCGTCAGGTCGCGATGGACGACGAAAATGTGATTCGCGTTGCGCAAGGCGGTGGCTCGGTAGAGGCCAACTGGAAGCTGAAGAGCGGCTATAGCCTCAACTCCCTGTCGTCACTGCGCTATTTCCGCGTGCTGCCCAGCACGGCGGATAACTGGAATATCCCGCTCTATCGCGACAGCGGCGCTGACGTACGCGATCGCGTCTGGTCGCAAAGTTTTTGGCTCGATTCGCCCAAAGGCAATGTCTTCGATTATTCACTGGGCGTCGATTACTGGGGAGAAAACCTCGATACCGAGGCAAACAGCCGCTACTACAACGACAACCGCGTGCGGACGTGGGTCGGAAATGGCTATCAGGGCATTAACGTGCAGCGCTTTGGCACGCTGGATGACACCGTCTATTCCGTCTATGGTCGCGGGACCTGGCATGCCGCCGATAAACTGGATGTCATTGTCGGTCTGCGTCAGACCTATGAGAAAAAAGAGGGAACGTTCCAGCGTAAAAATCGCGCCACCTTTGACTCTGGCCCACTCTCGCAAACCAACCACCTGCCCTCTGGCTCCGTCAGCCTGAACTGGTTCGCGGCACCGAATGTTACGCCTTACGTCACGCTGGGCTACGGGGAAAAATCCGGCGGCCTGAACGTCTCCTCCGGTGCCGCAAGACAGCTGGGGATTGATTCGCTGTACGTCGATCCAGAGAAAACCCGTTCGGCAGAGCTAGGCGTCAAAACCCACTGGCTACAGCGCAAAGTGGAATGGAATACCGCGCTGTTCTGGAGCGTCGTCGAAGATTTCCAGAACAACGCCTATGACGAAGAAACGGATACCAGCTATCTGATTAACGCCGGGAAATTCCGCTCACGCGGCGGCGAAACGCAGTTAACGCTGCGCCCCGTTGACGGCTTAAGCATCAGTCTGGCCGGTACCGTTCTGGATGCCCGCTACCTGAATTTCCCTAACGCCCGCTGCCCGGCAGAAATCTCCGCCGTCTCGTGCGATATGTCTGGAAAGCGCGTCTTTAAATCCCCCACGCTGAGCTACAACACGCGCGTACGTTATCAATGGGATACGCCAAATAACCTGCAAGCCTCGGTTTCCGGCCAATGGTCATGGCGGAGCTGGGCCTACGGCACGCTCGACGATTCCGAATCAAACCGTATTCCCTCGTACGGCGTCCTGAACCTGTCTAGCGGGCTGAGCGGCAAGCAAGGCGACAACCGCTGGAACGTGTCGCTGTGGGTGAAAAATGCGCTGGATAAAAACTACTACCGCTCGGTCAGAGGCTCCAGCGCCACAACAGGCGTGATTGGCGAACCGCGCATGGTCGGCATATCAGTCGGCTACGATTTCAAAGGCTAACGTCATGGACAAGATGACTTACTCACGCCGACGCTTCCTGCGCGACAGCACGCTGCTAGCGCTGTCGGCACCGTTCTGGAAATCTGCGCACGCCAAGCCGCTTGCCCCAGACTCTGCCTACGCTGGCGAATCGGCACCGCAGGTCGGCCTGCGCTGGCTAGATGGGCAGCGGCCTCTCGCCTTCATTGGCGTGACCTGGGGCGTCCCCTGGCCGCAGGGAGCGGTACGCAACGACAGTGGTTTCCAGTTGCATGATGCGCAACAGCGAGCTTATGACCTGCAAAGCTGGCCGCTGGCTCGCTGGCCGGACGGCTCGATTAAATGGTCGGCGCATGCGCTGGGCGGCGACATTCCGCCGGAAGACGGGCTAACGCTGCGGCCGACAGCCAAAGCAGAGAAACCATCAGGTTCCGGGATGGTCAGCGAGCATGACCACGGCTGGACGGTGGATACCGGCCGCATTCGCTGCGTGATTCCACGCTCCGGCTCTCGCCTGATCGAAGAAATTTGGCAGGATAATCGGCTGGCATTAACCAACGGCAGGCTGGTGTTGCGCATGCAGCGCGGTGCGGAGACGGATAGCACGCTGACGCAGGATGCCTGTCAGGGCGTGCTCGACACCGTCACGGTGGAACAAAGCGGGCCACAGCGGACGGTGATTGCGCTACGCGGTAAGCACCACGCGCAACAACAAGGGGTGGCGCACATCCCCTTTATTATCCGGCTGTATAGCTATGCGAACACCGACTCGCTGCGCGTCATACACACCCTGATCTATGACAACGACGACGACCTTCTCAGCCTGAAAGGACTTGGGTTAGCGTTTGACGTTCCGCTACAGGGGGAACTGCACGATCGCCACGTACGCTTCGTTTCGGATCAGGGGGGGCTCTTTCGTGAAGCGGTACGCGGCCTGAGTGGGCTACGTCGCGATCCCGGCGCGGCGGTTATCGCGGCACAGTTGGCCGGGCAAGCCACGCCACCAATCGCAGATTTTTCACCGGAGGTCGGGAAACGGCTGGATTACATTCCCGCGTTTGGCAGCTACCGCCTGACGCAGCACCATCCCGACGGCTTCCAGATACACAAACGCACTGCGGCCGGACAGGGCTGGCTCCTTTCCGCCACGGGTGACCGGGCGGCAGGCGTCGGCTATCTGGGCACGCCAACCGGCGGCGTGGCATTCGGCCTGCGAAATTTCTGGCAGAGCTATCCCGCCAGTCTGGAAATCGACAATGCCCACACCGACGTGGCGACCGTCACGCTCTGGCTATGGTCGCCGTGGGCAGAACCAATGGATATGCGCTTTTATCATGACGGGCTGGGTCAGGATACCCATGAAAAACAGCGCGAAGGGCTGGCGATCACCTATGAAGATTACGAACCGGGTTTCGGTTCGGCGGTCGGCGTGGCACGCACCAGCGAACTGTTTATCGATGTGCTGCCCGCGACGCCTGACGCGGAAAATCTGGTGAATCGGGCGCGGCGCATGCAGCAACCGCCGCTGCTGGTCGCGGACGCACAGGATCTGCACCGCGCGCAGGCGTTTGGCCCACTCTGGGCTCCGGCTTCTTCCTCTGCCACCACGCCCGGCCGCATCAGGCTGGAGAAACAGCTGGATGCGTATTTCGATATCTACCAGCAGGAAGTCGAACAGCGGAAATGGTATGGCTTCTGGGATTTCGGCGACGTGATGCATACCTATGACAGCGACCGCCACGTCTGGCGCTACGATGTGGGCGGCTATGCGTGGGACAACTCGGAACTCAGCACCGATCTGTGGCTCTGGTATTACTTCCTGCACAGCGGACGCGCCGAGGCGTTTCGTATAGCAGAAGCCATGACGCGCCACACGGGCGAAGTTGACGTACACCATTTGGGGCAATTTAGTCCGCTGGGGTCGCGGCACAATGTCCGCCACTGGGGCGACAGCGCCAAGCAATTACGCATTTCTACCGTCGCCAACCGCCGCTTTCTCTACTATCTCACCGCTGATGAACGCATCGGTGACCTGATGGACGAACAGATCGAGGCACTGCGTACGCTCGGCACCGTGCTGCCCGGCCGCAAGATTGGGCAGACATCGCCCGCCGATCCGCATCACGTCAGCCTGAGTTTCGGGACGGACTGGGGCGCGGTAGCCGCCGCCTGGCTGACCGCCTGGGAGCGACACGGCGATCCGGCAATGCGTGAACGCCTGCTGACCAGTATGCGAACCATTGCCGCCCAACCGCACGGCTTTTTCACCGGCGGATCGGCTATCGACCCCGATACAGGCCGTATTGATCTGGCTCCACCGGATCAGGTGGAAATTTCACATTTGAGTGCGGTTTTTGGTCTGACAGAAATCTGTAGTGAGCTGGTTGAAGCCCTGCCCGACCCTGCCTTTACCCGCGCATGGCTCGACTACTGTCGGCTGTATAACGACCCCGCCGCGTTAAGCGCAGCCGTGGGTAAGACGGTGAAAAAGCTCAATCTGGCTCAGGGGCATGCCCGACTGACCGCCTTTGCTGCACGACGGCTAAACGATCGCACGCTGGCGCAGCGCGCCTGGGCAGAATTTACCGCGGGCAGCGGCGGTATCGCCCATCCGACTCTCGAACAGCGGCGCTTAACGCCCCCCACCGTGCTTTACCCAATCAACGAGGCGCTGATTGATTCCACCATCGATAAACATTCCGGCAGCACCGCAGCCGCCAATCTGGCGACCAACGCCGTCGCCCAGTGGGGATTAACGGCCATCGCCCTGCTGGCCTTGCTGGATGACATTCCCTCTTCTTAATGCCGCCACCCGGCGGCACGCTACAGGACATCACCATGACTGACCCAAGCTGTACTGAAAACACGCTCCTCCTATCGTCGCAGGCAGGCAACACGCATGAGATTATCGATTCGCCACACCGTTCAACGTTTATCTGGTCCACGGATTCAACGGGTCAGCCGCTACGCTGGCAGGTGGAACAGGAAGACCCTGACCGCACGGCGATCCAGACCACGCCTGAGCGCCTGACGCTGGAAAGCGCCGCCGGGCTAACGATCTGGCTGGATGCGCCGCTCTCAGGCACCTATCGCATCGCCTTCACGCGCGAGATTCTGGTTGCCGATCGTCCCTACGACCGCGTGTCCGACCTCAACCAGTTCTGGGCCGCGCGTGACCTGCATCATTCGAACCTTTTTACCCGGTACGGCAAGCTCAACGAATATGACAGCCTGAATCTGTACTATGTCGGCATGGGCGGCAACTGGAACAGCACTACGCGTTTTCGTTATTACGACGGTCACGGCGAACGCCTGCTGCTCGGTGAGTACACCGATGCCGCACATCTGCTGCGGCCGAATCATCGCTATCGCATCGTGATTGAAGTGGATCGGCGGGAAACCCGTTTTTGGGTCGACGATGTGCTCTATTTTCATGCCAGCTATCCGAGCACGCCCGCTCCGGGCTATTTCGGCTTTCGGACGGTCTTTTCGCGTCAGGAAATCAGCGAGTTCAGCATCACTCCGCTGTAAGTACCACAGGTGTACCGTGCAGGTCGCTGTCGACCTGCACAAAAGTTTCAATCAGCTTGCGCGCCAGCAGCGATAGGCGGGCGTCCGCCAGATAAATAATGCCGTAATGGGTATAAAACTCGTCGGTATTGTCGTCCAGACCGGCAATCTTCAACATGTGAATGCCGTGCCGATCGGGCTCGTTGAAATGATTCGTCGTCCCGATGGCATCCGAATGGCGTACCACGTCCAGCAAACTGTAGCCATTCTCACACTCAATGCTGGTGCGAATATCCAGTTTACCGCTCAGCTGTACCAGCGCACGGTGCAGGTTGGGAGGACGTATCGTTGCCGCCAGCGGGTAGGAAAAGAATTGTTCGACGGTAATCTCTTCCTGCGCCGCCAACGGATGCTCGCTACGGCAGCAAAATCCCCAGCGGTGCTGGCTCAGCGGCTGAACCCGATAGCGGGTATCGAATTCAAAGTTGCGCATATCCGCCACGATGAAATCCAGCTCTTCAGCCATCAGCCGATGGCCTAGCGCCTGCCAGTTATCGACGCGAAAGACCATCCGCACCTTTGGGTAATGTCGGGAGAAAGCCCCGATCACCTGCGGCATAAGCCAGGCAGCGGGGGCGGGGCCGCAGCCAAAATTCACTTCGCCTGCCTCTTTCTCATTGAACTGCTGGATATCGTTAAACAGATCGTGCGTCTGATTAATCAGGCGACGCGCGTGTTCCAGCACCACCAACCCTTTCGGCGTCGGCTCCAGTTGGTTCATGCGATCAATCAGACGGGTGCCAATGGTCTGCTCCAGTGACTGGATGCTACGGCTGAAGGCCGATTGGGAAAGCTTCATCGCCTGTGCCGCCGACGTAAAATTGCGATGCTCAATCAGGGCAATAAAGTGGCGCAGTTGGCGAAGATCGATATTCATAGCGGCACTCGGCGTGTCATCAAGACGGAAGGAATGGGCAGGCTAGCAGGTCTGGTCACGCAGAAAAAATAATAAAACCGATGTTTATATTCTCGTCGGTTATATGCGTAGCAGCTGGCGTGATGAGGGGAGTAACGGAGATAACATCTCCACTTAATGCAGTCTTCTGATCATGGATTTTATGTAATCCAGGAGATAGTTTCGTGCGCGATAATGACGTTATTTTCATGCTACCTCGTAGCACGCGCCCGACACGGGACGGCTCAAACGCCGCTCGCCCCGTGACCCCAGGCTTTCGGCGGAAATTATGCCGCTGACGCGGTGCCTTCGTCGGTATCAGGCTTAGAGGACCGCTTGCGACACGTTCCCGACGTGGCGCAAGCTTTCGCCGCATCCCTGCGGCTCATCCTAAGCCAGCTATCTCCTCAGCATAATTTTTTACGCCGGATAACGGCAAAATCTGCAAGATTTGTATAGCCGTCGCTTAGCGAGTGGGAGCTGCTTTCTTAGAACAGTTTTTTCGCTGTATCCAGCCAGTCGCCTTTGAAAGGACGCTTCATGTTCTCAATGGCATCAACGATGTCGTGGTGCACCATTTTCTCATTCTGGATACCGACACAGCGGCCGCCGTAGCCCTGCTGTAGCAGCTCAATAGAGTAGGCGCCCATGCGCGAGGCCAGAATACGGTCGTAGGCAACCGGTGAGCCGCCGCGCTGAATATGGCCAAGTACGGTCGCACGGGTTTCACGTCCCGTTTCTTTCTCAATATATTTCGCGAGTTCATCGACATCGCACACCAGTTCGGTGATAGCCACAATCGCGTGTTTCTTGCCTTTCTCAATGCCCGCTTTGATTTCACAGACCAGATCTTCCGGGCTGAATGGCACTTCCGGCAGAACGATGAACTCACAGCCGCCGGCAATCGCCGCCGCCAGCGTCAGGTCGCCGCAGTGGCGTCCCATGACTTCAACAATAGAAATACGCTGGTGTGAAGAGGAGGTATCGCGCAGGCGGTCAATCGCTTCCAGCACGGTTTCCAGCGCGGTAAAGTAACCGATGGTGTAGTCCGTACCCGCAACGTCGTTATCGATCGTGCCGGGCAAGCCGATACAAGGGAAACCCATTTCGGTCAGACGCTTGGCCCCCATATAGGAACCGTCACCGCCGATAACGACCAGCGCATCCAGACCGCGTTTCTTCATGTTTTCTACGCAGACCTGACGCACCGCTTCATCACGAAACTGTGGGAAACGTGCGGAACCCAGAAACGTACCGCCACGGTTAATCACATCCGATACGCTGTAGCGATCTAACTGCTCCATGCGATCTTCGTACAAGCCCTGATAACCATCATAAATGCCGTAAACTTCCAGCCCTTCCGTTAGCGCAGCGCGAACCACACCACGAATTGCGGCATTCATACCTGGTGCATCGCCACCGCTCGTCAACACTCCGATTCTTCTAATCATGACAACCTCTGGACTTGTAGATGTAATTTTGCAGGATTCTTCTATCGTAAATTCACCGCCGCCGTGAAACAGGCAGCAACGCCTTATTCTTTTATTAGCATATTATAACAAACACCCGAAGCTGAATTGATTCAGGTCAGGCTAAATTGTGCATAAATTTTCATGGCGTATCACGTTTTTAACATAAAATGCTGAAACATAGCCGACTACGCCGTCAATCTGCCACGCTGATTTTCTGGCACGGCAGAAACCGGATCCTGATGGATAATAATATCGGCACCCGGAAACTGTTCACGTAATGCCTGCTCCAGATCGTCTGCGATTTGATGCGCCTGAACCAGCGGCAGCGCGTCATCCATTTCCAAATGCAGTTGAATAAAGCGCGTTGGGCCGGAACGTCGGGTACGCAACGCATGTGCGCCGCGGATGCCCGGCCAGTTAACAATCACCTCAGCAATAGCGCGATGCTCGTCCTCCGGCAGGGCGCGATCCAACAGCGACTGCACGGCGTCATACCCCATGCGTAACGCGCTATATAAAATATAGCCGCCAATCCCCAATGCAAACAGGGAGTCGGCGCGCGTAATGCCTTTCCAACTGAGCGCCAGCGCTACCAGAATCGCGCCGTTCATCAACAGGTCGGACTGATAATGCAGCATGTCCGCACGCACCGCCTGACTGTGCGTACGCTTCACGACCCAGCGCTGGAACGATACCAGCAGCAGCGTGGCCACCAGCGCAATGAGCGTCACCCACATGCCCACTTCCGGCGCGTGCAGCGTCTGCGGCTCCAGCGAGTGTTGCAGCCCCGTCAGGATCAGGAACAGCGCCGAGCCGGAGATAAACATGCTCTGCGCCAGCGCGGCCAGCGATTCCGCCTTACCGTGGCCGAACGCATGTTCAGTATCCGCCGGTTGCAGCGAATAGCGCACCACCAGCAGGTTCACCAGCGACGCGGCGATATCCACCAGCGAATCAACCAGCGACGCCAGCAGGCTCACCGAGCCGGTGTGCCACCAGGCAAACACTTTCATTATGAATAGCACCAGCGCCACGGCCGTTGCGCTCACAGCGGCCAGCGTCACCAGACGCGCATAGTGTGGATTCATCATGCCCTCACGTAAGACGATGCCCTTACATACGATGCCCTTACATACAATAACTAGTTCAGGTCGTCGCTTGTATTCAGTTCGTTAATGACGTTTTTAACACACGGGAATAGCGGACAAACGTAAAAATACAGCACACGGTTGCCAGTATCGCCATCGCCGCGCCAATGAAGCCGATGTCGGGCAGGCCCAAATGGACAATCACCTGATTGCCCAGCAGCGCACCACCGCCGATCCCAATGTTATAAATCCCCGAGTAGAGCGCCATTGCCACATCGGTGGCATCCGACGCCAGCGTCAACACCTTGACCTGCATGCCCAGGCTCAGCGCCATAATGGCGATGCCCCAGACGATACACAGCGTCGACAGGCTCCAGCCGCTGAATGACAAAGGCAGCAAGAGCAGTAAACACACCGCCAGAAACGCGAACGAGACAATCAGGAAGCCCGCCGGATATTTGCTGCTATAGCGGCTGAACAGCATGCTGCCAATGATGCCAGCACCGCCAAAAACCAGCAGCAAGATGGTGGTGAAGTTTTCACTCAACAACGCCACTTTCTGGATAAACGGCTCAATATAACTGTAGGCGGTAAAATGCGCCGTCACGATCATCACAGTCAGGCCGTACACGCACAGCAGCGCCGGACGTTTAAGCAGGAGAGGCAAACTCTTCAACGAACCGGAATTACTGCTCGGCAGCACAGGCAGCAGCCGCATCAGGCCCAGCATAATCCCCGCGGCGATCAGACCAATAAGGACAAACGTCACACGCCAGCCCAGATACTGCCCGACCACACGTCCCAGCGGTAACCCTAGCACCAGCGCCAGCGCCGTGCCGGTCGCCAGCAAGCTTAATGCCTGCGCTTTTTTGTCCGCCGGAGCCAGACGCACCACCAGCGATGCCGTAATCGACCAGAACACCGCGTGAGCCAGCGCCACGCCGATACGGGCGATAACCAGCACCCAATAGTTCCAGGCCAGACCGGACAACACATTGCTGACGGCGAACAGGATAAAGATTTTGATCAGCAGGCTGCGTCGCTCCATATCGCTGGACATCAACATGCAGGGCAGTGACATCAGCCCAACCACCCAGGCGTAAATCGTGATGATCAGCCCAACCTGCGCGGCGCTCATGGAAAAGCTGGCAGCGATATCTGACAACAGCGCTACAGGGGCAAATTCAGCGGTGTTAAAAATGAAGGCCGCCAGAGAAAGACTGACGACGCGTAACCAGGCGGTCGAACGGGAAGAACGGGTCATGGTATTGATATCAAAAGTTAAAATAAAAGAATGCGCCCCCTGTCGTGGCAGAGGCTAACGCGATGAAGCAATGGTACAGGGAAAGTATGACATCACCGTGTAATCGGCGAGCGGCCAAGGGTGTTTCAGCGTGCTTTTATGAGGATGTCAGCCAAAAGCCTGAGACAGGTAAGGGAACATTCATGAGCATCATTTTTGGTGCTCATATTCTACGCTTTACTACTCCCTTACGCTGTCTTTTTCGTGCCCTTCTTACTCCTTACTCCTTACTACGCCTCTATCCTGTTCTCTGTCAGGAAAGGGCGCTACGCAGATGACGATTGGCGTAACACGATCGGCAACCCGTTTTGAAAACGCTGAAGCCTGTCGCAAAGAAAGACGATCCGCAGCAGGCTCTCCACCTCCGGCTGGGGTTGCGCTAAATAGTGCGACAACGCGTTTTCAACGAGCGTTAAGCCCAGCTCATTGGCCGTTTTCATGCTGTGTTGTAACTGCTCTCTTTGCGTTGAGGTTAAATGCCGACGTCCGGTGCAGGCCTGCGCGTCCAGCACATCAAGAATTGGGTGACAAACACGCTGTGCCAGCGTGGGCAAGGGACGCTGCACCGTTTTACGCTGCTTTCTCTCCGCAAATAGCGTTTGAATATGGCTAATAAAACTGGGCACGGTTTTCTTGGTCTTGATGGTCTGAAAATCTAAACAAAACGCGGTCACCGCGCTGCCATCACTCACCAGAAGAGAATAGGGATGGAGATCAATGTCATTCCCACGGCGACGGGGCTGAACCAGCACCGCTACAATCGCCCACTTTTGCTGAGTGGCCTGTTTGAGCCTGTCTATGCGCTGATGCTGCGTTTTTTCCCAGTTTAGGCTCAGATACAGCGCATTATCCGCATCATCAAAGACCGGCCAGACCACACGCTGTTCCACCTCATTCCAGACGACGGGTTCATAGCGGTTTACATGCAGCAGCAGAGGCTGTGGGTAATCCTGATTCTCTTGCTCAAAATAGTGAAACAGCTGCGACCAGTCGGCAATGCCGCACGTCGATTTACACTGCGCATAGGCGGCGGCAGGCCACGGCGAGCCCTCAAGATTCGCGTAACTGTCGCCGCCTGCGGCCAATTTCCCGTCGTCAGAAAAACGCGGGTGATGCAGCGTAAAGGGAGCGCGCATGATGTGTTCGCCCAGCTGTTTCCACATCGCCTGCCCCTGCCATACACCCTGCTGGCTAAATGTCATATCATGGTAATCGGCCCGCGCTTGCGTACAGTGCACTAATTGCTGGTTTTCACTATCCCAAAATGAAAAGGTGGCACCGCGCGCACCGCCTTCGGTGATCCACCACTGTGCACCCAATGGTACAAGCGATAAGGCTTCAGGCTGTTGTTGATATTGCCGCCGTACCTGCCCGCGCAGGTGCAGCAAGCGCTCAGGCGTCGCCTGCTCAAGCTGGTATAGATACGCTGACAGACGGGCAATGAACAGCAGCACATCACGCTCTTCCAGACTGTAATGCCTGTCCGCTAATAGACTGACCTGTCCACTCACATTACGCAGATAACCCGCCAGCCGGGGCAATCCTTCCGCACGCGCGGACATATTCAGCAAGTGAAGCTGTCGCGCACTGCTTTTACTGATGTGCGACAGCCCCTGATTCATGATGTCCTGAATAAATGCATTAAGCGTAGCAATCAGCGCGCGCTCATCGGCATGTAGCGCCCGCACCTGCGTTTCCTGAGTCAGACAATCCGCTGGCCACGGCCAGACGCGCTGATTGGCTTCAAAGAGGCAGGCAATGGCAGCAAGATGCAAGGCTGGCTGCTTCTCCCGCAAGAAATCCGACAACATGCCAGCAAATCCCGCTCCAGCCAGGTAGATCACGGGGCTTTCCAGCGTTGGCAGATGAATTTTAAGCTGGTTGGGTAGCGATTCCGTCCTCACCGATTCTTCTGCCCACATCTGTACAAATCGCGCGGCATGCCGCGTTTGTCCTTTACCGACCTGCTTCATTAGCGCATCAGGATCAAGCTGTAAGATCTCGGCGAGCACATCTATCGGCTGTGCCGAGGCTTCCTCAGATGGGGCTTTGGTCTGTTCCGCACCGCATTCAGCATGGGCTTGTACCCACAGCACCGCTGCCAGAATGTGCTTACAGCAGCCCGAGGCTGAACAATCGCACCGTGCAGTTTGTATCCCCTGCGCATTCAGCACCACCTGCTGACCATCGCTGACAAAATGCCCTTCTTGCTCAGCGTCCGTTACCAACGTCACTTTGTCGCCAGCCAGATCTTTTTTTGCCCGGCGCAGCAAACCGACATTCGCAAAAACGCTCAGCGCATCTTCATCATAATTTAGATAAAGGGATTGCCAGCTCATCGCATCACCTCCGCCAGCCATTGCGCAAAGTGCTCCGGTGTCAGCGCCGCAACATGCATGCCGCGGTCGGCCAATTTTTGCCCGATTGCGGTGTCGTATACCGGCTGTGCGGCATCATCAAGCGCCGCAAGCCCTAACAGCGTGATCTGCTGACTGTGCATGCGTTGCACGCAGCTGAGCAGGCGATTCAGCGCGCCGCCTTCCTCAAAATCGCTGATTAACGTCACGATGGTGCGTTTCGGGTTTTGTACTTGCTGTTCGCAGTACTGCATGGCCTTCGCAATATTCGTCCCGCCCCCCAGTTGCACCGTCATCAGCACGTCAACCGGATCGTGGGCAAGATGCGATAAATCAACCACCTGTGTATCAAATACAATCAGTGAAACCCGTACCGCAGGCAATGCCGCCAGAATGCTGGCGCAGACCGCCGCGTACATCACCGAGCTGGACATCGAAGCACTTTGGTCGACGCACAAAATGACATCCCACGGCATATGACGCTGCATGCGTGAATTAAAATGCGGTGTTTCAATGACCAGCCGATTCTTCTCACGATCAAAATGCTTAAGATTGGCTGCAATCGTGGCACGCCAGTCGAAATTTTGACTGCTGGCGACAGGTGAACGTCGGAATCGATTCCGGCGACCGGTGAGCGCATTCGTAAACGTCGGCCTCAGCGTGCGTAATATCTCATCGACCACCTTGCGAATAATGTCGCGCACCGCTTCTCGCGTTTCTTCATTCATCCGTCCACGTAAACTCAATAACGCCTTAGCGAGCGCGGGCGTGGGCTCCATCGCTTGCAGAGCCTGCGGGTCGTTGAATAAATGCGAGATTTCATAGCGTTCAATCGCTTGCGATTGCATTCGCTCAAACGTGCTGCTGGGGAACAATTTACGCGCCTGATTGAGCCAGTTAACCGCCGTCAGTTGAGACTGATCCAAAGAGCCGTGCCGTCCTCCTTCCTGCTTAAGCCCACGACGCTGATATTCACGGCGATAGAGATAATCCAGAGTACGCTCAACTTTCAGGTCATGTGCGTCAAAGGCCGCTTTACCTAATGCCTCGTCGGCATAGTGGCCCAGAATCAATCGCCAGCGTTTGCCGTTTTTTTCTTTATCATCAGACTGCGGATCTTGCGCACTCATCGGGCTGCACCCTTCTCTTTTTCATACCATGACAGTAAATCGTTTTCCGCCAGCTGCTGTTTCAGCTTTTGGTTTAACTGCATCGTCTGGAGCATCTCCTGCTCCGTGAAATCCGTTTGCCAAAGATGCATTTCCGGCTCAGAGAAACCACATTGTTCAGCGATATAGTTCGCTAACGTCGCATTCTGCTTCGGTGTGAGTTGGCTGAAGGCAAAGCGCAGGTCGGGCAACACGTGCAGAAAACGATCATCATCCCACTGCGACATCAGCGCGTTTAACTTATCGACCAAACGCGGCGTTTTGATAATGAGCTCAGGGGCGGCGCGCATTAATCCCACAAAATAGCGAACCGCCTGCTCGGGATCGCTACCCTGACTAAAGACGTTCGATAGATGGTCATCAAGCGCTTGCTCATCAATTTCATCACCGAGATAGCGCAGCGCATCAACCGCCCCTTTTAACAAAGGCACGTCCTTTAACGCTGGGGCGATCTGCTGCAATTGGTGGTAAAAATCGCGACTGGCGGTACTGGAGGGATCGAGCGTAGGCATAAACTCAATCAGCTCACGCAAGGCAAGCAATGCGGTAAAATGTTCTTCCTGCTGTGACTCATCGCCCGCGGTGATGGTCGGTAAGCAAAACAACGTCTGTGGAACCAGCTTAAACAGCAGCTGAGTTAACTCAGGCTGATTGCGTAAGCCAAGAAAGTCACGCCCGCGCCAGAGATGAATCAGGCTATGCCCGCATTCCACGAGCGAACTTAACCGAAAATCGTTATGTATATCGTCATGCAATAAACGGAATAGCCCGGCTACACGCGACGGTAATCCCAACAGCGCCGCCTGAATCAGCACACGCACTGCATTCTTGCTTGACCGATTCTGCCCCTGTTCCTCTAGCTGCTTTTCCAAATAGAGTAATTTATCGATGGCAATCGCTTCGAGCTGGCTTCCCTTCTCCGAGAGCGTAATCAATCGCCCTTCGATCGACGGTGTCCACGCATAGTGCCACTCTTCAAATAGCAGGTCGAGATTGTGACCACCCAAAAAATCAGGGCCATTACTGCGCGTTGCAAAACCCACTTCAAGGAAGCTCAACAGATGAAGAAAGCGGCTGCGGGCACGATGCTGCGGGTTGCGATAGATATCCAAACGGCTCAGTTTGACGAGCGTGTCATCAAGTTTAAAGCGATGATATTTCGCTAATCGATAGGTTTCATCAACCAGCGGAGGCGTCGCGCTGCCTGCTGGGATTTGCCCTAACGCATGGCCGGAGAACGCCTTTTTGATCTCAAGCCACAGATCGCTTTGCGCATCATCAATACTGCCTTTGATAAAACTACTTTGTAGCCCATCCAGCAGGTCATAACGACCGGGGCCTTCATGCCCGCGCAATGCCGCTAAGCGAACACTCTGCTCTACCGCATTTTTTACCGTGATATAGCTGGGGGGATCGTCAAAAGATTTAGCGCGGAGCAGGCTGGCAACCTCAGACAAAAAACGCATCCCCATGTTATTGCGGTGTTCCTGCGTCGTGAGCGCTCGCCCCGTTTCCGCCAGCCGATCGCCCCGCTGCGCCATGAGCATTTGCCAGCTTCGCTGATAGTACGCGGGCGCAGGCATGCCGGAGGCATACCCATTGAGTGCATCTAATCGGTCAAAGCTGTAGCGGATTAACCACGCACTGTCGTTTTCCGCCTGCTTCATCTGTTTTTGGTACAGCTTCTTCGCCGCATCCGTGAAGGCATTGAACGATTTAGCGTCGTGAGACAGCCCTTCGAGCAGCGCCAGCGAATGAAAACCGCCGGTGACGACCAGAATTTTCCCCGTTGGATGTTCAGCACGAACCTGCATGATAGCGGCGAGCATATGCGCCTCACGCTGTGCAGATCCCTCCGCTTCCAAAACCTGAGGCTCATAGTCCAGTCGCGCCAATGCACACCAGACTAACGTATCGCGGAAAAGCGATTGCCAATCGGTCAGCGCCTCAATCGAACGTAATTCAAATAAATGCTCCCACAAATCATCGTGATCGCGGCAATAGCATTTTTTTGCGAGTGCCGAAATGAACTGGCTGTGAGCGAGATAACGTTCTGCTTGCAGGCTCTGGCTGGCGTCATTCTGACGTTCCTCAATCGCGATTTGCTCAACCCACGGCAAATCAATAAAACGCAGCGTCGCGTTGTGACGATGCCCCGCGTGCAGCGCAACCCATTCAGGCGAGTAGTCACAAAAAGGGAAAAAAGCGCTGCGCGTGGTCGCTTGCGGCGTTTCGCCCTCTTGCGACTCGCGGGCTTGAAAATCAGCCTGCCCCATCACCGCGATAGGGGGTTTCGCGTCAGGGTGAAGCAAATCGGGCAACAGGTGATTAAAACTGACCGGTGCCTCAATCAGAATGTGATCGGGCTGGATATCATCAATCAATGACAGCAGACCATAGGCACACGCTGGGCTATGGTGGCGAACCGGCGCAAAATAGATCTGCTGCGACTGCAAAAAATCCCATGTTGCCAGCGCCTGCTCCATCCGTGCGGGCAACACAATGTTCGAGAGACTCACCAGCGCGTTTCCTCATGCAAAAGTGTCCGTGAAATCATCAACAACAATTGGCCACGGCCTTACTTCCAAAACTGTCGTGAGGCATCATAAAACGCTTTCCAGTCATCGCTGCTTTTTGCCCTTTCTCGCGCCACGTTATCAACGTAGTAGCGCATACGTTTTGCATCGTCAGGATTATCTTTTAATACCACGCCGATAATCTGGCGGGCGATGGCGCCCGCATTCAGCGTGCTGTCGCCCAGATAATGCGCCTCAAGCGCGGAGGCATAGGCAATGTTGACCGCTTCCGCACTCGACATCACTGCATCTGGCGTTTTGATGCTGCCGCCGTCGCGCGTATTGCCCGAGCGCAGTTCCTGAAATGTGGTCACCAGCAGTTCAATGACGCTCGGTGGCACGGTGACAAGCGCGGCCAGATCGCCCAGTTCACGCGTAAGCTGCGTTTGAATAAGCTCAATTTCGAATTCAGGGTCTTGAATCGGCCTCACGGTTTCAAAGTTAAAGCGCCGTTTTAATGCGGCTGACATTTCATGTACGCCGCGATCGCGCAGGTTCGCCGTGCCAATCAGGTTAAAACCTGGCTTGGCACTGATCCGCCCTTGCTCACCCATTTCAGGAATCATCAGCTGTTTTTCAGACATCAAAGAGACCAGGACATCTTGTATTTCCGGCGGGCAGCGGGTGATTTCCTCAAAACGGACAATCCTGCCCTGCATCATCCCCTGATAGAGCGGTGAACCGATCAGCGCGCGCTCGGTGGGGCCTTCGGCAAGCAGCAGCGCATAGTTCCATGAATACTTGATATGGTCTTCCGTCGTTCCCGCCGTACCTTGAATGGTCAGGCCGGAATATCCCGATATTGCCGCCGCAAACAGCTCAGACAGCATGGATTTTGCAGTTCCGGGCTCACCAACCAGCATCAATCCCTGTTTCCCTAGCAGCGTCACAATCGCCCGATCGACCAGCGCATTATCGCCAAAAAATTTCGCGGAAATATCTAAGGCATCGTCACCGAGAATAAACTGGCGTACCGCACGGGGTGAACGCAGCCAGCCCTGCGGCTTCGGGTTATTTTCGTCCGCTTTGGTCAGGCGGGCTAATTCATCAGCAAAGCGGATTTCGGCATGTTGACGAAGCACATCGCTGGCTGCCGGTGAGTGTTTTTCCATGTTCGTGTCTCTGTTCGCCACAAAATAATGAACGAAGCCAGCACAAGATGTACTGGCTCCATAATCGGATTACCAAGGCGTTTTGCTTTCCCAGTCGGCATCGTATCCCGAGCAGGCTTCTGCGGCTTTCAGGTAATCGGCATAGCTTTCTGCCAGTAAAATGGGCGGGACATCCTGTAATGCCAGATTGTTACGATCCCAATAATTTTGCTGATTTTTCTCAAAGCTCAAATCAAACAAGACCGCTGGAATATTTTCTTCTGGCACGTAGCTACCGCTAAACCCAATATTGACGTACACATTCAAACTACTGAAATGCTTATAATAATGGCTAAACGACCCACCATCTTCCGCTGGCGCACGCTGGTATCCCATCTTGGTTAAGACGCCGCGCAGCGTGAACGTATCGGTCAACCACCCTTTTTTATCCTCAATTTCAACCCGTTTACGATCGAGTTCAGGCAGCATGTTCACCATCTGCGAGAACAAGAACGTCACTTTATAATCCTTAAAGTGCGCGAGCCAGGCTTCACGCGTCTCGTTATCGACAATGGCGGCATGCGCAAGCTGAATCATCGTGCCGTCCGATAATTCCACTTCATCGTCTTCAAGATTAAGTAAGCAACCGTCATCCGTCGGCCTGAAGGTATTGAGCACCTGCTCATCCTTCACTTCTTGCCACACCAGACGCTCGATTAACGGACGCATCACAGGATGACCCATGATGTAAGTCTGCCAGTCTTCACTCGACCATTGGCGCTGAGCACACATCGATTCATACAAACGTGCGGTTTGCAGGTCGATCACCTGTTTCAGCTCTTTTTTGCTCGATGAGAACAGCTTTTTCGCTTCTTTTATCTGCTCTTCGTTATCCGTTTTACGCGCCGCAGGCAGGGCTTTAATCTCTTTCCCTTCCGGGTTCAGGAGCACCAACTTCTGTTTGCTGTCCATGCGTGCGGTAAAGATCCGCTCCCCGTATTCCAGCACCAGCGAGCCCGTTTCATCCAACCCCGCCGTAGGGATCGTGCGGTCGGCCAACTCATCCGCACTCCAGCCATTGCGGTCGGCAATCTCTTTGACTAGCTCACGCGCCTTTTCCTGAATCGCCGCGGTACGGTAGCGGCGTGAAAGTGAGAGTAACAATTGGATAATGAGCGGATCGTCGCTAATCGCCATCGCGCTGATCATCGCTTCAATCTGTGAACGACGCTGATAATGGTCACGCGTGTAATTGCGTAATGCGGAGACGGCAACATGGCCCTCGATACGACCAATCAACGCCAACATACCTTTATCCGCGATGGCAGAACCTAAATAGCGCCGCAAGACTTCATTCTTTATTTCCTCAGCCGCCTGCTCCAGCGTGTAATGCTCATATTTTTGGTAATACTCAGGGTAACGCTCAAGATAATACTGATACGTTTTTAAACGTGCGGGCGCATCCTTATGCGCTTCCAACATCGCGTCTTCCAGCGATGGGTTTTTTACATCCTGCGTGATGAAGGAATGTAAAACAAAATGGCCCAGCTTATGCTGGCTCTCTTTGGCTAATAGCCCGACATAGCGTTGCAATAACGTGTTACCTGCGGGCATTTTTAATTTCACCGCCAGAATGATCCACCATTTGATAATGTCGGCATCGACGGCCTTGCCGTTTTCCCATTTCAATGGCGGTATCGCGTTATAATCAAACCAACTCATGCTTGCAGGCGGGCTTGCTTTCAATCCCTTCAACGCTTCGTCACGCAATACCTTTTCGGACAAATACGGTGAAATATCCTCACCAAACTGCTCTAACGCCGCCAGCAATGCGGCTCGGACGGTTTCTCTCTTCTCTTTTTTTAACAGTGCATAAAGCGGCGCGATGCTGTCTTTATGTTTTATCCGCGCAAGCCATTCAATCGTGGTAATACGGATTTCTTGTTTCGCGGAATGTAGGCTTTCCTGCGCATTCACATGCACGTTCGGCAATTTTTCAAGCAACTTCTGCGCACTCACACGGAACGTTTTATTCTCGCCTAACGCCAGTTCCATAATGCGTGGAATAAGCTGCGCGGGGATAGCAGGGAATTTATCAAGCAGCTCAAAGGCCTGACCCAATTCAAATTTGCGATATTGGCTGTCACTCTTATTCGGCAATAGCCCCAACGCTTCGGCGATATAGTCTGGATGTTGAGAGAAAAAAGGCCAGAGCTGTTCCGGTTTAGGGAATAGCCTCAACCCATGATTATAAGACTCTAAACATAACGACGCGGCGATCCGTGCAGGTTCTGGGCATGCCAGCGCCTGCAAAACACCTTCAATTTGTCGTAATTCCAATCCTGCAACAATATGAGCGGGTGCTTCATGTTCTATTCGAGCAGTGCTTAGATTGAAGTGCGCATACATGTTGCCAAAAATAATTCTCATAGCATGGTAAAACGTAAATTCAGGAAGATTGCTAATACGTTTTTTATATTTAATAATGCTAGTATCTTCACTAGATAGTTTATGATTGCCATGATTAAGCTTATCAACCAAATTACGGCAATGCTCAGCATTCAATTTTTTTAATTTAGCATAATGATCTTGCGCCCATTTGTATTTGTACGCATTCGATTTATTTTGCTCTATTTCTTTTTCCGCATTTACTCTTGCCGTTTCTACCATCTCGATCAGGTTTTCGACAAGAATATCTTTTGCGCTTTCAGGCAACGGCGTATCGGCCAGCAGCGTGAGTTCAGGTAATTCAGGGAGTGCCATATCTTGTGCCGTATCAACAACGTCAAAACGTGTAATAGCACTTTCGATACTTTTTATTACTGCCTTACTTTTTTCTAACTGTAACGCCTGTTCTAAAATATCTTTATTTTCGCCTTGACGGGCAAAGAGATCGGCAGCCTGAGATCGCTGTTTTGGCGTGCCGTTAAATAAGATATCACTCAGGTATTTTTTGACATCATTAGCGGGAAGCGTATTCAGCAGCGGTTCAGCTTCGCTGCGCACTGTTTTTTTCTGATCCATTGCTAATTTAACAATGACATCTGAGAAAAAAACACGCAACACTTCACGATCGGACAAGTATTTCAGGAACTGAATCAGGCCGAGTGCAGAAAGTTTGTCCACTAGCATCGTGCGGACAAACTGTGCATGACTTTCGATGTATGTCTGCAAATCAGGGAGTTCAAAGAAAAGCGCTAACTCCGAGCTATAGTATTCGCCTATTTCCTTCCGATCAAAAATAGCAAATAAAATATTCTCGCCGTTCTCATCATGCTGTTCACTAGCAACCAGGTCAGCGAGAAGTTGAACACTCCAGTCAGCACGGTGCTTTAATTTCAGCTTTTCATTAGATGTGCTTTTCAACGTAGTGGCCAGCGCATCACAGAGCAAATAAACCATCCAATTTGGTACTTCGTCAGTTATTATTTTTATATTTTTATTCTGACATGCCGCAGCTAATACTTTCGCAAAGCGTACCGTTTGTTCGTTTGTTAACCCTTGGCCTACCATGGAATAGAGTTTATAACGTGCATTCCTTGCCTGCCTGATTATTTTACTATATTCACTGGAATTAAAACTATTATTTTGAACATAGTACCAGTCAACCGAACCCGGCTTGTCCAGAAGGACGATTGTTTTATCAGAATCTAACTGATTTAAGGCATAAAGAACCTCAGGTTCGGTGCCCGCCATGACATAATGAAATATTTTCTTCGGCAACGTTTTATCAAGTTCTGCAAGCGGTAAGAGAGATTCTTGCAACAAATTTTCCGTCGGCGTTACTTTCTTATCACCAAAAATCGGCAACAGATCGAATAATTTTTTTATCATGTCAGCACCTGGTTATGTATAGATAAACAGTAATTTTTTAACATGATTTGTGATTATTCTCAATTTCAAAATTCATCTTTTTTTACAAATTTTAATTTCGCTTATTGTGATTTACATAGTGAATAAATCCAATTTATTTGAATCTTATCCAAAATTTTAGGTGAAAATAGAATTGGTTGAAAATATCGCAATATTAATGAAAACATCAGAAATTACGTGGCTATTTTCAGATAAAAAAACCCGCCGAAGCGGGATATTGTCAAGCCTGTTTCAGGTGTTCGCTAAGCGTTTCAACAATAAACGTATTCACTGAAATTTGACGTTCAGCGGCCGCAATGGTCAGTCGTTCCCCGAATGATTCAGGGTAACGGAGGGTAAATGTTTTCACCTTCTCTTCACGCTCGTAAGGTTCAATGCCATTTTCCTGACAGTCTTCCAGATATTCGCGTAGCGAAATTTCACCTTCGCTTCTCAAGCCATTAATACTGTCGGCGACAAAATCACAGTAGCCAGATAAACCAATAAACTTACCACGGAACATACCCATTTCCGGTACGTAACTGATAATCGCTGGTTGTCCAGAAACAACCATCGTATTTGGTGTGTTGAGTGCTTTCGTCATGGTTTTACTCCTATACTTTCCAGCCATTCACGCAGGCTAACCAGTGCACCTTTATCAGTATCCGGTGACGGATGAGGACACCGATCCCATGATGTCATTTACTGAAGTCAGTATAGACACCGCAAATATGAAGTCAAATAATGAAGTCAAAGCACGCTATCTGCTTTAAAAAATCCCAAAAAAAAACCCTCCATCATGGAGGGCAAAAAGACAGGGATGGTGTCTATGGCAAGGAAAAACAGGGTGTGTACCTACTACACATTACTACTCGGACTGCACTACGCTTACTACAGACTACAGACTACTTACTACACTAGCGCTACTACTCGGGATTCTTTGTCTCGGCATGGCTTGTCGTGCCTGGTGCTGGCGCGGCCATCTGGTTAAACATGGATATCTGTTGCTGCATCTCTTTCATGCGTTGCTTATGCTTCAGCTCTAATATCTCTTTCTGCGCTGGCGTCAGCAGGTTATACATTTGGTTGCGCACTCGGGTCATCTGAATCTGACGCTCAAGCTGCACACTCATCATTCGGGTTATCTGCGCTCGCACCGCCGCTTCATCAAACGTTTCTGCCGTCACCAGCTTATGCATGGCTTTAACATCTTCGGCATTAAACGCCGGTTTGTCTTGACGACTCTGGTGCATCAAATCACGCATTTGCTGACGCTGTTGCTCAGTCAGCCTCACGCCATCGAACATACCTTGCTGGCCGGGTGCGCCTTTTGTGGCGGAATCATCGATATGCCAGCCGCTCGCCGGGGCGTCTCCACTTTCTGCTGCAAAGGCGGTAAAAGTGCCTAACATAAGCAGTGAAGCAAGAGATAAGGTTGCGAACTGTTGCATCAATAACTCTCCAGAGCGGTACGTCATTTTGTGAATCAATGAACAGGAGTCTACGCATCTTGCTGCAAACATGCGTCAGAGGATGTAAAACTACGTAAAGTCATGGAATAGCGCTAATCTATGTCGTATTTTGCCCTTGGAGGTAGAGAAAACATGAATAAAATTCTGCTGGTTGATGACGATAGAGAGCTAACCGCTTTACTGAAAGAATTGCTCGAAATGGAAGGTTTTAACGTCGTTGTCGCCTACGACGGCGAGCAGGCGTTACAGGTATTAGATAACACCATTGACCTGTTATTACTGGATGTGATGATGCCGAAGAAAAACGGTATCGATACATTAAAAGAACTACGACAGCAGCATCAAACACCGGTCATTATGCTGACCGCCCGCGGCAGTGAATTAGACCGCGTTCTTGGTCTGGAACTGGGGGCCGATGATTATCTGCCGAAGCCCTTTAACGACCGAGAACTGGTGGCGCGAATCCGCGCGATTCTCCGCCGTTCCAACTGGACCGATCAACAACAGGCGGGTGATAACAGCGCCCCGACGCTGGAAGTCGATGGCCTGCGTCTGAATCCCGGACGGCAGGAAGCCAGCTTCGACGATATCGTGCTGGATCTGACGGGCACCGAATTCACGCTGCTCTATCTGCTGGCACAGCGGCTGGGACAGGTGGTTTCACGCGAACATTTAAGTCAGGAAGTGCTGGGGAAACGGCTGACACCGTTTGACCGCGCGATCGATATGCATATCTCGAACCTGCGCCGTAAATTGCCAGAACGCAAGGACGGTCTGCCTTGGTTTAAAACGCTGCGTGGACGAGGCTATTTGATGGTATCGGCTGCATGATCAATAGTTTGACCGCTCGTATTTTTGCCATTTTTTGGTTAACGCTGGCGCTGGTACTCATGCTGGTTCTGATGGTGCCCAAGCTGGACTCGCGCCAGCTTACCGCCTTGCTGGAAAACGAGCAGCGGCAGGGCATCATGCTGGAACAGCACATTGAAGCCGACCTCGCCAACACGCCAGCCAACGATCTGCGCTGGTGGCTACGGCTGTTCTGGGTGTTGGAGAAGTGGGCTCCGCCGGGACAGCGCCTTTTTCTGGTCACCAGTGAAGGCCGGATCTTCGGCGTAGAAAAGCATGAAACCCCGATTGTGCGTAATTTTATCGGGCTGTCGGATAACGCCGATCATCCGCAAAAGAAAAATTACGGCCGCATTGAGCTTCTCGGTCCTTTTGCGATCCGCGATGGTGATGACAACTACCAGCTTTACCTGATTCGTCCTGCCAGCAGCCCGCAGTCCGATTTCATTAGTCTGCTGTTTGACCGTCCTTTGCTGCTGCTAATCTTCACCATGCTGATCAGTTCACCGCTGCTGCTCTGGCTTGCCTGGAGTCTGGCGAAACCTGCACGTAAGCTCAAACACGCGGCCGACGAAGTTGCCAAAGGCAATTTACGCCAGCACCCTGAGCTGGAGTCTGGCCCGCAAGAGTTTCAGGCGACGGGCGTCAGCTTTAACCAGATGGTCAGCGCATTGGAGCGGATGGTCACCGCACAGCAACGTCTGCTGTCGGACATCTCGCATGAGCTGCGCACGCCGCTGACACGCTTGCAACTGGCAACAGCGCTGCTGCGTCGGCGTCAGGGTGAAGGCAATGAGCTGAACCGCATCGCGACGGAAACGCAGCGGCTCGACAGCATGATTAACGATCTGCTGGTGCTCTCACGCAATCAGCACAAGAACGAGCTAACTCGTGAGTTCCTGCGTGCCGATGAACTGTGGGGCAATGTGCTGGATGATGCCGCCTTTGAAGCCGAGCAGATGGGGAAAACGCTGGAAGTGCCCTATCCTCCGGGGCCGTGGACGCTCTTTGGCAACCCTGCCTCGCTCGATAGTGCGCTGGAAAATATCGTGCGCAACGCGCTGCGTTATTCTCACAACCACATCGAAGTGGCCTTTTCGGTGGATAATCAGGGCATCACCATCAAAGTGGATGACGATGGCCCCGGCGTGAGCCCGGAAGATCGCGAACAGATTTTCCGCCCCTTCTACCGTACGGATGAAGCGCGTGACCGCGAATCCGGCGGCAGCGGTTTAGGGCTCGCCATCGTGGAAACCGCCATTACACAGCACAAAGGCTGGGTAAAAGCGGAAGACAGCCCACTGGGCGGATTGCGCCTGATCATCTGGCTGCCGTTGCATCAGCGGTAAGTCGGGCGAGAGTTTTTCCCGCCACCGACGTTTCCCTCGATAACACGCTCTCAGGTGCCCGACATGGGCACCTGTCACTTTCTGTTTATCTTCTCAAGGTTATACTGGATTGAGTTTTTTAGGCGATTGCGTAGAGTGATCGCCACTCATGCCGAAAACAGGCAAGACCCGTGTTGAATGAAGGATACAAACCATGAAAGGAGTAACGCTGCTGGCTGGCGTACTGACCGCGCTAATGAGCAGTCAGGCATTCAGTTCCAGCGATGGAGTGTGCGGCTTTTCCGACTCGGAATGTGGCGTGTCCGCCCTGCCCTATTTGCAGCCGGGCAACGACACGCGTGCTAACCTGATGCTGCTGCAAAGCCGTCTCCACAACATGTCGCTTCCGTTACCCCATCCTTTACCCGATCAAACGCGTTCACGTATCGACCCTTTCACAGCCTACCGGGTCATGGGGATTGCGGCCACGGAAGAGGTTCCTTCGTCAGGTTCAGCGGAGGATATCACGGCAGATGCGCCTTACCTTTCAACGCTGAATAAAGCGAAGCAGCTTAACCTTCCTTTAGCCGTTCAGGGCACGATCTCCACGTTTTCGCCTGACGATAACGAAGGACGCCATATTTCCAATGCGCTCTCCACGCTGGAAGCATTTTTCGATGTCCTGCTGGCTGACACACAGCTTACCAATGAGCAACGCACGCTGCTGGCACATCAGCGGGTGAATCTCCTCAACCCGCTGTATACCAAAGAGGCACTGAACGAGGGTCTTGTAAGCCTACCGGACGAAGGGCATGCCGGCGCACTCATGCAGTATCTGTTCTCGGTTCTCGCGTTTTATCAGGGTCACTTTGATGAGGCGGAAAGCGGCTTTGAGGCACTAACGTCTTCATCGCAGCCGTGGGTAGCGGAAACCTCGCGCTATATGTTGATTCGCGTGGCGATCAATAAAGCGATGGAAAACGCGCTTGATGAATACAACATGTTTGATGCCAGTAAAGCCGATAAAGCGGCTGCACAGCTGGCCGTTCAACATATTGGCGACTATCTGAAACAGTATCCAGACGGGCAATACATCGAGTCCGCTAACGGGCTGTACCGCCGCGCTTACTGGATTCTGGACGATGTGAATGCCTTAGCGAAAATGTACCAACACGAGTTGAACAACACCGCTGACGTCGAAGCACTCCTTGAGTTGAGCGACGAGATCGACAATAAGCTGCTGGAAAATCGGCAGTTCACCAGCGCACCGGGCAGCCCGCCATTGACGATGGTGCAAGATCTCAAGCGCTTGCGTTCAGATGAAGGCTGGCTGGCATTACCCGCCTTATCTGCTGACGAGCTGACCGCGCAGAAGCAGCTGTTTGAGCAAGGCAACATGCAGGACGCATTCAGCTACCTTCAGGCGGCACAGCTGTTTTATGGTCAAAAAGATTACGCCGCCGTGGTTAACAGCGTTCCCGCAACACAGGCGAAAGATCTGACCGATACCGTACGTTTCAGCCTGCAAGTCTTACGCGGTCGGGCGCTGGTGCGTCTGGAGCGCTGGGATGAGGCGGAAGCGCACTGGCGTGAGTTGCTAACGCGCAATACGGGGTACACACAAAATCAGTTCCTGCAACTGGCGCTGGCGGAAACGCTGGTCAAGGCGGGTCATCCAGAGCGGATCTTCGCCGCCGACAGCCCGGTGAAAAACCTGCGTTTCCGTTCCGCCGTGCTGAAAGTCAGCGCCAACGCCGAGCTGCTGCGTCAGCAAACGGGCCCACAGCAAACCCATGAAGAACGGGCTATCGCGCTGCATACGCTGTTAACCAAGTCGCTAACTCACGGTGATTACGCCAGCTATCTCAAAGATGTTCAGTTGAGGAAAGACATTGCGCCGCTGGTCAGCAGCGAAAATCAAAGCTGGAATCAGGAAGATCTGACGGCATTTGACTGGGACGGCAGCGACACCGAAGAAGACTATCAGTGCCCGGCGCTGAATGACGTGGTCACGACGCTAAATCAACGCCCTAATGACGCTCGGTCGATTAACTGCCTCGGCGAATTTTTCCTGCGCACCAATAACAGCGTAGGCTTCGACTGGGGTGAAGGCAGTATGTTGAGCGGACTCACCAACGCGCCAACGCAGTTCGTCGGTACCGAATATAACCGTCTGGATGGTTACATGCGGGTGATTGCCGATCCGAAAGCGCCGCCGGAAGACAAAACCTATGCCCTGTATCGCGCGGTCTACTGCTATGCGCCGAGTGGCTATAACGACTGCGGCCCACAGGATATCAGCAAGGCAACCCGCAAAGCCTGGTTTACCCAACTGAAAACCAAGTACAAAGGCAGCGTGTGGGCAGACAAGCTCGATTATTACTGGTAACGCCGTTAGTCGTGCTGGCCGGCCTGTTCTCGTTCTGTACGCAGGCCGCTTCCGTTAACGTTGCACCTTCAGCCATCAACGCTGCGCACGCCATCGTCGACGCGACGCGCTATCAGGACTTCTGGCTATGGGCGGCGGTGCGACCCCAGCCGATTCTGCATCAGGCGCAGACGCTGTACCTGCATCAGGGTGAAGTGGCGCGCCGTCAGGGTAAAGTCGTGTTCCTGCGTCAGGGGATTCCGCCCAGCCAGTTGCGCGTTAACCGCGTCTGGCTGGCTTTCCGCATGACCACGCTGGAGCTTTCCGATCGCCACCTGAACCGGATACTAAAATTACGGGAAAAGTGGCAGCGTCAGGGGAATCAAGTTGCTGGGATTCAGATCGATTTTGATGCGAAAAGCTATCAATTGGCAGGCTATGTCGCGTTTCTGACGCAATTACGCGAGCGTTTACCCGAAGATTGTCAGCTCAGTATTACAGGGCTGCTCGATTGGTCGAAAACTGGGGATGTGTCGGCGTTGAACCGCTTACAGGGCAAGCTGGATGAAGTGGTGGTGCAGACCTATCAGGGACGCAGCACCATTACCAATTACGCTGAGTACCTGCCTGCACTGATGAAGCTGACCCTGCCTTTCCGGGTCGGGCTGGTACAACACGGCAAGTGGGAACCGCAGTGGCAGCAGCGCCTTGCCACTTCACCGTATTATCGCGGGGAAGTGGTGTTTCTGGTGAATCCGCCCCTGAAAAAATCCGTCAACGGCAGGCTGTAGCAAGCAATAGCTACAGGCAACCGCCGAAACCATTTTGCCGCCAGGCTTCATAGCTGATGATCGCCACGGCATTGGACAGATTCAGGCTGCGGTTATTAGACTGCATGGGAATGCGGATACGGAAATCCGACTCAAAGCCGTTACGAATCTCGTCTGGCAGGCCGGACGTTTCCGATCCAAACAGCAATACATCATCTGGCTGGTAGGTCGGCTGATCGTAGGGACGGCTGCCTTTGGTCGTACAGGCGAAGATGCGTTTGCCGGGAACCGCAGCCAGAAAATCCTGATAGTTTTTATGACGGCTGACGTTCGCCAGATCGTGATAATCTAGTCCCGCACGGCGCAGCTTTTTCTCTTCAAAATCAAAACCCAGCGGTTCAATCAAATGAAGCGTACAGCCGTTGTTGGCCGCCAGTCGGATAATATTGCCAGTGTTCGGTGCAATTTGAGGCTCATAGAGCGCGATATGGAACATGAGATAGCGTCAACCACGAAGAAAAATTCCGCCGCAGTATAACGCATTCCCACGGGGCAGCCCAAAACCTGTGCACGCAGGATTGCGGATTACTCTGCACGACGTTTTCATCCACAACGATTACACTTAAGTGAATACATCAGGATAATGTGCTGATGAAAACACGATGCGGGCATACGGCCTGTGTGGAGGTTTAATGAAACACCCTAAGACACTATTGGCCTGTGCTGCCCTGCTCGGCCTGCCGCTTCTGGCGAGTGCCAATACGCCGCAAGCGCCCACGCCTCAACAGCAGTTTGAGAGCGGTATAAGCAGCCAGAAACAGTTGCAGCAAAATATGCAGCAGAACCAGAAATTACAGCAACAGCAGTTGAATAATCAGCTCCAGCAGCGCAACCAGCAGTTGCAGCAACAACGCCAGCAGCAGCTACAGCAGGATTTACAGCGGTCACAGAGAACCACGCCGCCACCGCCAATTAAGCAGAATCCCTGATGCGATGGCGGCCTTATAGCCGCACACCCATCAGCGTTAAAATCAACGGCGTGGTTAACGCCGCCATCGCCGTTGATAGCAGCAGGCTTGATGCGACCGGGCCGCCCAGCACATCGAACTGGCGCGACATCAGATAGACGTTGACGCCCACCGCCATCGACCCCAGCAACACGACCGCACGCGTTTCCATTTCCGGCAGGCCGAGCGCGATAGCAATTCCCCAAATTACCAGCGGCTGTACCAGCAGTTTGATCGTACAAATCGCCGTGCTGATCTGCCAGCCGTCACGCACGCGGTATTCTGCCAGCCCCATTCCCAGCGCTACCAGCGACAGCGGTGCAGCAATCTGTCCCAGCATGGCTAGCGGCTGATCGACATACGACGGCAGCGGCAGGCCCGTCAGGCTGAATAAGGTCCCGGACAGAATGCCAATAATCAGCGGGTTCTTCAGCACGCCCAGCGCGGTTTTGGTAAAGCCCTGTAGCGACAGCGCCCCGTTACGCGCCCATTCCACCGACACCGTCACCAGCGTCCACAAAATAAGCCCGTTAAACACCACCACCAGCGCAACCGACGGGATTGCCTCTTCACCCAGCATCAGCGTAGCAATCGGCAGCCCCAGCATCACGTTGTTGGAGAAGATGCCGCTCAGCGCAAACAGCGAGCCGGAGACGCCATCAAGATGAAAGACTTTGCGCGCCACGATGCGGCCTAGGACAAACACCAGCAGGCAGCCGCCGAAAAAGGCGATCAGCAGTCGTGCATCCACCACCGGACGTTTGGAAAAATCCGACATCAGGCGGAACAGCATGGCGGGCATGGCGACGGAGAAGACAAAGCGCGTCATGCCATCGGTAACGGTGGTCGGCCATTTACCGTAACGAATCAGGCTATAGCCGAGCGCGATAAGAACAAAGAGGGGTAACGACAGAAAAATCTGGTGCCAAAGCGAAACAATAAATGCGGGCATGAAGCCACTTCCTTATTACCGGCACCAAGTCAGAAAGAAGGTCCCCGCATTATATTTTCTTACAGCAATATCAACATCGCCGCAGCTTGAAGTATGACGGGTATAGAGGCAGACCTCAGCCGGTCACGAAGTTAGCCCCGATTAAATCTATCCGGTCAGTACAGATACAGTCAACGCCCCAATCCAGCAAAGTTTGCGCGCGATCGGGTTGGTTGACGGTATAAACCAGAATGCGCAAACCGGCAGCGTTCAGCGCCGCGACGCGTTCTGCCGTCAGCAGCTTGTGATTCAGATGGATGGACACACACTCCAGACGCTGTGTTAATGCCAGCCAGTCTTCTTCCCACTCATCCAGCAGCAGCCCGCGCGGCAGTTCCGGCACCGCCTGCTGCGCCGCTTCCAGGGCTTCGATAGAGAACGATGACAGCAGCGGTGCTACCGGATGTTCGGCCCACAGCTGACGCGCCGCCAGCGCAATCACCCGTCCGGTTTCTGTTTCATATCCGGTGGTGGGTTTAATTTCGATGTTGGCCGCCATGCCGTACTGCACGCAGCGCTTTGCCACTTCCGATAGCAGCGGCAGGCGTTCACCGACAAATTTATGGCCGTACCAGCCGCCGACATCCAGCCCGACCAGCTTGTCCCACGGCAGTTCTCCTGCAATGCCCCAGCCGTTGCTGGTGCGTTCAAGCGTATCGTCGTGTAGGAGGAAAATCTGGCCGTCCTGCGACAGCTTGGCGTCAAATTCGATCATCTTGTGACCGAGACTGGCACCGACATCAATCGCCGCCAGCGTGTTTTCCGGTGCCAGTGAACCGCCGCCGCGATGGGCGACAATGCTCGGGTAAGGCCAGATTGTTTCCATTATTCCATCCGTAATCCGCTTTGCGAATCAAACAGGTGCCATGATGACGTCGGTAAGTGTAGCCAGAGCGTCGAGCCGATGGCGGGACAGTGCTCATAAGATAGCCGTGCGATCACGTTTTGCCCGCCCCACTTGCCGTGCGCTAAATTGTCCGCGCCCAGCAGTTCGAGTGTTGAAATCTGCAACGGGATACCGCCAGTTTCACTCGTCGCCAGCTGAATATGCTCTGGTCGAACCCCCAGCGTCAATGCTTTACCGCGCCATTGCGGCTTCGGTTCAGGCAGCGCCAGCGCGATGTCGCTACCGATTTCAAAACGGCAGCCGTCATCGCTAATGCGACCTGACCACAGGTTCATGGCCGGTGAGCCAATAAAGCTGGCTACAAACAGCGATGCCGGGCGGCGATAAATATCAGCCGGCGCACCGATTTGCTCAGCGATCCCTTTGTTCATGACGATCACGCGCTGCGCCAGCGTCATGGCTTCAACCTGATCGTGCGTGACGTACAGGCTGGTGGTTTTCAGGCGCTGGTGCAGTTGCTGTAATTCGAGCCGCATCTGTACGCGCAGCTTGGCATCCAGATTCGACAACGGTTCGTCGAACAGGAATACCGCCGGTTCACGCACAATCGCCCGCCCCATCGCCACGCGCTGACGTTGGCCGCCCGATAGCTCACGCGGTTTGCGTTGCAACAGCGGCATCAGTTCCAGAATTCGCGCTGCATCTTCCACGCGCTCACGGATCTGCGTCTTGCCGAAGCCGCGAATTTTCAGGCCGTAAGCCATGTTGTCGAACACGTTCATATGGGGATAAAGCGCGTAGTTCTGGAACACCATCGCAATACCGCGATCTTTCGGTTCCAGATCGGTGACCCGCTCGTTATCAATATAGATATCGCCGCTGGTGGTGCGTTCGAGGCCTGCCACCATACGCAGCAGCGTCGATTTACCACAGCCTGACGGCCCGACCATCACGACGAACTCACCGTCAGCGACGTCCAGATCGATAGGTTGGATAATCTGTGTTTTGCCATCGTAAGACTTGGTGACGGCCTGAAGTTTTAAACATGCCATAAGCGTTTCCGAAATTCGTCTCGATAAATCGCTGCTAAACCTGACGAGCGGTGCGGTGATAATGGGTAGATCGTAAAGACGCTGTGAATACATCCCTGTACGCTCGGATTGCGCCATCCATGGCGCAAACGCTTTACTCTTCTATCCCATTATCACCGTTCTCATTCTATGAAGAGGTTTACCAACGGTATGACCTATTTATTTTTCGCTGTCGACCAGACCGCGAACGAACCAGCGCTGCATCAGTAGCACGACCAGCAGCGGGGGCAACATGGTCAGCAGCATCGCAGCCATTACCTGATTCCACTGGGTCGCGCCATCGCCGGAGGCAATCATGCTTTTGATTCCGGCGACCGCAGTACCCAGACTGGCATCGCTGACAATCAGCAGCGGCCACAGGTACTGGTTCCAGCCGTAGATGAACGTGATCACGAACAGCGCCGCCAGATTGGTCTTCGACAGTGGCAAAACCATGTCGAAGAAGAAGCGCATCGGGCTGGCACCGTCGATACGCGCCGCTTCCATCAGCTCATCCGGCAGCGTCATAAAGAACTGGCGGAACAGGAAGGTCGCGGTCGCAGAGGCCATCAGCGGCAGCGTTAAACCGGTGTAGCTGTCCATCATGTCGAGCCGCGCGATCACTTCCACCGTCGGGAAAATACGCACTTCCACCGGCAGCATCAGCGTCAGGAAAATCATCCAGAAGAACAGATTGCGCAGCGGAAAACGGAAATAGACGATGGCGTAAGCGGACAGGATCGATACAGTGATTTTGCCTATCGTAATCGCCAGCGCCATCACGAAGCTGTTAAGCAGCATCAGCCCGAATGGCGTGGTGTTGTTGCCCGCACCGTGCAGCCAGATATAACGCAGGTTTTCCCACAGGTGGGAACCGGGGATGAGCGTCATCGGAGCCTGAAAGACTTCCTGATTATCCAGCGTGGCAGCGACAAACCCCACGTACAGCGGAAACAAGACGGCGAGAATGCCGACGATCAGCATGACGTGGCTGAAAATATCTAACCCGCGACGATTCTCAATCATTGGTAATTCACCTTCCGCTCAACAAAACGGAACTGAATCACGGTCAACCCGATAACCAGTATCATCAGTACCACCGACTGCGCCGCTGAACTGGACAGATCCAGCCCTGCGAAACCCTCACGATAAATTTTGTAGATCAGCGTGGTCGTCGATTGCACCGGTCCACCGGCCGTCGCGGCATCGATAATCGGGAAGGTATCGAAAAAGGCATACACCAGATTGACGACCAGCAGGAAGAAGCTCACCGGCGAGATCATCGGCAGCACCAGATTGAAGAAGCGCCGCACGGGGCCAGCACCATCAATCGCACCCGCCTCCACCAGCGAACGGGGGATCGATTGCAGCGCGGCGAGGAAGAACAGGAAGTTATAGCTAATCTGTTTCCAGACCGACGCCAGTACGACTAAAAACATCGCCTGACCGCTGTGCTGCGCGTGGTTCCACGTATAGCCCAGCAGCCCGAGAAAATGGGTAATCAGCCCCAGTCCGGGGTTAAACAGAAACATCCACAGCACGGCCGCGACAGCAGGTGCCACAGCATACGGCAGGATGATCAGCGTCTGGTAAAGGCGGCTGGCACGGATCACGTAGTCCACCAGCGCGGCCAGAAAGAGTGAAATCAGCATGCCAAACCCTGCCACCAGAAAGCTGAATATCAGCGTGGTGTAAAACGAATCGAGGTAGTAAGGGTTATTGAACAGCTGTCTGAAGTTTTCCATGCCGACAAATTCGCTGGATAGCCCAAACGGATCCAGATTCTGCACCGAATACCACAGCGCCTGACCAGCAGGCCATATAAAGAAAATCACGGTAATCAGCAGTTGGGGCAACACCAGCACATAGGGCAACCAGCTGCTACGAAAAACGGGGCGGGATGATGTCATGCGGTAACTCATTGCAAACAGAAAAGAAGCAGGCCGATTCCCTTCGGCCCGATATTACTCGACAAAAATGTATTACTTCGTCGACTGCTCGAAGCGACGCAGCAGCGCGTTACCGCGTTCTACCGCGCTATCCAACGCCTGCTGTGGCGTCTTCTTACCTGTCCATACGCTTTCTAATTCTTCATCCACAACGGTACGAATTTGCGGCATGTTGCCCAAACGCAGACCTTTGGTGAACGGCAACGGTGGCTTGTTCAACATCTGACGCGTGGCAATATCCGCACCAGGGTTTTTCTCATAGAAGCCCTGCTTCTGCGTCAGCTCATACGCTGCCGTGGTGATCGGCAGGTAACCGGTTTTCTGGTGCCATTCAGCCGCATTTTCCGGCTCGGCCAGGAACTTCATAAACTCAGCAACGCCTTTGTAGGTCGCGGCATCTTTACCGCCCATCACCCACAGGCTGGCTCCGCCGATAATGGCGTTCTGCGGCGCGCCTTTCGCATCGGCGTCATACGGCATCATGCCAACACCATAGTTGAACTTGGCGTGTTCGCGAATATTCGCCAGCGAACCGGAAGAGGCCGTGGTGATAGCGCAATCGCCGTTGTAGAACTTCTCGGTCGGCTCATCCTTGCGCCCGAAATAGGTGAAGTCACCCTTCTTGTTCATGTCCTGCAACAGCTGGATGTGTTTGACCTGCGTTGGCTTGTTGAATTCCAGCACGGCATCGGTGCCGTCAAAGCCGTTGTTCTTGCTCGCAACTGGCAGACCATGCCAGGCGCTGAAGTTTTCAATCTGAATCCAGCCCTGCCAGCCGCTGGCGTAGCCGCACTTCATCCCAGCAGCACGCAGTTTGGCGGTGTACTCAGCCATCTGCTGCCAGGTTTTCGGCGGCTGCTCAGGGTCTAAACCGGCTTTCTTGAAGGCATCTTTGTTGTAGTACAGCACCGGCGTGGAGCTGTTAAACGGCTGCGATAGCAGGTGACCGCTCTTCGCATCGGTGTAATAACCGGAGACGGTCGGTACAAATACCGACTCATCAAAATTAATGCCTGACTCTTTGAAGACTTCATAGACTGGCTTGATGGCTTTACTTGCCATCATGGTCGCCGTACCGACTTCATAGACCTGCAAAATGGCGGGGGCATTCCCCGCGCGGTAGGCCGCAATCCCAGCAGCCAGATTCTGCTCGTAGTTGCCTTTGTAGACCGGCACAATTTTTACATCGCTGTGCGCTTTGTTAAAACGGTCAGCCAGAGAATTCACTTCTTTCCCTAATTCGCCTTCCATAGAGTGCCAGAAAGGAATTTCTGTCGCGGCCTGCGCACTGGCGCTCATCAGCGCTAATGCCACACACGCCGCGGCGGTGCGAATAGCATGTGTTTTACGAATTGTGTTGTTGAACATGCCTGTCTCCTGCAATCAATTAAATGCGCCATCATCACGGCGTTTTTTATGCGAAGGTAAACATGACATGAGCGCATGACAGAAAAATAACTGGAAGATGACGGGAAAGTGACAGAGGGAGGGGGCATAAGTAAAGAATTCACTTATGCTACAGGAAATAAATTTTACAGGTTTTCACTAAACATGGACGACAACAGGAGTAATCAGTGGAGTAACGGCCTAAAAACCGAGCCTCAAGATAATGCTGACCGCAACTCTTTATATCACGCTATCTTGGCAGGAGATGAAAGCGGCGAAAGCCCATTGACGCTGCATGAAATTGCCGCGAATCAAAAGCGGTCTCATAACCAGCCACCATCGTAATGAAGGCTAGAGTAACGGTGTGAAACCATAAGGTTATATTAAACACTCTGACTACCACGATCAGGGCTATTTTCGTATGACATCAACGATAACGGTTTTAGGATCGTTGATGATTCCTATATGTATCGTTTTATCTGAATCCGTAGACTCCCAATACTCACCTGTCGTGTCTGTGTAGCTCAGCGTAAAACCAAGCGACGCTAGATAGCCGCGTATGTTTGTCGCATCATCGGTGTTTTGAAACGTAATATTGCTGACTTCCAACGCAGGGCCATCAACCGTTGTATAGCCAAAATCATAGAGAGAAGAAATGCGCGGGCTATTTTTAATGATGTCGTCTGTAAGCATTTCATACCGTCGAGTGTCCTGTTCTGTATAGCGAGAACTCCCCTCCGTCAGGATAACCATTGCAGGCCAATAATAGATAAGCGGAGAGGCAATTAGGATCGATATGACGAGTGGTATAATTATCTTTTTTTTCATGTTATTTAAAGAAATTTGTTGTGAGTTCAGTGCCATCGTAGGATGCAATACCTACATTTCCTGACGCAAAGTCATTATAAGGTTGTATTGTTTGCATAAAAGAGGGGAGAAACCCTAACCGAGGTTGAGCATAGGGCATAAGCTCAGGGTCCGGAAATAAAATAGGTCGGAATCCTATATTTTTAAAATTTCCGATAGGGCCATAGAAATCCCAGCGTTTTAATGCTTCTTCTTTACTCACTGGCCGTAATAAATAAAAAGGGTTAGGAGTAGAAACCACTCGGTAAAAACCTAATAAATCTGAAACAAGATCTTCCCCACTAAATCCACTATCTGTAACTAAATTAAATGGAAAAGAGGCCTGCATAGATTCAAACCGTTTCGCAACGGTGAGCATCATAGCAAGAGCAATGCGATGTCTTTCTTGAAGAGACCTTCCTTTTTTATCCGCCATTTAATAAACCGGCTGATAGTGACACTTCTTCTGAGCCCAATCATGCCTTGTTTATAGGTCACATCGTAGTATGGCATTCCGTCTTCATTATTCTCTCCGACATACATTTGTTGAATAATATCCTTAATATCGTCCCCTTTCGCATGGCCTAAATCAATCCAACCTAGCACCTCGGTATAAATCAAGCCATATGTCACACCAGAGGCTTGTCGGCCATCAATAATTTCACTACGCACGCTCATTATTTACATTCCTTTGTTTTTCATGAGTTTATTTAATTAATGACGTCACGATAATACGTTTATTTCCACATTGGACTCAAGGCGATAGTTAGGCCGTCCCAATTTGACTATCCCCCTCACCCCGCCACCAGCACCTCAACACCCATTTTGCTTAGCGCGTCTTTGGCGACGGCGGGCAAGCCGTCGTCGGTGATGATGCTGACGAATACGTTAAGCGGCGTGGCGAGGTGGGTGGCGATGCGCCGTATTTTGAGGTGTCACACAGCAGTACGCGTTTTCTGCTGGCTGAACATCACGGCGTTTTTTGGGCGAAAACAAACATGGCATGCGCGTATGACAGAAAAATAACGGGAAAATGACGGGGAAATAACAAAGAGAGGGAGAGGTAAAAGCACCGATTAAACATACTATTTCGTGCCACTACGACTGCGAACATTGTAGAAAACCCGTAATTTAGACTATAGTTATTATTACTAGTCATGTTTAAGGATGAACCGTGGCGGTATACACGACAAAGCTCTTCGATAAAAAACTAAAAAGCGAACTACTTTCAGACAGTTACCTTTGTGAGATTGCTCATGAGGTAATGAATGGTCGCTTTGAGGGTGACCTTGGCGGTGGTGTGATTAAGAAACGAATCGCATTGAATGCCGGAAAGAGTGCAGGAGCCAGAACTATCATCTTTTTCAAACTGGGCTCTAATCTATTTTTTGCCGATGGATGGAAAAAAAATCAGGTCAGGAAAGGTGTTAAAGAAATTCAGGATGACGAGCTAGCTGTTTATAAAGACATTGCTGGTGACCTACTTCAACTCACCGTTCAACAAATAGCTCAATTGGTAAAAGTGAAAGAACTACGAGAGGTGGAATGCGATGGCTGCAAAGATGAAAGAGCTGCAGGAAATGGCAAAAAGCCTGCATGAACACGGGGGTATCACTGATACCACAATGGAACGCATCAATAATCGGGTTGCAGCACGGGAATTCCGTGAACGCATCGAGCAAGCTCACGCAATGAGCGGTGCAGAAATTCAGAACATGCGTTCCCGTTATAAAATGTCGCAATCTTCTTTAGCTTACGCTCTCAATATGTCCGTTGAGAGCGTCTCAAAATGGGAACGGAATGAGAAGAAACCCTCAGGAGCTGCGCTACGCCTTCTCAATATAATCAACGAGAAAGGTCTGGATATTTTTGCCAGTTAGACAAACAGACATAAACAACCCCCTCACCCCGCCACCAGCACCTCAACCCCCATTTTACCTAGCGCGTCTTTGGCGGCGGCGGGCAGGCCGTCGTCGGTGATGATGCTGTCGAATACGTTGAGCGGCGTGGCGAGGTGGGTGGCGATGCGGCCGTATTTTGAGGTGTCGCACAGCAGCACGCGTTTTCTGCTGGCTTCCACCGCCGCGCGTTTCACCACGACTTTGTCTTCATTCGGCGTGGACAGCCCGCGCAGGCTCCATGACGATGCGGAGATAAAGGCGATGTCGATAAACAGGTTGCGCAGCGCCTGCGCCACCGCTTCACCGATGCAGGAGCGGTTTTCCCGACACAGCGTGCCGCCCGTGTGGATCATGCGACACTGGCTGGACTCAATCAGAAAGGCCGCGATCGCAAAGTCGTTAGTGACAATCAGCAGATCGTCGCGCTCGGCCAGTTCACGCGCCAGCGATAGCGTCGTGGTACCCGCATCCAGATAAATGCAGCTATTGAACGGGATATGCTGCGCCGCCAGCTTGCCAATCGCCTCTTTCTGCTGGCTGAACATCACAGATTTATCCTGATGCGATGGCTCAATCGCCAGCCGTTCAGGCGAGCGCACGCCGCCGGAGACGCTCAACAGCAGGCCGTCCTGCTCCAGTTTTTGCACATCACGCCGTACCGTCATATGCGACACGCCCAGCCGTTCGGTCAGCTCGTTAATGCTTACTGCGCCGCGCTCGGCGATCAGCGCCAGAATCTGTTGATGACGTTCTACTGGAATCACGCTGTCCGTTCCCTGTTTGATTGTGCTGGTCTGATAAATAGGGGGGCTGATAAATATTGTGAGAAATACCCCGTTTGATGACGATAATTATCATAAATTCACGTCATAAACCACGCCAGACATAACAACCTTTCTCATCACTCAATGCCAAAATAGAAATAATCGACTGATATATAAAGATAATAATGAAAACCATCTTCCCGATGGGGTTCAGCTACACTGAATCATCACGACATCAATGTTAATTTATGTGATAAAAATCACCACAATTTGTTCTGATAGTCCTTATATTTAACACCATAGAACAAAAAATCACTAATTTTAACAAGGCAACCACGATGAAAAAGACTTCTGATTATGCTGTCGCCGTTATCGGTCTGGGTTCCATGGGCTTTGGCGCTGCGGCGTCCTGCATCAACGCCGGCCTGACGACATACGGTGTCGATATCAATCCGCAAGCGCTGGAACGCTTACGTCAGGCGGGTGCGGCGCAGGCCGACACGCGTATTGATGCCTTCGCTGACAAGCTGGATGCCGTCGTGCTGCTGGTGGTGAATGCCGCACAGGTGAATGGGATTCTGTTCGGTGAACCGCAGGTCGCAGCAAAGCTCAAGCCCGGCACCGTAGTCATGGTGTCCTCAACGATCTCCGCGCAGGATGCCAAAAATATTGAGCAGCGTCTGGCCGAGCATCAGCTCATCATGCTGGATGCGCCCGTATCCGGCGGTGCGGTAAAAGCCGCTGCTGGCGACATGACGGTGATGGCATCCGGCTCCGATCTGGCTTTTGAGAAACTGAAACCCGTACTCGACGCCGTCGCAGGCAAGGTCTACCGCATCGGTGAAGAGATCGGGCTAGGTGCGACCGTTAAAATCATCCACCAGCTGTTGGCCGGCGTACACATCGCCGCTGGGGCAGAAGCGATGGCGCTGGCCGCTCGCGCCGATATCCCGTTGGATATCATGTACGACGTGGTGACCAACGCCGCCGGGAATTCCTGGATGTTTGAGAACCGCATGCGCCATGTGGTGGACGGCGACTACACGCCAAAATCCGCCGTTGATATCTTCGTCAAAGATCTGGGGCTGGTCACCGACACCGCTAAATCGCTCCATTTTCCGCTGCCGCTGGCCTCCACCGCGTTCAATATGTTTACCGCTGCCAGCAACGCCGGATTCGGTAAAGAAGACGACAGCGCGGTCATCAAGATTTTTAACGGCATTACGCTGCCGGAAAAGAAGGAGGCGCCATGATCAAGCTAGGTGTGATTGCCGACGATTTTACCGGTGCCACGGATATCGCCAGCTTTCTGGTGAACAACGGGCTGCCGACCGTGCAGCTCAACGGTGTACCGCCGTCCGATTTTAAGGTTGAGACGCAGGCCGTCGTGATTAGCCTGAAGTCACGATCCTGCCCAGCGGAGCAGGCGGTAGCGGATTCCCTCAAGGCGCTGGCGTGGCTGCAACAGCAGGGCTGCCAGCAGTTCTACTTTAAATATTGCTCCACCTTCGACAGCACCGCGAAAGGCAACATCGGTCCGGTGACCGATGCGCTGTTAGAACAGCTTGGCGAAACACAAACCATCATCTCTCCGGCGCTGCCGGTGAACGGCAGAACGGTCTATCAGGGTCACCTGTTCGTGATGGATCAACTGCTGTCCGAATCGGGAATGCGTCACCATCCTGTTACGCCGATGACGGACAGCAACCTGATGCGCGTCATGGAGCAGCAAGCTGCCGGGCGCTGCGGTTTGGTGCCGTATGCCGTGATGGATCAGGGGGCAGAGGCCGTCAAACAGCGTCTGGCGCAGTTGAAAGAACAGGGCGTTCGCTATGTGGTGCTGGATACGCTGAACGAACAGCACCTGCTGACGCAGGGCGAGGCACTGCGCGACATGAAGCTGGTCACCGGTGGCTCCGGCCTTGCCATTGGGCTGGCGCGTCAGTGGGCAGAACCCGCGACACAAACCGGTTCCGCAACCGACGCAGGTAAGCCGCAGTCCGGCGCAGGCGTTGTGCTGTCCGGTTCCTGTTCAGTGATGACCAACAAGCAGGTCGCCCACTACCTGAAACAGGCGGCGGGGCGCGCGATTGACGTCGCACGCTGCTTAGAGAGCAATGACGCTCAGCAAGCCTACGTTAAGGAACTGGCCAACTGGGTGAAGGCACACCGTGACGACACACTTGCGCCGCTGCTGTACGCCACCTCATCACCCGATGAACTGGCGCAAATTCAGCAGCGCTGGGGCGCGGAAGCCAGCAGTCAGGCGGTGGAGAAATTGTTTGCCGCCGTCGCTCACAAGCTTCAGCAAGACGGTTTCCAACGCTTCATCATCGCGGGCGGTGAAACTTCCAGCATCGTGGTACAGACGCTGGGCATCCACGCGTTCCATATCGGGCCGTCTATTTCTCCCGGCGTGCCGTGGGTGCGTTCGACCAATCACCCACTCTCTCTGGCGTTGAAATCCGGCAATTTCGGTGATGAAGACTTTTTTGCCCGCGCCCAAAAGGAGTTTGCCGTATGAGTGAAAAACACCACAGCACCGAAGCAGCCCTGAACCGCGAGCAACACGCACGCGCGGAAATGGTCAAACTAGGCGCGTCCTTTTTCCAGCGCGGCTACGCCACCGGTTCGGCGGGCAACCTCTCACTGCTACTGGATGACGGCACGCTGCTGGCAACGCCGACCGGCTCCTGCCTCGGCGAACTGGATGCCGAGCGGCTGTCCAAAGTCAGCATGAGTGGCGAGTGGCTCTCCGGGGATAAACCGTCGAAAGAAGTCAGTTTTCACCTGTCAATTTACCGTAACGATCCCGAGTGCAAAGCGATCGTTCACCTGCACAGCACCTATCTGACGGCGCTCTCGTGTCTGGAAGGGCTCGATACGCAAGATGCCATCAAGCCGTTCACGCCCTATGTGGTGATGCGAGTCGGTAAAGTGCCCGTCGTCCCTTATTACCGCCCCGGCGATGCGCGACTCGGTGAAGATCTGGCGAAGCTGGCCTCGCGCTATAAAGCGTTCTTGTTGGCTAATCACGGTCCCGTCGTCACCGGTAAGGATCTACGGGCGGCGGCGGACAACATGGAAGAGTTGGAAGAAACCGCCAAGCTGATTTTTATTCTCGGTGATCGAAAAATTCGCTACCTCACCGCTGACGAAATTACCGAGCTCTCTTGATGAGTGACTTTTTACTGAGCTATGGAGTTAACCATGCCTAAGTTTGCTGCCAATCTTTCTATGCTGTTTACTGATGTACCGTTTCTCGATCGTTTTAAAGCCGCTGCCGATGCGGGTTTCACCTCGGTCGAGTACCTGTTCCCTTATGAATATCCGGCACCGTTGCTGGCGGAAAAGCTGCGGGAAAATGGCCTGAAGCAGGTATTGTTCAATACCGCGCCCGGCAATATTGCGGCGGGCGAATGGGGCGTCTCTGCCCTGCCCGACCGTATTGAAGATGCCCGCCGGGATATCGATAACGCCCTGGAATATGCGCTGGCGCTGAATTGCCCTTCGGTGCTGGTGATGGGGGGCGTCGTACCACCCGGTGAAGACCGTGCTGCCTATCAGCAAACCTTTATCGATAACCTGCGCTACGCCGCCGATAAGTTTGCACCGCACGGCATCAACATCATGATTGAGGCGCTGAGCGCGAAGGTGAAGCCGAATTACCTGTTTGCCAGTCAGTATCAGGCATTGGAATTAGCCAATCTGATCGACAGGCCGAACGTTTATATCCAGCTCGATTTCTTCCACGCACAAATTGTCGATGGCAACCTGACGCAAATTATTCACGATTTGGCTGGCCGCATCGGACATATTCAAATTGCCTCGGTTCCTGCGCGACATGAACCCGATGAAGGGGAAATTAATTATCCGTTCATCTTTGCCGAATTGGATCGCGTGAATTATTCCGGTTGGGTTGGCTGTGAATATAACCCACGCGGTAAAACCGAAGACGGGTTGGGATGGGCTAAACCCTATCTGAAGAAATAAATTATCGCGGAAAAATATTGCTGTTCCCATAAAAGAATAAACACCAGAGACATATTTATAAAATATCGAGAAAAGGTCAGGTTCCCGCATTATTCCGATGCGGGAATCAGGTCACCCTTTTCTTCAAATAAAACAATAACCCAATACCTTTTCAGCCTCTGAATTGAAAAGACGGGATCAATGAGGATAAGAACATGGCCACCTCGCTCTTACTCTGCATCGCTATCGCCGGGGTATTACTCCTGCTGCTGATGGTCATTAAATTTAAAATTCAGCCCTTTGTTGCCCTGCTGGTTGTCAGTTTGCTTGTTGCCCTGGCAACCGGTATTCCGACTGGCGAAGTGATGAAGGTGATTACCTCCGGCATGGGCGGTATTCTCGGTTCGGTGGCGATTATTATCGGCCTCGGCGCCATGCTGGGTAGAATGATCGAAGTGTCCGGCGGTGCGGAATCCTTAGCACACCGCTTCGCTCAATTAATGGGACCGGGATTAATGGTGGCGGCATTAACCATCGCCGCCTTTATTCTGGGTATTCCGGTCTTTTTCGATGTCGGCTTTATTATCCTCGCCCCAATTATTTACGGCTTTGCGAAAGTCGCTAAAGTTTCCCCGATTAAATTCGGCTTGCCCGTCGCGGGCGTGATGCTGACGGTACACGTGGCGCTGCCGCCCCACCCCGGCCCGGTTGCCGCCGCTGGCCTGTTGAATGCGGATATCGGCTGGCTGACCATCATTGGCCTGCTGGTGTCGATTCCTGTTGGCATCATCAGCTACTGGGCGGCCAAAGCCATGAACCGCCGCAAGTACGCGCTTTCCGTTGAAGTACTAGAGCAGTTGCAGTTGGCAAAACCAGAAGATACCACGCCGAATACGGCTCCCGTGTCAGCCCCTTCGGCCGGGCTGATTGCCGCGCTGATCGCGATTCCTATCGCCATCATTATGCTCGGCACCGTGTCTGCGACCATTCTGCCCGCCGGACACCCGGTGCGTAACGTGATGTCGCTGGTCGGTTCTCCCGCCGTAGCGCTGCTGATTGCACTGGGATTAGCGTTCTGGCTGATTGCCCTGCGTCGCGGCTGGTCATTGGAAAAAGCCAGCGGCGTGATGGGCAATGCCATGCCTGCCGCCGCAATGGTCATTATGGTGACCGGTGCCGGTGGCGTGTTCGGTAAAGTGTTGGTGGAATCGGGCATCGGTAAAGCGCTGGCGGATACACTGACCAGCATTCACCTGCCGCTGGTGCCTGCCGCCTTTATTCTGTCGCTGGCGCTGCGTGCCTCGCAAGGCTCGGCCACCGTCGCCATCCTCACCACCTGCGGCCTGCTGAGCGAAGCCGTTAGCGGCCTGAACCAGATGCAACTGGTGCTGGTGACGCTCTCTGCCTGCTTTGGCGGGCTGGGTCTGTCACACGTCAATGACTCCGGTTTCTGGATCGTCACCAAATATCTGGGGCTGTCCGTCGCCGATGGCCTGCGCACCTGGACGGTGCTGACGACTCTCCTCGGGCTGGCTGGATTCCTCTTCACCTGGGCGCTGTGGCTGGTGCTGTAATCGCGTGAAGTTTCACAATGGGGAGGCGGCGGCTTCCTCATTGGTATCAACTAAATGCTGCATTTACATACCCCTTTTATGCTGAAAAATGCGCCCTTTTTACTCCTATACTCCACATCTACCCGTTTTTATTCTGCCTTTATAATATCGCTTGGGTAAGCAACAACGCGTTTTCCTGCCCACTCTCGCAAATTGGCATACCGCACACATTATGTAATCAGACGTGCACCCAATTCCTGACCTGTCATAAAGGATGCCCAATCTATAAGGCAAAGCCTGCATCTATCAATGAAAAAATAATAAAGGAACATTATGAATTTTCTATCAAAAATGAAACTTGGTGCCATGCTGGGCGCAGGTTTCGCCTCTGTCATCATTATCGGTCTGATGGTTGCCATTCTGGGACGCGTCCATCTCGCCAATCTGGGTAAAGATATTGAATCACTCTCTGAAAAAAATCTGGCCAACCTGCTTCTGATTCAGGACACCAAGAGTGGTTTTGAGGTTGTCGCCCGTGTTGTCCGTAATATCGGTCTCTCACAAGACAGCGCCCGTATCCAGGAAGAAAAACGCCTGTTCGATCAGCAAATTATCCGCAATAACGAAGCCCTGGCGAAAGTCTACAAACAGCTTGCCGAACCGGAGGCGCGTGCCTTGCTGGAACAGCTCGCGCAGGCACGCCCGGCTTACCTAAAAGCAGTGAATAAAGCCATTGAATTAAGCCTCTCTGGTGTGCCCGAAGAAAAAGTGCAGGCCGCGTTAGTCATGGTCAATGAAATGCCCCCTGCACAGGCAGCGGTTTTCGCAGCGTTGGACGGACTGACAGCGTTACAGAAAGAACAGACGATGGAAACGACGACCAACGCCATGCATAAAGCCAGGGACGATGGAAATACGCTGCTGCTGTTCGCTGCGTTCGCGGTCTTCATCGGGATTTTTATCTCCATCCTGATCACCCGCACGATAAAAAATCTGCTGGGTGGCGAAGTCGCTTACGCGGCACACATCGCGCAAGAGGTTGCACAGGGAAATCTGGCCGTCAGCGTCAATCTGCACCCCGGCGACAACCACAGCGTGCTTGCAGCCATGAACGGTATGCGCAAAAGCCTGAGTGAAATTGTTGAACAAGTGCGTGAGAGCAGCGAATCGATCGCAACCGGTGCCAGCCAGATTGCCGCTGGCAGCACTGACCTCAGCCAGCGCACGGAAGAACAGGCGGCTAACCTGCAACAAACCGCCGCCTCAATGGAAGAAATGAGCCAAACCGTGCGCCAAAACACCGAGACGGTGCGTAATGCCACGCAGTTGGCGCAGGCCGCCAGCGATACCGCCGCCAAAGGGGGCGAAGCCGTTGGCAATATCGTGATAACGATGAAAGAAATCACCGACAGCTCGCACAAAATTGGCGACATCATTAGCGTCATTGACGGCATTGCCTTCCAGACCAACATTCTGGCGCTTAACGCCGCAGTGGAAGCCGCGCGGGCTGGCGAACAAGGCCGTGGTTTTGCGGTAGTGGCAGGGGAAGTGCGTTCTCTGGCGCAACGCTCTGCTTCCGCGGCGAAAGAAATCAAAGAGCTGATCGGCCACAGCGTCGAGAAAGTGGAAGCCGGTTCCGTCATGGTGAACAGTGCCGGTGCGACGATTGAAGCACTGGTGCGCCAGGCACACAATGTTGCCGATCTGCTTAACGAAATTGGCGTCACCACGCAGGAACAAGAGTCCGGCGTCTCGCAAATTCATGATGCCGTTAACCAGCTTGATCAGGTCACACAGCAGAACGCCGCACTCGTTGAGCAATCCGCATCCGCCGCCGATAGCCTGAGCGATCAGGCTGCCCGTCTGGTCGAACTGATGAAAGTCTTCATCATTGAGGGCGGGTCGTCACAGCGCATTACACCGCCGTTGAAACGGCCTGACAGTGCCAAACTCTCTCTCGCGAATCCTAAAAGCAGCACGGGAAGCGATAGCCAAAACTGGGAACAGTTCTAATTCTATACTCTAAATAATTCGAGTTTCAGGCAGGCGGCAAGAGAACGAGTCCCGATGAGCTTACTCAAGTAAGTGATTCGGGTGACAAATCTGCCGGGAGCAGATTTGAACGCTGCTTGCAGCGGCCCCAACGGGGCGAGGCTCATGGATGAGCCGAGTAACGAACGCTGCCAACGCACATGCAACTTGAAGTATGACGAGTATACACGGGGGATGGATCGCGCATCCCCCACTCCACTTTCACATCCCTTCACCGCCAGCATCATCCCTTCCCTGCGTTTCCTGTTTTTTCCTCATCCGCATGCGGCAATATCGACAATTAAAATCAATGTTTTCGCTGGTCATGCCGATATCCTAGAGTGGACTGCTTGGTTATTCATCAGAAGGATTTAGAAACCGCAGTCGTATATTGCTCTTGTCGTGCAGAAGAAAATCCGCTTAATAACAATAAACAGTGTCAATAAGTCATGAGGATAACATGCAGAATAAAAGAAAAATGAAACTGGGTACTCAGGTCGGTTCGGGTTTTGCCATTGTTATTGTTATCGGCCTATTAGTGGCCATTTTCGGCAGAATGCATCTGGTTGGCCTCGGTAATACCACTGACAGGCTGGCCAAACACCACCTTGCCAACCTCATCGTGCTACAAGAATTGAAAGATAATCTTAACGTTACGATCAAAGCCACGTTGCGTATGCTTATCGCGACCGAACAAAAGGTTCTCGAAGACAATCAAAAACTAATTGAAGCCACGAGCGCCAAAAACACCAAGCTCGTCACTCAGTTGGAAGAAAATTTACGGGCAACCGAAGTCCGCAATATTCTGGGTGAACTTCAGCAAAATCGCACTGAATTTGCCACCGTGGGCCGCCAGGCCGTCGCACTGTCACTCAGCAACAGGCAGGCTGAATCTATCGAATTAGTTAAAACCCAGCTTGAACCCATACAAACCAAGCTTTTTAACAATCTGAACAGCATGATTCAGTTGCAGAAAGACTACACCACGCAAACGGCAACTAACGCGATTGAAGAGTCCTACTATGATGGCAATTCACTGCTGGTTCTGGCCGTCATCGCTTCATTGTTCGGTGCAGGCATCGCCTGGCTGATTACCCGCCACATCAAGAAGCAACTGGGAGGCGAACCCGCCTATGCCACGCAGGTCACACAGGAAATCGCACAAGGTAATCTCGCGATGCCGGTCGATCTGGCGTCAGGCGACAATACCAGCTTGCTGTTCGCAATGAATAACATGCGCAAAAGCTTAAGCAGCATTGTTGAGCAAGTGCGTGAGAGCAGCGAATCTATCGCAACCGGTGCCAGCCAGATTGCCGCAGGCAGCACTGATCTCAGCCAGCGCACGGAAGAGCAGGCGGCGAATCTGCAACAAACCGCCGCCTCAACGGAAGAAATGAGCCAGACCGTGCGTCAGAATGCCGATACGGTGCGCAATGCAGCTCAACTGGCGCAAGCTGCCAGCGATACCGCCGCTAAAGGCGGCGAAGCCGTCGGCAACATCGTTATCACCATGAAAGAAATTACCGACAGCTCGCACAAAATTGGCGACATCATTAGCGTCATCGATGGCATCGCTTTCCAGACCAACATTCTGGCGCTTAACGCCGCAGTGGAAGCCGCACGCGCAGGTGAGCAAGGCCGTGGCTTTGCCGTGGTGGCAGGCGAGGTTCGCTCGCTGGCACAGCGTTCTGCAACGGCAGCCAAAGAGATTAAAGAGCTGATCGGCCACAGCGTCGAGAAAGTCGAGGTAGGTTCCAGACTGGTCAGCGATGCGGGGACGACAATCGAAGAACTGGTGCGTCAGGCGCGCAACGTTGCCGACCTGATTAATGAAATTGGCGTCACCACGCAGGAGCAAGAATCCGGCGTCTCGCAGATCCATGATGCTGTTAATCAGCTTGATAAGGTGACGCAGCAGAATGCCGCGCTTGTTGAGCAATCCGCTTCCGCTGCCGATAGCCTGAGCGATCAAGCGGCTCATCTGGTCGAGCTGATGAAAACCTTCACCGTTGAGGGCGGCTCGTCACAGCGCATGGCGACACCGTTGAAAAGACCTACCAGCGCCACGCTCGCTCTCGCCAGACCGAAAAGCAGCGCGGGAAGCGATAAGCAAAACTGGGAAACCTTTTAACAGCCAATCAAAAGAAACCCAAAACCGCTGATCGCTCAGCGGTTTTTTTTCAATAGATAAGAGCAATGAATAAAAAGAAAAATCAGACGTTGGCTTTATATTAAGCGCGATGGAATAAAATCAATAAAAACGAGGAGTGGCAATTTTCGATGATAAAAACATCATGTCGTTCGAAAAAAAAGAATGAATGGAAAATAAGCCTCTTTTAGCGTTGAATAAATAAGCAAAAAATCACAACCACAGCGTTTATTAACATGATTGTCAATTTAGCATTACAGCACAACTCCAGTTTATTTTTTCTCTAACCCGTAGAGATATTGCGGCTTTTACCGCCACCTTTTATACTCCTGCGCCATCATTTACCCTTATTTGTCTATGTTCCACCGCACCAGACACGACGACCACTTACCGGAAAGCGTGACAGGAAAAAGTAAACTTAGGATAAGTTTATTAGCCAAGGAAAACAGGCAACGATTACGGGAAAGGATATACCTGTCATTCTTCAAGCCGCATGCCTATTCATCTTTCTGCGACGCGAATCTTTAGGGTATCAACGTGATGGCACTTGCAAAATAAATACATTTTCGCAACGCCTATTTCACATTAAAAGCACGCCGGCACCAACCATATTCGTTCTCAACATATAATAAGGGACACAATGAATCTCATAAAAAATAGTAGCCTGGGTAAAATGCTAGGGACTGGCTTTACTCTGGTCATCGCTATCGGATTTCTGGTGGCGGTATTTGGCCGTATCCAGTTAGACAAACTCGGAGAAAACATCCAGCTGTTATCGCAGGTTCGCATCACCAACCTCCTGATGATGCAGGAATTTAAAGACAACATAAACACCAACGCGATCGCCATCAGAAACCTGACGATGCTGGAAGACAGCCAGCAAATGCAAGGAGAGAAAGCGCGTATCGAGGAGATGATTTCCCGTAATAACGCATTACTCGCAAAAATACACGACGCCGCCATCGAGCAACGTGCTCAGGAACTGGTCGCGGTACTGGAGCGCGTACGCCCGGCCTATAGCAGTAGCTATAAAGACGCCATCGCATTGGCAACGGCGAACAAGAACAGCGAAGCTCAACATCTGTTATTAACAGACGTGCGTGTCAAGCAGGATGCCGTCTTCCAAGCCCTGAATGACATGGTTAACTGGCAAGAGAAGCTCACGGTTGAAATCGCCGAGCAGTCTTTAAAGAACGCCACTAGCGCAGGTACGTTGATGGTCATTATCGCCCTGCTTTCTGTCGTGCTGGGAGCAATGATCTCATGGTGGATTACCCGAGCCATTAAACGTCAGCTCGGGGGAGAACCAGCCTACACATTGGAAGTCACGCGTCAGGTTGCACAGGGGAATCTGGCCGTTGCGATTGAACTGCGCGACGGTGATACCACCAGCGTGCTGGCCGCGATGGAAGATATGCGTCAAAACCTGAGCAACCTCGTCGGTCAGGTGCATCAGAGCAGCGAATCTATCGCCACGGGCGCGACGCAGATTGCGATGGGCAACACCGATCTGAGCCAGCGTACAGAAGAGCAGGCCGCGAATCTTCAGGAAACCGCCGCCTCAATGGAACAAATGAATACCACGGTGAAGCAGAATGCTGCGACCGTACGCACCGCAACAGAACTGGCCCATTCCGCCAGCACGACGGCGCAAAAAGGCGGCGATGCGGTCAGTAACGTTGTACGCACCATGGAAGATATCACCACCAGTTCGCGTAAGATCGGCGATATTATTGGCGTCATCGATAGTATTGCTTTCCAGACCAATATTCTGGCGCTCAATGCTGCCGTTGAAGCAGCCAGAGCCGGTGAACAAGGCCGTGGCTTCGCCGTGGTCGCCGGTGAAGTACGCTCTCTGGCGCAGCGTTCCGCTTCCGCCGCGCGGGAAATCAAAGATCTGATTAGCGTCAGCGTGGCTAACGTGGAAATGGGTGAGAAGCTGGTTAACGACGCGGGCATCACCATCAAAGACATTGTCGAAAAATCTCAGCAGGTTGCCAACTTGCTCAATGAGATCGGCCTGACCACGCACGAACAGGAACAGGGCGTTTCTCAGGTGAATGATGCGGTGAATCAGCTCGATCAGGTGACCCAACAGAACGCCGCGCTGGTTGAAGAATCCGCCTCCGCCGCCGACAGCCTGAGTGAGCAGGCCAGAACGCTGCTGGAATTAATGGGCGTGTTCAAAATCAGCGGCGTTCAAACGCCAGCGCCACGACTGACGTCACAGGCGAAGAAGCCGACGGCACCGAGGCTGGCTCTGGCTGGTCAGTCAGGCAGCACAAGCCGTGATAACTGGGAAACCTTTTAACGAACGCGGCCAAGCGATAGATACCTAGGCCACTTAGCACACAACATAAAGCCGCTGACTCTTCAGCGGCTTTTTATTTTCTTATTTTCCATGGATAACAAGAATAAATAACACGGTTAAAAAAACCGCGCTTATTAATAATAATCACAATTAAAGGCGAAAAGTTACAAAATAAAGAGTAATAAGAAAAAGATCTCACTCTTATTAGGTAGGGTATCATTGATTAATATTTATTATCCACCCTGATTTCGATAAGAAAATAATATTAATTCTCTGGCCGACGAATAAATCAGGGGGTTTTTGTTACGTTTATTCTGTCATCAATTCGTCACATTCTTGTCTACACTTTATTTGTCATTCCTTTGGCCTGTAAATATTCTTAACAGGTATTCCCTACGTGCATGAAAGTGACGACCTCATTCCTCCGCCAACGCAGCGACTGGAGTATCGGCGTCGCCAACATACCCGCATGAGAAAGTGCACGATGGGATAAATAGAATGATGAAAGCCATAAAACTCGTGGGGTGAATCGCATCTGTACCATCACCCTCAAAATAACGACACCTGCTGTGTCAAATTTCAATAATTAAAAAAGGTACATCATGAAGAATATAAGCTTGGGAAAAATGTTAGGAACGGGTTTTACGCTAATTATCGTCATTGGATTTTTAGTTGCCATACTGGGTCGCACTCAGTTAGAAAAACTCGGGGGAAACATTCAGATCCTGTCACAAGTCCGTATTACCAATCTTCTGTTAATGCAGGAATTTAAAGACAACATTAACGACACCGCACGCGCCATCAGAAATATTGCACTTCTAAACGATCAACAGCAGATGAAGATGGAAAAGGAGCGCATTGAGAAATCCATCGCACGTAATAACGAGTTGCTGGCGCAAATACGTAACAACGCGGTGAGCAGCGAAACTAAAGCGCTGGTTGCCACACTGGAACAGGCTCTCCCCGCCTATATCAGCAACATGAGAAAAGCCATTGAACTGGCGATGAACAGCCAGCATGACGCGTTTCGCAATTTTCTGCTGACGGAGGTACGCGCCACCCAGACAAACGTATTCGCCGCACTGGATAAAATGGCTGAGAGGCAGAAATTCCTCACGATAGAGATCGCCAACCAGTCCGAGAAAAGCGCGTTCAATGCCGGTACCTTAATGCTGATTCTCACACTGTGTGCCTCGCTACTGGGAGGCGTTGTTGCCTGGTGGATCACCCGTAAAATTAAGCGTCAGCTTGGCGGAGAACCGGCCTATACGCTGGAGATCACGCGTCAGGTCGCCCAGGGGAATCTTGCCATCGCGATTGAACGGCGTGCCGGAGACACCACCAGCATTCTGGCCGCGATGGAAGAGATGCGCCAAAGCCTGAGCAATATCGTCGGGCAAGTTCATCAAAGCAGCGAGTCTATCGCCACAGGTGCCAGCCAGATTGCGATCGGCAATACCGATCTGAGTCAACGCACGGAAGAGCAGGCCGCGAATCTTCAGGAAACCGCTGCCTCGATGGAAGAGATGAATATCACCGTGAAACAGAACGCCGACACCGTGCGTAGCGCGGCACAGCTTGCCAACTCGGCCAGCGCGGCGGCCCGCAAAGGCGGAGATGTCGTTAACAACGTCGTGCGGACAATGGAAGAGATCACCGCGAGTTCGCGTAAAATCGGCGATATTATCGGCGTGATTGACGGGATTGCATTCCAGACCAACATTCTGGCGCTCAACGCTGCTGTCGAAGCCGCTCGCGCTGGAGAACAAGGACGCGGATTCGCGGTAGTGGCCGGAGAAGTGCGCTCACTGGCGCAACGCTCCGCCTCCGCAGCACGTGAAATTAAGGACCTGATCGGCATCAGCGTAGGAAAAGTGGAAGCGGGCGAACGGTTAGTTAACGAAGCCGGCGTAACCATAGAAGAAGTCGTGGAACAGTCACAGCGTGTCGCCAATCTTATCAACGAAATCGGCCTGACCACCCACGAGCAGGAACAGGGCGTGTCTCAGGTCAACGATGCAGTCAATCAGCTCGATCAGGTCACCCAGCAGAATGCGGCGCTGGTTGAAGAATCCGCTTCCGCCGCGGACAGCCTGAGTCAACAGGCCAAAAATCTGGTTGAGTTGATGAGCGTGTTCAAAATCGACGGTATCCAGCCACAGCGTGCCGCACCACCAGTGGCGAAACTGTATAGACCCAAACTGGCGCTGGCCGGTAGTTCGAGTCACACAAACTGGGAAACCTTTTAAACACACAACCGATTAACGCAACGTTAAAAAAGAAAAACCGCTGAAATATCAGCGGTTTTTTTTCACATTAACGGGCAATCCGTTATCGGCGATTACAGCGCCCGACGCAGGCGAGCCACCGCTTCATGCATTTGCTCATCCGTTGCCGTCGCAAAGGACAGACGCAGCGTTGAGTAATCGATATTGTCTGGGAAGAAGAATTCGCCCGGCACGAAAACAACGCCCTGCTCCAGCGTCTTCTTCAGCCATTCTGTCGTGTTGAAATCGTCCTGACGGAACTTCGCCCACAGGAACATCCCACCTTTTGGTTGGTTGAAGGTGATGACATCACCCAGTTCCTTCTCGACCAGCTGTGCCAGCAGTTCGCCTTTGTGCTTATACGCGTGGCGAATTTTCTCGATCTGCGTATCCAGACGTCCCAGCCCCAGATAGCATTCCGCGACGGTCTGCGACAGTGCGCTGGCATGCAGGTCAGCGGCCTGTTTGATAATCGCGACTTTGTGCAGCAGCCAATCCGGCAGAATCGCCCAGCCGAGACGCAGCCCCGGTGCCAGCACCTTCGAGAACGTAGAGGTATACAGCACGTATTCCGTGCTACCCAGCTTCTCTTCCGCCAGTTGGAACAGCGTCGGGTTGCGCTCTTCGGTGAAGCGCAGCTCGCCATAGGGATCGTCTTCGATAATGACAAAACCGTAGCGCTCTGCCAGCTGAATCAATTTCAGGCGACGTTCATAGCTCAGCGTCACGCCGCTCGGGTTACCGAAGTTCGGGACGATATAAACGCCTTTGATGCGCTGTTTCTTCAGCAGCTCTTCCAGCTCGTCGACCACCATGCCGTCGGCATCGGACGACACAGACATCACCTGCGCCTGCGCCAGTTCCAGCGTTTGCAGCGCCGCCAGGTAAGTCGGGCGTTCAACGACGAACACGTCGCCCGGATCGACCATCGCACGCATGATCAGGTCCAGCGCCTGCTGCGAACCGGCTGTCACGACAATGTCATCACCGCGCGTTTTTACGCCGCGTACGGCGCACAGCTCGGCAATACGATCGCGCAGCACGCTGCTGCCTTCGGTTAAGCCATACTGGAATGCCGTTTTCGGCTGTTCGGTAATCGCTAACTGCGTGGCCTGACTGAGCCCTTCAAAATCAAATAATGCATCTGACGGAATCCCGCCAGCCAGCGAGATAATATTTTCCATCTTGCTGTGTTTCAGCAGTTCACGGATGGCGGAACTTTTTAACTGAGCGATGCGGTGCGCTAACAACCCTTCAATGGCCATCTCTTCTTAACCCTTCTACGAAACAGGCCGGTAAACCGGCCCGATAACGATTCCCCCTGTCACCCTTCAAGCGGCATGCGCGTTGGCGTTCCGCCGCTCGAATGATTTAGGGTAGATCTGCTCTAAAATTATCCGCCCAGATAGGCCGAACGTACCGCTTCATTAGCTAACAATGCCGCTCCGGTATCTTCCAACACGACATGGCCGTTTTCAAGTACATAACCCCGATCAGCCAGTTTCAGCGCCTGATTGGCGTTTTGCTCCACCAGGAAGATGGTCATCCCCTCTTCGCGCAGTTGCTGGATCGTGTCGAAAATTTGCAGAATGATGATCGGTGCCAGCCCCAGCGACGGCTCGTCCAGCAGCAGTAAACGCGGCTGGCTCATCAGCGCACGGCCAATCGCCAGCATCTGCTGCTCACCGCCAGACATCGTGCCGGAACGCTGGGCGCGTCGCTCGAACAAGCGCGGAAACAGATCGTAGACGCGTGCAATGCGTTCCTGATACTGATCGCGCTCGGCAAAGAACCCACCCATCGCCAGATTCTCTTCTACCGTCATGCGGGAAAAGACGCGACGCCCTTCCGGCACAATCGCGATAGCTTCACGCATAATCTGCGCGGTCTGCCAGTTTGTGATGTCCTTACCGTCAAACGTGATGGTGCCTTCCGTCGCGCGCGGATCGCCGCACAGCGTGCCCAACAGCGTAGTTTTACCGGCGCCGTTCGCGCCGATCAGCGTAACAATCTCGCCCTGATTAATGTGCAGGCTCACCTGATGCAGCGCCTGAATTTTTCCGTAGTGGGCCGAAACCTGATGTAATGACAGCATAAACGTTATCCTTCACCCAGATATGCACGGATGACATCCGGGTTGTTACGAATTTCAGCTGGGGTGCCTTGTGCCAGCGGTGTTCCCTGATTGACGACATAAATCCGGTCGGAAATTCCCATCACCAGCTTCATATCATGCTCAATCAACAACACGGACACCTGATGGCTATCGCGCAGTTCCGCAATCAGCTGATTTAACTCGTCAGTTTCTTTCGGGTTCAGACCGGCCGCAGGCTCATCCAGCATCAGCAGCTCAGGCCGTGTCACCATGCAGCGGGCGATTTCCAGACGGCGCTGCTGGCCGTAAGACAGATTCCCCGCCTGACGGTTCGCTAACTCTAACAGACCGATACGCTCCAGCCACACCGCGGCGCGCTCTTGCGCATCGGCTTCCGCACGACGAAAGCCCGGTGTTTTCAACAGCCCGGCAAATACGCCGCTTTTCAGGTGTTGATGCTGTGCGACCAGCAGGTTCTCGATCACCGTCATTTCACGGAACAGGCGAACGTGCTGGAATGTGCGCACCACGCCCATTCGGGCAATCGCCTGTCCGGGTAATCCTTCCAGATGACGATCGCGTAGCATGATGGTGCCGCCGCTTGGGCGATAAAAACCGGTCAGGCAGTTAAAGACCGTGGTTTTCCCCGCCCCGTTCGGGCCGATCAGCGAGACGATTTCGCCAGCATGAATATCCATTTCAACGTTGTTGACCGCCAGCAGGCCGCCAAAACGCATCATCAGACCTCTGACTGATAATAGTGGCTGCGTGCTCATGCTTGCTCTTCCTTCTTCGCGACTTTCAACTTCATCTCAGGACGCTTCATCGGCAGCAGGCCTTGCGGACGCCAAATCATCATCAGAACCATCAGCGCACCCAGCAGCAGCATGCTGTATTCATTCAGATCGCGCATCAGCTCGCGGGACACGACCAGCAAGATTGCAGCAAGAATGACTGCAAACTGCGAGCCCATTCCGCCCAGCACGACGATGGCCAGCACAAAGGCAGATTCAGCGAACGTGAATGATTCCGGGCTGACGAAGCCCTGACGCGCGGCAAACAGCGTACCGGCAAAACCCGCGAACGCGGCGCTGATGGTAAACGCGGTCAGCTTGATGCGCGTTGGGCTCAGCCCCAGAGAACGACAGGCGATTTCATCATCGCGCAGCGCTTCCCAGGCACGTCCCAGCGGCATCCTTAACAGACGGTTAATCACAAACAGGGTTAACACGACCAGCAGCAGCGCGACCAGATACAGGAAGATGACGCGATCGCTTGGGTCATATTGCAGACCGAAGAAATTGTGGAACGTATCCCAACCACCATCGCGCGCGTTACGGCCAAATTCCAGACCAAAGAAGGTCGGTTTAGGGATCTGGCTGATGCCGTTCGGACCACCGGTAATTTCAGTGTTGTTCAGCAGCAGGATACGGACAATTTCACCGAACCCGAGCGTCACAATCGCCAGATAGTCACCGCGCAAACGCAGCACCGGGAAACCCAGCAGGAAGCCTGACAGCGCCGCCACCATGCCTGCCAGCGGCAGACTTTCCCAGAAGCCCAATCCGTAATAGTGGTTCAGCAACGCATAGGTATACGCACCAATGGCGTAAAACCCGCCGTAACCCAATACCAGCAGGCCGGACAGGCCAACTACAACGTTCAAGCCCAGACCCAGCATCACGTAAATCAGCGTGAGGGTGGCGATATCCACCGTACCGCGCGACACCAGAAACGGCCAGGCGATAGCGGCGATAATCAATGCCGCCGCTAATATCTTCTGTCGTGGCGTACTGCCATCAAAGCTTGGCAGTACCAGTGACGGTGCAGAGAATTTCTTGATGCTTTGCTGGAAGAACGGGCGAATCAACTGGAAGAAGAACACCACGATGCAGCCCGCGCCAATCCAATACCAACGGACTTCATCAGCACCGCGCACCACCAATTTGGTGCCATCCAGCGCCAACTGCATGCCCATTAAGAACGAGGCCAGCACCAGCAGCATGAACGCGGAAACCAACGCATTAAACAGGTTGAGCTGCTTCATACTTTCTCAACCTCCGGGCGACCCAGAATACCGGTTGGCATCACCAACAGCACCACAATCAGCAGCGCAAACGACACCGCGTCTTTGTATTCCGTGCTCAGGTAAGCGGACGTCAGCGCTTCGGCTACGCCCAGAATCAACCCACCGATCATCGCACCGGGGATACTGCCGATTCCGCCCAGTACCGCCGCCGTAAAGGCTTTCATCCCGGCCATAAAGCCGATATAGGGGTTGATGACGCCGTAGAATTGCCCCAGCAGCACGCCAGCAACGGCAGCCATGAGCGCGCCAATGACGAAGGTCAGGGAGATCACGCGATCGGTGCTGATACCCAGCAGGCTTGCCATTTTCAGGTCTTCCGCACAGGCACGACAGGCGCGCCCCATACGGGAATAGCGAATAAATAGCGTCAGCGCCAGCATAGCGAGGAACGTCACGATCCAGATGGTCAACTGCATGGTGCTAATCGTCGCGGCAAAGCCATTGCTTTCGCCCAGCACCCACTGGCCGGTCACCAGACTCGGCAGCGCAACATCACGCGAGCCCTGATTCAGGCTGACGTAGTTTTGCAGGAAAATTGACATCCCAATGGCAGAAATCAGTGCAATCAGGCGCTTTGACGTTCGAACCGGTCGGTAAGCCACCCGTTCGATACTCCAGCCGTAGGCGCTGGAAATGACCACGGCGGCAATGAAAGCGGCACCAATCAAGAGCCAGCCAGCATCGATACCCATCATCATCAGGGCCGCAATCACAATAAAGGAGACGTAGCTACCGATCATATACACTTCGCCGTGTGCGAAGTTAATCATGCCGATAATGCCGTAAACCATGGTGTAGCCAATGGCGATCAGCGCATAGGTGCTGCCCAACGTCAGGCCGTTGAACATCTGCTGAAAAAAGTAAAGGAACTGCTCGGACATACCTTAAACCTTAAATGCTGCCCCCGCGCCTTGCGGCAACGGGGGCTTCGGTATTGAGGGATTATTATTGGTACACACTCAGCGGGCGGAGAATGCTCTCCACGCCGGGAGGCAGACAACGGTGTCTTCACCCGTTACCCGCCTCCCGGCATGATGATTATTTCACTGCGCTGGAAGTACCGTCTTTGTGCCACTCAAATACGCCAAATTCAAACCCTTTCAGGTCGCCTTTTGCATCCCAGCTTAATGGTCCCATTACTGTATCCACAGGATTCGCTTTCAGATCTGCGGCCAGTTTTTCCGGCTCATCGCTACCGGTACGTGCCATCGCGGTGGTCAGCGATTGCAACGCGGCGTAGGTCGTCCAAACGAACGGACCGGTTGGATCCAGTTTCTTGGCTTTCAGCGCATCAACAATCGGTTGGTTAGCAGGAACCTGATCGTAACGCTTCGGCAGCGTCACCAGCATGCCTTCAGAGGCATCGCCTGCGATGTTGGACAGCGACGAGTTACCCACGCCCTCTGGACCCATGAATTTGGTGGTCATGCCAGCCTGACGCGCCTGACGCAGAATCTGCCCCATTTCCGGGTAGTAGCCGCCGAAATAGACGAAATCGACGTTCTCTTTCTTCAGACGCGCAACCAGCGTAGAGAAATCTTTATCACCCGCCGTCACACCTTCAAACAGCACAACATTCGCACCGGCTTTTTTCAGGCTATCCTGAACAGAGCGGGCCAGGCCTTCACCATATTGCTGTTTGTCATGAACCACGGCAATACGCTGCGGTTTGATGGTTTCGACAATGTATTTTGCTGAAGTTGGTCCCTGATCGGAATCCAGCCCCGTTGTGCGCAGCACCATTTTGTAGCCGCGCGTGGTTAAGTCGGCGTTGGTTGCCGCAGGCGTAATCATGATCACGCCTTCTTCTTCATAGATATCAGACGCAGGCTGCGTTGAGGAGGAACACAGATGGCCAATCACATAACGGATACCGTCATTGATGACTTTGTTCGCGACGGCAACCGCCTGTTTAGGGTCGCACGCGTCATCATATTCAACGCCAACCAGTTTGTTACCGTTTACGCCGCCTTTTGCGTTGATGTCTTCAATGGCCTGACGCGCGCCAATGAATTCCATATCGCCATACTGTGCAACTGGGCCAGACATGGCACCCACAACCGCAACCTTAATATCGGCAGCGCTGACTGCGTGACTCAACGCCGCAGCCATACAACCCATCAGCAATACTTTACCTTTACTGAATTTCATTCTTTTTACCCCATCTGTCATTATGGATATTGCCGAAAACCTGACCGCCTTCCGCCATAACCTGCTATTTTCTTATAAGTAAGAAAGGCTTAGGTTATTATTAGTAATGATTTCTAATAAGGCTTTATTTTTCATATTATTAAACAGGAATATTATGCTGCAAATCAACTCGTGCTGTCAGAAACAAGCGGAGCAAACAGCACAAAATGCCAGATGCAAAAACCAGCATTCAATTTATATATAGTCAGATATTCTGCTTTGTGCATTAATTGTTGATGGATTACTCGAAAAACAGAGAATGGGAAAAACATTTACCCTATTAACCATAACGATCAAATTACACAACTGTTCCACTACAAGACAACTACATTATTCTTCACTCATATGATGGAGTGCCGATAAAAATGAAACTAACCGTTGAATGCCTCACCCGATTCAGCCCTCAGGATAAAATTGATCTGGCAAAGATTTGGCCGCATCAGAACATTGATTTACTCGAGGAAGAACTCACACCCGATCGGCGATTATTTGCCGCCCGTTTTAACGATCGGTTATTAGGCGGCATGCTGGTCGAGCTTGAAGGAGAATATGCGGAACTGAGCGATCTCATGGTGCGGGAAGTCACGCGGCGGCGGGGCGTCGGGAAACTCTTGATTGATGAAGTGCGCCATCAACTTCCCGAGGTGAAAGAGTGGTGGCTGGCCACGGCCGATCATGCGGCGATCAAAGAGGAAGTGCTGGCGCGGTTTATGGTGTCCTGCGGTTTCTCACCGGTGTCCGGCGGCTGGCGCTATATTCGTAGAAAAGAAACGCCGTTGATTCTTGACCAACTCAACCCAGAGAAGCCATAAACCAAGCTCTGCGGACTGACATCAGACAAAAACAAAACGACCGGGCATTACCCGGTCGCTACAGAAAGAGACGATGAGAGCGATTAGGCTTCTATCGCCGCTCGCAGTTTTTTCATCGCATTCTTTTCTAACTGACGCACACGCTCTGCGGAAACGCCGTATTGATCGGCTAGCTCCTGCAAGGTGGATTTGTTGTCATCATCCAACCAGCGGGCGCGAATAATGTGCTGGCTGCGTTCATCCAGCCCTTCCAGCGCGTAGGTGAGTTTATCGGCCGCATGCGTTTCCCAGTTATCTTCTTCAATGCCATCGGCAAAGTCAGACGATTTATCCTGTAGGTAAAGCATCGGCGACATCGCCTTGCCGTCGTGCGAATCTTCTTCCGGCGTCGGATCGAACGTCATGTCCTGCGCCGCCATCCGGGATTCCATCTCGCGTACGTCTTTGCTGGTCACACCAAGCTCACGCGCGACAAGTTCGACTTCATCCTGGTTAAACCAGCCGAGGCGCGTTTTCGACTTACGCAGGTTAAAGAACAGCTTACGCTGTGCTTTCGTGGTTGCGACTTTCACGATACGCCAGTTACGCAGCACGTATTCATGAATTTCGGCTTTGATCCAATGCACGGCGAAAGAAACCAGACGCACACCAACTTCAGGATTAAAGCGACGTACCGCTTTCATCAGGCCGATGTTCCCTTCCTGAATCAGGTCCGCCTGCGGCAGGCCGTAGCCGGAATAGTTACGGGCAACGTGAATAACAAAACGCAGGTGTGACAGAATCAGGTGCTTAGCAGCCTCCAGATCGCCCTGATAATGCAGCCGTTCAGCCAGCGCCCGCTCTTCCTCCGCCGTCAGCATCGGATAGGCATTGGCGGCACGAATATACCCTTCCAGACTGCCCTGGGGAACTAAGGTGAAAGTTTGCATATCTTTGGTCATTCAACCCTCTCAGTTGCTCTACTCGTCATATTGCAGTCGGCTATCTTAGCACTGCTTCACCGCATCGTTTTGCGCGAAGATGGCAAAACACGGCACCTTAAAGCTTATTTTAAGAAAAACCTTAAAACCAGATTAATCAAATCCTAAAATCTGTCTATTCAGACTGTGATTCCGCTCGCAAGTTCCTCTCATTTTATTCACCTCATGCCAGAGATCAAGTAGGGGAAAAGCGCGTTACTAACACACGAGAAACCAAGGGGAAAACACAGCGGGAAGAACAAAGAAGAGATGTCGCTGAGGAAATTTCCCCTGCAATACGGTCTGAATTACAGGGGATAATTATACCAGAAAACGCTTACTGTGGTGTAAAGCGGCGTAAATGTTGCACCGTTGCCAGCCAGGCGGCCAACCAGCCAATCATGCCGGCGATTAACAGCAGCAGCAGAGATTCATCCCAGCTCAGCCCTTTGACGGCAAACGTCGTACCAAAAACAGCGGCAACCTGCGCCACCACGGCATCCAGCTTCCAGACCAGCGCCTGCGATAAAATCAGCGACAGTACCGCGCCGCCCACGCCCATCGCTGCCCCACCATTCAGGAACGGACGCAGAATAAAACCGTCCGTCGCACCGATCAGCTTCATCACGTTGATGGTTTCGCGGCGGCTGAAAATACTCAAACGCACGCTGTTGCCGATCACCAAGAAGACGGCGACGATCATCAGGACACCAATCATCGCGGAAATTTGCCCGACCAAATTGGTCAATGCCACCAACCGCGCAAACCAGCTATCGTCCATCCGTACTTCATCCACGCCCTGCGTTGCCGCCACTCGGTCGCGCAACGTCGTCAGCGTGGTGGAATCCTGAAAACTCATTTTCGGCGTGATAATCGCTACAGCTGGCAGCGGATTCTCTTCCAGCATATCGAGCGCGCCGCCAAAACCGGACCAGTTGCGGAATTCGCCCATCGCTTCATTGCGCGACAGGTAATTGACTTTATCGACGCCGTCTTCAGCTTGAAGCTGCGTGATAACCGCCTGCGCCGCGTTGTCATCCAGCGATTTATCCAGATACACCGTCAGCTGAGGCGAGGGATACCACTGTGTGGCCGCCTGACTGACGTTTTTCCATACCAGATAGCAGATACTGGGCAACGCCAACGAAATAGCGATGACCATCACGGTCAGAAAGGTAGCCAGCGGCTGACGCAGCATATCAGCCAGCGTATTCGTCCAGGCATAGCGCCACTGTTCCTGCCAGCCGCCGCGCAGCGCTTTGGCTTTTGCGACAGGCTTTTTCGCGTTACGGACGTTATTCGCCATTGTGGTTTCCCCCCACCATGCGGCCATCCGACAGCGTCAGCACACGGTAATTACGGCGGGCGATCAGCCCAGTGTCATGCGTCGCCATCAGGACGGTAACGCCAACGCGATTGAATTCTTCAAACAGGCGCAAAATGCCTTCTGACAGTGCTTCGTCGAGGTTGCCGGTCGGTTCATCCGCCAGCAACACCGCGGGTTTGTTCACCACCGCGCGCGCAATGCCAACGCGCTGCTGCTCACCACCGGACAGCTGGATAGGATAGTTTTTCGCTTTATCCAGCAGGCCAACCTTGTCCAGCGCGGCGGATACCCGGCGACGGATATCCTCACTGCTGGCACCCGCGATGATGAGCGGCATCGCGACGTTGTCATAGACCGTGCGTTCCATCAGCAGATGGTGATCCTGAAAGATCATGCCGATCTGACGTCGCAGGAACGGGACTTCGCGTTTTTTCAGGCGGCTGATATTGTGGCCGCCAAACAAAATCTGACCCGCGCTGGGACGTTCAATGCCACAAATCAGTTTCAGCAGGGTACTTTTCCCTGCGCCGGAATGACCGGTCAGGAACGCCATTTCCGCTGGGCGCAGATGGAAATCCACCCCTTGCAATGCCTGACGCCCACCGAGGTAAGCTTTACTGACCTGTTCAAAACGAATCATCCGTTTTAATCCTCTCGGGCAAAAAGTGCCTCAATAAAATCGTCGGCCTTGAATGGCCGTAAATCTTCAATACCTTCACCTACCCCAATATAGCGGATAGGAATAGCGAACTGGTCGGCAATGGCGAAAATCACCCCGCCTTTCGCGGTACCGTCCAGCTTAGTTAAGGTAATACCCGTCAGCCCAACCGCTTCATTAAACAGCTTGGCCTGACTCACCGCGTTCTGCCCAGTGCTCGCATCCAACGTCAGCATCACTTCATGCGGCGCGTCTTCATCCAGCTTCTTCATCACGCGCACAATCTTTTTCAGCTCTTCCATCAGGTGCGCTTTGTTCTGCAAGCGACCCGCGGTGTCCGCGATCAGGACATCAACGCCGCGCGCTTTCGCTGCCTGAATCGCATCGAAAATCACCGATGCCGAATCCGCACCCGTATGCTGTGCCACCACCGCCACGTTATTGCGCTGTCCCCAGACCTGAAGTTGCTCGACCGCCGCCGCACGGAAGGTATCCCCCGCCGCCAGCATCACGGATTTGCCCTGCGCCTGGAACTGACGTGCCATCTTCCCGATGGTGGTGGTTTTACCCACACCATTAACGCCAACCATCAGAATGACATACGGCGTTTTGCCTTCGATATTCAGCGGGGCGTCCACCTTAGCAAGAATCTCCGCCATTTCTTCTTTCAGCTTCACAAAAAGCGTATCAGCATCTTTCAGTTGGCGGCGGCTGGCGTGCTCTGTCAGGCTGCCGATGATCTTACGGGTCGTCTCAACCCCGACGTCGGCAATCAGCAACTGTTCTTCCAGTTCGTCAAACAGATCGTCGTCGATTTTCTTACCGCGAAACAATCCGATAAATCCGGAACCGAGGTTCTGACGCGTTTTCACCAGACTGCGTTTCAGACGAGCGAAGAAACCTTCTTTCGTCGGACGTTCCTGCTCTTGCGCCACGACAGGCACATCGTCTGGCTGCACCTGTTCTGGTTCTTCGTATTCTTGCTCTTCCTGCTGCGCAACGTCCGGCTCTGCATCAACTACCGTCGCGCTTTCGGCGATCTCGGTCTGCACGATCGGATCGACAGTATCCCGATCTAGAACATCATGATCGTCAGTTGCGGAAATAGTGGGGGCAGAAGCGACAGGTTCAGAGGCAATAGGCTCAGAAACATTGGCTTCTGGCACAGCGACGGCCGGTTCGTCAACCGCTGCGGTAACATCACGCTCGGCGGCAGGTTGGATTAGCTCTTCCGCTTCAACCTTTATCTCTTCTTCAACGACAGGCGCTTCCGGCAGCGGTTTCTCTACCTGCTCCGGCGCGTGCTCAACGGTCTGGTGAGCCGATGCAGCAGCATCTGACTCCGCCGCTGACGGCTGTTCTTCAACAACTGGCTGAGGTTGCTCTTGTTGTTTTTCTTCCTGTTTCCCTAATCCCAGCCAGGAAAAAAAACCGCGCTTCTTTTCTTTTGACATGTGCGATCGCGCTCCACGCTGCTCACCGCAGCGAATCAATCAATGAAAATCATATTTAAACAATAAGTTTAACACTTTCCTGCCGACAGCAACACGCAGCCAACGGGGGCAATGACAGACAATTCTCGGTGCTGCCGACAATCTTCGTAACGAAAGGCAATGTCCGTAACGAAGTGTGTCAAACGCCGCGCGTTATCGAAAGCCCGCAGACAGCACAAAATTTTGGGTTAAGCGCTTTAACGTCCATCTTAACATTCCCTCTACACGTAACCGCCGCTAGAATAGCGCCAGAAATTTCCTGCCCGCATCCACACCACGATGATGCGGCACAACAATAACCCTGTGAGCTATGGCTAAAAAAAATGCATCGTCAGCCGCCGGACAAATCCGAATCATCGGTGGTCAATGGCGCGGCAGAAAACTTCCGGTTCCTGATAGCCCCGGTTTACGCCCCACCACCGATCGCGTGCGGGAAACGCTGTTTAACTGGCTGGCTCCCGTCATTCAACAGGCACGCTGTCTGGACTGCTTTGCTGGCAGCGGCGCGCTCGGGCTGGAAGCCTTATCCCGTTATGCCGCACACGCCACATTATTGGAGATGGAGCGTGCAGTCGCGCAGCAGTTAACGCAAAATCTGGCGTTGCTTCGGGCGGAAAACGCCGAGGTAGTCAATACTGATGCCCTGAGCTGGCTGGCGAAGCCGGGTACGCCGTTTGACGTCGTGTTTCTCGATCCACCGTTTCGCAAAGAGCTGCTGAACAATACGCTTGCCCTGCTGGAACAACAGGGTTGGCTGGCACCCGACGCGTGGATTTACGTGGAAACAGAGGCGGAAAATGCGCAGCTGACTATCCCGGAGAATTGGCAACTGCACCGTGAGAAAATTGCGGGTCAGGTCGCCTACCGTTTATACATTCGTCAATGATCTTCGCAGCAACGTAAGGGTAAGAGATGATTTTGATTAACCTTGGCAGGCTATTGATGCTGGGCGTGTGGGGATTTTTGTTGCTTAACCTGATTCAGCCATTCCCTAAGCCGTTGAATATCTTCATGACCGTGGCAATGGTGTTTATGATCCTGATGCATGGTTTTCAACTGCTGCTGTTAAAATCCAGCCAGCCGAAAGACAGCCCCGCGCTGAGCCGCGCGCTTCAGGCACGCATTTTCCTTTTTGGCGTGTTTGAACTGCTGGCGTGGCAGAAAAAGCAGCCTAAGCCACCGAAGTCGTAATCACTACTTCTGCTGGGGCACAAAGCGAATAAAGCGTGTGCCCTTTAGCTGCAACGACCCCTGCATGCCAGTATCAAGCTGGTGATAATCCGCGTTCTCAAGGCGCAGCGTGATGGTCGCGCCGCCAGTAATCGGCCTGAACGTGACCTCATAAAGCATATCCTCTACAACCATCACCTGATGTTCACGCGCCCGTCGACGGCTACGGGGAAATTCGCGTTTGTGTTTCACCTCAGCGGCCACGATCCGCAGCGGAGCCGCGTCATTCTGCGCTTCCCGCTGGCGTTGGCGTCGATATTGCCGCGCCGCAAGCACCAAAATCGCACCAACGGCCAAGGCCAACAGCCATGGAAAGTCATTCATCAGGGTTTCTTGCCGGGAAGATAAGGGAACGCGGTAACGTTATCGCCTAAATCAGAAATGCGGGCGCTGCCTTTTTCCGTCACGGCATCAATACGGATGATCGCCTGTAGAGGAATAAAACTGCGGCTAACGCCGGAGAATTCCGTTTTCAATTTCTCGGTTGACGGGTCAACCAACACCGTTGACTGGCTATCAAATACGAAGTCGGCAATTTCAACAAAACCGAACAGGCTGCTCTGCACCAACTCACGTACGTAAAGCTGGTAATTCTTACCGTTATTTATAAATTGAATACGATAAAGCGCGGATTCATTACTCATTCAACACAATGCTCCCTTCTAGACTTCACGGCGCCCATCTACAATAAAAACAGGCGATAACATAACATGAAGCTCACAGAAGTCGCATCCGTCTCACCCCGTGTTGTTTAACTTCCCCACAATCCCCTACACTGAACAAAGAACGGTTTATTTTTATCCTGACACAAACAAAAACACAAAAAGGACACGCTATGCTTTGGTCATTTATTGCTGTGCTTTTTTCTGGTTGGTTGTATGTGGACGCCAGCTACCGTGGTCCAACGTGGCAGCGTTGGTTATTCAAACCGGTCACGATGCTACTGCTGCTGGCGCTAGCCTGGCAGATGCCGCTGCTTGGTGTGCCGGGCTATCTGATTGTGCTGGGGCTGCTAGCCACACTGATCGCAGACACCCTGCTGTTGCTGCCGACTCAGCGCCTGCTTTACGCATTTGGCGCTTATTTCCTCTCCCATCTGCTGTACACCATTAGCTTTTTTACCGGACAGATGTCGCTCACGTTCTTCTGGCCGCTGGCATTAACGCTCGTCATTCTGGCCGCGATCCTGATCGCCATTATCTGGGGACGGTTGGAAGCACAGCGCTGGCCCGCTTGCGCATTTATCATCATGACGACGCTGATGGTCTGGATTGCCGGCGAGCGGTATTTTGCACTGGGGACAAACGCGAATTTCTCCCTGCTGACGGGCACCGTATTGCTGTTTATCGCCCATGCGACCTGGCTGATTCACCATTACCGTTTTCCGTTCCGCGCCCATCAGGCGATTGTGGCAGCGGGTTATTTTGGCGGCCATTTCCTGATCGTTCGCTCCCTCTATTTCTGACGTTCGTGGCGCTCACGAAAATCTGGCTAAGCATTGAGCGGCGGTGTAAAGTTCCTGATGAGAATGTAAGTCACTAACAATGGAGGAAGATATGCACTCTCATCAGCACCACCACAGCTCTGAGAAATCAGCCTGCTGCAATAACAGCGTTCACCACGCGCCACGCAGCGCCAAAAGCTGCTGCAACGAGCACACGCAGCATTCAAACCACGCCGACCACAGCTGCTGTTCAACCAAACACACGTCTGACGCTGTAGTGCAAAGCGCGTGTGGCACAGATCAGTCATCGTCAGACAGCGGCGGTAGCGCGGATTCAGACGATCCCGACGACGGAGACAGCGACAGGCCCCGATCCCACCAGCGTTTCAGTTGGAAAATCAGCGGGATGGATTGTCCCAGCTGCGCACGAAAAATCGAAAATGCAGTAAAAAATCTCACCGGAATTGAACAGGCCAAAGTGCTGTTCGCCACCGAAAAATTGGTTGTTGATGCCAACACCGATATTCGACTTCAGGTTCAACATGCCGTTCAGCAAGCGGGTTTCACCTTGCAGGACACCGCACTCCCCCTCGCTCCACCCGACACCTCGACCGTACGTCACTTCGTACATGAATATGGTTTCTTAATACTTTTCACTCTGCTGGCTGCTGCGAGCTGGGGACTTTCCCTGCTAAGCGAGCGTGGCGGGCAGATCGCGTTTATCGCGACCACCATCATCGGGCTGATTCCGATACTGAAGAAAACGGTGCAGCTCATTCGCACGGGTACGCCCTTCGCGATTGAAACGCTGATGAGCGTCGCTTCCATCGGGGCGCTCTTGATTGGCGCCACCACCGAAGCCACCGTCATCCTGCTGCTGTTTATGTTGGGCGAACATCTGGAATCTTACGCGGCAAACCGCGCAAGACGGGGCGTAACGGCGCTGATGGCGCTGCTTCCCGAAGATGCTACGGTCGTCGGCAACGGGCAGCGACGCCTCGTTCCCGTTGCCAGTTTGGTTCCCGGTGACGTGATTGAAGTCGCGCCTGGTGGACGACTCCCCGCCGATGCCGAGCTTTTGAACAGCGACGCCAGCTTTGATGAAAGCGCGCTGACCGGTGAATCGGTTCCCGTTGAGCGTACGCCGGGTGAGAAAATTGCCGCAGGCAGCCTGTGCGTCGATCGGGTCGTGCAGCTGCGCGTGGTGTCACAGCCAGGCAACAGCGCTATCGACCGCATTCTGCAACTGATAGAAGAAGCGGAAGAGCGCCGTGCGCCGATAGAACGCTTCCTCGATAAGTTCAGCCGTTACTACACGCCAGCCATCATGCTGCTGTCGCTGCTGGTGATTCTGGTACCGCCGTTGCTGCTGTCGCAGCCGTGGCAAGAGTGGATTTATCGCGGCCTGACGCTGCTGTTAATTGGCTGTCCGTGTGCGCTGGTGATCTCAACGCCTGCGGCGATTACGTCTGGGCTAGCCGCCGCAACGCGTCGTGGGGCGCTGATTAAAGGCGGTGCGGCGCTGGAATCGCTCGGCAGCATCAAGACCATCGCGTTTGATAAAACGGGTACGCTGACGGAAGGCAAACCGCAGGTGACGGACGTATTGCCCGCCGCGGGCGTTAGCGCAACGGCACTGCTGACGCGCACTGCTGCGGTGGAATCCGGTTCACACCATCCGCTTGCCAAAGCGATCATCCAGCATGCGCGATCCAGCAGCACGTTCCTGCCAATGGCGGAAAACCGCAAAGCGCTGGCGGGAGTCGGCGTGGAAGGCACGATAGGCGGCAAGCGGATTCAGGTCAGCGCGCCGACTCGCGTCGCGCCCGATCTGTTTGATGCCGACTGGTTGCAACGGGTTGAGGCGCTGGAAAACGAAGGGAAAACCGTCGTGGTGGTGCAAGAGGACGATAACCTGCTCGGCGTGCTGGCGTTGAGCGATACGCTACGCCACGATGCGCGTGAAGCGCTGGATGCTTTGCAGCAGTTGGGGATTCGTGGCGTCATGCTCACGGGCGATAATCCCCGCGCAGCAGCAGCGATTGCGGCAACATTAGGGATCGATTACCGCGCCAGCCTGCTCCCTGCCGATAAGGTCACGGCAGTCAGCGAATTGAGTCAGCAGCATCCCGTGGCGATGGTTGGCGACGGCATCAACGACGCACCGGCGATGAAAGCCGCAACCATCGGAATTGCGATGGGAAGCGGTACGGATGTGGCGCTGGAAACGGCCGATGCAGCCTTAACGCACAGCCGCCTGACCGGGCTGGCGGCGATGATTAGCCTGTCGCGGGCGACGCAGCGCAATATTCGCCAGAACATTACCATCGCACTGGGGCTGAAAGCCGTCTTTCTCGTCACCAGTATTCTGGGTATTACCGGGCTGTGGCTGGCCGTTCTGGCGGATTCCGGCGCAACCGCGCTAGTCACCGCCAACGCGCTGCGGCTATTGAGAAAACAGGACTGATCGCAGTCTACGGCGCTCGGTTCAACGCCGCGTGCCGTAATGACGAGTATTAACCTTTGCGCAGCAGATACCGATAGGGAAGCTGTTCGGTCTCCTGCGCCAGAAGCTCATGCTCCATGAACACACAAAAACCGGGAATATCGCGGGTGGTGGCCGGATCGTCGGCAATAATCAGCAGCGTTTGCCCGGTTTCCATCTGGCGTACTGTCTTACGCACCATCATTACAGGCTCAGGGCAGCGCAGTCCCTGTGCATCAAGGGTTTTATCCGGGTTGGTAAAGGGATCGGTCATCAACGTTCTCAGTACAGGAATCAAAAAACCGCCTTAGTTTACGCTGAGGATTTCCCGACGCAAGCGACGACAACGTTTGCGCATAAAACAACCATCTTTTCCTCGTAAAACACATTGCATTAACGAAGCAATTGCGTATTATGCCGCCGCGTTGCAGCATAAATCTGCACGTTATCTCTTGGGTTCCCTAACCCCAATAACCAAAAAGGTCACATCATGTATCGTTTTACTCCCCAGCAGCGGCTTACGGCGCTGATCTGGCTATCGTTGTTCCATGTCCTGATCATTACGTCGAGTAATTATCTGGTCCAGCTTCCGGTATTGATTTTCGGTTTTCATACCACCTGGGGCGCGTTTACCTTTCCGTTTATTTTTCTGGCAACTGACCTGACGGTACGGGTTTTCGGTGCGCCGCTGGCGCGTCGTATTATTCTGACCGTGATGGTGCCTGCGCTGGTGATTTCCTATCTGGTGTCGTGCCTGTTTTATCAGGGATCGTGGCAGTCGTTCGAGGCATTAAGTCAGATAAATATCGTCGTGGCGCGTATCGCCTGCGCCAGCTTCATGGCTTATGTTCTTGGCCAGATTCTGGATGTTCACGTCTTCAACCGCCTGCGCCAGAAACGCGCATGGTGGGTCGCGCCGGCTGTGTCGACCGTGTTTGGTAATTTCAGCGATACGTTGGCCTTTTTCTTCATCGCGTTTTACCGCAGCACCGATGCCTTCATGGCGGCAAACTGGGTTGAAATCGCGATGGTGGATTATGCCTTCAAGCTGCTGATCAGCCTGGCATTTTTCCTGCCGATGTACGGCGTCATGCTGAACATGGTGCTCAAACGTCTGAGCGAGCAGAAAGGCACACCCGACTATCACTCCGTCAGCAGCCACCATTAATGCCAATCGGGCGGCCATTTGCGCCGCCCTTTCTCCCACAGTCACTCATCGTTTTGTAAAAATAACGCAGGTACTAACAACGGTTTGCAACAACAAAATGCTTGTTTTTGCTATCTGAATAGGGTGCCATACTGTTATTACCTGTTTAAAACGATTATCTGTTTCAAAAACGAGAGAAAGGGATCCCATGTCGAATGTAATCAAATACCTCGGTGTCGGCTTGCTTGTCGGCCTGCTTGCTGCCTGTGATGGCAAAACGGATGACGCTGCAAAATCGGGCGCACAAGATAAACCTGCCGCAGAAGCTGCTGCGAGCCAGAACATTGAATTAATGGGTGGCAAGATTGCGTTTACCCTGCCAGCCGATATGCGTGATCAAAGCGGTAAAGTCGGTACGCAGGCGAACAATATGCACGTTTACGCCAATGACAATGGACAGAAAGCGGTCATCGTGATTCTGGGCGACAACACTACGGAAGAGTTAACCGTGCTGACACAGCGTCTGGAAGATCAACAGCGCACGCGTGACGCCAACCTCCAGGTCGTCACCAACAAGACCATCGACGTTGACGGCAAGAAACTGCAACAGCTCGACAGCATTATCACTAGCAGCGGACAGCAGGCTTATTCCTCTGTCGTGCTGGGTAAAGTGGAAAACCAACTGCTGACCTTGCAGATCACGCTGCCAGCCAACAATCAGCAACAGGCACAGAGCGAAGCAGAAGGCATCATCCACACTCTGAAGCTGAAATAATCATCGTTATCGTCTGACTGTAGCCACCGAGGTGGCTATTCGAAGGATATAGCAAAGTACGCAGAGCGGTGATAATGGATAGATCGTAAAGACGCGGTAAATACATCCGTGTACGCTCGAGCCGCGCCATCCTTGGCGCGGACGCTTTACTCTTCTATTCCATTATCACCGTTTTCATTTCGTGGATTAGGGTTGTCTACTGGCCGCATTGTTATTCTCTAGACGCTAGCGACCCGCTGGGTCAGTCGCCACGTCAGCGCTAAGCCGCATAGCCCCAACAGCGCCGCCGCCAGATAAATAGAGGCGATACCGGTATAGGCCATCAGCACACCCGCCACTGGCCCGACGATGCCCAGCGATAAATCGAGAAATATCGTATAGGTTGCCAGTGCACTGCCCTGATTCTGCGGCGATACCGCCTTGACGGCGACGACACCTAACGCCGGGAACACCAGAGAGAAGCCCGCCCCCGCGAGGAACGCACCGATTTCCGCCATCAGCGGCTGCGTCGCCCCCCAGACCAGCAATAACCCGACGATTTCAACCACGAAGCACGCTATTGCCACGCGCAGTCCGCCAAACCGCTGAATACTGTTAGGAAACACCAGCCGTGCGCCGACAAAGGCAACGCTGAAAATGGTTAGCGTCAGCGCCGCACCTTCCCAGTTCCGATCGGCATAAAACAGCGTGATGAAGGTGGCGATCACACCAAAACCCGCAGAGGCAATCGCCAAAATGATGCCGTAAACCCAGACTTTCCCCAGCACTTCGCGGAAGGGAATCTTTTTCCCCGGCGCGACCTGCACCGCGGGGCGCGGCAGCGCGAGAACAATCGCCACCGCCGCAATCAGGATAATGCACACGGAGAGCAGCTTTAGCCCGCCGATGTGGTTGAGCCAGACGCCGAGCGGTGCGCCAATCGCCATCGCGCCATAGGTGGCAATGCCATTCCATGAAATCACGCGTCCAATGTGTCGGGAACCGACCACGCCGACGCCCCAGAGCGTCGCGCCTGTACCGGCAAAGCTCTGTCCGGCACCCAGCACCACACGCCCGATGCACAGTAGCAGCAGCGTGATGGCAGGTGAGGCGTCGCTAAAGGCCGCCATCAGATAAAACACCCCGCTCAGCATGACGCCAGCCAGCCCCCAGACGACGATTTTTTTCGGTCCTTTTTCATCAGCGCTGCGGCCCGCATGCGGACGGCTCACGAGCGTGGAGAAGTATTGCAGGCTGATCACCAGCCCGGCCCAGAATGCACTGTAGCCAAGGTGATCGTGCACGTACCCCGGCAGCACCGCCAACGGCAGGCCGATATTCAGATAGCTGGCGAAGTTGAACGCCACAATCGAAACGATGCGCAGATTAAGGCGCAGACCGCTCAGCGCCGGTTCGGATGGGGAAGGTGTTGGCATGGAAAATTCACTCGCTTAACGTCCGTGTATGACGTACGTTCAGAAAAACATCGAAAAGTAACATTCTTATATTGTTGGTTATAATCAACCTTATGCTACTAAACTAATCCCGAACACAGGAGAAACGCAATGCCTGTACCGGCAGACCCGGATCGCCAGTCAACATCGTCAAACCTTGAAGGGGATAAATCACCACAGAAACCCCTCTCGTTTCTGGGCAAGAGCAAGCGTCTGGTCGCACGTATTCAGGCGATCCCCAGCGTGGCGCATCTGATTCGCGCGGGCGAACGTTTCAACGATCGGATGGGCAACCAGTTTGGCGCGGCCATTACCTATTTTTCCTTTCTGTCGCTGATCCCGATTCTCATGGTGTCTTTTGCTGCCGTGGGTTTCGTGCTGGCCTCCAACCCTGACCTGCTGACGGGGCTGATTAACCGTATCGTCAACAGCATCAGCGATCCTAATCTGGCCAATACGCTGAAAAGTACCGTTAACACCGCCGTACAGCAGCGCACCACCGTGGGTCTTACCGGTTTGCTGATCGCACTTTATTCCGGCATCAGTTGGATGGGAAACCTGCGTGAGGCGATTCGTGCCCAGTCGCGCGACGTGTGGGAACGGAACCCGAAAGATGAAGAGAAGATTTACTTTCAGTACACGCGGGATTTCCTGTCGCTGACCGGCCTGGTCATTGCGCTTATCATCACGCTTTTCCTGACCTCCGTTGCTGGTACCGCGCAAAACATGATTGTGACCGCGCTGGGGCTAGATGGCATCGAGTGGCTGCGCCCCGCGTTGACGCTGATTGCCCTGTCAATCTCCATCTTCGCCAACTATCTGTTATTCCTGTGGATATTTTTCGTTTTGCCGCGCCACAAACCCAAACGCAAAGCGCTTTTTCGCGGCACGCTGATCGCCGCCGTGGGCTTTGAAGTCATCAAATTCGCGATGACCGTCGCGCTGCCTAAACTGGCCAGCTCGCCTTCCGGTGCCGCGTTCGGTTCGGTCATTGGCCTGATGGCGTTCTTCTATTTCTTCGCGCGTTTGACGCTCTTCTGCGCCGCCTGGATCGCAACGGCGAACTACAAAGGCGACACCTCGACAGATAAAAATGAGCAGGAGAAAGAACCGCCCTCCGATCGCTAAAAGCAGCGGGAAAGCACTGGTTTTCCGATCTGCGTCATGAAAAAATAAAACATCGTTTCAAGACTATTGACTCAGTCTCGCGTAATGTTGAGACTGACGTTAATTTCCGCATTTTTTATACCCAATAACATCAGGTGCAGGGTACCTTTTCAAACAGGCCAAAAGTGATGACAACTACTAACATTGCCGTAATCGGCGAATGCATGATCGAACTGTCGCAGAAAGGCACGGATCTTAACCGTGGATTTGGCGGCGATACGCTGAACACTGCCGTTTACATTGCCCGTCAGGTAAACGCCGATAAGCTGGGCGTGCATTACGTGACCGCGCTCGGCACCGATAGCTTCAGTACCGAGATGGTGGCTGCCTGGCAGAAAGAAGGGGTGAAAACCGACCTGATCCAGCGACTGGACAACAAGCTGCCCGGTTTATACTTCATTGAAACCGACGATAGCGGCGAGCGTACGTTCTACTATTGGCGTAATGATGCTGCGGCCCGCTACTGGCTGGACAGCCCGGAAGCAGAAAAAATCGGTCAGTCGCTGGCACAATTTGATTATCTCTACCTGAGCGGCATCAGTCTGGCGATTCTGAACGCCGAAAGCCGTCAGCGTCTTCTCGCCCTGCTGCGCGCCTGCCGCGCCAACGGCGGTAAAGTGATTTTTGATAACAACTACCGTCCACGTCTGTGGCAGAGCAAGGAAGAAACGCAGCAGGCCTACACCGACATCCTGTCCTGTACTGATATCGCTTTCCTGACACTGGATGACGAAGACATGCTGTGGGGCACGAAGCCGCTGGAAGCGGTGCTGGATCGGACGCACGGTTTGGGCGTTAACGAAGTGGTCATCAAACGCGGTGCCGATTCCTGCATCGTGTCTGAACGCGGACAAGCGCTGGTTGATGTTCCCGCGATCAAATTGCCAAAAGAGAAAGTGGTCGATACCACCGCCGCAGGCGACTCTTTCAGCGCAGGTTATCTGGCAGTACGTCTGAACGGCGGCAGCACGCAGGAAGCCGCACAGCGCGGTCACTTGACGGCCAGCACGGTCATTCAATACCGTGGCGCGATTATCCCGCTAGAGGCAATGCCTGCATAAACAGGATGTCGCGTGATAATAAGTTAAAGGCCGCAATCGCGGCCTTTTTTATTTACTGATTAATGAGTTACTGATTAGTGACTTACTGATTAATAACTTACTGTGCGGCGGGTGCCGTTTCCTGCGGTTTTGTTCCTTCGGAAACTGAGCCTTCAGATGCCGCTGTTCCAGCGCTGGCAACCGGCTCGGTCATCGGCGTCATAATCCGGTCGTAGGCTTCCTGCAACGCCTTCATATTCGCTTCCGGCTCACCGGGCTGTTGGATCAGCATCAGCGTCGTATCCTGTACCAGCTGCTGGTGCAGTTCCTGATTCAGCATATCGAGCGTCAACGCGGACAGATAGGTCTGGCGCAGTTTCTGATACTGCTCGGGAGAGATATCCACGACGCCATTCTGCTGGGAGCGCAGCCGCTGATCCATCAGGATGTCCGTGCTGGTCCGCGCATAGGTCGCAAACAGCTTACTCAGTTCGTCCGTCTTGCGCGCAATCAGCGCATCAAACTCTTGCTGTGTCAGCCCTTTTTCACGCAGCGTCGCCAGCTCACGCGCCATAAACGTCACGCCCGGTTCAACGCCCTCACTATTCGGTACATCCATATGAATCGCGCACTGAGAACGGGTATAAAACACATTGCAGTCGAAGCGGAGATTGTTGCTCTTCAGCGGGCTCTTCTCCAGCGCCTGCTGTAGGTGCCAGAACATCGCTTCCCGCGTCATATCGCCCAGCCAGTAGCGAACCAGCGCCTGCGATTCACGAATCGGGTGCCACGGGACATCCCACATCAGCGACAGCGTATCCTGCTGGACGTTGTTATTCATCAGGCTGATCGCCTGCGGCGGTAGCGGGCTGAGTGTCGGCAACGGCGCTGGCGCTTCGCGTTTCCCTTCCAGTGGAGAGAAGGCTTTCCCGATTTGCTCGATCACGCTGCGGTTATCCACATGACCGACGATGTAGAGCGTCATCGCATCTGGCGTGTACCAGGTTTTATAAAACTGCTGGAGCTGCTCGCCATTTAACGGCGGTTTGACGTCCTGAGCAGGATCGTGCGCCAGCAGGGGTGAGCCTTTCAGGCGATAGCGCCAGCTCGGATCCTGTGGGTTAACCGGAAAGGTTGCCACCTGATCGGGCACCTTCAACGCAGCCTGTAGGCTTTTTTCGTCGAACGCTATCTGCCCTGCGCTTTCCGAAAGCCACGTCAGCGCTTCTTTCAGCAGTTCGGGACGATTATTCGGCAAACTCAGGTTATACGACGTGAAGTCGTACGAGACAATGACTGGAGGCAGGACGCGTGAACTGTTAGCGTCTCGCATCCACATGGAAGGTCGCTGGGCGGCGGACAGCTTATCGCCGGGCGCTAAGGCCAGACGGGGAAGAAAATGGGCAAAGCCTACCTGCTGGGCATTTTCCAGCAGCGACCCAGCATTAACAACCAGACGCAGCTCAACCCGATCGCCGGGGCGCTGTGGTGTGGTTAATAACTGCCAGGTAAAACCATTATCAAGCTTACCCTGCTGCCAGGCAGGATCGGGCTGTAGTGCTTCAGCCTGCACGCCGCTGCTGACCACGGCCAGCAACAAACCACCAACGAAAAGCGCCTTTTTGGTGCCCTGCATGTGAACCCCTACTAATAGCTATCCAACATAATAAATGTGGTTATTGTTGATCATTATGGTGGCCTTGCGTCTGCCACCGCACACTCTCGTGGATATATCACGGAAAAAATTAAGACGCGAAGTGTACCATTCCCTTAGACCGCGCGCTTTTGTCTATGTCACTCCAGAAGACGAAATAATCTGCAAAAAAGGTAAAAATAGTCATATTTAACAATATTTTTACCTTTCATGGCGGGTAAGGAAGGAGGGATAAACGGTTTGGTTCGACGTGTTGGCAGGCAAAAAAAATTCCCCACGGGCGTTAGCACCGTGGGGAACTGATTTAGAAAACGGTATCGGAATTATGACTGTGCAGTCGGTGTAATCCCGTTATCGTTCTTGTTGGTGCCAGACAGCTCAGCATCCAGTTTCTTCTCGTCCAGCTCGCGGCAGTATTTTGCTACCACGATAGTTGCCACACCGTTACCAATCAGGTTGGTCAGCGCACGGGCTTCTGACATAAAGCGGTCAATACCCAGAATCAACGCCAGACCAGCAACTGGCAGGTGGCCCACGGCAGACAGCGTTGCCGCCAGCACGATGAATCCACTTCCCGTCACGCCCGCTGCACCTTTAGAGGACAGCAGCAGAACCACCAGCAGGGTAATCTGATGCCAGATATCCATGTGGCTGTTGGTCGCCTGAGCGATAAATACCGCGGCCATGGTCAGATAGATGGAGGTGCCATCCAGGTTGAAAGAGTAGCCGGTAGGAATAACCAGACCCACGACAGATTTTTTACAACCGACCTTCTCCATCTTCTCCAGCATACGTGGCAGCACGGATTCAGAAGAGGATGTGCCCAGTACGATCAGCAGTTCTTCACGGATGTAGCGAATGAATTTGAAGATACTGAAGCCCGTCGCTCTGGCAATACTGCCCAACACCAGGAACACGAACAACACACAGGTGATGTAGAAGCAAGCGATCAGCTGTCCCAGCTGTATCAGCGTACCGACACCATATTTACCGATGGTGAAGGCCATTGCACCGAACGCACCCAGCGGAGCCAGTTTCATAATCATGTTAATGACGCCGAAAATGACCTTGGAGAAGCTATCGATCACATCAAAAATCACTTTGCCTTTTGGCCCTAAGCGGTGCAGCGCAAAGCCGAACATCACAGCAAACAGCAGAACCTGCAAGATATTACCGCTGGCAAACGCACCGACCACGCTCCCCGGAATCACGTCCATCAGGAACGGAATCAGACCTTGTTGCGAAGCCTGTTGGGTATAGACCGCCACCGCAGACGCATCAAGCGTACTTGGGTCGATGTTCATGCCCACGCCAGGTTGCACCACGTTGACCACGACCAGACCAATAATCAGCGCAATCGTACTCACGACTTCAAAATACAGCAGGGCGACCGCACCAGTACGACCGACCGACTTCATACTTTCCATGCCTGCGATACCGGTGACTACCGTACAGAAGATAACCGGCGCAATAATCATTTTAATTAATTTAACAAACCCATCGCCCAGCGGCTTCATTTGCTCGCCAAGCTGGGGGTAGAAATGCCCCAACAGTATCCCTATCGTAATGGCGGCAAGAACTTGAAAATAAAGACTTTTAAAAATTGATGTTTTCATACATACGTCCTATGGTGGGGAAAACACAGGAGGGGAATAGGGTACGAAAATGCCGCCTGTGATTGCGCCGGAAAGTAACATTGCAATAACAAGCTGAGAATGTTTTATAAGTTTAGTTTGTGAACGATAGGTTAAAAACAAGAGCTGAATCACGTCAGCAGGAATTATAAAGAAACATCAGTGCAATTTACCTGTAACAGATGCACATTTTTTCGGCAGGCGCATCGCCTTAAAAAGCCCTCAAACCCCCGCCATACGGGGAATACGCCTTTCAGGAAACCCATCTATAAAAAGTAACATTTGCGTTACCTGTGAATACTCAGGAAGGTACCGTAAGAGGATGAATACCGGATTTTTTATCACGCCGCGCCAGCTGCATAGCAAAGCGTGCCTGTGATAAAAGCAGCGCCGCGTCCTCGGGTCGAGGATCGGTAATGGTGAGGATACCGACGCTGACAGCCCGCGCAGGCTGGGAGCCCGCAGGCAAAAAGGGTGAATTAATCGCCAGCATCACATTCTGCGCCCAATCTTGCGCCTGTCCGGCGGATTGCAGCTGCTTCCCGATGATAGCGAACTCATCACAGTCGAGGCGCGCCAGATAGATAGGCCCAGCCTCGTTTTGTTCTTCAATCACTGCGCTGAGCTGCTTCGCCAGCGTGTCTACCTTGCCCTGTTTGCTGGCGGAGGGATCAAGCCCGAAAACCAGCAGACTGAACGGTGTCGCATCGGCCAGACGCTGTTCAAGGCGTCGCATAAAGTGTGCGTTGTCCGGCAATCCCGCGCCTTCGGTTCCGGCAGAAAGCGACTGTGCAAGCAGCTGTTGATTACGGTTATAGCTGCGCACCAGCGCACCCAGCTCATCGTCCTGATGCCAGGGCGGCAGCGTAAGCGGACGGTGGAGCATATCGTCCGGCGGTAGATTCTGTAACTCGACAATAATCCCACGCAGCGGGTGTATCAGCAGGCGGTTAATGCACCAGGTAATGGCGATCGACATAATCAGCGCCAGCAGCAGATACGTCGCCAACATGGTTGAAAAGGTGCTGACGATAAATTGATACATCCGGTAGGAATCCGCCTGCAACACCAGATGCGCCAGCGGCGCCGAATACTGCGTCTGCGGCGGCGAATAGAGCGGAATAGAGATGCGGATAGGCAGCTTAAAGACCCGTGCGATCCAGTCTGGCACCGGACGCTCTTTCGGGAAATTCGCGTGCAGCGTCTGGAAATCATCCGGCAGCAGCACATCTGCCCGGCTCAGAAAGGCAACGGGTAATAGGCTGTCCAGAATATTACCCGCCCGCTGCACTTCCCCTTGTAACACCGCATCCGTCAGCGGTTGACGCACGGAATAGGCGATGCTCTCCAACTGCTTGGCATAATCTTCACGGCGCTGATGAACAAAGTGAAAGAGCTGTATGACGATAAACAGGCTGATCGTCACCAGTGCCACGGCAGACACGGCTGTCATCTGTTTAATCGTTAATGAACGTCTGAGCCGCAAGCGCTTTCTCCGTCAACCTGTTATGCAGACCTGAATACCTGGCCCACCAAACAACAAACAGGTGAGCAATATACAACGCGAAAAATGCGCACGCGTTACACACAGCAACACGATTAACACGCGGCAAACAGTATAAGGCAGCTTATCGCCGCCTTAACGCTGTTTTCTGCTGATATTCGGGGGATTTCATCTTAATCCTAGGCTACCTTTGGCAACAGCGTTAACGCGGCCTCAGAATAGGGGATATCCCCTGCATAAGCCAGTATCGCTATTCGGGGAGCAGACTGAAGGATCGGGCAGGATGCTCGCCTGCCCGATAACGTCATGGAATGAGATTATTGCGGGTAAGGTACCCAGTCTCCGCCGTTCAGACGAATGTAAGGTTTTCCCTGATATTGCATCACGATAGCGTTCTCATTTTCCGAGATCGCTTCCGTTTGCGGCAGTGCGCTCGTCAGCGTTTGCCAGTCAACAGAAGGCGCGGTGAACACTTTGCCGTCGACCATGTGCGCCACCAGTTCAGAAATCGCCAGATAGCTGCTCGGCGACGCAATCTCCAGCGCGTTGCCCTGATGCGGTGCCTGTAGGCCAAACAGTTTCACGCCGACAGGAATATGCGTGATGCTCGGGCTCGGAATATCGCGCAGACCGGACATTTGCATCTTATCGCCAGCCAGCGCCGCGCCGTGCTCCGGCACCACAATCACCATGACTTTACGGCCGGATTTTTGCAACTCGTCAAAAAACGCATCCAGTTGGTCAAACAGAATCTTCGCGCGTGGCGCATAGTCCGCCGACTGGTTGCTGCCGACAAAGCGGTTGCCGTCATGCAGCGGAATCAGGTTAAAGAAGGTCGCGTTACGGGCTGTCGTCGCTTTACCCCGCTCGCTCAGCCAGCGATTTAGCAGCTCCAGATCGTTATAAATCGGCTCACCGTCGAACGACGTAATCTGGTGACTGATGCCCTCCTGCGACAGCATCGGGATCTGAATATCGCCCTCTTCACGCACCTCACGCAGGTAATTCCCAAAGACGCCGGAATGGTCGAGCATCAGCTGTTCTTCAAAGCCCAGCTTCACCAGATTACTGAACAGGTAACACTGCTGATTCACTGGCTGATACAAATCGGTATGGGACTGCTGCCCGCAGCTTGCGCGCAGCAGGCGAATGGATGCCGGCCCGCTATACGCGGTGGCGGAGTTAAACTGACGGAACAGAATATCGAACTTCTTCCACAGCGGATGGTTTTCCAGCTGCGCCACGTCCAGATCCGACCACGACAGCGAACAGATATTGATAATCAGGAGGTCAAAAGGCTGCGCATCCTGCGGCAATGTAGCGGGGAACGCCGTGGTTCGCGTTTTTTCTCGCGTATAAAACTGGTTGAGATAAGCCGTGAGATTGGCGTTCGTTGGCGGTAAGGTTGCTTCGGGCAGTGCAGCATCTCCGCCCGTTGGGGACGCCGCCGCCGAAGGGGCAGACGCCGTTGAGGCGGCTGGCATCAGCGATACCGCCGGGCCCGCCAGATTGACGATGTTTAACCACGCCAGCGCCGCCACGGTAAACACCGTAATACGAATCCACTGCGCGAAGAACAGGTAGGCTACGATAATGACCGCCGCCGCACCGACCATTTGCCAGTTAATAAAGCGATTGAACAGCTCCAGCAAGTAGGCCGCGCTAAAGCCCGCGACCTGCGACCCCTGACTGAGAATGCTGTTGATACCCGGCAACCAGGTATCGTGGTAAAACAGCCCGATACCGAGCGGGATGGCAATAATATGACGCCAGCGGTGCAGCGTGACATTGGGGATCGGGAATAGCAGAAACGCCAAAAAGACCAGATTAAGCAGCGGATGAAAATTCAGGTAGCCAAACCATAACAGGGCAAATTTCAGCAAAAAATACACATTCCAGGCACCGAGCCCACGCCAGTAGCGCCATATATTTTGCTGTTTTTGCGTATCCTGCTGCTGCGTAGGTTTTTTTTCGTCCATTTTATTTTTTAGTCTCTGCTGAAGTCGGCTTGGTTGAGACCGTCTTTGTTGAAGAAGGGCTGCGCATCCAGACACTCGCAGGCTTCAGGTAGCGCGGTGACAGCAGCCTGTTTCTCCAGTACTGAAGCCAGTGGGGAATCACACGGTGCGCCAGATAGCCAAGCGTAAAGAAAACGACCGCGCTCAATAACACCAGTTGAACGATATCAATCAGGTTCATGACGGCTCTCCCGGTGCGCGGGCCCGTAAATCGGGTGCCAATAGATCGATAGCAATCGGTTCACGCCGCGGCACCTGGCGGCTCGGTGCAGATTCGGTCTGCTGTAATTGGACATAGTCGTTAATCTGCCGCTCTTGCTCCAGCGTATCGTCCTGCACCAGCGATTTAACTTCTGCCAGAATCTGTAAGTCTTGTGACCAGACAATCCGATTGCTGAACGCTTCATCCACCGGCAGACGGAAAATGGATTTCAGCGCAATATCCAGCTCATTCAGGCGGCAATTGGATAGGAACAAAAACAGTCGACCCTGCGCGATCGTGACGACATCGCCAAAGCGTCGCAGCGTGCACAGCGTCAATGCCTGCGCCGCCCGCACGCCCGGCACGGGGCGCAATGCAACCAGCACGCCCTTGCTGCCTTCCGGCATCAGCGTGTTATCAATCAACATCTGCACAGACTGCCGAAAGATATCAGGGGGCTGGTAGCCCTTAATCTGTAGCGGCCGCATGGTGGTCAGCAAGACTTCAACATCGACAGGAACGTGTTTGGTAAAGCGCTGTCCCTGCACGCTTTCAATCCGCGTCAGGAAACGGGATAGCGGCTCGGAATGAGAGACAATAATATTCGCGCCACATGCCAATAGCAGGCGCTCGTCGCTAGCGCGCAGGCAAGGCTTCATTTCCCGCACCACAATCTTCAGCAACTCACCACGCTGCCGCCGCAGGCTGTGAACTTGCTTGACGAGCGTATCCACCTGACTGGTTTGATTGAGTGCAAAAACGAGGGTAGCCGCATGGGTCAGCATGCCGGTTTGTACCAAAATGTCGTTGTCGTCCAGTAGCTGCCAGTGTTCTGACAGCGCAGGTGCGCCTTCCATCACGCTCTTTTCCATCAGAAAGAGCCCATCGTCATCCAGAGACGGCGTGAGGATGGGTTCCTCTTCCTTCAGCATGAACCACCCATCACTGTCGGATTGCAGCATCTGCACCTTATTCGCCCGCACGCCCCTTTCCGTTGCCCACCATGACACCAGATACTGGGCGCGATCCTGCTGCCATTGCAGGCTGGCTAAACCGTAAAGTCCGCGATGTTGGGAAATCAGCATATTCCTCAGGCGGGTTACGCCGCTGCTGTGGCTGATCACCACCAGCGTACACTGTCGTTGATGCAGCCATGCCGCAGTGTCATCGATCCAGCGCTGGAGCCTTTCCGGCGAGATATCCCGCCACAGGCTAGCTGGAGCATAAAGCACCAATAGACGATTTTTAGGGCGCAATGCGCGCATTAAATCATCGGTTAAATTCAGCAACGCGGCTTTATTTTCCGGTATTGCATAGCACGATAATTGTTTCTTTCCGGTGTTATTATTTTCTGTCGTAAACTTATTGTCTGTCGTAAACAATGCCGTCAGAAGAGAATCAGATCGTTCCCCACAGCCGATTAACGCCACTCTCACGTCGTTATTTTGGCCGTGCATGATTTGCTGGCAAAATAATGCGGCATCAATTTGCCGATCAATATTCACCCAATAAAAGCCCGCCAGTTGGAGCGTAACCAGCTCATCCCAAAGGTCACGAATACCTAATGAAAAGTTCTGCTTCATAGACTGATTTCTTTTCCGTTAATGGCAGCGTTCCACCTTAATAACACAGTCAAAATAAACTCTAGCAGCCCCCCGAGGGATCACAACTGTGCGCTATAAATTATTCCTATCCCTTGATAAATCACCGATTACTATTTTTCCCCATTCACATTGCAATCATGAATTCATTGCTATAGTTAACGGGCACACCTGACTCCTTATTAAAGACAGCAGAGGCGTAACCCTTCATCTGCCAGACTGTCTGTTCTGGGTGCAGTAAAAGACGCACCACATCTGCTATTTGGATGTTTTCCCTTTATCGATCTCAATGATAATGGATAGCCTATTTCAGAGGCATGGGATGAATAACGCACCGACTCGTATCGATACTAGCGCGCACACCGATTTAACCGAAAATGCAAGAACCGACGACGATCTACGGGTTCTCAGTCAGGCTTTTTCTTTACCTGAAATAAACTATATCGATATCGCCCGTCAGGCGCGTCTCAGCCAAATGATGGCTCGTTGGCCGCTGCTCGATGAATTAAAAGAACCGGCCGGGAGTGACTGACGATGCCCGTGATTGCATTGCAGGGAATCCGTGGAGGCGTAGGCACTACCTCGATCGCTGCCGCACTGGGATGGGCCTTCCAACGGCTGGGTGAATCCGCGCTGGTGATTGATTTTTCGCCGGACAACTTGCTGCGCATTAACTTTAATATGCCGTTTGAGCAACGCCGCGGCTGGGCACGGGCGGAAGCCGATGACGCGCCGTGGCAAACCGGTGCCATGCAGTATCTCCCCGGTCTGGATTTTCTGCCGTTTGGTCGTCTGAATACACAGGAGATCGCGACGCTCCAGCAGCATTACCACCAACATCCCGCACTCTGGCAAAACAATCTGGCGCAGCTCAGCGCGGCGGGTCACCATCGCTGGATACTGATTGATGTACCAGCGGACAACAGCCCGCTCACGCGACAGGCGTTAGCCACCGCGAATACCGTTTTTCAGGTGGTGGTGGCGGATGCCAACTGCCATTCGCGCTTACATCAGCAGGCGTTGCCGCGTCAGTGCCATTTTCTGGTGAATCAATTTTCTACGCTCAGTACGCTTCAGCAGGATTTGCATCAGCTCTGGCTGCACACGCTGTCACACCTGCTGCCGCTGGTGGTACACCGTGACGAAGCCCTGGCAGAATCGCTGATGCTGAAGCAGCCGCTGGGCGAATGTCGCCCGGACAGCGTGGCAGCGGAAGAGATCATGACGCTGGCAAACTGGTGCCTGATTCACGTTAAGGAAAGCGGCGTATGAGTGGCATCCTGCGCCTCTTTCTCGTCCCGCCCGCCAGACAGGCGATTCAGCAACGCTACCGCGGCTATCGTCGGCAAGGTGCCTCAGCCTTTGCTGCCTTTTTCGCCACGCTATTTGCGATACTCGGCTGGATCTTCCTGCGGCTGGAGTCTGAGGGCTGGCAACAGATTCGCGCGCAGCGAACCTACTGGTTCCCACACATTTCGCCTCAACGCCCGCGTCCGGCTGATATTCTTCGCTATCTGACGCAGGGTATTTGGCTGCTGACCATCAAAAACGGCCAGTTGCCAACATCGCGCCGTAATTACTTCTCCGCGCTCCCGCGCTGGCGGCAACGCTACATGAACGCGCAGCAAGCGCTGTTCGCCCGCTTTAGCCACGCGAATACTGACGATCGCGAAGACCATGAGTCAGGCTTCGCCAAGACGAGCCGCCTCCAGAGGCTGGTGACGGTCGCGCTGAGCCTGCTGTGTGCAGCGCTGGCGCTGCTGTGCATCACGCAGCCGTTTGATTTGCTGTCGCAGTTTATTTTCATGACGCTGCTGTGGTGCATCGCCATGCTCGTTCGCAACATGCCGGGACGCATGCCGACGCTCATGATGATCGCCCTTTCTTTCACGGTTTCCTGCCGTTACCTGTGGTGGCGCTACACCGAAACGCTGAACTGGGACGATCCGCTGAGTCTGATTTGCGGCCTGCTGCTGCTGGCGGCGGAAACCTATGCCTGGGTGGTGTTGGTTCTGGGCTATTTCCAGACGATCTGGCCGCTGAACCGCCACCCGGTTTCACTGCCGGAAGACAGCAAAACGTGGCCGACCGTCGATCTCATGATCCCGACCTACAATGAACCGTTGAGCGTCGTGAAACCGACGGTGTATGCCGCGCTGGGCATCGACTGGCCTAAAGATAAGCTCAATATTTATATTCTGGATGACGGCGGCCGCGCCGAATTTAAAGCCTTCGCCGAAGAAGTTGGCGTCCATTACATCGCCCGTGTCACGCACGAACACGCCAAAGCCGGGAACATCAACAACGCCCTGAAACAGGCGAAAGGCGAGTTCGTCGCCATTTTCGACTGCGACCACGTCCCTACCCGCTCCTTCCTGCAATTAACCATGGGCTGGTTCTTCAAAGACAAAAAGCTGGCGATGCTGCAAACGCCGCACCATTTTTTCTCGCCCGATCCGTTCGAACGCAATCTGGGCCGTTTCCGCCGTACGCCCAATGAAGGCACGCTGTTCTACGGTCTGGTTCAGGACGGTAATGACATGTGGGATGCCACGTTCTTCTGCGGATCCTGCGCCATTCTGCGGCGTAAACCGCTGGATGAAATTGGCGGGATTGCGGTCGAAACGGTAACGGAAGATGCTCACACCTCACTGCGCCTGCATCGCCTTGGCTACAGCTCGGCGTATATCCGCATTCCACAGGCCGCCGGACTGGCGACCGAGAGCCTTTCGGCCCACATCGGGCAGCGTATTCGCTGGGCGCGCGGCATGGTACAAATCTTCCGGCTGGATAACCCACTGTTTGGCAAGGGGCTGAAACTGGGGCAACGGCTATGTTATGCCAACGCCATGATGCACTTTCTGTCTGGTATTCCGCGGCTGATCTTCCTGACTGCGCCGCTGGCGTTCCTCCTGCTGCATGCCTACATCATTTTCGCCCCGGCGCTGGCCATCGCGCTCTACGTGCTGCCGCACATGGTGCATGCCAGCCTGACCAACTCACGTATTCAGGGCCGCTACCGTCACTCGTTCTGGAGTGAAATCTATGAAACCGTGCTGGCGTGGTACATCGCCCGCCCGACTACCGTCGCGCTGTTTAACCCGCACAAAGGGAAATTCAACGTAACGGCCAAAGGCGGGCTGGTAGAAGAACAGCATGTTGACTGGGTGATTACTCGACCTTATCTGGTGCTGGTGCTGCTGAATATCGCTGGAGTGATGTATGGCATCTGGCGTCTGATTTACGGGCCGCCGGAAGAGATCATGACGGTGCTCATCAGCCTGCTGTGGGTTGTGTACAACATGACCATTTTAGGCGGAGCCGTCGCGGTTGCCGTAGAAGCCAAACAGGTGCGTCAGGCACACCGGGTGGAAATGTCGATGTCCGCCGCGATCCTCCGTGCCGATGGCCATCTTTTCCCCTGTATCCTGCGCGACTATTCCGATGGCGGCGTCGGCGTTGAAGCCCGAGAGTCGGGCATTCTTCAGGTCGGGGACAGCGTCTCGCTGTTGCTAAAACGCGGTCAGCAGGAGTACGCCTTCCCGTTCAGCGTCACCCGCGCGTTCGACAACAAGATTGGCCTGCGCATGACCAACCTGACTATCCGCCAGCATATTGATTTCATTCAATGTACGTTTGCCCGTGCCGACACCTGGGCGCTCTGGCAAGACAGTTTCCCGCAGGATAAACCGGTCGAAAGCCTGGTTGATGTGTTGGCACTCGGCTTTCGCGGCTACCTGCGTCTGGCCGATTACGCGCCGCCCGTCATACGCAACATTATCCTGGCCTTCCTCAATATCGTGGTGTGGGTGGTGTCCTTCATTCCGCGCTATGTAGGGAAACGCACCGTAACAGCTCCGCCGGGCGCTGCGCTGCCGGAAAACGCCGTACATCAGGGCCAGACGCCGTCTACCCATGAAACGCGATTTGCACAAGAGAACCTGTTTACAGAAAAGACAGTGGCTTGATTGCCATTCACAGGCCGTGATCAACGGTCTTTCTCCTGACAACGAGAAAGGCCCTTAACCTTGATGATGACACGATGACGAAAAAAATAATCTGGTTCACCGCATTGGCTTTAGGCGTCAGCTCATTATCTCAGGCTGTCACCGCGCCGCACGCCCAAACACCGGCAATGGGGGACGCGACCCAGCCGCCCGCCACCGCAGCGCCAGCGACGACGATGCCAGCGATTCCTCTGGCGCCACCGGCGACCAACGCCGCCGTGCGCAACGTGGTGATGCCTTTTGCGCAAATCGCGCCTGCACCGGGCACCTTTGCGCTGCGCGGTGTCGATCCCAACGGGCAGATTGAGTTCGGCGTTCGCAGCGACGAAGTGGTCACACAGGCGTCGCTTGACCTCGAATTTACGCCGTCACCAGCGCTGATTCCCACCGAGTCGCATATCAAGGTTTACCTGAACAATGAGCTCATGGGCGTCACCACGATTAGCAAAGAGCAGATGGGGAAATCCAACCGCGTTCGCCTGCCTATCGATCCGCGCTACATCACGGACTTTAACAGCCTGCAATTGGTGTTTGTCGGCCATTATCAGAACATCTGTGAAAACCCAGCCAGCACCAGCCTATGGCTGGATGTCAGCAAAGCCAGCGCGCTCAACCTGCAATTCCAGAAGCTGACGCTGAAGGACGATCTGTCGCCGTTCCCTGCGCCGTTTTTTGACAGCCGCGATACCCGCCCGCTGACGCTGCCCATCGTCTTTGCCGACCAACCGGATCTGGTGCAACAGCGTGCCGCTGCGGTACTCGCCTCGTGGTTTGGCAGCAAAGCACAATGGCGCGGGCAGTCTTTCCCTGCCCTCTTCAACCAGTTGCCGAATAGTCACGGTATTGTGTTCGCGACCAACGATAAGCGGCCGGATTTCCTGCGCGATACTCCCGCCGTGAACGGCCCAACGGTATCGATCATCAGCCACCCCAACGATCCTCACGTGAAGCTGCTGCTGGTTCAGGGGCGTGATGACAATGAACTGCTTACCGCCGTGCAGGGCATCGCACAGGGGAACCCGCTGTTCCGTGGGCAAAGCGTCACCATCGATAAGGTCGAACAGCTCGCCCCACGCCAGCCGTATGATGCGCCAAACTGGGTTCGCACCGACCGCCCGATGACCTTCGCCGAACTACAGCAATATAACGAACAGCTGCAAACCGACGGTATCGTGCCCCGGCCGATTTCGCTGACCATGAACCTGCCGCCCGACCTGTTCCTGATCCGCAGTCAGGGCATCGATATGCGCCTGAAATATCGCTACACCGCGCCGCAGGTTCAGGACGGTTCGCGCCTGAGCATCAACCTGAACAACCAGTTCGTACAGGCCTTCTCGCTGGCACCGGAACAGGATCAGAATTCCCTGTTGATGCGCCTGCCGCTCACGCAGGGGCTATGGGATTCCGACAAGACCCTGTCCATTCCGGCGCTGAAACTGGGCACCACCAACCAGCTGCGCTTTGACTTCAGCTACACCACGTTGCTCTCCAGCGGCACGGCCGACCGCTGCGAAACCTATACGCCAGTCGTCAATCACGCCGTCATCGACAGCAATTCGACGATTAACTTCTCTGGCTATCGTCACTTTATGGCGATGCCGGATCTGCGTGCCTTTGCCAATGCGGGCTACCCGTTCAGCCGACTGGCTGACCTGTCACAAACGCTGGTACTAGTGAACAAGCAGCCACAGCCGGCTCAGGTCAGCGCCATGCTGAACGCCATCGGTAACATTGGGGCGCAAACCGGCTACCCGGCATTGGCGGTGCAGCTCAGCGATGACTGGACGCAGGCAGACAAGCAGGACCGCGATATTCTGATGATCGGCGCTATCCCGCCAGAGCTGCACGACAACAGCAAAATCAACCTGCTGGTCGAGCAAACGCAAAGCTGGATCAAGCAGCCAACGCGTCAGACCGCGATCCCAGACATGGGCTCGCCTGAATCTGACGCGACGCCAGACAGCAAAACCACCGTCAGCGGTGACGGCGCGATGTCGGCGATTATCGGCTTCCAGTCTCCGTATCACGATCAGCGCAGCGTGGTCGCCTTGCTGGCAGACAGCCCGCAGGGTTATACGCTACTCAACAACACGCTGATTGATGGCGAAAAAAGAGCCTCGTTGTTCGGTTCTGTTTCCGTCATCCGCGAATCGGGCATCAATAATTTGCGCGTCGGCGACGTTTACTACGTCGGCCACCTGCCATGGTGGGAACGTATCTGGCACGCCTTGGCGCAGCATCCCGTCTGGCTGGCGATCATATCGACCCTTACCGTCATTATTGTTGCCTGGCTGCTGTGGCGTGGCCTGAAATTCTTCAGCCGCCGTCGCCTGTCGCCGGATGAAAGGGACTAACGCACCATGCCACGCGTGCTGCGCTACCTGATCGCCACGCTGCTGTGGCTATGGGCTTCCCTGGCCACCGCAGCCGTCTGCGACTGGCCAGCCTGGGAGCAGTACAAGCAGTATTACATCAGCGAGGAAGGACGGGTGATTGATACCTCAACACCCAATAGAATCACCACGTCCGAAGGGCAAAGCTACGCCCTGTTCTTTGCGCTGGTCGCCAACGATCGCGTGATGTTTGATCGGCTGCTGAAATGGACGGAAGACAACCTGTCCGCAGGCGATTTGCGCGCTAATCTGCCCGCCTGGCTGTGGGGAGAGAACACGGATAAACAGTGGACGGTGCTGGACCCGAACTCCGCATCCGATGCCGATCTGTGGATTGCCTATAGCCTGCTTGAAGCTGGCCGACTGTGGAAAGAGGCGCGCTATCAGGCGCTGGGCACCGCGCTGCTCGCGCGCATCGCCAAAGAAGAAGTGGTGACGATTCCGGGGCTGGGCGTGATGCTATTGCCCGGCAAAGTAGGCTTCGCAGAGAAAGAGAGCTGGCGCTTGAACCCCAGCTACCTTCCGCCGCAGCTGCTGGCCCGATTTGCTCCGTTGGATGAGAAGTGGAAAGCGATGCAGCGCACCACGCAGCGCCTGCTGTTGGAAACCGCGCCAAAAGGATTTTCGCCTGATTGGGTCATCTGGCAAAAAGACAAAGGCTGGCAGCCCGATACCACCAAACCCAATGTCGGCAGCTATGACGCCATCCGCGTCTATCTGTGGGCGGGGATGATGGCCGACAGCAGCAGAGGGAAAACCGATTTGCTCAAACAGTTTCAACCGATGATGCAGCAGACGATCCAGCAAGGGCTACCGCCCGAAAAAGCGGACACCGCGACAGGCGCCGTCACCGGACAGGGATCGGTAGGTTTTTCCGCCTCACTGCTGCCAATGCTATCCCGCCAGGCGGACGCCCTGGCCGCCCAGCGACAGCGGCTCGCCGCCAATCCACCGGGTGACGATGCGTATTTCTCCGCCTCTCTGACGCTCTTTGGTCAGGGATGGGATCAGAAGCGCTATCGCTTCACCTCACAAGGCCAACTTTTACCGTCTCGGGGCAGCCAATGCACAACAACACCGTAAACTGGCTGCGCTTCCTGCCGTTATTGCTGATTGCGGCACCGCAGGCAACCAGCGCGGAAACCGCATCGCCAGAACAATTTCTAATGGAACAGGTACGTCTGGGAGAAGCCAGCAACAAAGACGATCTCGTGCGTCAGTCGCTTTATCGGCTGGAGCTGATTAACCCGGATAACCCCGACGTTATCGCCGCCCGACTGCGGCTGGCACTGCGTCAAGGCGATCAGGCACAGGCGCGCCAGCAGTTGGACAAGCTGAAGACTGTGGCTCCCGATTCTGCCATTTACCGGCAGGCAGAGATGACGCTGGCGCTGACGCAGGAAGCCACGCGTCAGCAATTACAGCAGGCGCGTTTGCTGTCTACCGCCGGGCGTTACGCGGAAGCCAAAGCGCAGTACGACACGCTCTTTCACGGCGAGCCGCCCACGCTCGATCTCGCCGTGGAGTATTGGCGTCTGGTTTCTCGTTTGCCGAATCAGGTACCCGTCGCGATTAAGCAGTTGGAAGCGTTGGATCAGGTTTACCCCAACAATGTTCCGCTGCGCATGGCGTTATCACGCCTGCTCTTCAGTCAGGATCGCAACGAACAGGCCTACCCGCTGCTGAAACAACTGTCTACCGATCCCGTCGGACGCAGTCAGGCGGCATCGCTCTGGCTGGAAATTATTGGCCGGATGACGGTTACCCCGCAGAGCGTGGCGGAACTCAACCGCTTCCTGACGGTATTTGATGACGGTGAACAGGCAGAAACCGCGCGCAAAGAACTCAACCGCCAGCAGGGAATGTTGGCCGATCCCACGTATCAGGGGCGTCTCCGCAGTCTGGCGGAGGTTGAAAGCGGCGGGGGCAACCGCGCCACGCTCGGTGAGTTAAATCAGGCGCTGGCCGTCACACCCAACGATCCCGAACTGATCGGCGCAGTGGGTCTGGTTTACCTGCGCGAAGGCGATCGGGTAAAAGCGCTGGCACAGTTCCAGAAGGCACTACAGGCGGATGTTAATCGCCTGAACAGCGGCAAATGGGAAGGACTGATTCAAAGTACGCAATATTGGACCACCATTGCGGAAGGCGACAACGCGCTAAAAGCCAATAATCTCCCGCTGGCACGCCAGAAATATCAGCAGGCACGCCAGATGGATAACACCAATCCCTATTCGCTGATTGGTCTGGGCGATGTCGCCGTTGCCAGCCAAAATGATACCGCCGCCCAGCCGCTCTATCAGCAGGCTTTACACCTTGAACCCGGCAACGATAACGCCCTGCGCGGTCTGGTCGGGATTTATCAGCGGCAGTCACCGGAGAAAGCGCTCACTTACCTCAACAGCCTGTCGCGCAGTCAGCAAAACACGATGCGGGAGACGCTTGCTGCGCTACAACTCAATATCCTGAAACAGCAGGCGGACCAACTTGCGGAACAGCAGCAGTGGACGCAGGCGGAAGAGAAGTATCGTCAGGCGAACCAGCAGGATCCGAACGATATTTGGTTTGCCTATCGCTATGCCCAGACGCTGCGCCAGTTGGGGCAAATGCAGCAGGCCGACAGCGTGGTACAACGCGCGACCGCTGTGCCACCAGCCGACGCACAGAAGAACTATGTTTACTCACTTTATCTGTCATCGACCAATCGCGATGAGCAAGCACTCGCTCACCTGAACACGCTTCCCGCAGCACAGTGGAGCGACGACATGCGCAATTTATCCCAACGTCTGACGATACAGACCACGCTGGCGAAAGCGGAAGCCATGCGCGATGCAGGTGATGAACCCGCCGCTATCGCTTTCCTGCGCCAGCAACCTGACGATACCCGTATCGATCTGCTGCTGGCGGACTGGGCGCTGGCACGAGGTGAATACGCGACGGCGCTGGCGAATTATCAACGCATCCGCACGCGGGAGCCGCAGAATCCCGATGCACAATTAGGTGAGATCGACGCATTTATCGCGCAGGGTCGGCAAGATGAGGCACGTCAGCGTCTGAACCAGCTCCCGGCGCAGGCAGCAGATACGCTCAATGCGCAGCGGCGTGTCGCCAACGCCTGGCAAGCGGTCGGAAATCCGCAAAAATCGACAGCACTTTTCCGCCAGCTCAAAATCGATGCGCAGAAAGAGCCGATCGGTCAGACTAAGGCATTGGTCTATCGCGATGCGGCGCGTGTTGAACAGCAACAATCTCAACCTGAGCAGGCGCAGCAAGACTATAAACAGGCGATGGTCGCAAGCGGCATCACGCCCGCTCTGCCGCAAAGTGACGATGACTACACCCGACTGACGCGCAATCAGACAGGAGACGACTGGCTACAGCGCAGCATCCGCGCCGATGCGGCGGACCTGTATCGTAAGCAGGATGTGACCGTCACGCTTGACCACGATTACTCGAGTTCGAGCGGTACCGGCGGCGTTTCCGACCTGAGCGCCCACAACACCCTGTTGCAGATAGACATGCCGCTGTACGACGGCCGCGCTTTCTTCCGCACCGATACCGTACAGATGAACGCCGGTTCCTTCTCGACGGACAGCAACGGTGCCTATCGGGAAACCTTCGGCACCTGTGCCACGCAGGACTGCTTCAGCGATAAATCGCAGAAAGCCACCGGCACCAGCGTCGCAGCAGGCTGGAAGAACGATCGCTGGTCGGCGGATATCGGCACCACACCGCTCGGCTTCGACGTGGTCGATATCGTCGGTGGCGCAAGCTACAGCGGTGACTGGCGGCAAATCGGCTGGACCGCGACGGCATCGCGCCGCCCCATCTCCAGCTCGTTACTCGCCTTCGGCGGCACCAAAGACCCGGGAACAGGCATTACTTGGGGCGGCGTGCGTGCCACAGGCGTCAGCCTCGGGCTGAGCTACGATCGGGGCGACGCGCACGGCGTCTGGAGTGATTTCAGCGTCCACCAGATTACGGGGAAAAACGTGGCCGATAATGACCGCGCCCGCGCCATGGCAGGCTATTACTACAAGCTGATTAATGAGGATAACCGACGCGTCACGGTCGGCCTGAACAGCATGTGGTGGCGTCACCAGAAGGATTTAAGCGGTTATTCACTCGGTCAGGGCGGCTACTACAGCCCGCAGCAATACTTCTCGCTGGGCGTGCCGTTGAACTACCGGCAGCGGACGGAAAACTGGTCGTGGGAACTCGGCGGCTCACTGTCGTGGTCACGTTCTTCGACCAAAGATCAGCGTCGCTACCCACTGACTGGCCTGCTGGGCAACGCCGCGATCACCGACCGAGACGCCATCGAACAGGGCAGCAGCAGTTCCGGCTTCGGCTACACGGCGCGTGCCATCGTCGAACGCCGCCTCAGCTCACACTGGACGCTGGGTGTCGGTATCGACATTCAGCAAGCGAAGGATTACACCCCAAGCCACGGCCTCATCTACCTGCGCTACTCCGCCTCAGGCTGGCAGGGCGATCTCGACAGCCCACCGCAGCCACTCATACCGTACGCGGACTTTAAGTAACCTTCCCACCTAAGACCTCATTGGGTTTCCATAACATCGGAAACCCAATAATTAAGAATGAACAGCATGTCAAAATACAGTATTGTTAGTTTTACTGAATATAAAAACCTCTAGACTGTTTTATATTATAATCGTAATCATAAACTAAAAAAAATAAAATAAGATAACATGGGGAATATAAAAACCAACACTCCTTATAATTGAATCTAAAAATAAGTTCGCCATTGAAAAACAACACGAGTATAATTTGTGCTCTTGCCAAGCGATTGCGGCAATAAATACACACATCAATGGAGTGAAGCACGATGTCTTTATTCATGCAGTTACGTACGCTTTTCCTTTTCATCATAACTCTCCTCGCGTTTCCCGTCCTCGCCCAACCATCATCCGCGGGGCTCAGTTGCGGGATTTATACGAGCGCTCGTGGGTTTGAAGTTCATGTCATTAATAGCCAGCTATTACACAACGTATATAAAAACGATCGCATCACAGAGCACTATATTCTGAATGACAACAAAGTTGACATGGTCTCCATGGAATCACTCATGACATCAGACTTTGATATCTCCCCCGACCGTAAAACACTTAAAGATTTCACTGGGGAATATGTCTTAACGGAAGCCAAAGAGTGTAGTGAAAATGTAAAAAAACCGGAAAGTGAGATAGGTAAACAGTGTTGGGAGAATATGTCAGCATGCTCAACGCTAATGCAAAAAAGTGATGTTAATACACTTAAACAACTATGCCTGGATAATATTTACGCCGCTTGTGAACAGTGGGACAGCATTGCTTTTGCCGGCGATCGAATAAAAAAAGCATTAGCCGCGACAACGAATCTGGATTTACCAATGCCACTCGAGCCAGAATGGATCGCTACCATTGTTGAATCATGTCGCACTGGATTGTCTGGGAAAATGTGTAATGAAGCCGCCAACGCATTGTGGAGTAACGGACAATATCTTGCCGCCCGAGATGCACTACAGCGGGCTTGCGATGCGCTGGAATGGAATAGTAAAGGATGCCCAAAAGCCGAAGCTCTACAGTCACTCACGGAAAGTGACATTTCCTCCCCAGCCTCTGGTTTGCCAGTCGGGCACTATGTAACGCGCAGCGGCGGGCCAGAGCTGTTTATCGCGCAAGATGGCACGGTGAAAATGAAGGGGAATTCATCGGTTAAGGCGCATCTTGATAATGAGCTGATTCGTATTCCACGCGGCCAGAAAGATGACTTCATCTTCCGTCGTGCCGGGGAAAATAAGCTGGTCGGTATCGATAGCGAGAATACGTTCAAAGTCTACGAATTGCAGAAATGAAATAAATCAGTAGCAGCACCTTTTCTCTGATTACTTCATAGCAGGGCGTGACGTCACTGGCATCAGGGGAAGCGAACAGCTTCCCCTGACATGCTTTCCGATTAATACCCTATAGCAGCCCCTGCTGGGCGGCGGATATCATTTGCGCCGTACAGGTAACCTTCACGCACTTTGCCAGATACCGCCGAGTCATTACCGGAATCCGCAGGCGTCACGCCCGCCGCGCCCGGTAAGCCGACCAGAATCAGCTCCGCTGCGCCCCAAGGGGTTTGTTCCACCATCTTGTAACCGCGCTGCTTCAGCAGGTTCAGCGTATCCGCAGACAGCCCACGCTGTTCGTAATACACCTCGTCCGGCAGCCACTGATGATGGATTCGCGGTGCGTCCACCGCTTCCTGCGGTGCCATGCCGTGATCGATGATATTCAGCGCCGTTTGCAGCGTGATGGTGATAATGCGCGAACCACCGGGCGAACCAAGCACCATGAAGACTTTGCCATCTTTCGTCACCAGTGACGGGCTCATGGACGAAAGTGGGCGCTTACCGGGGGCGATAGAATTACGTTCCCCTTGCACCAATCCGTACAGGTTTTTCTCGCCAACCTTCACGGTAAAGTCATCCATTTCGTTATTGAGGAAGAAGCCCGTCCCCGGCGCGATCACCACCGAACCAAAACGCCCGTTCACGGTATACGTGGTGGACACCGCATTGCCCTGATTATCCACGATGGAGTAGTGCGTCGTTTCCGGTCGCTCGTGCGGGCCAATCCCCGGCTGCACGCTCTGGGACGGCGTCGCGTTCTCCGGTTCGATTTTTTTGCGAATTTCAGCGGCGTAGTCCTTGCTCAACAGGCGCTCGACGGGATTACTCACAAACGCCGGATCGCCGAGATACGTGTTGCGGTCCATGTAGGCGTGGCGCATCGCTTCCGTCAGCACATGCACGGTGGCTGCCGAATTGAAGCCTGTCGATTTAATGTCGTAACCTTCGACAATATTGAGAATTTCACACATGGTGATGCCACCAGAACTGGGTGGTGGCGAAGAGACAAATTGATAACCGCGATAATTACAGGTTACGGGTGCCGTTTCGGTAATGCGGTAATTGGCAAAATCAGCCGCCGTCAGAATCCCGCCGCCCTGCTTTGCCGCCTTCTCCACCGTCTGCGGGATCGTGCCCTTGTAGAAAGCATCCGGCCCTTTAGCGGCAATCGCTGCCAGCGTATTCGCCAGATCGGTTTGCACCAGCTTATCACCGGGCTGCAACGCGCTGCCGTCAGGGCGCAGGAAAATACGCGCCGCTTCAGGATCGGCTTTGAAGCGCTTGACGGTAGTGTCCAGAATATCGGTGTCCGCTCGCGTAAGCTCAAAGCCTTCACGCGCCAGTTTAATCGCCGGCGCCATCACCTGTTCGCGCGTCAATTTGCCGTATTTTTGCAGCGCGGTATCCAGTCCCAGCACCGTTCCCGGTACGCCAGCGGCCAGATAACCATACAGGCTCGCGTCTTTTTTCACGCTCCCATCCGCGTTCAGATACATGTTGGCGCTGGCTGCCGCCGGTGCCGTTTCACGGAAGTTGATAAAGGTATCTTTCCCATCGGCCAGGTGCAGCGTCATAAATCCACCGCCGCCGATATTGCCACAACAGGGGTTCACCACCGCCTGCGCGTAACCCACGGCCACAGCGGCATCAATCGCATTGCCGCCCATTTTCATGATATCGACGCCAATCTGCGAAGCCAGATATTGCGAGCTGACCACCATACCGTTTTTCGCTTCCACCGCAGGGGCCGATGCTGCCTGCACAGCTCCACTCACCAGCAGCGCCGTCACGCTCAGTGACAACAGCAATTTTCCCGCTACCGTTCTTCCCGATACTGTGTTTCTTATTCTCATGAAAACTCCTTTATTCCATTGATTTCACTGAGTGCGTTTTATCGCACGTCCATGATCCTTAGCGGTTCGGCCTTGTGCTACAGCGGCTGGGAGCGCAGCCATAAACGCAGCCGCGCACCAAACACATTCACCAACAGGCCGACCATAATCAGCAGCGCCCCCACGATCTGTAGTCGCGAGAGCGCTTCGCCCAGAAAAACGGCGGCGCTGACCAACCCAACCACTGGCACCAGCAGCGACAGGGGTGCCACACGCCAGGTTTCATAGCGCGCCAGCAGGCTTCCCCAAATCCCGTAGCCGATGATGGTTGCCGCAAATGCCAGATAAACCAGAGATAAAATCGTCGGCAGTTGGATGGTCGTTAAACTATGGACAATCGCGTCCCGACCTTCAAACAGCCAGGAGCTGATAAAAAATGGCACGACAGGCACCAGCGCCCCCCACACCACCAGCGACATGATGCGCACGTCGCGGTTTTGGCTCATGATCACTTTATTAATGATGTTGCCCACCGCCCATGATAGCGCCGCCGCCAGCGTCAGTAGCAGCGTGGTAGTGGTCATTCCGGATGACATTTGCAGCGCTGTGCGACCTTCTGCCAGCACCACCATCCCTAGCGCCGCCACCAGAATGCCGACGACGTGATTCCAGCGCAGCTTTTCCGACAGCAAGACCGCGCCAACCAGCAGCGTAAAAAAGGCCTGAGCCTGTAACACCAGCGACGCAATTCCCGCGGGCATACCCAGCTTGATAGCGAGGAACAAGAAGCCAAACTGACCAAAGCTGATCGTCATGCCATAGGCGAGCAACCATTTCAGGGGAATACGTGGGAAAGGAACAAAGAAAATAGCTGGGAGCGCCACCAGCGAAAAACGTAGCCCTGCCAGTAAGAAAGGCGGCATGTCGTTCAGCCCGACCTTGATCACCACGAAGTTCACGCCCCATAGCACCACAACACAAAGCGCAAGCAGCGCATCTTTCAACGACATCCTCATCCCCTGATCAAATACGTAACAAATACCTTCCTCAAGGTACGCGTAAAATGAAAAAACGGATAAGAAAAGATAATTATGGCGTTACGTGACAATGACTAAGCGTAACCATGACGTGAGATAGCCGACCACCAGATTCTGTGGTCGGCATAGATAGCGTTACTCAATGGCGATAGGTTTTTCCGTCAGCGTGGTTTTGTTGTCACCCTGAATGGCTTTCACTTTCTGCTCCGTTTTCTGTACCGCATCAGCGCTACTCAACAGGCTGTATGTCAGCTCAAATGTCGTGCTCTGGCCGGGCTGTAGCTTTTTGACCCGCCCTTGTTCGCGTTCAATCGTAACCGGATAGGCGTAGTTAGTGCCGGGCTCGATCCCGGTGACGTAGCCCTGTTTTTCCGTGTCCGTGTTTTTCCACAGCGTCAGCAGCGGCAGCTGATGGGTATCAAAGGCAATCGACACGCCCTTATCCCCCGCCTTGTTCACCAGCGCCGCCAGCGTTTTGCCCTGTGCATCCGTATACGGCGTAATGTTGAACACCATTTCATCAAAGTCTTTTGTCGGGCCTTTGTAGGTTTGCCACGTTGCCAGACCCGCTTTGGCATGGTCATTAAACGGAGAAATGTCTTTTACCGGTGCGATGAAACGCGCGCCTTCTTCCAGAATCGGCGTACCGAAATTGCTGTGGTAGATAATCTGGTAGTCGCGCGGGTAGTCGGCTTTGTTGGTCAGCACATCGTGCACGGTAAACGACTCGCTGCCGGGGACATAACGCAGCTCAGTCCAGGTTTCCAGATTCGACTTCTTAAAGCTGTTTTCCTTCAACAGGCCGCGCACCGTAATGGTGTGCGGTGCTTTATCGCTGACTTCCACCACCACTTTTGAAGCTGGCGTGTTGCCCGCGCGGCCATGTAGGGTATAGATCATCCCATCACTGACGACCGGGTGCCCTGTCCATTCGAAGCCGCAACGCACCATCATCTCATTGAAACCTTCCAGCCAGCCCAGTCCGTTACGGCTTTCCAGATTGATGGTATTCGGGTTGACGACCTCATCAACCGGCGAATCCCACCCCAAACGGATGTTTTTGCCCGTCACATGCAGCAAGTTCATCCCTCGCGTCGGGCTGAGGGCAATTTTCAGGCCGTCCTGACTGGTAATCGTGATCACTTTACTGCCTTCCTGACGTCCGCCGTGCAGGACTTTTTGCTCAATGCTGAAATGCTGATTTTTTATCTTCAGGGCATCACTGCCAATTTGCCAGTTTCCCTTTTCCACACTGCCTTCAGCATCTGTCAGCACAAACGTCTGTGCCGATAGTTGCCATGATGTCAGCGCCAGTGTAATGCCTATAGCCAGTAATTTTTTCATGTTAACCATCCCTCTCTGCTGAATTGTTTTAGCTAATGCGAGCTAAAGACTACAAATCAGCGGATGGTCAGAATGTGATAGCTATCACCAGATGGAAAAATTCGGCATTGTCGCGTTATTTATCCAATTAGCATCACTAATTCACCATGAATGGCATCTATAATTGCAGAATTATTGAGATATCGATCGGTAAAAGCTGAAGTCGTTTCAGCAAAATACAGCCTACCGTCTGAAACCATTCCCACATTCATGTTCACATCAGCAAGTTATTCTAAATAGTAAACGCTACGCGGGATAAAAAATTACAAGTCTGTTTTTTGACCACATTGCACCCTATTGGCGCAAGCGCTATGGTTGCCGGTAACCTGTGTACGACCACTGATAAATAAACTATGAACTTTTCTCTTTTCGGCAAGAAATTCACGCGCCACGCTGGCATCACCCAATTAATGGACGACCTGAACGAAGGGCTGCGTACGCCAGGCGCAATCATGCTGGGCGGCGGCAATCCGGCACATATTCCGGAGATGGACAGCTACTTCAAACAGCTGTGTCAGGATATGCTGGAACAAGGGAAATTAACGGAAGCGCTATGCAACTACGACGGCCCGCAAGGTAAGGATACGCTGCTTAAGGCGCTGGCCGAGCTACTGAGTAATGAATTAGGCTGGCAGATTGGACCACAGAACATTGCACTAACAAATGGCAGCCAGAGTGCGTTTTTCTACTTATTTAACCTGTTTGCTGGTCGCCACAGCGACGGCAGCCTGAAAAAGGTGCTATTCCCGCTGGCACCGGAATATATCGGCTATTCGGATTCCGGGCTGGACGACAACATGTTCGTCTCCGTTCGCCCACAGATCGAACTGCTGCCCGAAGGGCAATTTAAATATCACGTCGATTTCGATCACCTGTCGATTACCGATGAGATCGGGCTGATCTGCGTCTCCCGTCCGACCAATCCGACCGGTAACGTGCTGACCGACGACGAGCTGATGCGTCTGGATATTCTGGCGCAGCAGCACAACATTCCCCTGCTGATTGATAACGCCTATGGCGTACCGTTCCCCGGCATCATCTTCAGCGATGCCACACCGCTGTGGAACCCGAACATCATCCTGTGCATGAGCCTGTCCAAGCTGGGTCTGCCCGGTTCACGCTGCGGTATCGTCATTGCGGATGAAAAGGTGATCTCCGCAATCGGCAACATGAACGGCATCATTAGCCTGTCTCCCGGCGCGGTCGGCCCGGCGCTGGCACACGAGATGATTCAGCGTGGCGATCTGCTGCGCTTATCTAATGACGTCATACGCCCGTTCTACCAGCAGCGCGTAACGGAAACCATCGCGATCATTCGCCGCTACCTGTCGCCCGAGCAGTGTCTGATTCATAAGCCGGAAGGCGCGATCTTCCTGTGGCTGTGGTTCAAGGATCTGCCTATCACGACGGAAATTCTGTACCAACGCCTGAAAAAACGTGGTGTCCTCATGGTGCCAGGTCACCATTTCTTCCCCGGCTTAGATCAGGACTGGCCGCACGCTCATCAATGCATGCGCATGAACTATGTGCCAGAGCCGGAAAAAATTGAACGCGGTATTGTGATTCTGGCGGAAGAAGTTGAAAAGGCGATGCAGGAAGGCTAATTCGCCACAAAAATAGACGCGCATTAAACGACATACGGTTGGGGCAAAGCACCGCCCCACTGTTTTTACTGCCCACTTGCAGTATGCCAAGATCAGATATTCCCTTCTTTTATTCACTCTCCCAGTTTTTGCCATCCTATTCTTACCGCCACAACATCAGGCGACTAACGATTAGCTTCTTGAATTATTTTCCGCATTTTTAATCGGTAATAACATTGATTTACCCCCAATCAATAGTCAATCCATTCCGAAAAGACGGTCATCTCACATCCCTAACCAAAACTTTCAGTATAACTGCGCACTCTGCGCAATTTCTTGCTCACTTTCTGGTGTAAATCACTTTTTGCGCAATGTCTGCAAACGATTCAGGAAGTCTGCGCAACTTCTTGCTCAAATTTTGCTTAGTAAAAATTTGAATTAGGTAAATTCATTTATAAAACAAATAGATAAATTTTGGCACATGAATTGCTATGTGAACGGCGAAGTACTAACCCTGTTCAACAACTCATTCCGTTTAACAACAAGGAGCAAGACTATGCCAACTCCATGCTATATCAGCATCGAAGGTAAAACTCAGGGCAACATCACCGCGGGTGCTTTCACTTCTGATTCTGTCGGCAACATCTATGTGGAAGGCCACGAAGACGAAATGCTGGTTCAGGAATTCAAACACATTGTCACCGTACCGACCGACCCACAGTCTGGTCAGCCGTCCGGTCAGCGTGTACACAAACCGTTCAAATTCACCGTCGCGCTGAACAAAGCGGTTCCACTGATGTACAACGCCCTGGCGTCTGGCGAAATGCTGCCAACCGTGACCCTGAAATGGTACCGCACGTCGGTTGAAGGTAAGCAAGAGCACTTCTTCTCTACCGTACTGACCGATGCCACCATCGTTGACGTTAACTGCCAGATGCCACATTGCCAGGATCCAGCGAAGCTGGACTACACCCAGCTGATCGAAGTGTCGCTGGCCTACCGCAAAATCGATTGGGAACACACCGTTGCAGGGACTTCTGGTTCCGATGACTGGCGTGCGCCGGTCGAAGCATAAGTTTCTATTTAACCCGGGCTTGCCCGGGTTTTCTGCATTGAGCCATGGCCCACGCCATGCCTGAGTGTGGATGACAGCATCAGGAGGACGGATGGCAAACAGTACAGGATTACAGTTCACCGTTAAGGTCGGCGCATTGCCTGCATCGACCTTTGCCGTGGTGGATTTTCAGCTCAGCGAGGCACTTAACCAGCCGTTTGCCCTGTCGCTGAATCTGGCCAGCCCCTTACCGGGGATCGATTTTGGTGCTGTTCTCGACCAGCCCTGTGAACTGCTGGTGTGGTACGAAGGCGAGCTCCAAAGGCGAGTAAGCGGCATTGTCAGCGCGTTCGCGCAGGGCGACACTGGTTTTCGCCGCACGCGCTATCAGGCAGAAGTCCGTCCGGCGCTGTGGCGTTTGGGGCTGCGTACCAACGCCCGCCTCTTTCAGGCACAGAAACCGGAAGCGATTATCGGCACACTGCTGGAAGAAGCGGGCATCACCGACTACGCCTTTGCGCTGCGTAACGAGCACGCGGTTCGCGAATACTGCGTGCAATATCGGGAAAGCGATTTAGCCTTTATTACCCGACTGGCCGCAGAAGAAGGCCTGTACTTCTTCCATGAGTTTGAGGAAGGCAAACATCGGCTGGTTTTTGCCGACGATGCTGGCGCGCTGGCGAAAGGCCCTGAGCTGTTTTTCAACCTTGCCACACAAGGGCTGAGCGAAGGAGCGTATGTACGCCGTTTCCGCTATTCCGAGGCGGTGCGAACTGCCGAGGTGGCGCTGAAGGATTACAGCTTCAAAACCCCGGCCTATGGATTGCTGCACAACAAGATGAGTGGTGAGCTGGAGCACCAGCGCGAAAGCTATCAGCACTTCGACTACCCCGGTCGTTTTAAGCAAGACCCGAGCGGCAAAGCCTTTACCAGCTATCGGCTGGACGCACTGCGAGCAGGCGCGATGACCGGCTCAGGCGAATCCAATGCCGCTGAATTGATGCCGGGCAGCAGTTTTACCTTAACCGAACACCCCAATCTGGCACTCAATATCGCCTGGCAGTTGGTTGCCATCACCCACAGCGGACAGCAGCCGCAGGCGCTGGAAGAAGAAAGCGGCGGCGAACCGACCACCTACAGCAACAGCTTCGAGGTCGTGAAAGCCAGCACCACCTGGCGCGCCGACCTGCCGTACAAGCCAATGGTAGACGGCCCGCAAATCGCGACCGTTGTCGGCCCGGCGGGTGAAGAGATTTACTGCGACCAGTACGGCCGGGTGAAACTGCAATTCCCGTGGGACCGCTACGGCGCGAGCGATGACCAGAGCTCCTGCTGGGTACGGGTCAGCCAGGGCTGGGCGGGCGGTCAGTATGGCCTGATCGCCATCCCACGCATCGGCCATGAAGTCATTGTGAGTTTCCTTGAAGGCGACCCCGATCAGCCGATCGTGACGGGCCGCACCTTCCACGCCACCAATCCCTCACCGTATCCACTGCCGGCGAACAAGACACGCACTTCACTGCGTACTTCAACGCACAAGGGCGCAGGGTTCAACGAGCTGCGCTTTGAGGATCAGGCCGGTCAGGAAGAAGTGTTTATCCACGCACAGAAAGACATGAACACCGTAGTGCTGAATAACCGCAGTACAGGTGTAGGCGTCGATCATGCAGAAAACGTCGGACGAGATCAGATCAGTGTCATAGGCCGCCATCAAATTCTTAACGTCGTCGAGAATCAGGGAACAGAGATTCAGGGTGCCCAGAAAGTCATCATCGGGGCAGGCCGAGAAACCGAGGTCACGATGAACGAGAAGCTGACGGTAACGGGAAATATCACCATCACCTCGACTGGCGGCAATATCGAACTGACGACGGGAGCAGGCTCGCTGACCATTTATCAGAACGGCAATATCGATATCAAAGGCGTTAAAGTCAACGTAATCGGAAGTGAACGTATTGATTTAAATAAATAATCAGGGAATGAGCCACCATACTATAGGTGTGGTGGCTTAGCGCTTACAACCACATCATTATTCGAGACATTTTATCGTGACGACAACATCTTCTTCCCACTGCATCTTCACCGAAGGCCGCATCACACTGCCTGACGGCTACTGCGATCGCACGGTGAATGCATTCACGCCCAGTCAGGAAGGCGAACCTGCTTTTACGGTTTCACGCGATGTACTGAACGACGGAGAGGTATTGAGCGGCTATATCGATAGGCAGTTGGATCTGATGGTTCAGCATTTTAAAGGTTGGAAAACACAGGGCCGTGAAGCGATTTGGTTAGGCAATAACGTACTGGAAGGTGAAAGCCTTCAGGCGAGTTATATACGTGATGGTCAACGCATTTGGCAGCAGCAGGCGGTATTCGCATTAGATAGCGCACAGATTCTGGTTTTCACCCTATCGAAAACCGCCGCGCCTTCTGCTGCCGATGAATCTCGATTCAACGCCCTGATCGGGAGCTTTACGTTTAACCAATAACGATAAGGAATATTGTTATGTTTGAAGCCGCACGCGTTGGTGATGGGATCGGGCATTCAGGTGCGTTAGCAGGCATGATTGCGGGCACCATTGTCGGTGGGTTGATTGCCGCAGTCGGTGGCATTGCTGCCGGTGCCTTATTTGTGGCGGGTCTCGCCTCCTCTTGCCTGGGCGTTGGCGTGCTATTGATTGGCCTCAGTTTTGCTGTGGGTTGGGCGACTGGCGTGCTGGCAGAAAAAGCGCGTGATGGCATTGCCGAGGCGGGTGCCAGCAGCATGTCAAAAGCCGGAACCATTGATACAGGCTCACGCAATGTGTTCATCAACGGTATGAAGGCCGCCCTCGCCACCCTGAGTGTGGCCAGCTGTAGCAAAGATGGGCCTTCCATGCAGGTGGCGCAGGGCTCGGAAACGGTATACATCAACAGCCAGCCCGCATCCCGCCTTGGCGATAAAGTGAACTGTGGCGCCACTATCACGGAAGGTTCTTCCAATGTTTTCATCGGTGGGAAAGCCAAATCCACATTACCCATCAAACCGGAAGTTCCTGAATGGCTCTATAAAGTCTCTGATTTAACGCTGCTTTTCGCCGGACTGATTGGTGGCGTCGGCGGCGCAGCGAGCAAGATCGGAAAACTGGGTCAGCTTTTACAAAAACTCCCCGGTATCAATAAGATCCAACGCATTGCCTGCCGCTTTGGTGTGCTCATGACCGGTGTCGCGGCTGGGGGCATTATCGCCCGCCCGATAGACATCGTGAGCGGACAAAAATTTCTGTCGGATGAAGATGAACTGGACTTTGTCCTTCCCTCTCGCTTACCCGTGTATTGGCAACGTTACTGGCGTAGCGGTAACCCCAGCGATAGCGTTCTGGGAAAAGGATGGAGCCTATTCTGGGAAACAACGCTGACGCGCTATCAGGACGGTTTGGTCTGGCGTGCACCGTCAGGCGACTTGATTTCCTTCCCTTTCGTTCCCATCGGCCAGCGAACCTATTGCCCAGCAGAGAAACGCTGGCTGGAGCATCATCAGGATGAAAGCTGGTCGGTTTATGGGCCAGACGGTGAAATATGGTATTACACGGCGTTGTCTTCGCAGGGAAAGGCCGTGCTGGCACGCATTGCCGAGCCATGTGGCAATGACATACTCCTTTTCTGGAACGACGACGACACGCTTAACACACTGACGGACAGTGCCGGGCAACACATTACCTGCCGATATCTTGATGGTCGGTTGGAAAGCGCTTGGCTGGATGAATCGACCTGTCTCGTGCACTATACCTACAATACGCAAAGGCAGCTTGTCACCGTCACCGGGCGGGGCGGTAGCGTGCGCCGTCGTTTTACCTGGCAGGATGACGGGCTGATGGCCAGCCATGAAGATGCCAACGGCCTGCTCAGCGAATATCAGTGGCAGGAGATTGCCGATTTACCTCGCGTGGTGGCATACCGCAATAGCGCGGGTGAACAACTCACGCTGGAGTACGACTTTGCCGGACAACGGAGAACCGCCCGCAGGGAGGATGGCATCGTCGCGCAGTGGGTGCTTGACAATAATGACCACGTCGTCAGCTTTACCGATTACGATGGCCGCGTTACGGCTATGCGTTATGGCGACGATGGCGAACTGTGCGAGGTCATCCTGCCCGGCGGCGCATGCCGCAAAACCATCTGGGACGACTACGGTCGCATGCTCAGTGAAACTGACCCGCTGGACCGTGAAACACACTACCAGTGGTATCGGCTGACAGATAATGTTGTGCAGGTGACCTATGCCGACGGCAGCCGTGAGCAGATGCAGTATGACGACCTCGACCGGCTGGTTGAGGAAACAGACGCATTAGGGAATATCACTCGTTATCACTATCCCCATGCGCAGGATAGCCTACCGGACAGCATCACCGATGCACTGGGCGGCACCGTCACACTCGCTTGGAATCACCAGGGGCTGCTGACGGCACGTACTGACTGTTCGGGGCAATGCAGCACCTTTGAGTATGACCATTACGGACAACTGCTGGCTTCTGTCGATGCGGAAGGCCACACTACCCGCCGGGAATGGGATGCCTGCGGGCAACTGACTGGCGTTATCTACCCGGATGGTCGCCGGGAAACGCTACGCTGGAATGCCCGAGGTCAGTTACAAACATGGCGTGATGCCCAGAACAGCGAAGTACGCTGGCAGTATAACGTATTGGGCCAGCCCGTCAGTGTGACAGACCGCCTCCGCCGGACAAAACGCTGGCACTATGACACGCGCGGGCTGTTGTTGCGGTTAGAGAATGGCAACGGCGCGGAATACCAATTTGGCTATGATGCCGTCGGCCGACTGGTTAAAGAACGGCGCGTAGATGGCGTCGAGCTAACTTTTTGCTACGACGACGCAGGCCACCTGTGTCAGCGATCACAACGCGGAAATGCAGCGAATGATGAAGCCATCTCGCACATTTATCAGCATGATGCGGCCGGGCAACTGGTACGTCGCGCACATGCACACGCCGAGTTTCACTACCAGCACAGTGACAGAGGGCGGCTGGTTGCGCTAAAACGCGAGCCTACCGAGGAAGGCCTCGCACTGGGTATCACCGCCGATGAGGTCAGACTGGCCTATGATACCGCAGGCTATTTGTCGGGAGAGTGTGGTAGTGAGGGAGACATCGGCTATACACGGGACGCACTGGGGAATGTGGGTACCCTGTCTCTGCCGGATGGCGACGCGCTGCACTGGCTGCGCTACGGCTCTGGACATGTCAGCACGGTTAAATTCAATCATCAGGTGGTCAGCGAGTTTACCCGTGACCGTCTGCACCGGGAGGTCACCCGTACACAGGGACGGCGCGAACAGCGACGGGACTATGACCGTTTAGGCCGCCTGACTTCACAACGCAGCGGACTTTGGGATGTCGCAGAGCCGGAACAGCAAATATTATCGCGGGCCCTAAGCTACACCGCATCCGGCGAACTGGCCTCGGTCAATGACACTCTGCGCGGGGACGTGCAGTACGATTACGATGCAGAAGGCCGTCTGCTGAAGCGCATTGACGTGCACTGGCAGGTGCATCACCGGGCCTACGGCTACGATGCGGCGGACAATATACAGGATGCGGGCCACTCACGTTCAGCCCCGCTTCCGCTGCCGGACAACCGCCTGCTGAACTGGCGTAACCTGTGGAATCAGTATGACAGTCAGGGCAACCTGACGCGGCGGCGTGACGGCGAAACAGAGCAATTTTACAAGTACGATGCTGATAATCGACTGCTGGAAGCACGGGGCCGGGGTCCGCAGGGCGAGTTTGTCGCCTACTACAACTATGACGCCCTGGGCAGACGCACTCGTAAAACCGTTATTTGGGGCGAAGACGGAAAGCAGGAAGAAACACGTTTCCTGTGGGAAGGCTTCCGATTGTTGCAGGCCAAACACGCTGACCGAACAGAAAGTTATATTTATGACCCGAACGTCTGGTGGTCACCGTTAGCGCGTATCACCCAGTGCCCAAGTGATAACGAAGGCGATATCCGCTGGTTCAACACGGACCTGAATGGCGCACCGCTGGAAATGATGGATGCGGACGGCGCGGTCCGCTGGAGCGGCGACTACAGCAGCTTCGGAGCCCTCAACGGGCAGACGCAGGACAGCGAAAGGTTCCGCAACGGCAAACCGGTGGAATCCCAGCCGTTACGCTACGCCGGACAATACGCCGATGACGAAACCGGTTTGCATTACAACCTGTTCCGCTACTATGATCCCACTGTAGGCAGGTTTACTACGCAAGACCCGATAGGGCTGGCGGGCGGGGAAAATCTGTATGCCTATGCGCCTAATCCGATTAGTTGGATCGATCCTTTAGGGCTAGACTATTCTGTATGGCAAATTCATTCTCCGGGATACAACGATATTGTACAAAAAGGACTTCATTTTTATGCTCCAGGCAATGTGGAGCTATCAGTTAGGCCCGATCACAAAGGAGGAATAACCTTTAAGAATGCCATACCAAACCAAGCAGGGAATGATAAAGTTGAGAGAGCAATAATTGAAGCCAAGAAAAAATTCGAAACAGATGCTAGATTTAGAAACGATATAATTAGTAAATCAGATGATGGTGTAAAATCCGTTCTAGAACACGCGAAGAGAGAATCTGGTTCATTGCGAGATCTCGCCAATGGTCGTTCTAGAGAGCTTAAAGATATATCTAGGAATGTTAAAAGATTCAATTCTAGGGTAGGATGTAACTAATGGAAAAGAAAAAATATCATCTAAAAAATGAAAGTTTACACGACATCATAAATTCTAATAAGTTTGGAAATGTAAAAATAGGATCCTCTATATTAGATATTATCTCATCTTTAGGTGAGCCTGATTCAAAGCCAGAAAAAATAAGTAGAAAATCAAAAATATATAACTATATATATGGAAATATAAGTATTTTAGTTGAAGATGAGTTTGTAGTTGCAATAAACATTGATTTTCATGGGAAAAGCAACAATTTTATTAAATTAGAGGATATTGTTAATTGGAATTTAGAGGATTGGATTAAATTGGCAAAAAGCAAATCGTGGAATATAGAATTAATTAGCGATACCACTAACATTTATGGAGATGGAATAAGCTTAGCCCTATCCAGAGAGGGTAAGATAGCTATGGTTTCAATTAGGTAACTGATAAAATTACATAGTTCAACACGGCTCTGAACGGAGCCGAGGTCATTACGCTACGCCGGATAATACGCAGATGACGAAACCGGTTTGCACTACAATCAGTTCCGTTACTATGATCCCACTGTAGGCAGGTTTACTACGCAAGATCTGATTGGGCTGGCGGGCTGAACCTGTATGCTTATGCGCCTAATCCTATTAGTTGGGTGACCCATTGGGTCTTGATGTTATTCGCTTAAGGCACTATACGAGTAATAAGGGTCTTGAAGGTATTAAAGAATGCATGACAATTAAGCCTTCAGATCAAAATTCTGTGTTTGCAACCAAGGCGAAAGGAAAGCCATTAAGTATGGCTGATGCAGCAGAGAAGTTTAAAATAAAATAAAATAAAACCATGCCAGAAATTATATTGATATAGACTCCAATCAAGTAGAATTCAGAAGAAATGATTTGGGTGTTGATGCATATAAGATAAAAGGCGAGGTTAATTTGGATAAAAAACAACAAAATTTAATAAGAGATGCTAATATTATAAAAGAATACGATTCAGAAAATACGGATAATCTAAAGGAGATTTTAATATCTTTAGAGGAAATTGTTACTGTAATAGATAAAATAGGATCTGGTTTTGATAAAAGTAGTAGAACGGCGCCAGCGCTATTACTTTTTTTTAATCAATGTAATGTATTAAACAAATTATCCAAAACACGAAAATATTTATATCAGGAGTTAGAAAACCGGATATCTCCTGAAGAATATGATGAATGGGTAGAAAATGACTTTCCTTTATGGCAGCCCCCCTATGAGAAAACCGAAAAGGAAATATTGGAAATGATAAATACTGTAACATCAAAATAAGTACTTACAACGTATTTTAAGATGTTGGATAAAATAAAGCAGGAAAGATCTCCTATGAACTCCCCTGCTATTTCTTATCTACTGTTTATTGTGTGCACCGTCAGAGACTAATCTCTGTTTAGATCACCAATCTCCCCCACTCAATCATCACCGTTATCGGCATCCCGGCCATAAATCCCAAATCTTCCGGAGTTGGCCTTTAAAGCTAATAGCTGAAGTCAGGTTAAATTTAGCGGAATACTTAAGCGATAGCGGGCAGGTACAGCCAAAAAACCTACGCCCCACATCGCGGCAAAGCGGTGTGGGGCGTTGAAGGTAAACTAGGCGACTGCGGTGCCCTGTTCGTCCTGATCAACAGCGAAGCAGGCAACCTGCTGTTCGCCGTAGGTTTTCAGCTGCGGCTGGAATTGTGTGCAGGTGCTGAAGCAGCGCTGGCAGCGAGCGTTGAACGCGCATCCCGGCGGCGGATTCAGCGGGCTGGGCAGTTCACCCGTCAGCTTAATGCGTTCGCGGCGTAGATCCGGGTTCAGGCGCGGCGTCGCGGAAAGTAACGCCTGCGTATACGGGTGGCGCGGGTTGTTGAAAATAGCATCTTTACTGCCCTTCTCCACACAGCGGCCCAGATACATCACCATCACTTCATCAGCGATGTGTTCAACGACGGACAGATCGTGCGAAATGAAGACGTAAGACAGCCCCAGCTCCTGCTGCAAGTCCATCATCAGGTTCAGCACCTGTGCGCGAACCGATACGTCCAGCGCCGAAACGGGTTCATCGGCAATCACCACGTCCGGGTCCAGCATCAATCCACGGGCGATAGCGATACGCTGACGCTGACCGCCGGAGAACATATGCGGGTAGCGATCGTAATGCTCCGTTTTCAGCCCCACTTTCGCCATCATCGCCAACGCTTTTTCACGGCGTTCGGCTTTTGACAGCTCAGTGTTGATCTGGAGCGGTTCTTCCAGGATCTGACCGACTTTCTTACGCGGATTGAGCGATCCGTACGGATTCTGGAAAACGATCTGGATCTTCTGCCGACGCAGCTTCTGCGCTTCAGGATCGTGCTTCAGCAGATCCTGCCCCTGATAGTACAGCTCGCCATCAGACGGGGTTTCGATCATCGTCAGCAGGCGGCCCAACGTGGATTTTCCACAGCCGGATTCCCCTACCACCGCCAGCGTTTTACCGCGTTCCAGCGTAAAGGAAACGCCGTCCAGCGCTTTCACCATCCGCTCTGGCGCAAAAAATCCCTTTTTCACCGGATAGTGTTTCTTCAAATCAATCGCATGCAGCAAATACGGCTGCGATGTTGCGTTCAGTTCACTCATAGGGTTGGCCTCCCCGCATCATCGAGCGGTGTATGACATTTCACCTGACGACCAGGAATATCGCGCAGTGCAGGTTCTTCCTGACGGCAGCGGTCCTGCGCATAGGGGCAACGTGGGTTTAACAGACAGCCGTTCGGGCGGTCGTATTTACCCGGCACCACGCCCGGCAGCGATGCCAGTCGGGATTTATCCGCCGCAAACTCAGGCAATGCACGTAGCAGCGCCTGGGTATACGGATGACGGGGTGCGCGGAAAATATCCGCCGCTTTGCCTGACTCCACGACCTGCCCGGCATACATCACGATGATGTGGTGTGCCGCTTCGGCCACCAGCGCCAAATCGTGGGTAATCAGGATCAGCGCCATGTTTTCACGCTGCTGCAATTCGAGCAGCAGTTCGATGATCTGCGCCTGAATGGTCACGTCCAGCGCCGTGGTTGGTTCATCGGCAATCAGCAGCTTCGGCCTACAGGCAATCGCCATCGCGATCATCACGCGCTGGCTCATCCCGCCGGAAAGCTGGTGCGGATACACGTCAAGACGTGAGCCCGGATCGGGAATCCCGACCAGCGTCAGCAGGTCAATCGCTCGCTGACGACGGGTTTTGCGATTACCGCCCTGATGCACCTTGATAGCTTCCATGATCTGGTAGCCCACGGTGTAGCAGGGGTTCAGGCTGGTCATCGGGTCCTGGAAAATCATCGCGACTTCAGAACCCACCAAATTACGCCGTTCTTTCTCAGAAATTTTCGTTAAGTCACGTTGGTTAAATTCCAGCTTGTCGGCCATCACTTTGCCGGGGTAATCAATCAGCCCCATAATCGCCAGCGAGCTGACGGATTTACCGGAGCCGGATTCCCCGACGATACCGACCACCTGCCCTTCTTCCACCTGATAGCTGATACGATCGACCGCACGAAACGGCAGATCCTCATCACCAAAGTGAACCGACAGTTTATCTACATTGAGCAACGCCATCTCTCTACCTCTACTACTGCTTGAGTTTGGGGTCGAGAGCGTCACGCAAGCCGTCCCCCATCAGGTTAAACGCCAATACCGTCAGTAAGATTGCTACGCCGGGGAACGTCACCACCCACCAGGCGCTTTGCGCAAACTGCAAAACGTCCGACAGCATGGTGCCCCACTCTGGCGTTGGCGGCTGTGCGCCCATACCGAGGAAACCCAAAGCAGCCATATCAAGAATGGCGTTAGAAAAACCGAGAGAAGCCTGCACAATCAACGGTGCCAGGCAGTTCGGAAGGATGTTGACGAACATCTGGCGTGCCGAACTGGCTCCCGCCACGCGTGAAGCCGTGACGTAATCGCGATTGACTTCCACCAGTACTGCCGCGCGGGTCAAACGGACATAGTGCGGCAATGCCACGAAGGTCAGCGCCAGCGAGGCATTCACAATCGAAGGTCCGAAGACGGCCACCAGCACCAGCGCCAGCAGCAGGCTCGGCAGCGCCAGCATGATATCGACGATACGCATGATGAGCGCATCGACCACACCGCCGAAATACCCAGCCAGCAGACCGAAGATCACGCCCAGCACCAGCGACAGTGCCACCACCAGACAGCCAACCAGCAGCGACAGACGCGCGCCGTACATCAGACGGGACAGGACATCACGCCCGACGTCGTCCGTTCCCAGAATAAACTGCCAGCTTCCGCCCTCTTGCCAGACCGGCGGACGAAGCAGCGCATCGCGGAACTGCTCGGCGGGCGCATGCGGTGCCAACACATTGGCGCCAATGGCGATAATCAGCATCAGCACGACATACACCATGCCAACAACCGCGCCTTTGTTACGTTTAAAATAGTGCCAGAATTCCTGTAGCGGGGTCATCGGCTTCGGTGCGCTATTTACAACAGGTTCAGTGACGTGTGTCATCTTAGCCTTCCCCTTATTTCTTGTGACGGATGCGTGGGTTAACCACACCGTAGAGCACATCTACCAGCAGGTTCACCAGAATGATCATGGTTGCCACCAGCAGTACGCCGCCCTGAACCACCGGATAGTCACGACGCTGCAACGCATCGATTAACCACCGTCCCAGCCCCGGCCAGGAGAAAATGGTTTCCGTCAGGATCGCCCCGGCCAGCATGGTACCGACCTGTAAACCAATTACCGTTACCACCGGCAGCATCGCATTACGCAACGCGTGCACGACAATTACACGCAGACGGCTCAGCCCTTTGGCGCGCGCGGTACGGATGTAATCCTCACCCAGCACTTCCAGCATCGCAGAGCGCGTCATACGCACAATCACCGCCAGTGGAATGGTGCCCAGCACGATGGCAGGCAGGATCATGTGTTCAACCGCGTCGATAAAGTCGCCTTCCTCGCCCCAGAACAGGGTATCGATCAGCATAAAGCCGGTCAGCGGCATGCTGTCATCAAGGAAAATCGTATCGCTGATGCGTCCCGAAACGGGGGTAAGGTCAAGCTGAACGGAGACCAGCATAATCAGCATCATGCCCCACCAGAAGATAGGCATGGAGTAGCCCGTCAGCGCCAGGCCAACAGAGGTATGATCGAAAATGGAACCGCGTTTAACCGCAGCCAGCACACCAACCGGAATCCCCACTGCGATAGCAAACATCATCGCGCAGATACCCAGTTCCAGCGTCGCTTTGAAGCGAGGCACAAATTCTTCCCACACGGGGATACGGCTCTTGAGGGAGATCCCCAGATCGCCCTGCATCACACCGCCAATATAGTGGAGGTATTGCTGCCAAAGCGGCTTATCCAGCCCCATTTCAGCCAGCAATTGCGCATGACGCTCGGCGGAGATGCCCCGTTCCCCCGCCATGATCATCACCGGGTCGCCCGGAATCATGTGCACGAATGCGAAGGTTAATAGTGTGATACCAATAAACGTTGGGATAACTAACCCCAAACGCCGGAGTATGAACTGCAACATATCCCGAACTCTCTATTCATGCCCGTTGGCTCATTGGCCATCAGGCTTATCATTGCTCACAGCATAAAAAATCGTCAGGAACGATTTTAAACGTCGTGTACGACGGCCCACCGTAAAATTTAACGGGCAAGAAACCCCGCCTCCACGGCTCCTCTAACGAGAAACCGCAAGGTCGGGGTTTTTAATGTCCGTGAAAAACGAGTGGCTGACTTAATCCAACGTCACGTTGTTGAAGCTATGCACGCCACGTGGCTGAACCACATAACCTTTCACGTTTTTACGCACTGGCTCGTACACGGTGGAGTGCGCGACAATCAGCGCCGGAGCCTGATCGTGCATCACAACCTGCGCTTGTTTGTACAGCTCAATACGTTTTTCGTGATCGGAAATGGCACGCGCCGGCTGGATCAAATCTTCAAACGGCTTGTAGCACCACTTGGAGTAGTTGGAGCCATTTTTGGCAGCGTCACAGCTGAACAGGGTCGCGAAGAAGTTATCTGGATCCCCATTATCGCCAGTCCAACCCATCAGCACGGTCTGGTGCTCGCCGTCTTTCGCACGCTTCAGATACTCGCCCCACTCGTAGGTGACGATCTTGGCTTTCACGCCAACTTTCGCCCAGTCGGACTGAATCATTTCCGCCATACGACGGGCGTTCGGGTTGTACGGACGCTGTACCGGCATTGCCCACAGGTCGATAGAGAAACCGTCAGCCATACCTGCTTCTTTCAGCAGTGCTTTCGCTTTTTCAGGATCGTAGCTGTAGTCTTTAACGTCGTTGTTGTAGCCCCACATGGTCGGCGGGATCAGGTTGGTTGCGGCCTGGCCGGCCCCCTGATAAACCGCATCGATGATGGCAGACTTGTTCACCGCATAGTTCAGCGCCTGGCGAATCTTGACGTTATCCAGCGGTTTTTTCTCAACGTTGTAAGACAGGTAGCCAACGTTCAGGCCAGGCTGTTCCATCAACGTGATGTTCTTGTCTTCTTTCATGCGAGCAAGATCGGCCGGGTTTGGATACGGCATGATCTGGCATTCGTCTTTTTGCAGCTTGGCGTAACGCACAGACGCATCTGGCGTAATGGAGAAGACCAGACGGTCAATGCCCGGCTTGGTGCCCCAGAAGCCGTCAAAGGCTTTGTACAGAATACGGGAATCTTTCTGGTACTGCTGCAGCTGGAATGGGCCTGTACCGATTGGGTTCAGGTCAATCTTCTCTGGTGTACCAGCTTTCAGCATGTTATCCGCGTATTCCGCGGACAGGATGGAAGCGAAGTCCATCGCCAGGTTTGCCAGGAACGGCGCTTCAGGGCGGTTCAGCACAAAGCGGACGGTATGATCGTCTACTTTCTCGATTTTGCTGACCAGTTCCGGCATACCCATACCTTGATAGTATTCATAGCTGCCGCCAGATACTTTGTGGTACGGATTGTTGGCATCCTGCTGACGCATGAAGGAGAAAATCACGTCATCGGCATTGAATTCACGAGAAGGTTTGAAATCCTTGCTGTCTTGCCATTTCACGCCTTTGCGCAAATGGAAAGTATAGGTTTTGCCGTCTTCGCTAATATCCCATTTTTCAGCCAGACCCGGACCGGTGTCCGTGGTGCCGTCTTTAAATTCCACCAGGCGGTTATAAATAGGAATAGAGCTGGCATCAAACGTGGTACCAGAGGTGAACAGCTGCGGGTTAAAACCTTCTGGGGAGCCTTCTGAACAGTACACCAGCGTCTTTGCCTGAACGCCTGCAGCGACGGACATGGCGAGCAAGCCAAGGCCGAACTTCAACACCCTTGATTTAACCAGGGATTTTTCCATTACTTGTGCTCCATTGTGGATGATGTTGTGTGCTATACCCGCCATACTCCAAGCTGCATACGCGTTAATACTGTCGTTAAACGCACAGTGGTTAACAGCGCTGATAGTCCGTCCGCATCTCGAAATCAATTGGGTATGGTTGGCCAGACCTGTATTTTTTACGAACTGTGGTCTGTACCCTGTCGCCCGAAGGCAAAATTCAAATAATGAGGAAGAGGAAAGGTGGTTACCAAAACCGATGGCCGCCACGCTGTTGGATATAGTCATAATAACTACAACGTATACCTTGAAGCGCCACAACCCGCTCACGGATGCTGGATGAAGACGTAGAATCATTCAGACAAGCCGCTGCTTTCCTCCTTATATCCCTATGACGCCCTCAATTTCTCAACAGATGGCGGTGACGTCAATATAAGCTGTAAGGATTTACAAAATTTCCTTACATTTTCTTAAAAGAGAAAATACACGTTCACCACCCCAATGAAGGCAGATATTTTGTCTTTTGATGAAAAAATAGCGATAAAAACCGATACATTGCAGACATAAAGAAATTATCACCATTAAAAAAACTATAGTCATCTGGTCTTACATGTCCAAGATTTGAGCACTATTTTTTGTTAAAAACGTTAACAACAGGTGAAAACTCTGACAGATAATAAGAAATTCTGATATTTACCACGGCACCATAAGTAGCCAAATGACTATCTACGCTACATAAAAAAACTCTATACGACATAAAAAACGTGGTTTCCCCCTCTTTCGACGGTCCGCAAGCTCGCTCTTCATCGTTCTTTATCTGTGGGATAGCCATGACCAGAGGTTTGTTGCTGGATACCTCCGCTAGATAAAGCATAGATAAAAAGGCGGCTGATACGGGGTCGAGAACGCATTTTGTCCTACGCAGCATTGTCAGAGGCCTTACCGACGATAAAATGATATTGCTCAACAATTAGTTGGCTATTTTAGTTAAATAAATATTCTCACTAAAATGAAAGCACGCTATTTACTTATTCTCATAAAGTGGTATTTTCACTCTGTGATTCACCTCTCCTTCTGTTTTAACTCCCCACGCCCCTCAATAAATTATTTTAATTACAAAAAAATAATATAAATTATTTAAAATGGAGTTGCAGATAAGTTCACAAATACGTAATTAACGTATTATTTTTAACATTCCCTCATGCTAGATTACCCTCCAACAAGATTCATTGTTAAATAACACCAACCATTTATTATCTTTTTGTTACTAACTGATAAAAAACAAAAAAACGTATTTTTCTGCTTTCTGATAATAAACATCCCGCCGCCATTGGCATTAGCAACGCTCGATATCCACACCGATATCAGCAAGCAAAAAGCCAATAAAATGCGTCGATAACGATGCGTTACCAATATCTCAACGAGATTACACGGCAGGTATGTCATTTCTTTCTGTACCAACTGTCCTAGCAGGGTGAATATAATGAAAAAAATTGAAACTGATATTTTATGTGAGAACGATCTCGCTCTGGAAACACAAGAATCGTTTATCGGGGGATTTTTTAAAAAGAAAATCGGCTCCGTTCCCGTTGCGCTTTTTATGGCGATTGCCGCCATTGTCGCTATCGCTGCCTACGAAGGATATTTGCCTAAAAATATGATTGGCGGTTTCGCCGTCATCATGACGATGGGTTTTTTACTGGCACACATTGGCAGCAACATCCCCGTGTTCAAAGATATCGGCGGCCCGGCCATTCTGTGCCTGATGGTGCCTTCCGTTATGGTGTATTTTGAGCTGTTCAACGATAACACCATGAAAACCGTCCACCTGCTGATGAAAGAGGCGAACTTCCTGTATTTCGTCATCGCCTGTCTGGTGGTCGGCAGTATTCTGGGTATGAACCGCAAAATCCTGATTCAGGGGATGGTGCGTATGTTCGTCCCGCTGGTCGTCGGCACCGCAACCGCGCTGGCAACCGGTTTACTGGTTGGTAAGCTGTGCGGCTACAGCGTTTATCACACTTTCTTCTTCATCATCGTGCCCATTATCGGTGGCGGCATTGGTGAAGGTATCCTACCGTTATCCTTAGCCTATTCTGCCATTCTGGGAGAAAGCCCGGATGTCTATGTTGCCCAGTTAGCGCCTGCTGCCGTTGTCGGTAACATCTTCGCGATTCTGTGTGCTGGAGTGCTGTCCCGTCTGGGTATGCGCCGCAAGGATCTGAACGGCGAAGGCCGTCTGGTTCGCAGTGATGAAGACAACGCGATGTTTGCCGTCAACGAAGCGCCAAAGCCGGTCGATTTTCACCTAATGGGTGGCGGACTGTTGATGATTTGCGCCTTCTTCATCGTCGGTGGCCTGTTTGAGAAACTGGTACACATCCCAGGCCCCGTTCTGATGATTCTGATCGCCGTCTTCTGCAAATACGGACGCGTGATTCCAGCGATTATGGAAACTGGCGCACACAGCGTTTACAAGTTCGTCTCCAGTTCTCTGGTGTGGCCGCTGATGATCGGGCTGGGCATGTTGTATATCCCGCTGGAAAGCGTTGTCGCAGTATTCTCTGTGGGTTATGTCATCGTCTGTGGTTCTGTGGTGCTGTCCATGGCGCTGGTGAGCTTCCTGATTGCGCCTTACCTGAACATGTACCCCATTGAAGCTTCCATCGTGACCACGTGCCACAGCGGGCTGGGTGGTACGGGTGATGTGGCGATTCTGTCCGCTTCTAACCGTATGTCTCTGATGCCGTTCGCACAGATCGCTACCCGTATCGGCGGCGCATCTACCGTCATCGCTGCAACGCTGCTGTTGGGCTGGGTTGTCTAACCCAACCACGGTTCCCACTAACGAAAACGCCACGGTGATTACCGTGGCGTTTTTATTTATTCAGCGCTATTTATTCACCGCTTTTTATTCACAGTACTGGCGCAGCAAGTCCTGCTTTTCCGGCAGCAGCTATTGGTAACGATTTGGCTTACCGCAACTATCTAATTTTTTTGAAAATGATCAGGATCAGAGTCATACACACAGGAAAACCAATTAAAGCAACCTCAAGAACATTATCTGTGACCTTATAAATATTTTCTATAACAGCCTCATGATATTCGATAGTAACCACCTTCTCTTGTAGCATGGGACTCTTGTCATCTAACGGAAAAATAGCAAGAAAGATCCACAGATAATATGCAAAAGTTACTAATGTTATTCCTACCCAGCGCATAAAAGTCTTACATTCACTTGTTAACATCATGCATCCCTTCTAATAACCCACCGACAGTACCACCAGAGTAAGGTGATATTTTACCTATACCAGAAACAACCTCGGACACGACTCTTAAAGTGGTATCTTCCCTTATCGGTGTACAGTTATCAGTCTCAGGCTTAATATTTTCCCGTGGGTTCCGCCACAGCCCTAACCCGCGGCCGTACTGCATAAATTTATTGTGTTCCACTAAACCAGTTCCATTTGGTTTCATCATCACTGAATTGTGATAGCACAAGGCGGGATCGCTCCCGCCTCGTTTCTGTTTCTGCTTGCCTTATTCAGCGCTATTTATTCACAGCCTTTTATTCACAGTATTGGCGCAGAGAGTCCTGTTTTTCTGGCAGCAGACGATACAGATACACCGGTCGACCGGTTGAGCCGTACAGGATATTGGTGGTCAGGATGCCAGTATCAGACAGGTAGATCAGGTACTTACGGCAGGAGACGCGGGAGATACCAATCGCGTTCGCCAGCATTTCGGTGGAGAACTCGATGCCCTGATTGCCTTCAATCCACTCGCAGACGGTACGCAGCGTCAGGCTAGTCAGCCCTTTCGGCAATTTCTTACGTTCGCTAACCGTGCTACTGCTGGTACGACGAATCAGGTTATCAATATCCGACTGCCCAACAAAATCGCGGTGCTTGAACAAGTTCGCCTCTTCGCGATAGGCGGTCAGCGCCTGTTCGAAACGCGAGAACTGGAAAGGCTTAATCAGATAGTCCACCACACCGTAGTGCAGCGCTTTCTTGATGGTGTACACATCGCTGGCAGACGAGATGATGATAACGTCCGTCTTTTCACTGAATTCACGGATAGTCGGCAGCAGATCCAGTCCATTATCCTGCTGCATATAAATATCCAGCAATACCAAATCGATTTCCGAGTCAGGTTGCATCAGCAGGTTTCGCGCCTGCTGCAATGTGGGGACGGTCGCATAGCAGCTAAATCCAGAAACCTGGTTCAGATAAGATTTGTTAAGCTCTGCAACCATGGCATCGTCATCAACAATCAGTACATTAATCATGGTCAAACAGCCTTGCTTGATAAGGAATAGTAACGAAAAACTGGGTGTACACCTCAGGTTCTGATTCAAACTCGATAGTGCCGCCAATCTTCTCCAGACTCTGCTTGGTCAGGTACAGGCCGATACCGCGCCCGCTGCCTTTGGTAGAGAATCCCTGTTCATAAATGCGCGCCTGACTCTCCGGCGAAATGCCGGGGCCGTCATCCCCCACGGTACAGTGAAGGCGGCCATTCTGATGGTGGAAGCTCACGCTGATTTCGCAGTTTTCCTGCCTATCAATCGCGTCCATCGCATTCTCAATCAGATTACCCAATACGGTAATCAATTCATTCGTCGCATCGACGTCATCGGTATCCGGCAGCAGACTCTCCTCACTGATGGAGAGCGTAATGCCGAGATCGCGCGCGCGGTTGATTTTACCCAACAGGAAGCCGGCAATCACTGGCGATTTCACTTTACGAATAATCGAACCAATTTCCGCCTGATAATTATTGGCGGTCTTCAGGATATAATCTTCCAGCTGCGAGTAATATTTTAAGTGCAGCATCCCCAGGATCACGTGCAGCTTGTTCATAAACTCGTGCGATTGCGCACGCAGCGCATCCGCATAGTAGGACATCCCACTCAACCGTTGCAGCAACTGGCTGATCTCCGTTTTATCACGGAATGTCGCAATCGCACCGATAATGTCGCCCTTCACAAAAACCGGAACGGTGTTAGTCAGCAGCAGGTGGCCGTTAAAGCTAATCTCTTCATCGCGCCGCGGCGTACCACTCTCCAGTACCTGCTTCAGGTGCAGATGTTCAAGCCACTGGTCGCTGACGCGTTCAGTTGGCTTCGAAGCCGGCGTTTCACTGCCCTGTGGCTTATTCTGCCGGAAAAGCCGTCGCGCCTCATCATTGATGACCGTAATCCGACCATGCTGATCGACCGCGATAACGCCTTCTTTGATGTGTTTGAGCATCGCGTTACGCTGTTCAAACAGGTTCGAGATCTCAAACGGCTCGAATCCCAACATAATGCGCTTGAGCACTTTCACCAGAATCAACGTGCCCAGCCAGCCGACCAGCGCCCCCGCCAAGAGCGTCCAGGGAATCATCCAGCGGTTATCGCTGATCACCTTCTGCACGCTGGTTAAGGCAATCCCCAGCGCGACGACGCCAACCTGCTTATGGTTGCTGTCGAAAACCGGTGTAAAGACCCGCAGCGCGGGATCGAGCGTACCCCGGTTGATGGCCGTATTTTCCATGCCAAGCAGCGCCGGGTAGATATCCCGACCGGCAAAATGCTCACCAATTCTTTCCGGTTCAGGGTGGCTATGGCGCACCGTATCCATGTCCGTGACGGTGACGAAGAGCAGCTGATTACGCTGACGAATCGTCTCCGCAGCCGCCTGCACTTCCTCAGGCCGACCAATCCCTTTAAGTTCATCAATAACCACGGGAGAGGCTGCAAATGTGCGAGCAATGGCAAAGGCTTTTTCTCGCAGATGATCTTCTGAAAGCTGATTAATGCGAAAAAACAGCAAGGAATAGACCACCAGCAACACCGCGCCAAGCACAACTGACACCATCAGAAACACCGATGTTCCCAGCTTTAGCGGTGCCTTTTTCTTGCCCATGTCACTCTCCGAAACCACCATCATCACACCGTTATCTTATACTGTTTCGTCGCGTTTCGCGTGCCGTGATGCATACGCCCCGTCACAAGGACAGGGCGTAGGCTTGAAGAAAGGAAATTTGGCTTAACGTTGCGGTACATTTCTTGTGTCAGGAATGTTTCGCATCAGGAAAGCCAGCAGTACTGCGTTTACCAGAAACCGAGCAGTTTCCACCACATTCCGCCAACACCCAGCCAGATAGGGATGATGACCAGACTGACCAGGAAGCCGATCTTCCACCAGGTTCCCAGCGGCACGTAGCCGGTTCCGAACAAAATTGGTGCCGGGCCACTAGAGTAGTGGGTCGTGGACATAAACAGGTTACTGAAGATACCGAATACCAGTACGGTCAGCATCGGCGGCGCACCCGCAGCCAGCGCGATAGAGACAAAAATCGCATACATGGCGCTGATGTGGGCAATCGCACTCGCCATCAAGTAGTGGCTGTAGTAGTAAACCAGCAGCAGCAGACCCAGCATAGGCAGCCAGTGCATCCCACTCACCGCATTACCGGCCAATCCGCCCAGCCAGGCAATCAGGCCCATCTTGTTGAGCTGGCCAGCCAGCGTCATCAGTACGGCAAACCACACCACGGTGTGCCAGGCTTCTTTCTCACTGACTACATCGTCCCAGGTCAGCGCACGGCTGAGCAACAGCACGCTCAGGCCCGCCAGCGCGGTCAGGGTTGCATCGATATTCAGCGTGGAACCCAGCACCCAGAAGGTCACCAGACCCAGGAACACGCCCAGCACCACCCACTCGTCGCGGGTCATTTTGCCCATTTCACGCAGCCTTTCGACGGCGATCGCACGCATTTCTGAGGTTTTCTTCAGTTCAGGCGGATAGAAACGGTAGATCAGGTAAGGAATCAGCGCCAAAGACAGGAAGCCCGGCAGCAGTGTTGCTAACGCCCAATCCGTCCAACTGATCTGAATACCAAACTGGGAAGCCAGCTTCGCCACCATCGGGTTACCCGCCATGGAGGTCATAAACATCGCGGAAGTCACGGCGTTACACTGGAAAATGGACTGCACCAGAAACGCACCAATGCGACGCTGCGTGCCTTTTTCCGGCGTGGAGTCATAGGCTTCGGCAATTGATCGGAACAGCGGAGTGATGATCCCGCCGCAGCGTGCAGACGTGGAAGGCATGGCCGGAGCGAACATCAGGTCGGTAAACACCAGACCATACGCCAGACCGAGTGAGCTATTTCCCAGCTTGCTGATGAACAGCAGACCAATGCGGCGGCCAAAGCCGGTTTTGATAAAGCCGCGAGAGATAAAGAAGGCACAGGCGATCATCCAAATGGTGGGATCGCTAAAGCCCGCCAGCACATCTTTAATGGGTAATAACCCTAATATGGCGACCGAGGTCAGGCTGAACATCGCCATCGCGCCAAGCGGGTAAGGAGAGAGAATCAGACCGACAACCGTGGCAATGAAAATCGCCATCAGATGCCAGGCATCGGGTTTAACCCCATCAGGAACCGGCAATAACCATAAGCCACCGGCAATACAAAGGATAACTAGAAGCTTTATCAACCTGCTGTTATTCGCAGACATAAGAACACCACTCTTCATTAAAACGGATTCTGTATTCCCCGTCATACTTCGAGTCACGCTCAAATTATTCAGGAGATATTCACGACGGATGTCCCGTGCGGAGGAGTGGGTATTTCGTTATTCTTCCTTCGTCACCCTGCTGAAAACAACGCAACAGGAATCATCTGCGGAAAAAAAAGACGAGAAAACAAGGGTTCTGGGTGCTTCTCTCGTCTTGTCAAATCAAGTGATAATGAAGAGATAGTATTATAATGCGCCTATAAAATAGCGTAACTTTAGTTACTAAAATGGTTCATTAATTTATTTAAGAAACTATCATTGTTTTAATTTCCTGATAAAAAACCCTTGAAATTCAATAATAATTGACATTTAAAGAACATAAAATTAACGAAGTTAACGACAATGCAATGATAAAAAAACCTTATACCTAACAGTGGTAATATAATTCTTTTCCAGACAGTCAGTTATCTATTCCTTATTTATTCACTCAGGTATTCCTCTATTAAAAAATAAAGAAATAAATCGCCATTATTCGACGAAAAAATATTATTTTTTATCCAGCTGATAACATTTAGAGGGTAAGAAAAAGTACGGCTAACAGCTGCGGCGACATAATGCGCAGAAACATCGCCAACGGATAAACCGTCGCATAAGACAGCGCCGCCGCACCGCTGGTCGGGTGTAGCCCATTGGCAAACGCCAGCGCAGGTGGATCGGTCATGGAGCCCGCCAACATGCCGCACAGCGTCAGGTAGTTCATCTTACCCAGCGTCCGCGCCAGTACGCCGACAAGCAGCAGCGGCACAATGGTAATCAGCGCACCATAGCCAATCCACCATACCCCATCGCCGTTCAATAACGTATCGACGAAGTCGCCGCCGGATTTCAGTCCCACCACCGATAAGAACAGCACGATACCGAGTTCACGCAGCGCCAGATTTGCACTGGGCGGCATAAACCAGTGAAGTTTACCGATCCCGCCGATGCGCCCCAGCACCAGCGCCACGACCAGCGGCCCACCCGCCAGCCCGAGCCGCAGCGCGACAGGAAAGCCGGGAATCATCAGCGGTACCGAGCCCAACAACACGCCCAGCCCAATACCGATAAAGACGGGCAGCATCTGCACCTGCTGGAGTTTTTGCTGCGCGTTTCCCACGATATCCGCGACGGCATCGATCGCCGCTTTTCGCCCGACCAGATTCAGAATATCGCCAAATTGCAGGCTGGCTTGATTGCTGGCAACCAGCTCAACGCCCGCACGATTCAGGCGCGAGATCACGACATCGTAGTTTTGCTTCAGATTAAGCTCGCGAATCTTGCGTCCCAGCACCTTCTCATTCGTCACCACCACGCGTTCAACGTGCAGATCCGTACCGCGCGTCGAGAGCGATGCCTCAACTTCATTACCGATGACCAGACGCGCCTGCTCCAGATCGTTTTTCGCACCAACCAGATGCAGATAATCGCCCAGTTGGATCAGCGTCTGCGGCGACGGCACCATCAGCTCATCACCACGTTTCAGGCGGGAGCAGACGATAGTGTCGCGGTTCAGAATCGGCACAGCCTGAATCGCCAACCCTTGCAGATTGCTATTCGTCACCGACACATTCATCGTGTGCAGTTGCTCGTGATGCAGACCGCTGCTGACTTCAAACTGCTTTGCCTCGTTCTCCACCGCTACGCGGAACAGAACACGCATCAGCCACATCACCAGTAAAATGACGCAGATCCCCAGCGGGTACGCCATTGCGTAGCCCGTCCCCATCTGGTTCACCAAGGCGGTACTCGAACCGAGATCGGTCAGTATCTGTTGACCCGCGCCCAGCGACGGCGTGTTAGTCACCGCACCGGAGAAAATACCGAGGATAATGGGCAAAGGAATATTGAGCAGTTTGTGCAGCAGGACGGTCACCACACAGCCGAGGAACACCGTCAGCAGAGCAAACGCATTGAGGCGCAGGCCAGATACCCGCAGAGAGGAAAAGAAACCCGGCCCGACCTGAATGCCAATGGTATAGACAAACAGAATCAGCCCGAACTCCTGGATGACGTGCAACATGTCATCGTTCAGTTGAATCTGGTACTGATGGGCAACATGCCCGACGATGATCCCACCGAACAGAACCCCGCCAATCCCTAAACCGACGCCATAAATTCGCCAGTTGCCGATCCATAACCCCAGAACCGCAACCAGCGCCAGCATACTCACGGTAAGTGCGATATCACTCATACCCGTATCCTTTGCGGACGTTTTTATTGGGAAATGTCACTGCTGCAATACTCTGTAATGAGTATGTTTTGATTCTGGCAGAATGCCGGGGCGGGAAACGTGGCGGGCAACACAAAACCGCGCCCGTAATGATACGAGCGCGGGAAATCATCAAACAAATAATTCGGATATCGCGTTATGACACGTCTTCAGCAGGCTGCTGGTTCAATGCCGGACGGTCACTATTAATGGCGATACGCTGAGGCTGCAAGGCTTCCGGCACGTCACGCACCAGATCGATATGCAGCAGGCCATTTTCAAAGTGTGCCTCGGACACATGCAGATGCTCGGCCAGCGTGAAGCTCAGCGAGAAAGGTTTAAACACCAGCCCCTGATGCAGATATTCCACGGCTTTCTCGGACGGTGCCGGGCTGCCTTTCACGGTCAAGCGCGGGCCTTCTACTTCGATATCCAGATCGCTCTGCCGGAACCCTGCCAGCGCGAGCGTGATGCGGTAGTGGTTGTCGTCTTTCTTCTCGATATTGTACGGAGGAAAATCAATCGGTTCCTGACTGCCCTGCATTGAGCTGGCTAATTTGTCAAAACCGATCCACTGACGCAGTAAAGGTGATAAATCGTAGTTACGCATAATATGACTCCTTCTAAGAAGCGAGATTAAGATGCCCATGCGGGCGTACCCTATGCCAGCCACGGTTCCATAGCTGGCGTCGTCCCCATTCGGCAGACGAAGCGTTAATTCATGGCATTACCTTTTCAGGCAATGCGCGATTCGTGCAAATGACGCGATGTTGGTTTACTTGATTTCAATCCGACGCGGCTTCATCGCTTCCGGCACGATACGTTCGAGATCGACGTACAGCAGCCCGTTTTCCAGATTGGCGCCTTTTACCTGAATATGTTCGGCCAGCTGGAATTTACGCTCGAAGTTGCGCTCGGCAATCCCCTGATACAGGTAGTTACGGGCAACCTGCTCACCGGCGTGGGCACCTTTCACAATCAGTAAGTTGTCGTGCGCGGTGATGTCCAGTTCCTGCTCAGCGAAGCCCGCTACGGCAATCGCAATGCGGTATTGGTTCTCGTCAACCAGTTCGACGTTGTAGGGAGGGTAGCCGCCGTTACTCTGGGTCTGCCCGGTTTCTAAGAGATTAAACAGGCGATCAAAACCAATAGCGGAACGGTACAGTGGGGAAAAATCGGGGTTACGCATAAAACAGCCTCCTAAACATGCAGCGAGGATTTATTTTTTACCTTCCCTAAGGACAGGCTCACAGCCGAGACGGATACCCTGACGGCGTATCGTTTTCTTCCGGCTTATTATCAATATGGTGACCCCCCTCAGACTTTCAAGAGGCAAAAAGGAAAAATCGCTGGGTTTCATGCAATATTCACTTACGCTGCGGGTGTTATCACATACACTCAAGATAGGCAGGCTCTGGAATCCGCTCTGGCAGCAGGTTCTTAATGGACAGGTAATATGACCTTACTGAAAAGTGCGTTGTTCTCTTTCATCATTACCAGTAGTGGCGCAGTGGCAACCAGCGGTTGCTCCAGCGTGATGACGCATACTGGAAACGATCAGGGATACTATTCCGGCACGCGCGCCGGTGTGGATATGCTGCGTGACGACGACACCAGTTGGGCGATGATGCCGCTGGTCGCTATCGACCTGCCGTTCTCGGCGGTGGCCGACACCCTGCTGCTGCCCTACGACTACTATCGCTCAGGCAGCGATAAGAAAAAACTGTCGACGCGCGAACGCATTTCACACAGCGAAGAGCAGAACCAAACCGCCAGCTCACAGCTTGCCACCTCACCGCATAATCAGCTTTGATAGTACTGCACTCGCCATGAGTCCACGCGTACGGGTTACATCGTCGTCACGACAAAAAGCTGATTAAAGCCGTCAATCTCCCGCATATAAGCAATGTGTTTCCCATCAGGGGAAAAGACCACGGCATCCGCACTCGGTGCGCTGTCCGTCCGCGCCGTAAGCCGAACAAGTTCACCGCTTTTCGCATCACACCGCATGATGCTGTTGTCAGACACAAACGCCAGAGAACGCCCATCCGGGTGCCAGTTAAAGGCCGACTGTACGCCGTGTTCCGTGCGCGTTACCTGCCTTGGTTCACCGCCGTTCGGGGAAAGCGTCCACAGTTGCACCACGCCTGCCTCATCCCGCATCAGGAAAGCAATTTCACTGCCGTCGGGCGAGGCTCTCAGCCAGTGGCGCGGCTGATTCACCAGACCAGGATAACAACGCGAGTGCGTAAACGTTAAACGCCGCTGTTGCACGCCGGCTGGCGGCGCAGGCATTGACGTTGCCGTCCCTGCCAGTGGCGCATCGCCCGCTTTGGCGTACTCTTCCAGCGCATCCGGCAAGTCGACGATAAAAATTTCAGGCACCGTTGTCCCGTCCACCGCACGCGTATCGCCGATAAACGCCAGCGCCCAGCGCTGCCGAGAACCATCCTGTCGGATATAGCCCGCCGTTCCTACCCAGCCTTCTTCATAGGCGCGATTGATGTCATCGCTGCCGGGCTGCGGCTGCGGCGTCGTTCTGCTGACCAGCACACAATAGTGGCTGCCGTCATATTCACGCGGATGGTGTTTCTCAACGGTGACGGCCTGTAGCGGCACGGCCACGCCCACGTTGCGCAAGTTCAATGCCGGATCGCGCTCATGCAGCACATGGTCGTTATAGGTAAAGCTCAGGCGGCTGGCGTCTGGGCTAAAAACGTGGACATGCGTACCGCCGCGCAGCGCACCGGCCTGATAAGGCGGCGTAATGGAGAAAGCATCAAGCGTGATGGCCTCATCGCGTTGGCGATCCGCCACTATCGTTCCACGCCGATGATGAAAATCATACTGCCATTCGCCGTCTGGGTTTTCCGGCCCGTGGATAAAGACATAGCGCAGCGGCTCCTGCGGGCTACAGGTCACCACGCCCACGTTCGCGCCCGCCGTCGCCCGATAAATCACCTCGGTTTCCCGGCTTGTCAGGTGGACTCGCTCAACTGTCAGTCCTGTGAATGAAGATCCATAAGGCCTGACGTCATAAATCAGCCACTCCCCGTCACATGACCAGCAATTAATGTTGGTAAGCTGATGTCCAGCAGCATTAAACGTTAGTTTATTTTCCACAGGCAAAACATCGCTCCACTCATTCAATATCAGTCAATAGTTTGTAAATAAATTTCAGTTTTATGTATAAAGTATTGTTTTTTATTTAAAAAAAACAAACAACAACCGATATTGTCATTCAAAAAAATAGAAAGACTCTCTCAATAACATCCGTTTTTTAATTCATTAGCATCGGCGTAACATTCTTCATATCGAAAGGGCAGCCCCCTTTCACCTATCAATCAGAAAAGGATAAGACACCATGAAAAACGTAAAAACCATCGCCGCTGCTGTTGTTCTCGCTACCATGACTTTCGGTGCTTCTGCTGCTGAATATGTTGCTCCTTCACAGACACAGAACCTGGAAAAAGTCGGCGTCGTTACTGCTACCGCTCAAGACCTCAGCTCACTACAGGCTCAGCTCGCTGCGAAAGCAGAAAAAGCAGGCGCTAAAGCTTATACCATCACGTCTGCGACCGGTAACGATCAGCTGCGTGGCTCTGCGGTAATCTTTAACTAATCATTGTTTACCCTGAGTTTTTATCCCAGTTAGCTATTCTGTAAGACATCACGTATTACCCTCTTTCCGGCTTGCCTCCTCATCAGGGCAAGCCGGTTTTTTTTATGCATGCTTTTTATGCGGAAGAGAAACAGAGGGTGGCAAGCGGGATAGAGAATACGGTGTGGCAGAGTGCCACACCGACGTGGATAGACTTACGACGTTGAACCTGGAAAGCCATTCTCGGCCGCTGTCGCCGCGAACCATTGTCCGCTTTTCTTCACCGTGCGTTTTTGCGTCGCCAAATCCAGCTGCACAAAGCCATAGCGATTCTTGTAGGCATTCGACCACGACCAGTTATCGATAAACGTCCACATATGGTAGCCGAGGCAACGGCTGCCTTCCGCGATCCCTTTGTGTACATATTTCAGGTGTTCGCGGACAAAATCGATGCGGTAATCATCCTGAATCTGGCCGTTAGTGTCGAAACGCTGTTCGTTCTCGACACCCATGCCGTTTTCCGAAATAAAGCAGCGCGGATTGCCGTAATTCACCCGTAAGTTGGTCAGAATGTCATAGATGCCCGGCTCGTAAATTTCCCAACCGCGATAGGGATTCATTTTTCGCCCTGGCATTTCATAGCTGGAGAAGAACCACTCGGGCATAAACGGACTATCAGGATTAACCAGACTGTCGCGGCACTGAATTCGGCGCGGCTGGTAGTAGTTAATCCCTAGCAGATCGACAATCCCATCGGCCAGCAGCGCACGATCGTCAGGCTGACAATGCGGCAGTTGGCCATAGCGATGCAGCAGATCGACCAGTTCCTGCGGATACTCGCCCCTCAAGGCGGGATCGAGGAAGCTGCGGTTAAACATCAGATCGGCGATGTTGGCGGCTTTAACATCGGCCAGATGTTGGGAACGCGGGTAGGAAGGCGTCAGGTTGAGAATAATGCCAATTTCCCCGCCCTGAGACTGCTCGCGATACGCCCTCACCGCCAGCGAATGCGCCAGCATCGTGTGGTACGCCACCGTCGCCGCACGCTTGAAATCCACCACGTTCGGGTAGTGGAAATCATACAGATACCCGCCTTCCACCGGCACCACCGGCTCATTGAACGTAAACCAGTGCTTTACCCTGTCACCAAACAGGCGGAAGCAGGTCGCCGCATAGCCTGCATAGGCCACGACCACCGCCCGATTTTCCCAGCCGCCCAGCCGCTGCATCACCATCGGCATATCAAAATGGAACAGATTGATAAACGGCGTGATGCCCTGCGCCAGCATTTCATCAATGACCTGATTATAAAACGCGACTGCCTGCGGATTCGGTTCACCGACGCCATCGGGAATCAGCCGCGCCCACGAGATCGACGTTCGGAACGTGTTGTGATTCAGCGTCTTCAGCAGCGCGATATCGTCACGCCAGTGCTGATAAAACGTGGAAGTATCCGCTGGCCCAACCTGCTGGTGAAAGCGGCCGGGCTGCGTGGCAAACCATTCGTCCCACACGGTGGCGCTTTTACCATAATTGAGGCTTTCGCCTTCCGTTTGCGGTGCTGAACTGGCGCTACCCCACCAAAAATTCGCGGGAAAGCGAAAATCGTTCTGAAGATGATCGTGCATACGTTCCTCTCTGCTTCACTCGTGTTTATGCGCTGGCGCTAGCTTCGCCCGCAGCCTGCTGTTGTTTCTCCTGCTCCTGCTTAAGCAGCGTGCGCTCATAGACTTTCAGGAACGGGTAATACATCGCGGCCGACATCACCATGCAGAGCAGACACATGATCACCGGGCTGAACGCCCAGTTCGCTGCCCATGATGCGCCAATTGGCGCAGGCGTCGTCCACGGCGTCAGGGATACCACCTGCGCGATCCAACCGAGCTTCGTCGCCGTATAGGCAATGACCGCATTGACCATCGGCACGCAAATAAACGGCAGGAACAGCAGCGGGTTCATGATGATCGGTGCACCAAACAGAATTGGTTCGTTGATGTTGAAAAAGCTCGGTACCACGCCCATCCGGCCAATGGTACGCAGGTGAATCGCGCGGCTACGCATTAACAAAAAGGCCAGCGGCAACGTGGAACCGACCCCACCGATCAGCAGGTAGTGATCCCAGAATCCCTGCAAATAAATATGCGGCAGCGGTGCACCGGCCGAAAGCGCAGCCTGATTCAGCGCCAGATTGGTCATCCAGAACGGGTTCATAATCCCGGTGACGATCAGCGCGCCGTGAATCCCGGCAAACCACAGAATCTGGCAAATAAATACCGATATCAGAATCGCAGGCAGCGAATCCGACGCCGAAATCAGCGGTGCCAGCAGGTGCATGATGGCTTCAGGGATAATCATGCCGGTTGAGGACTGGATGAACAGGTTAAACGGATGCAGCGTCGCGACGATGACCAGCACGGGAATCAGAATTTCAAACGAACGCGCCACGCCGGTCGGCACTTCTTTCGGCAGGCGAATCGTGATGTTGCGTTTCTTCAGCCAGGCATACACTTCACCCGCATAAATCGCGGTCAGAATCGCGGTGAAAATCCCCTCCCCAGAGAAGTACTGGGTGGAAATTTGCTTATCCTGATAAGGCGCGGCCACCAGCAAGAATGCCATCAGCGCCAGCAGACCAGTCATGATCGGATCCAGCTTGTAGTGCTTGCCAAGGCTGGCCCCAATCCCCACCGAGATAAAGAAGGTCATGACCCCCATACTGAGGTAGTACGGCAGCATCAGTTGTTCACGGTAGGCAACGGAGAAATCGAGCCACGCGCGGGCAAATCCCAGCGTGGTATCCGGTGCAAACGGCGGGAAGATGAACACCAGCATAAACGAACCGATGATCATGAAAGGCAGCGCAGCGATAAACCCATCACGAATCGCGATGATGTGTCGCTGTTGTCCCACCACACCCGCCAGCGGGGTAATTTTTTGCTCGATGATATTCACCATCGACTGATAGAGGCCACTCATAGCGGTTGTCCTGATTTTTCGATCAGTGAAAAGGCAAAATCCAGCACGTTGTCACCGCGCTGCATACCGTAATCCATCATGTCTATCGCTGCCACGGGCACGCCTTTTCCCTCGGCTTTCTCCTGAAAGGACGCCAGCATATATTTCACCTGTGGCCCCAGCAGCACAACGTCATACTTCCCGACCTGCTCATCAAATTCATGGGCGGCGTAGGCGGCAATATCAACGTCCAGACCACGTGCGCTGGCCGCCTCCTTCATCTTTCTCATTAAAAGGCTGGTAGACATCCCAGCGGAACAACAAAGCATGATCCTTTTCATTTTCAACACCCCGTCGTACGTACGTTATGAATAAAAAGCGTTATGAATAAAAAACGTCATCAATAAAAGCATCGTGAATAAACACGTCCAGTGGACATACATGCATTGGAAACACGGCTATGGAAACACAGTCATTGGAAACAAAACGGAAACCGTTTTCCATGAAAAAAACCAATATATGAGAATAGGTTCACGAAATGATAGACATTGCGGGAAACAATGTGAGGCAGGTCATGGAAAACGTATTTCAGACGAGAAGGACGGGTAAAACCCACTATTGCAGTGCTTATTACGCTAAGTGCGCTGATTTCAGGCATTTTCTACTTTTGGCTATAAAAACGACAAATTGAGATTTAAAAAGCCCGTCCTCCCCCTGCTATGGTTATCACCTGATGTTGCATTTTCTCGCGGTATTTTAATTTTTAGTTATAAGGGAGAGGTCATAAGCATGTCATTGATGGTGAAAAAATCGGTCACGGAAGGACGTGATGGAACAGCCCGGCAAAGCACGCCATTATGGAAAAACGTGACGGCGCGGCTGCGCCAGCTCCCCGCTATGCTGGCTGCCAGCGCCCTGCTGCTCGTATCCGCCGCCTATGCGCAGGACAGCGTGCCAACGCAGCTACGCGTCGGCTATCAGAAAGGTTCAGTCAGTCTGGTGCTGGCAAAATCGCACCAGTTGCTGGAAAAGCAGTTCCCTAACACCAAAATCAGCTGGGTTGAATTCCCCGCCGGACCGCAGATGCTGGAAGCACTCAATGTGGGCAGCATCGATCTAGGCGGCACCGGTGATATCCCCCCTATTTTTGCGCAGGCCGCTGGCGCTGATCTGCTGTATGTCGGCGTCGAACCGCCTAAGCCTCAGGCCGAAGTGATTCTGGTACGGGAAGACAGCCCGGTGAAAACCGTCGCCGATTTAAAAGGCCGCAAAGTCGCCTTCCAGAAAGGCTCCAGCGCACACAACACGCTGCTGCGGGCGCTGCAACGCGACGGACTGAAATTCACCGATATCAAACCGACCTACCTGACTCCCGCTGATGCCCGCGCGGCCTTCCAGCAAGGCAATGTCGATGCATGGGCAATCTGGGATCCCTACTATTCCGCCGCGCTGCTGGAAGGCGGCGTTCGCGTGCTGATCGACAGCAGCGGGCTGGAGAAAACCGGCTCCTTCTATCTGGCTGGCCGTCCTTACGCCGAGGCGCACGGCACCTTTATTCGTCAGGTGCTGGACGTGCTGACCAAAGCGGATGCCTTAACAATCAGCGACCGAGCGCAGAGCGTCACGCTGCTGGCAAACGCGGTGGGGCTGCCGGAAAAAGTGATTGAAACGGCGCTCGATCATCGCCCACCGACCACCGTCGAACCGCTGGATGCCGCCACGATCAAAGCACAGCAATCCACGGCCGACCTGTTTTATGAAAATCGTCTGGTGCCGGTGAAGGTCAATATCGCAGAGCGCGTCTGGCGTCCTCAGGCGAACTAATCTGCCTATCACGCACCCTTTTGTTTACCCCAAACAAGACAGTTCAAGGAGTTCACACCATGAGTCTTAACGTATTCTGGTTTCTGCCCACCCACGGAGACGGTCGCTATCTTGGTAGCACCGAGGGCGCACGTCATGTTGATCACAGCTATCTTCAACAGGTGGCGCAAGCCGCCGAGCGGCAAGGATTTGGCGGCGTGCTGCTGCCGACAGGCCGCTCCTGCGAGGATTCCTGGCTGGTTGCAGCATCGCTCATTCCAGTGACGCAGCGGCTAAAATTTCTCGTTGCCCTGCGCCCCGGCGTGATTTCCCCCACCATCGCCGCGCGTCAGGCCGCCACGCTGGACAGGCTGTCTAACGGACGGGCGCTGTTCAATCTGGTGACCGGCGGTGACCCGGAAGAGCTGGCCGCCGAAGGGCTGTTCCTCAGCCATGAAGAACGCTACGAAGCCTCGGCGGAATTCACCCACATCTGGCGCAGACTGCTGGAAGGTGAAACCGTCGATTTCGCAGGCAAACACATTCAGGTCAAAGACGCCAAACTGCTTTATCCACCCGTACAGCAACCGCGTCCGCCGCTCTACTTTGGCGGCTCTTCCGAAGCAGCGCAGAATCTGGCAGCAGAGCAGGTCGATCTCTACCTGACGTGGGGCGAACCGCCTGAGCAGGTTAAAGAAAAGCTGGCGGAAGTCCGCGCCAAAGCAGCCGCGCAGGGGCGTGAAGTTCGCTTCGGTATTCGCCTGCACGTCATCGTGCGGGAAACCACCGAGGAAGCCTGGCAGGCTGCCGATCGGCTGATTTCCCATCTGGATGAAAAGACCATCGCCGATGCACAGGCGGCGCTGGCGCGTTTCGATTCCGTCGGTCAGCAGCGCATGGCCGCCCTGCACGGCGGTAAGAAGGACAAGCTGGAGATCAGCCCGAATCTGTGGGCAGGTATCGGTCTGGTACGCGGCGGCGCAGGCACGGCGCTGGTTGGCGATGGCCCGACGGTCGCCGAACGCATTCAGGAATACGCGGATCTCGGCATTGATACCTTTATTCTGTCCGGCTATCCGCATCTGGAAGAAGCGTATCGCGTGGGTGAACTGCTGTTCCCGCACCTCGATCTGGCGCAGCAGCCCACACCGCTGCATACAGTGAACACCGCGGGAGAGCTGATTGCTAACCGCTATGTGCCGCGTAAAGTCTCGCAAAGCTGAGGAATCGATCATGGCAAGAACGCTCTCTTCACTGGCACAGCGCTTTGCACCTTTCCTGCTCCCCGTGACGCTGCTGATTGCGTGGCAGGTATCCGTCGAGTTCGGCTGGCTATCCAATCGGATTCTGCCTGCGCCCAGTTCGGTGATTACCGCAGGCTGGTCGCTCATCGCTAGTGGTGAGCTGTGGCAGCATCTGGCTATCAGCGGTTGGCGTGCACTGATCGGGTTTGCTATCGGCGGCAGCATCGGATTGGTGCTCGGCTTTATCACCGGGCTGTCGCGCTGGGGCGAGCGTCTGCTGGACAGCTCAGTGCAGATGATCCGCAACGTTCCTCATCTGGCGCTGATCCCACTGGTGATTCTGTGGTTCGGCATTGATGAGGCAGCCAAGATCTTTCTGGTGGCGCTGGGCACGCTGTTCCCGGTTTATCTCAACACCTATCACGGCATTAAAAACATTGATCGCGGCCTGCTGGAAATGGCGCGCAGCTACGGGCTGTCCGGCCTGAGCCTGTTTTCTCAGGTGGTGCTGCCCGGCGCGCTGCCGTCCATCATGGTCGGCATCCGTTTTGCGCTGGGCTTTATGTGGCTGACACTTATCGTCGCGGAAACTATCTCTGCCAACTCCGGCATCGGTTACCTCGCCATGAACGCTCGCGAATTCCTGCAAACGGACGTGGTGGTAGTCGCCATTATTCTTTACGCCCTGCTCGGCAAACTAGCCGATGTCAGCGCTCAGGGGCTAGAACGCATTTGGCTACGCTGGAATCCGGCTTATCAAACCTCATCGGGGGACGCATCATGACCGCTTTTACCGATTCTACAACGCACGCATATTCACCGTCGCCGCTCACCAAGGGGGCGCCGCTGGCGCTTGATGCCATCACCAAGCACTACGGCCACCGCACCGTGCTGAATGACGTGCAGTTGCGCATTCCTTCGGGGCAGTTTGTTGCCATCGTCGGTCGCAGCGGCTGCGGCAAAAGCACCCTGCTGCGCCTGCTCGCCGGTCTGGAAGCAGCCAGCAGCGGCGAACTACTGACCGGCACCGCGCCGCTCAGCAGCGCAAAAGACGACACGCGGCTGATGTTTCAGGAAGCACGGCTGCTACCGTGGAAAAAGGTGATCGATAATGTCGGGCTGGGGCTGCGCGGCAAATGGCGTGAGAAAGCGCAGGAGGCGCTGGTCTCCGTCGGGCTGGCGGATCGCGCGAATGACTGGCCAGCGGCGCTGTCCGGCGGTCAGAAACAGCGCGTCGCGCTGGCACGCGCGCTCATTCACCAGCCCCGTTTGCTGCTGTTAGATGAACCGCTGGGGGCGCTGGATGCCTTGACCCGCATCGAGATGCAAAGCCTGATCGAAAATCTGTGGCTCCAACACGGGTTCACCGTACTGCTGGTGACGCACGATGTCTCCGAAGCTATTGCGCTGGCCGACCGGGTTATTCTGATTGAAGAAGGCCGCGTAGGGTTGGATATCACGGTCGATTTACCCCGACCACGGCGTCGCGGATCGGCGAAGCTGGCGGAACTGGAAGCCCGCGTGCTGGAGCGTGTACTGGCACCCACCTCACCGCCGTTGCCTCAGCAGGCGGCAATATAGCTTTCATTCTGGCGATCGAGACGGGATAGCTTATCGCCAGATTTAAAATCAAAAATATTGACAGATATTCTCAAAACACTCCGTTTTTCCTTCTCTCCGCATCGGCGTAATATCCTCTTCATCGAAAGGAAATGACCTTTCACTCCAAACAACATTGAACAGGATACATCACATGAAAAACGTAAAACTCTTCGCCGCTGCTGCCGTACTGTCTGCTCTGTCTTTTGGCACTTTCGCTGCCGATCAGGTGTCTTCACAACAGGCACAGAGTCTGGAAAAAGTCGGTGTCGTTAGCGCTACCGCACACAGCCTGGATTCACTGCAAGCGCAGCTGGCTCAGAAAGCAGAGAAAGCCGGTGCCAACGCGTTCACCATTACGTCTGCCACCGGTGATAACCAACTGCGCGGCACCGCCATTATCTACAAATAATGCGCACAAAAAGACAATCAAAAAATTAAACGGACTTTCCTCAACCAAGAGGAAAGTCCGTTTTGTTATAGCTTTTGTCAGAACCCTACCGCACGCAAGTGACGAGCATTAGCCTACACGCTTCACTTCGCCCACCAATAAGATGTAAGACAGTGCGCCAACCAGCGCTACGCCAGCAATATAGGTCAGTGCCGGAGCAAAACCGTAATCCTGCGCCAAATAGCCAATAATCAATGGCACCGTGATACCGCCCAGACCGCCGACAAAGTTGAATACCCCGCCCGTCAGACCAATCAGACGAATCGGTGCCAGCGACGACACCAGCGACCAGGTGATGGAGGCAAAGCCATTACCAAAGAACGCCACTGCCATCAACGTCATAATCCATACCGGATCGTTGGTGTAGTTCGCCCCCATGATGCAGGTTGAAATCAACAGGCCACAGATAATCGGCGTTTTACGCGCCAGACCGATCGATTTTCCGCTACGCACCAGACGGTCCGCCACAAAGCCGGACAGCAGCACGCCAACGAACGCAGCCAGGAAAGGCACCGTCGTCATAAAGCCTGCCGTCAGTGCGCTAATCTGTTTTTCCTGCGTCAGGTAGTTCGGGAACCACGTCAGGAAGAACCACAGCGTAGAGGTCACGGCAAACTGTCCGATATACACGCCCACCAGTTTGCGGTTAAACACCAGTTTCCAATCGGCTGCCGTTAACGGCGTACGCGCTTTTTTCTCAGTCGGCGCATCGCCATCAACGATACCGCCGCCTTCGGCAATGTAATCCAGTTCAGCCTGATTGATCCCTTTGCTTTTCTTCGGTGACTGATAAACAAAGTGCCAGATAATTGCCCACACAATACCGACACCGCCGGTGACGATGAATACCCAGTGCCAGCTCAGGATTTCCTGCAACCAGATGAGCAATGGCGTAAGGAATGCCAGACCAACGAACTGTCCTGACGTATAGAATCCAACGGCAGAAGCACGTTCTTGCTCAGGGAACCAGCTGGTCACCATACGGTTGTTCGTCGGAAACGCAGGCGCTTCAAACAGCCCGGTCACCGCACGCAAACCAATCAACGACGCCAGACCGGTGGCGAAACCTTGCAGCAACGTAGCAATCGACCATCCCATGATGGCGATAAAATAGGTGACCTTTGAACCGACGCGGTCAAGGAACCAGCCGCCGGGTATTTGGCATAACGTATAGGTCCAGGCAAACGCGGAAAAGATATAGCCCATTTGTGTTTTTGTAATGCCGAACTCTTCCTGAATATGTGCCGACGCCACAGCCAGGTTGGCCCGATCCACATAGCAGATGACGACCGTAATAAAAATCATCAGCAAGGTGAAATAACGCCGTTTTGTAGGACGGGTAGTTAATGTCATATCCATCTTATGTTCCTGTTATTTATTAAACGGACAGTCATAACCGTCATACTTCAAGTTGCATGTGCGTTGGCTTCGCTCAGTCACCCGAATCACTTACTTGAGTAAGCTCATCGGGACTCCTTCCCTTGCCGCCTTCCTGAAACTCGAATTATTTAGGGTATATATTTATTGCCCGCTATTTTTGAACGATCAACAACACCAGCAGTTGGTATGCTTTATTTTTTCTAATGAAATAAATAACCGCGCATCGTCAATACATTCCTTTATTGATCATGGCGTTTTATTTTTAAAATCCCGGTGGTGGCTTACTCATGATAAATGGAAGATTACTTTCCCCGACGCTAATAAAATAAAACAGTAATCCCTCACGAAATAATGTATTTCGTGATAATCCATGATTGTTCTATTCCGTAGCGCCGGGGAAATACGTTATGTATTACTTGTTATTCAACACCTAACCTATTGTTTTCTTTACACCATAAATAATTCGAGTTGCAGGCAAGCCAACGCGAATGACGGGTATTACCACTCGGCGACGGCACCGTCAGGATAACGCCACACCGGGTTACGCCAGTCTGGCGCATTTTTACTACGTTCAATAACCAGCTCTTCATTAATTTCCACACCGAGGCCAGGTTTATTCAGCGGATAGAAATGGCCGTCGGTCATGGCAAAGTCTTCTTTATTGATAACATAATCCAACAGCTCGGCACCTTTATTATAATGGATGCCCATACTTTGCTCCTGCAATACGGCATTACGTGCCACAAAGTCGAGGTGCAAACAGGAAGCCAGTGCAATTGGGCCTAATGGACAGTGTGGTGCCAGCGCGACATCATAGGCTTCCGCCATGGCGGCAATTTTAAAGCACTCGGTAATACCGCCTGCGTGAGACAGGTCAGGCTGAATAATGGCCAGTCCGCCGTCTGCCAGCACGCGTTTGAAATCAAAGCGTGAGAACATACGCTCGCCCGCTGCAATCGGCAGGTGGGTTTGCGCCGCCAGACGAGGATAGTATTCCGCCTGTTCAGCCAGCACGGGCTCTTCAATAAACAGCGGACGGTACGGCTCCAGCTCTTTGATCAGGATTTTCGCCATCGGCGCATCCACACGACCGTGGAAATCCAGACCGAACTCGATGCTGTTGCCAAAGGCTTCGCGGATTTCCGCGACCACGGCCACCGCCGCATCCACTTTGCGCGAGTTATCAATGATGCCCATCTCTTCACAGCCGTTCAGCTTGAAGGTATCGAAGCCAATCTCGGTCAGCTTCTTGATGCCTGCGATCACTTCGGAAGGACGATCGCCACCCACCCAGCTGTACGCTTTGATCTTATCGCGCACCAGTCCGCCCAGTAACTGATAAACCGGTACACCCAGCGCCTTGCCTTTGATGTCCCACAATGCCTGATCGATACCGGCAATGGCGCTCATCAGGATCGGGCCGCCGCGGTAGAAACCCGCGCGGTAAAGCACCTGCCAGATGTCGTTGATACGTGCCGGGTCTTGCCCGATCAAATAGTCAGACAACTCGTGAACGGCAGCTTCAACCGTACGTGCGCGGCCTTCGATAACTGGCTCGCCCCAGCCGACAATGCCCTCATCGGTTTCGATCTTCAGGAACATCCAGCGTGGCGGCAGCCGGTACGTGGTGATTTTGGTAATTTTCATTGAACAGCGTCCTTATAGGCGTTAACAAATGCATGTGCTTTTTGCGCAGTGACGTCAACCGACTGACCAGCTCGATACAGATCGCTGCCTAACCCGGCACCGACGCAGCCCGCACTGAGGTAATCCTTCAGGTTTTCAGGCGTGACACCACCGACGGCAAAGACGGGAACGTCTTTTGGCAATACCGCTTTCAGCGCCTTGATGTAGTCCGGCCCAAACGCGGATGATGGGAAAATTTTCAGCGATTGCGCGCCTGCATCCAGCGCCGTGAAGGCCTCCGTCGCGGTGGCACAGCCTGGGCACACCATCATGCCGTAACCCACTGCCCGACGAATCACCTCGGGGGAAATGTTAGGCGTAACGACTAACTTGCTGCCAATATCCTGCAACTTGTCGACATAGTCGGCTTTTAGTACCGTGCCTGCGCCAATCAGGGCGCGATCGCCAAAATGCTCTACCGCCAGTTGAATACTTTCATACGGGTTTGGCGAATTCAGCGGGATCTCCACCGCATCGAACCCGGCATCCAGCAGCGCCGCGACATGTTCCAGCACCTCGTCCGGCGTGATACCGCGCAGAATCGCAATCAAGGGAAGATTAGTATTCCAGCTCATTAACAATGCTCCTTATTCCTGCCTGAAAAGCCCGATCGCCATCCAGCGGCTGCCAGCGCAATCCAGCTTGTTGTAATGCTTTTTCGTAGCGCGCGGTCAGCGCAGGGGAGCCGATGAGTGTGATGCTGTCTCCCGCCGCCACCTGATAGTGGCGCTGCATTTGTGAGACTTCGTTGCCAATCAGCAGCCCGGACAGCCAGTCGCTCACGGCACTTTTCTCCAGACGCCCCAGCACATGCGCCGCACGGGTTTCAAACAGGCAGCGGATAATGTTGTCGTCGGTAAAGCCCAGTTCCAGCCCTTGCTGGAAAGCATCGGGGGACAGCTGCTGTTCGGTCAGCCCCACACCAATTAGCGACTGTGTCATCAGCAGGTGGTGCAGTTCACCGGTCATCACCGTGCGGAAATCCAGCACGTTGCTGTCATCGGCCCGCACCCATTTCGAGTGGGTTCCCGGCATCAAATAAAGAGAGGAAGGACATTCGCTATACGCGCCAATCAGCTGGGTTTCTTCACCGCGAATCACATTGCAGTTATCGTCCTGCGCGATACTCAGCCCCGGCACGATCCAGGCGGCCAGCGGCTGGGCTTCTTCTACGCGCGTCAGGCGATGAGCGACATCCGTCAGACGAGTCGGACATGACAGATACGGCACGGAAAGCCAGCCCGCATTGCTGCCAATCATACCCGCCATCACGACAGGCACGTTGTGCTGCTGCCACGGCGCAACAATCTGCTGAAAAACCTGCTGCGGCGTCTGACCGTTCAAACGTGTGACGCCCGCTTCAGACTTCACGCTGTCGATACAGACGCCGTCCAGATACAGCCACGCCCGCAGATTGGTCGAACCCCAGTCAATGGCGATATAGCTTTCACTCATGTAATGTCCTTTAACCGTTTGGTCGAGCTGGCGATCATGGTTAACGCCGCCCGCTCTGCTGCTTCAATATCCTGATGCCGAATGGCATCGTAGAGATCCTGATGCTCACGTAATGTCCGTGGCATGTTGTCTTCGTCCGGCATATAGGTGCGTTCAAACACCGCACGCTGCAACGAGCTGATCGCAACACTTAGCTGCTGTAGCACCGGGTTGTGCACCGCCGCCAATACCGACTCATGGAAGCGAATATCCGCTTCATTAAATGCGTCGCGATTCTGATGGTTGGAAATCATGTCGTTCAGCGCCGCTTCAATCACTGCCAGCTCGCTTGAAGTCGCCCGCTCGGCAGCCCAGCGGGCAATCGTCGGCTCCACCAGATTACGCACCTCGCTCATCGCGCTGATCAGACGTGGGTCGTAGTCGCTTGCCAGAACCCATTGCAGAACGTCGGTATCCAGGTAATTCCACTGGTTACGCGCGGCCACAAACGCGCCGCGATACCGTTTCACTTCCACCAGCCTTTTCGCCATCAGCGCTCTGAACACTTCGCGAATGATGTTGCGCGAGGTCTGAAATTCTTCACATAGCTCAGCTTCTGCGGGTAACGGCGTACCCGGCGCGTATTTACCGCCAACGATCTGTTGGCCAATATCCAGAATGATGCGGTCGGTTTTGCTTAATTCCTGCTTATTCATCATCACCTCAACGAGACAAAACGGATTGATATCACTGCACTTACTTTACCCGCCATGCCGCCTGACGTCGTCGAACTGTTGCACAATAACCGCACCCTTCCCTCTTTTCTTGGCTTTATTGTAGTACCATTTAAATATTTTGTACTACAATCTGGATCACAAAACGGACAATCAATACAATTTAGCAACATCGTGCGTTACCAGATTTCAACATCCAGAGGGATTGGGCCGAGCGAGGTTGGAAGGCGACGACAGCACGCCAGCAGCGGTGATAGGGAAAGGAAGAGGAAGAAGAGATAAGAAGAAAAAGAATGGCGGTTCAAGCCATACGCAATGCGCACGCAAAAGAACCGCCATTAATGGCAAATTCAGGTAAGGACAGCGCTACGCCTGTTCCAGAACGAAATGTCCTTCCCCGACTTGCTTATAGCGACGTGCGGGAGGATGGAAATCAGGGGCGCGTACCGGACTGCGCAGTTCATCATTGGTGATATTACGCACCGGGCGAGTATCCGGATCCGGCACGGGCACCGCAGAAATCAGACGTCGGGTGTAGTCATGCTGCGGATTGTCGAAGATCGCCGAACGTGGCCCGATCTCCACAATTTCGCCGAGATACATCACCGCTACGCGGTGGCTGATTCGCTCGACCACCGCCATATCGTGCGAGATAAACAGGAATGACAGCCCCAGCTTCTGCTGGAGATCCAGCATCAGGTTGATGACCTGCGCCTTGACGGACACATCCAGCGCCGACACCGATTCATCAGCAATGATTACTTTTGGCTCCAGCGCCAATGCACGGGCAATGCATACACGCTGCCGCTGCCCGCCGGAGAACTGATGCGGGAAACGCGAAGCCATATCGCCGGATAACCCCACCTGTTCCAGCAGTGCGCTTACTCTCGCATTAACATCCTGTCGAGTCGCCAGACCGTGCAACAGCATCGGCTCGGCGATGGCTTCCCCTATCCGCATGCGCGGATTCAGGCTTTCATACGGATCCTGAAACACCATCTGAATCTGTCGCCGCGAATCCGTCAGCTCACGCTTATCCGCCGTCAGGATATTTTTTCCCAGCAGCTGAATGTCACCACTGACGGCGTCGTTGAGGCGAATAATCGACCGACCGGTAGTGGATTTACCACAGCCCGATTCCCCGACCAGCGCGAGCGTTTCGCCCGGCCAGAGATCGAACGAGACATTCTCCACCGCGTGAACTCGCCCAGACAGCCGGCGGAAAAACCCTGATCGGATATCAAATCGAGTAACCAGATTTTTTACCGTCAGCACCGGCTCTTCGCCCGACACGGTATTCACCGCCTCCGGCACCGGCTGGCGCTCGCCCGTTTTGAGATCGACCAGCGGAAAACGCTGCGGCCATGCACTGCCGGACATCGAGCCTAATTTGGGCACGGCGGACAGCAGCATGCGGGTATAGGGCTGCTGCGGGCGATGAAAGATCTCCCGCGTGACGGCGTTTTCCACCATTTCGCCCTGATACATCACCAGCGTGCGGTCGGATACTTCCGCCACCACGCCCATGTCGTGGGTGATAAACAGCACCGACATCCCTTCTTCTTCCTGAAGGGTTTTTATCAGCGTCAGAATTTGTGCCTGAATCGTGACGTCCAGCGCCGTCGTCGGCTCATCGGCAATCAGCAGCTTCGGATGGCAGGCCAGCGCAATCGCAATCACCACGCGCTGACGCATCCCACCAGAGAAGCTCTGCGGATATTCGTTCAGCCGTGATTTAGCCGCCGGAATGCGGACTTTTTCCAGCAGGCGCACCGCTTCAGCACGCGCTTCGGCTTTGCTCATGCCGCGATGGCGACGCAGCACTTCTGTAATCTGGTAACCAATCGGCAAAACTGGATTCAGGCTGGTCATCGGCTCCTGAAAAATCATACCGATGCGGTTCCCGCGCACATCCTGCATCGCTTTGCTAGGGAGCGACAGCAGCTCGGTATCGCCGAAATGAATCTGACCTTCAACCCGGCTTTGACCGGGCGGCAGCAGGCGCATGATGGATTTCGCCATCACGCTTTTCCCTGAACCGGATTCCCCCACCACGGCGACCGTCTCTTTCTCGCCAATCGTAAAGGACAAATCCCGCACCACGTTCATCCACTCGCCGTTCACCTGAAAGGCGGTGGTCAGATGCGAAACGGACATAATCGGCGCTGTCATGTGTTCGTTACCCCTTATTCCTATGGGCGTTCCCACAGATTAATTCCGCGGGTTGAGGATATCGCGCAGCGCATCCCCGACCAGATTGATCGCCACAATCAGCAGCAGCAGCGTTAGCCCCGGAAAGAAGCTGATCCAGTAGTCGCCCGACATCAGGTATTCAAAACCGTTTGAGATCAGCAGCCCCAGCGACGGTTCCGTCACAGGCAGCCCGATCCCCAAAAACGAAAGCGTCGCTTCCAGCATGATGGCATAGGCGATGCGCATCGTTGCCACCACGATCAGCGGTGCCAGACAGTTCGGTAAAATATGGCGAAACAGAATGCGGCGGTTGGACAGCGCCATGCTGCGCGCCGCGTCTACATAGCTGCGGCGACGTTCCACCAATGCCGAGCCGCGAATCGTCCGCGCGTAATAAGCCCACTGGGTCACCACCAGCGCCATGATGATCTTATCGACCCCTTGCCCCAGCACCGCCAGCAGGATCAGCGCAATCAGGATAGGGGGGAAACTGAGCTGGATATCCACGATACGCATGATCGTGGCATCCGTTTTTCCGCCGACGTAGGCGCTAATCAGCCCCAGCGAGGCACCAATCAGCAGCGCAAGTACCGCACTGGAGAAGCCCACGAGCAGGCTGATGCGGGTGCCGTACAGAATGGCGCTGAACAGGTCGCGCCCTTGATCGTCCGTCCCCAGCCAATACGTCATGCCCGCCATGCTCTGCGCACCCGGCGCGAGTCGGCCATCCATGATGTCGAGCTGCATCAGATCGTAGGGATTCTGCGGCGATAGAAGCGGGGCAAGCAGCGCCAGCAGCACGAAAATCGCCAGCATGATCAGCCCACACAGCGCCAGCCGATCGTTGATCAGCGCCATCATAACGCGCATCACCGGATGGGCCGTTTTTTGCACCGCAGCAGGCTGGTGTATCGTATTCCCTGTCATCCCTTATCTCCCCCCAGCCGCACGCGCGGATCGACCAGCACATACAGTAAATCGACCAGCAGGTTAATCACGCTGAACATCACGACGGTAATCATCAGATAAGCCAGGATGACCGGACGGTCGAGCACGGCGATCGAGTCGATAATCAGTTTGCCCATGCCCGGCCAGGCATAAATGGTTTCCGTGACGACGGCAAACGCGATCAGCGATCCCAGCTCCAGCCCCAGCACGGTAATCAGTGGAATCAGCGTGTTGCGCAGCACATGAACCAGCACAATGCGGGTTTCTGAGAGCCCTTTCGCACGAGCAAACTGCACATAATCCTGTTGCAGGCACTCCATCACGCCCGCGCGCATCAGGCGGATAACCAGCGAGATTTTAAACAGCGCAAGGTTAAATGCGGGCAAAAGCAGGTGTTCGAGACCATCGCGGGTCAGAAAACTGAAGGGAATACCGAAGAGATCGTGAGTATCGCCCCGACCAGAGGACGGCAACCAGCCGAGCTTCACGCTGAACAGCATGATCATCACCAGCCCGATCCAGAACGTAGGCAGGCTAAAGCCGAGGATGGAAAAGGTCATGATGGATTTGGACACCGCGCTGTCCGGCTTCAGGCCAGCGTAGATCCCCAGCGGAATACCGACAACCAGCGCCATCACGAACGCCACCATCGCCAGCTCTAGCGTGGCGGGCATGCGCTGAAAAATCAGTGTCAGCGCGGGTTGGTTAAAGATAAAAGAGTTGCCCATGTCGCCCTGAAAGGCGTTCCAGACAAATAGCCCGTACTGTTCCCAGACGGGCTTATCCAGACCAAAGGACTGAATCACCGCCAGCCGTTCCGCTGGCGTGGCCGTCGCACTCAACAGCATATCGACCGGATTACCGACCATATAAACACCCACAAACACCAGCACCGACATCACAGCCAGCGTCAGCAGCGTTTGTCCGATTCGGCTCAGCAGGTAGGCGATCATCAGCGCTCCTCAGACCCATTGATTGTTTCGGAACCATTTATTTCTTCAACATCATTGATTGCTTCAGGGCCATAGCGACGCAGGCGATCGGCAATCAGCCCGAGGAATCCTTGTTCGTCGATTTCGCGCATGATCAGCGCATTCTCCGGCTCACCCAATTTGTGATAAAAATCGGCAAACACGTAACCCGCCGTCTTACCGGCAACTTCCACGCCTATACGAGCGCGTTTTGACTTGAACAGCTCCGGTTTCAGCAGCCATGCAATGACGGTCGCATCATGAATCGGCCCACCTTCACGGCCAAAGCGCTCAACTTCGCTACGGTCAAACATGCGCAGCAATGCGGCCATCGCCTTACCCGGCGCACCGCCGGTACGTTCGATGGCATCAACTTGTTCCGTCTGAATCAGTGCCTGAAAGGTCACATCCAGCGGCATGATGACAATGGGAACACCGGAAGAAAAAACGATTTCCGCCGCATGCGGATCGGCATAGACGTTAAAATCCGCCCACGGTACGCGATTCCCCATCGCGGTAAAGGCGCAACTCATGGACACAATCTGTTTGATGCCGCGTGCGACATCAGGATGGAAACACAGCGCCAACGCCAGATTCGTCATCGGCCCGATAGAACAAATGGTGATCGGGTTATTATCGGCTGCTGCCTGACGTGTCATCCGCACCAGAAAATCGACGGCATGTTCCTCTTCCGGCGACAGCGTGCTTTCTGGCACCCAGTCAGAGGAAAACTTACCGATATGAGCGTATTTACCGAAAACCTGATCGCGGATGAGCGGGCGCGAAGCACCGGCAAAAATCGGCACATCGGTTCTGCCCGTCACCCCCACCACGTTGCAGGCGTTCGGCAACGTCGCGACAAGCGGCACATTACCAGCCACAATGGTAATCCCGAGTACATCCAGTTCGGGCGAGGCCAATGCCAGCCAGATGGCTATTGCATCATCAACGCCGGGGTCAGTATCAATAATTATGCGTTCTCGAACCATGTCAGACACCCTCTCCGTAGCGGCTCAGTAAGTCAGCAAACAGCTCAACAACCTGTTTGGCATCAACGCCCGTCACTACATCCACATTCGGCTGCCGATCGGTTTTTCCATACCAGTCAGCAACGGTCTGCCCCATGCACAGCTCGCTTTCCTGCTCAATGTAAACGCTGGCTTTTTCCGTCGTGAAGCAATGCGGCGCCAGAACCCAGGCGATAACCAGCGGATCGTGTAGCGGGCCGCCGCGTGAGCCATAGCGGCGGATGTCATTACGATCCCAAAACGCCATCATTTCACCCAATGGGCCGGAAATACGCCCGGATAGCGCAATGAAACGCGCCACTAATTCCGGCGTTAAAATCACCTGATGCGTGACATCCAGCGGCAGTGCGACGATGGCAATCGACGAGTCGAACACGACCTTGGCCGCCTGCGGATCGGCGATCATATTGAATTCAGAGGTCAGGCTGCGGTTGCCTGCTTCCCGGTATGCGCCGCCCATCATCACGATGCGTGCAATACCGTCGACAATGTCAGGAGACATACGCAGCGCCATCGCGACATTGGTTAACGGCCCTAACGTACAGAGCGTGATCGGCGTGCCGTCAGCGATCGCCTGTTTGCACTGCGCAATAATAAAACTCACCGCATGCTGCGCGTCGGCCTGTTTTTGCGGCGCAGGCAGCACCGTCTGGCCCAGTCCACTTTCGCCGTGGAACTGGCCATGAATAGGATCACGCAGCAGCGGCCGATGGCAGCCGGCGAAAACGGGAATATCTGTGCGCTGACCCAGCTCAACAATTTGCAGCGCATTACGCACCGTTTTTTCCACAGGCTGGTTACCACACACCGCGCAAATGCCGCGAATATCCAACTCTGGTGACACAAATGCACTTAATAACGCAATCGCGTCATCTATCCCCGGATCACAATCAATAATAATAGGTAAAGCGCTCATCCTTCGATGATTCCTTTTCTCTTTTTAATAGGTACTGCCGAACATCAAGGTGCAGAAAAACCCACACCTCTACAGCGTGAAAAATAACAAAATGTATTTTGCGTTAGAGGGAATCGACAGACGCCAAAACGTCAGCGATCTCCTTACGCGCCTTTTCATCCAACGGTTGCTGAGGCGGCAGCGGATCGCCTACCGCAAATCCCTGCAATTGCAGCGCCGCTTTAATACAGCCGGCAATAGAATAACGGGCAAAGATTTCATTGATGCGCCACAGCGGACGCTGAAGCTCCATTGCTCTGTTCCAGTCACCCGCACGGGCGGCTTCATACAAAGCAATACTCTGTTTGGGAACGATACACGCCGGGCCAGCCATCCAACCCACGCCGCCAATCAGCATGACGCAGGCGGGAATATGGGCGGACGCGGAGAAGACGTCCATTCGGCCACGGGTACGTTCGATGATGGAAAGCAAGCGCCCGGTATTGGTCGAGGCGTCTTTGATATAGCGGATGTTACTAACATGGCTCAGGCGTTCGATGACGGGCAAACTCAAATCGGAACGCTGGAACTGAGGATTGGTGTAGAGCACCACCGGTTTACCCTGTGCGGCTTCGGCAATGGCGCGGAAATATTGTTCGACGCCTTCGTCTTTCAGGGGGAAATAGGCTTCCAGTACCGCAAGAATGCCATCCGCACCCAGTTCGACGTAGCGTTTCGTTTGCTCAACAGCATCCTGAATCGTTGTCGACGCGACACCAGCGATGACCGGCACACGGCCCGCCGTCGTTTCGATCACTGTTTTGACGACATCCAGACGTTGGGCCGCAGAGAGATAGGCAAATTCACCGGTGCTGCCTAACGGCACGACGCCATGTACACCGCATTGAATCAGATGTTCAGTGAGTTGCGCCAGAACAGGCTTATCTACCTGACCATCGGGCCTGACGGGTGACACCAGATAGGGAAAAACACCGCTAAATGTATTCACTCCGCTCTCCTTGTTACGGATAGATAAGGGGTGAATACTCACCCCTTATTTGAATCATAAATGACAGGTGACTATTTGGCAGAACGGACGAAGTACGGCAGCGTGTAGGCATCAGAACGGCCCACGTAGGTATACTGCTTTTTCATCGCCCAGGTGTTGGACAGGAACATCACCGGAATCACACCCAGATCGTTCATGCCAATGTTCATCGCCTCAGCCAGCAGCGCACCACGTTTGGTTTCATCCAGCGTGACACGTGCTTCGTTCAGCGTTTTATCAAAGACAGGATTGGAATAGCGACCACGATTACCCTGTCCTGCATTGGGGCCAAAGGTTTCTAACAATGGCCCCAATACTCCAGAAGCTTCCCCGGTTTCAATCGCGGCCCCGCCCATAATCAAACTGAATTCGAGACGGGACGCACGTGAGAAGTACACACTGCCGGGCATCGTAACAACCTCGGTTTTGATACCGGCACGTGTGAACATTTGGCCAATGGCCTGAGCAATTTTAGAATCATTAGGATAACGATCGTTCGACGCGTGGAAGGTCAGCGTGAAGCCGTCGGGGTAACCCGCCGCCGCCAGTTCCTGTTTGGCTTTCTCCGGATTATAAACCGGCGCAGGAATGGACGCGGAATAGCCTGGGTACCCCTTCGGTACAAGCTGAGAGGCAACAACAGCCTGCCCCTCCATCACACGGTCGACGATTGCCTGACGATTAATAGCTAAAGACATCGCCTGGCGTACTTCTTTTTTTAGTAATGGGTTTTTACCATCAGGACCTTTGGCGAACGGTGATTCATCTCGCTGCTGGTCCATGTGAAGGTAAATAACACGATTCCCTGGTGTTGAAATCGTTTTTAACTGCTGATTTTTTTCAATATTACTGCTGTCGGCTGTTGGAACGTTTTCGATCATGTCCACATCACCGGATAATACTGCTGCTACACGTGCACTACTGTTTTTAAATACACGGACAGTAACGTTGTCCCACTCTGCTTTTCCTCCCCAGTAATCGTCATTTCTAACAAGGACTACCCGGTCGTCCGGCACCCAGGAAACAAATTTGAATGGCCCTGTACCAATCACATCTTTTCCTGAATTCAACGTTTCCGTCGGGACGTTCTCAAGTCGGGCCGGTAAAATGGAAATCCGACTTAAATTATTCAGCAGCAGTGGCGAAGCCTCTTTTGTCTTAATCCGCACCGTTAATGGATTCACTTCTATTACTTCAGCAATGTCGCTGACGTAAGGTGCGTAAGAGCTAGGGCTGTTTTTCGATGCCAGCGCAACACGCTTAATGCTGGCAATCACATCTTTAGCCGTAAAATCACTGCCGTCGTGAAACTTAACGCCAGGACGCAATACAAACTCCCACGTCTTGTCGTCAATCACTTTCCAACTGGTTGCCAGGGCAGGTGCAATCTGCTGTTTTTCATCCTGTACAACCAAGCCGTCAAAAATATTGCGCGCCATTGCGCTATTCGCCCCACTCACATAAAACTGCGGATCCATTGATGTGGTGGAGGAAGCCAAACCGATATTCAGGTCCGCGCTATAAACCAAAGGTGAAGATGAAAATAAAACGGTAAACAATAACGCCAGAGTCGATTTCTTCATTCACTAATCCTCTATTCCATGATTGAGTACTGATGAAGTGTATTAAATCTTATGATTGTGAGTCTATGCGCTAGATTGGATAATGAAAAATTGCATTTTGTGTTAAATTGATAACCAAATGTTATGTTTTAAGGTGACGAGCATGCGTATCAATCCCCGCCAGGTTGAAGCCTTTCATAAAGTCATCCTCACCGGAGGCATCACCGCTGCCGCCAACATGATGTACATCACCCAGCCCGCAGTCAGCCGACTCATTAAAGACTTTGAAGACGCACTGAATCTTAAGCTTTTCGATAGGGACGGGCGCGGCCTGATTCCGCGCGCAGAGGCGATGAAGCTGTATCGCGAAGTCGAGCGTCTTTATCTGGGGTTGGATCACATCGGGATGATTGCGGATGAAATTCGCCACGCCAAGGGCAGCGTGCTGCGCATCGCCGCCGTTCAGGCACTCTCGTTTCTGTGTTCAGATCAGGTTCTCCCTACCTTACTCAAGAAATACCCCGATCTTTCCCTGTTTTTAGATATCGAAAGTAGCAGCCATATTACGAGCGCCATTTCTGAAAATCAGTATGACGTTGGTTTTATTTTCAGCCAGCCTGGCACTAAAGGATTAGAGGCCGAACTGCTGGCGGACGTCAGTGCTGTCGCGGTGTTAGCGGTAGGCCACCCCCTTGCCACAGCGGATGAAATTACGCTTGCCGATCTGGCCGGTACGCGCGCTATTTTGCCGGGAAGAACCACACCGCTGCGAGCGCAGCTCGATATTGCCACCAGAAAAGAGCAGATCTACCTACATAACCCCATCGAAACCTCGATGGCTAACTGCTGCGTGCTGGCATCAAAAAATGTCGGCATCGGCGTAGTCGATTTTATTACCGCCCTGAACAGCCCTTCACCCGTTATCGTTAAGCCTTTCAATCCTGACATAAAAATGGCGTATTGCGCGGTTTATCCCCCGCAAATTCCCCGCAGCCAGGTGGTTAATCACATCACTCAGGTTATGAAAGAGAAAATAGCGGATAGTCTGGCGTTGAAATAGTATTTTGACATGCCAAACCAAGGATTTTAACGTTTAACATTCCAATTATAGAAATGAAGGCTCATCACTTTAATTCAGGTAGTCATCGGTTGTTTTTGCATTTAAAAACAGGCCTGGAAGCAGAAAAAAATATTCGCCGTCACCAAGTATAGAAATTCGTATTTTATATCTCTAAGATTAATAAATAGACTGAGATATTATTTACCCCAGTCAAGGCTGACGTCATCATAAAGGCAAGAATCTTCTTTTAGGTAATACACCGACATCAGAAAAACCTGCCCTTACCACAAAATATTAGTTACTTAGCCCAAACACTATACATTTGTAATTCACCAACCTGACGAATGAATTCATTATATTTTTTACTTTCCTCCTTCGGAAGAGTCATGGTGTTTTTCGCGTATATCGTGATCAAATCGCCATATAGCTGACTAACATTAGAGCTTATTTCCTCATGAGCCTTTATGTCATTATTCTCTTTTAATTTATTCACTTCGCTGATTATTTCGTCTGCTTTTTTCTGCATGTCAACGTTGATAAAACTCACCATTGGGGCATCATAGTTAAATGCGATGTTAATTGAGTCATCACCTTCATCCTTCGGCGAATCGGGCTTGAGATCTTCTTTATAAGTGTCTAATAAATATTCCAACATGTCTTTTTTATCAAAGCATTTGGATTGAATATTACCATTTGAACTACGGCCACTAATTTTGATTGATTTTGGGAACGGTTCATCTAATTGGTAAGTACATTTAAACATGTTGGCATCAATGACGGAGGCGTTTGCACTTCTGACGGGCATCTCTAACTGATGCCCATTTATCGTCACATCATAGGTTGCTGGTTTAAATTTATTTGATTTCCCTTCAACAGCATAGATTTCTGATAACGTATAATAGACATGATTATCAGGATTGATAATCCCGCCTTTATTATCATCCAAAACCATGAATGAGAAAACATCACCTTTACTATTTTCTAATTTATGTATACCTGAAGATATCTTAATTATTCCTTTAGCCCCAGGTAATACATCATAGCTTTTACCATCAAATTTAAACGTGATGTTTTTCGTGGTGGGGTTGCTATATTGGAACTTTCCTTTATTGCTTGAAAAATCTAAACTATCACAAGCAGAAACAGATAGTGCAGCGATAAAAATCAATCCAAGTTTGAATGTCGCTTTCATGATATGAATCCCTAATTAAAAATATTATTCCTAATAATTATTACGCTAATGCAATGAAAATTTTAACATGTCAATCACAGCCATATATTCTGAATTAAGTAAAATTAAATGCCCGACAGACTATAATATCTCTATAACAGATGGCGACCCCCTGCCTTTTGCAAAGACAGGCAGCGCACGTTACTGGCTGGGTTTTATCGAATGGATGAGTAAAGCAACCTAACGTATATACAACTTGAAGTATTACGGGTCTATAAGGCTACACGGTAGCCTTATAGGTCTTCCCATTAACGCTATCTATCAGGCATTCAACACAAATTTCTCGATCGCGTAGGCGACGCCGTCTTCCATGTTGGTTTTGGTGACGAACTGGCTGGCTTCTTTCACTTCGTCGATGGCATTGCCCATCGCTACGCCGATGCCCGCATAGCGAATCATCGCCAGATCGTTCTGCTGGTCGCCCAGCGTCATGACGCTTTCACGTGGAATGCCGAGGTGCTCTGCCAGCATCTTCACGCCTTCACCTTTGTTGACGCGCTTATCCAGAATCTCCAGATAGTATTCGGCGCTCTTCATGATGGTGTAGCGTTCAAAGGCTTCCGGTGGCAGCTGGCTAATGGCGCGATCCAAGATCTCTGGCTCATCAATCATCATCACTTTCGGGAACGTCAGGCTGCGATCCATTTCTTCAACCGCACGATACTTCAACGGCATCCCGGTCAGGTGAGATTCGTGAATGGTGTAAGGGCTGATATCTTTATTGGCGGTATAGACGAAATTGAAGTCCAGCGCATGGAAATGGACGCCCAGTTTGCAGGCCAGCGCTTCGAAGTAGAGATAATCGTCAAAGCTCAGCGCCGTTTGCGCCACACAGTCACCGTTGACCGTACGCTGCACCAGCGCACCGTTATTGGTGATGCAGTAACAGCCTTCCTGCTGCAAATCCAGCTCCATCAGGTAGCGCTCGACGCCGATGTAGGGGCGACCGGTAGCAAGCACGACCTGCACGCCTTCCTCTCTGGCAGCAGCAATCGCGGCTTTTACCGCAGGTGAAATTTGATTTTGGGGCGTCAGTAACGTCCCGTCCATATCAATAGCGATCAGTTTTACAGACATAATTTTTCCAGCATCAAGTTATCTGTTTTCATGCTAACGCGATTCAGCGATGAAGTCGTTAGTGAAATACGGCAGGGTGACAGGCGTATGACACACAACGTAAAAAGCCGTGCGGTTAAGCACGGCTGAGATTGCTGACAAAGTCCGTAGAGCGGGAGTAACGGATAGATCGTAAAGACGCTGCAAGTACGTCCCTGTAAGCTCGGATTGCGCCATCCATGGCGCAAACGCTTTACTCTTCTATTCCGTTAATCCCGTTTCCGTTCTACAGATAGGTTTGAAATATAGCCGTTATAGCTCAGCGCCGTTGCTGGAGATCACCTTCTTATACCAGTCGAAGCTCTTTTTCTTCGAGCGCTTGAACGTGCCAGTGCCATCATCGTGTTTATCCACGTGGATGAAACCGTAGCGTTTGTTGTACTGACCCGTGGTGAAGGACACGCAGTCGATGCAGCCCCACGGGGTATAACCCATCAACTCCACGCCGTCTTCGACGACGGCTTTCTTCATCTGATCGATATGCGCTTTGAGATATTCGATGCGGTAATCATCGTTAATGCTGCCGTCAGCTTCCACCTTGTCTACCGCGCCAAAACCGTTTTCAACGATGAACATCGGTTTCTGATAACGCTCGTAGAAGCTGTTCAGCGTATAGCGCAGGCCAACCGGGTCGATCTGCCAGCCCCATTCCGATGCCTTTACATGCGGGTTTTTCACGCCGCCGTCAAAGCCCGTAATCGCATCTTCTTTTTTCTGGCCTTTCGCCGACAGTTGCACCGCGCTGCTCATGTAGTAGCTGAAGCCCAGATAGTCCGTGCAGCCTTCGCGCAGCGTCTGTTCATCTTCCGGCTGCATATCAATCTGATAGCCTTTGCGCGCCCACTCTTTCAGGATGTAAGACGGGTAGTAACCGCGCAGCTGCACGTCACCGAACAGATGACGCTCACGCATCGCTTCCTGTGCAAACATCACGTCATCCGGATGGCACGACCACGGATAGATCGGCACCAGCGCCAGCATGCAGCCAATTTTGAAGTTCGGGTTAATCTCATGACCCCGCTTCACCACTTTCGCACTGGCGACAAACTGGTGGTGCAGCGTTTGGTACATCGCCTGCTCTGGCTTGTCGTGATCGGTAAAAATCACGCCGGAACAGCAGTAGCCAAACAGCGGATACTGCCAGTTACGCTGGTTGTTAATCTCATTGAAGGTCATCCAGTATTTCACTTTGGACTGGTAACGTTTCATGACCACTTCGCTGTAGCGAACAAAGAAATCCACCACTTTACGGTTCAGCCAGCCGCCGTATTGCTTAACCAGATGATGCGGCATTTCAAAGTGAGACAGCGTAATCACTGGCTCGATGTTGTATTTCAGCAGCTCATCAAACAGATCGTCATAGAATTGCAGGCCTGCTTCATTCGGTTCCAGCTCATCGCCATTGGGGAAAATACGCGTCCAGGCAATCGAGGTGCGGAAGCATTTGAAGCCCATTTCGGCGAACAGGGCGATATCCTGCTTATAGTGGGAGTAGAATTCCACTGCCTGATGGTTTGGATAACTGACACCAGGCTGTACGCCATCGGTGATCACACGGTCAACGCCGTGGGCACCGCCGGACAGGACATCGCAAATGCTGACGCCTTTGCCGCCTTGATCCCAACCACCTTCAACTTGATGCGCCGCTACCGCGCCGCCCCACAGAAAGTCTTTCGGTAATTGTTGAACAGACATGTTATTTCCTTCTCATTTCAGGTTTGCATACTATTAATTGATAAGCTGTTTAAGGGTGGAGATTTCCCGATGCAGTTGAATCAGCTCCTCCACCAGTTCACGGCATAGCATCGCGTTCATCAGGTGATCTTGCGCGTGAACCAGAATCAGGTTGACCGGGATTTTCCCGCTGCCCTCATCGGCACCAATCAAGGCCGTCTGGATTTGATGGGCTTTGCGCGCGGCAACGGAAGCGGTGTTCAGCAGTTCCTCAGCCTTGTCCCAGTCGTATTTTCTGGCGGCACTCAGCGCTTCCATCGAGCTGGAGCGCGCTTCTCCCGCATAGATAATCAGTTCCATTACCGTCGTTTCATCAAGCATGGTTTCATCGCGCATCACTCACTGCCTCCTCTACTGTCCCCACTTCTTGTGCGACCAGCTGACGTTCATACATTTTGAAGAAGGGGTAATAGATTAAGGACGAGACGACAATCAGTACCCCCACCAGCACCACCGCACGCCAGTCCCATCCCGTAGACCATGCTGCGCCAATCGGGCCCGGCGTTGTCCAGGGTGCAAGAGAAATCACGCGGTGCACCAAATCGGTTTTTAACGCGATATAGGCAAGGGTAGCGTTCACCAACGGCGCGGTAATAAACGGAATAAACATCAGCGGGTTCATCACGATAGGTGAACCAAAAATCACCGGTTCGTTGATGTTGAACATGCTCGGCACCACGGCCAACTTGCCGATGGCGCGCAGGTGAGCAGAACGGCTGCGCAGATAGAGGAAGACCAGCCCCATGGTCGCGCCCGAGCCACCCACCGTAATGAAGAACTGCCAGAAGGGTTCAATAAAGATTTTGGTGATCGGTGCGCCCGCGTTAAACGCTTCCTGATTGATCCCCAAGTTGGTCAGCCAGAACGCCTGCAAAATGCCGCCGACGATAACCGCCCCGTGAATCCCGGCAAACCACAGCAGGTGGCAGAGCAGCACCGCGATCAGGATGGCAGGGAGCGAGTCGGATGCCGAGATAATCGGCGCGAAGACGGCCATGATTGCCTGCGGTAACAGCATGCCGAATTGGCTCTGCATAAACAGGCTAAGCGGGAAAAGCGTCAGGAAGATGGCAAGAATCGGGATCAGCAGATCGAAAGACTGGCGAATTTTCGGCGGCACCTGTTCAGGCAGGCGAATACCAATATTGCGCTTCTGCAAGAAATGCATCAGCTCCGTCGAATAGATCGCCACGATAATCGCGGTGAAAATCCCCTCGCCGCCCAGCGACCCGACCGGCAGGCTTTTGTCGATTTGCGGAGCGGCTACCACCATGAACGACATCAGCGACAGACTGGCCGCCATAAAACCGTTCATTTTATAGCTCTGCGCCAGGTTATAAGCGATGGCGCTGGTGATATACACCGCCATAATGCCCATCGTCATGTTGTAGGGCATCATGATTTGTTCGCTGTGGCGTTCCACCATCCCCAGCCACCACTGCGCAAAAGCCCATTCACTATTCGGGCTAAAAGGTGGATGAGCGAATAACATCATAAAAGAACCGACAATTAAAAACGGCATGGCAGCAATGAAGCCATCTTTAATTGCTACAACGTGGCGCTGGCTAGAGAGTTTTGCAGCAATTGGGCTAATACGATTTTCGATAACGCTGAATAATGACTCGCTTAATTTACTCATTATTCCTCCCGTTATACTAATTGATCATCGCTAGGGCATCATTGAGGACTTTTTCCCCATTCATCATGCCGTAATCAACCATATTAATGACCGCGATCGGCTTCGCTTTCTCGTCAGCTATCACCTTGAATTCAGGTAACTTATACTTAATCTGCGGCCCCAAAAGACAGCAATCATATTCATCAATCAGCTCATTAAACTCGTCAAAACCCACGGCTTTTATCTCAACAGCGATCGCATTTTTCTCGGCGACCTTTTCCATCCGCTGTACCAGCATGCTGGTAGACATTCCTGCTGCGCAACAGAGTAAAATCTTATTCATACTGCACCTCACCGTCCGTTTTTTTATTATTCAAGCAAGACACAAAATAATATGCAACCGGTTTCATATTGTTTTTACTATTTTTTGAAGGCGATCATAAATAGCGCAAGTGAGGAATATTTTTATCCCCATATTCTGTATTGATGATAAAAAGAGAGGAAATATCCCTATAATGACGACATCAGGCAGTACAGGAGAACGGGAAAGTACGATGGTAACCATGCTCGATGTAGCGAAAAAAGCCGGTGTATCCAAAGCCACCGTATCACGCGTGCTGACAGGGAATAACTACGTCAGTAAGACCACGCGAGATCGGGTATTCCAGGCGATTGAAGAGATTGGCTACCGGCCCAACCTGCTGGCGCGCCAGCTCGCCACGAGCAAATCGCAAATTATTGGTTTGGTTGTGACCAACACGTTGTACAGCGGCCCCTATTTCAGCGAATTGCTGTTCCAAACGGCAACCATGACGGAGAAATACGGGCGACAGCTCATCATGGCGGATGGCAAGCACAGCGCGGCAGAAGAGCGCGAAGCGATCCAGTTCCTGCTCGATTTACGCTGCGATGCCGTCATTATCTATCCGCGTTTTCTTTCCACGAATGAGCTGGAAGAGATTATCGAACAGCACGATCAACCAATCATGGTCGTGAACCGCACACTGCATCAACACGGCGATAATGGCATCTGCGCCAATCACCAGCAGCACTGCCATGATGCCGTCAATTACCTGATTGCACAGGGCCACCGTGATATCGCGTTTGTCTGCGGAGCGGCGAACTCCCCTACCGGCACAAGCCGACTGACGGGCTACCGGCAGGCGCTGGAGGAAAACGGGGTTCCCTATAATGACGGGCTGGTTGCGCCAGGTGACTGGACCCATGACAGCGGCTATACGGCGACACAAATCCTGCTTCAGCGGTCGGCCACCTTTAGCGCACTCGTCGCCAGCAATGACGACATGGCGATTGGCGCGGCCAAAGCGCTGCGCGAACACGGCCTCGCGATTCCGCAAGATGTCTCGCTGCTGGGGTTCGATGATTTACCGATGGCATCATGGTTCTACCCACCCCTGACTACCGTGCATGTGCCCGTCGCCGAGATGATCAGCTATACCCTTGAGAAGCTGCTGTGCCGACTGGAGGGTGAAACCGTCGCGCCTGCGCCAGCCTTCAAAGGCGAATTGATTATCCGCGATTCCGTCAGCAAAGGCCCTGCGGCCTAATCCTCGCTCATGCAGTGAGGCGCCCTGCCTCACTGTTCTGTCCGTTCACATCGATGCCGATTTATGCCCCTCGCTGATTTGTGACATTTTCGTGAACAACCTAAAGAGATATTGTTTCCCGCCGATAATTTCTTTGTGACTTACATCACAAATAATGACGAGTCGCACAAGGGAATGACCCAAAAACAGAAAGGAAGACAATCGATTGATTCTTTTTATAAAAAAAGTACCTATAGACTCTAAATAATTCGAGTTGCAGGAAGGCGGCAAGCGAGGGAATCCCGATGAGCTTACTTGAGTAAGTGATTCGGGTGAGCAAGCGCAGCCAACGCATATGCAGCTTGAAGTATGACGGGTATAGGCGCTTATATCCCAGGGGATATTACGCATATGTCTACAACACTGTTACCGGTTAACCACAGCAACCCATCCATTCATGCCTCGCCAGCCACGTTAAAAAGAAAGCTCAGCACACGTATGCTGATGCTCATGGCGGGCGTCACCACCATCGCACTCGGTTTTATTCTCACCATCGGCCTGCTGATTTGGCAATCTGGCCAGCAGCAAAAGACCATCGCACAGCAGTATCTTGAGCAAACGGCGTATACCAACAGCTATCTTATTCAGCAAAAGCTGGATGTCGCGCTACATGCGGCACGTAATCTGGTGCAGAGCGTTGTCAGTCTGCAAGAAGCAGGCAACGCCGATCGAAAAACCGCTGAGACGCTGCTGAAAAATGCGCTAAAGAGTCATCCTGATTTCCTTTCGATGTCGCTGGCGTGGGAACCCGATGCGTTTGACGGCAAAGATCGGGAGTACGTCGGTCAACCCGATCAGGACCCGCAAGGTCGCTTCGTCCGCTACGTTGACCGCGATACCGCAGGCAACGTTGCTCTGCATAATCTGGTGGATTATGAAACGCCCGGCAGCGGCGACTACTATCTGCTGCCGAAAAAACTCCAGAAAGAAGTGATTCTGGAACCGTATAGCTACCCCTACAACGGCGTCGATGTTCTGCTGACCTCCATTGCCGTGCCCATCATCATCAACAACAAGTTTTACGGCTCCGTCACAGCGGATTTTTCTCTGGACACGCTGCAACAGCTCACCAACAACATCAAACCCTATGAAGGCACGGGCTACGCCCAGCTGCTGTCCCACACTGGTGCCTACATTTCTCATCCTGACAAAGCCCGGATAACCAAGAAAATTGCAAACGACCCGACGCTGCTTGAGCATGTCACCACAGGTCAGCCGTATCAGATCGAACGTGACAATGCCGTGCTGAACACACCGGCGTTTAACGTGTATGTGCCGGTAAAAATCGGCAATACCGGTACGCCTTGGATGCTCGGCCTGTCCGCCCCCGTCAATGTGGTGATGGCGGAAACCGCACAGCAGCGCAACGTGGGGCTGCTGCTTATGGTGCTGAGTATCGTGGTGGTTTCCGGCGTGCTGGGCATCATTTTTAACCGCAAGGTCGCTCGTCCGATCGGTGGCGAACCCGCTCAGGCCGCGCAGATCGCTCTGTCCGTCGCACAAGGGGATTTAACACAGACCATCCCTGTGCAACCGAAGGATGACAGCAGTATTTTTTACGCCATGAACGCCATGCAGACGCAGTTGAGAGATATCGCCGAGCAGCTGATTAGCACCAGCGAATCCGTCAGCCACGGTGCGACGGAAATTGCAGCGGGCAACACCGATCTGGCTTCCCGCACCGAGCAGCAAGCGGCGGCGTTGGAAGAAACCGCCGCCAGCATGGAACAGATTACGGCGACGGTGAAACAGAATGCGGATAACGCTCATAACGCCACAACGCTGGCACAGAATGCCGCGCAGATCGCTCAGAAAGGCGACAAGATAGTCGGTCAGGTTGTTCACATTATGAGTGAGATCGACGACAGTTCGAAGAAGATTGCCGACATTACCAGCATCATCAACGGCATCGCGTTCCAGACCAATATTCTGGCACTCAACGCGGCGGTGGAAGCTGCCAGAGCGGGCGAACAAGGGCGCGGTTTTGCCGTTGTTGCCAACGAGGTGCGTAACCTGGCGCAGCGCAGCGCCAGTGCCGTAAAAGACATCACCGCGCTGATTACGGAGTCCGCCAGCCGCGTCGATAGCGGCGTCACGCTGGTTCAGAACGCCGGTGAGACCATGCAGGAAATGCTGAGTGCCGTCACGTCGGTAAAAGACATCATGGACGAGATTGTCTCAGCATCGGATGAACAATCGCGCGGAATCAGCCAAGTGACGCAGGCGGTTCACGAGATGGACGGTGTCACCCAGCAGAACGCCGCGCTGGTGCAGGAAGCCACGGCGGCAGCCGCGTCATTGGAAGAGCAAGCCAGACAGCTCGCGCAAACGGTGCTGGTATTTAAGCTCTCGTAATCACAGACCTTCACCATCAACAATCCCGCACAGGCCGGAAACGGCCTGTGATTTATTCCCAGCGCGGGCAGCAATCCTCGAACGAATCTGACCACATAAACACCCACCCAAATACGATTTTATCGTCATGCCGTTCTCTCCCTATTCTGCCGAAAAGGCGGGTATCAATATTCGCCATAGATGATATAAGTAATATGCTAACCTTATGATCCCTTTGCCAGGGAGTGACGCCCTGTTCCTGCGCCAGCTCTCACGATAATAAAATCTACAGACCTGTAAGCTGCAAAAACAACATGAAATTCATAAAACTACCGCTACTGGCGCAAATCTCATCAGCGCATCTGGTGAGTCATTTCCATATGATGGTGCTGCCCGCGCTCATTCCGCTGCTGTCAGCCCAGCGCGATATCAGCTTTGTCGAACTCGGGTTTGCGCTCAGTGTATTCAACATTGTCTCCGCCTGCGTACAGACGCCGATTGGTTTTATGGTGGACCGCATCGGCGCGCGACGCACATTAACCGCCGGGATCACGCTCGGGAGCCTCTGTTTTCTCTCGCTCGGTTTCTCAGGCAGCTACGTTTGGCTGGTCGCCGCGATGGGGCTCGCTGGGGTGGCGAACGCGGTTTATCATCCGGCGGATTACGCTTTGCTGTCGCGTGGGATTGATGAGAAACGCATGGGCCGCGCGTTCTCGGTGCATACGTTTTCCGGCTTTCTGGGCACCGCCATTGCGCCCGGTATTTTGCTGTCCGTTGCCGCCTTTTCCGGTATCAGTAGCGCATTTATCGTTTCTGGCGTCCTCGGCTTACTGACCATACCGCTGCTTCTGACGGATCGCGATGAGCCTATCCGAGTGAAACCTGCGGCGGCAACAGGTACCCAACCGAGCAAATCGCGCGCGCCTGTATTCACGCTGCCGATTCTGGCGCTGCTCATTCTGTTCCTGCTGCTGAATTTAAGTACGGGCTCGATCCAAAACTTCTCGGTAACGGCGTTAGTCACGGGCTACGATTTGTCCCTTTCACAGGCTAACGTGGCGCTTACCGCCTTCCTGTTCGCCAGCGCCTTTGGCGTATTGGCTGGCGGCTCACTGGCGGATAAAACCAAGCGCCACGGGCTGGTGGCGACGGCTGCGCTAGCCGCAACCGCCGTGCTAGTCAGTATCGTTGCCATGTATTCCTTACCGACTATCGTGCTTGTGCCATTGCTGGCTGCTGCCGGTTTCCTCTCCGGCATGATTGCCCCTTCCCGGGATATGCTGGTGCGTGCCGCGTCCCCACCGGGGGCAGAAGGACGGGTGTTTGGGATTGTCTCCACCGGCTTTAATCTGGGTGGCGCGGCGGGGCCAGTGCTGTTCGGCTGGCTGCTGGATAACGGCCATCCTCACGCCATTTTCTGGTCTGCCGTCATCTTTATGCTGATTACATCTTTCATCACGCTGCTACAGGAAATGCACAGCGCCAAACGACGTGCGCTGGCCTGATGAAAGGCGGTGAAGAGACACGCCACATGCTCAAACGGCGGATGGCGGCAAAGCCATCCGTATACCCAGGTCTTACTGACGCATGCCTATCGCCAAGCGATTGAAGGCGCTCATCAGCGAGATGGCAAAGCTCAGGTCGGCAACTTCCGTATCGCTGAAATGTGACTTGAGTGGTTCGAAATCCTCATCAGGTGCGTGGCTACGAGCCACATCCACCAGCGATTCCGTCCAGGCCAACGCCACGCGCTCGCGTTCACTGAAATGATCGCTCACACGCCAGCCAGCCAGACTGTCTAGCTTAGCATCCGGTACGCCGCCAGCACGTAGGGCCGCTGCGTGCATCTCCAGGCAGAAGGCGCAGCCATTGATTTGCGAAATCCGCAAATAGACCAGTTCGATCAACGGTTTTCCAAGACTGCTCTTGTCCAGCGCTTTCTTGGTGAGGGTAAGCCCTTGGTAGGCTTCAGGCGAGAGAGTTTGGTAAGGCAAGCGAAGTGTGCTCATGGAAGGTCTCCGGTAGGAAGTGAAAGAACAAGAAACGGAATCAACGCATGGCGTGTTTTGGCCAATGCTTCGGACAGCTCTGCAAGTACACGAGCTGCATGTTGCGAATACCCATGGCGGACAGGGCGGTATTCCAGAAAAAGAAGTGGATGCATCGTTCGTTGTACCTATAACGCTTGGCTAAAATGCAACCCTTTGGACAGCAGACCTTGGCGGAAATAGAAACGTTGCGCAAGGGCATTCCCCAAGGCGGTATCGAGCACCAGATGAGCACAGTCTTGCCGTTGAGCTTCCTCACGCAGCGCCTCGATCAGCATGCAGCCCAGACTCTGACGGCGGGCTCCCGCAACGGCGACCAGATCATCGACGTAGAGGAACCGTCCATACAGCAGGTTTTCCTGGATGCGATAACCCGCCACCGCCATGACCCGATCGCCCTGCCAAGCTGCCATCAGACGATAGCCTTGCTGGGCTTGGCGGCGAACCTGTGCCACGAATGTGGCAGCATCGAGAAGATGAGGTCGCAGTTCGTGCATGGTGTCAAAACAGGCCAAGTAGTCCTGTTCGCTGTCAATAAGGCTCAATCGGAAGTGGCTCATGTCGATCTCCTTGTCATCGAATCCGTACTTTAGGAAAATAATGACCTAGTAAAAAGGTGCAAAAACTGAATAAATAAATAGGACATGGCATATGAATATTCAGCCGTTGAGGACAAGCCGAAAGCACGATACGCCGCTCTATTTACAGTTGTATCGACGCTACCGAGACGCGATTGCCGCCGGAAAACTCCATCCAGGAGATCGCGTACCTTCCGTTCGCAGCCTCGCCAGTGAACTGAATCTGGCACGGGGTACGGTCGAAATGGCTTACCAGATTCTCATCAGTGAGGGCTATTTTCTGGCTCGTGGCCCGGCAGGCACGATCGTTTCGCCCCATCTGGACAGTCTTGGCGAGTCACTGCCTGTCACGGTGTCCCAACCTGCCGCCAAGGAGCATTCTCAGCCGAAAGCGCTGGCGGTCGATTCCCCCCAGCCTTTCCAACTGGGTTTGCCGGCACTAGATGCGTTTCCACGCAAGGTTTGGACACGTTTATCCGGCCACAATCTTCGCACTCTGGATACGGTAGCCATGAATTATCCCGACCCTGTGGGATACGAACCTCTGCGCCGATCCATTGCGACCTATCTCGCCATCTCACGTGGCATCACTTGCACGCACGAGCAGGTATTCATTACACCCGGCTACCGGGGTGCGCTGGAACTGGTATGCCGCGCATTGTTACAACCCGGTGATGTTGGGTGGTACGAAGATCCTGGCTACATTTTCGCCCGCCAGTTTCTGGAGCGTGCGGGCATGAATCTGGAGCCTGTGCCCGTAGATGAAGACGGTTTGAATGTAGACATCGGCCAACAGCGAGCTGCCGATGCACGTTTTGCCTTGGTGACACCGACGCACCAAAGTCCGATGGGGGTAGCACTATCCCTGCCAAGGCGGTTACAACTGCTGGAATGGGCTAGCCACCGCCAAGCGTGGATCATTGAAGATGACTACGACAGTGAGTTCCGTTACCACGGCCGACCACTACCACCGCTAAAAAGCCTGGATCGCGACGGACGCGTGCTTTACACAGGCACCTTCAGCAAGGTGCTGTTCCCAGGCTTGCGTCTGGCCTATCTGGTTGTCCCTGAACCGCAGGTCGAACGGTTTAGAGACGCGGCAAATCACCTTTGTGGCCCTGGTTCGATTCTGCCTCAGGCAACGGTGGCCGATTTCATGGATCAAGGGCACTTTGCTCGCCACCTACGAAGGATGCGCTCGCTTTATGCGACGCGACGCGGCTATTTGGTCGATGCACTCTTGCAGGCGTTAGGTTCACGTCTGGACATCCAGCCGCAGGCAGGTGGTATTCATGTACTCGCGAAGCTGGCTCAGCGGGAGGATGATAAATCTCTGGCTGCGGCGGCCCAATCTAACGGCCTTGCCATTCAGGCTCTGAGCCAGTGGCAAATTCGCAGGACATCACACAGCGGGCTACTGATGGGATTCGCCAACGTGACCGAGCCGGAGATGGCGAAAACACTGGTCTGCCGATTGATGGCTGCCATTCAGTCACAGTAAAAGCGCTATCCAACGGTTAGCCAGCACTGCTGCCTTCTCTGTAGCGGGATCGACTGCGGATTTGGTGAGTTTAGTGGCATAAAAAAGCCAGCTCCACAGGGAGCTGGCTCAGATAACGATAACAACGTAGATCGAATTAGATATCGATATTCATCGCTTTCAGGGCGTTCTCTTCGATAAACGCACGACGCGGTTCAACGGCATCACCCATCAGCGTTGTGAACAGCTCATCGGCAGCAATGGCGTCTTTAACTGTGACACGCAGCATGCGGCGGCTGGTCGGATCCATCGTGGTTTCCCACAGCTGATCCGGGTTCATTTCACCCAGACCTTTATAACGCTGTACGGTCAAGCCACGGCGGGATTCTTTCACCAGCCACTCCAGCGCCTGTTCAAAACTGGCAACGGGCTGGCGACGCTCGCCACGTTCGATGTACGCATCTTCTTCAATCAGGCCGCGCAGTTTTTCGCCCAGCTGATTCAATTTGCGGTATTCGCTACCCGCGACGAAGCCTGCACCCAGCGGATAATCGGTATCCACACCGTGCGTACGCACGCGCAGCGCCGGTTCAAATACGCTGCGCTCTTCATCGTGATGGATGACAAAGCTGTATGTGCTGCCGTGAATCTCGTTTTCGTTTAGGCTGCTAACCAGCGATTCCGCCCACGCCTGTACTTTTTCACGCTCGCCCAAATCGGCTTCAGCCAATGTTGGTTGATAAATCAGACGGTTCAAGAACGCACGCGGGAAGCGACGCTCCATACGGCCAATCATCTTCTGTACGGCGTAATGTTCAGAAACCAGTTTCTCCAGCGGTTCACCCGCCAGCGCAGGAGCCTGTGCATTGGTATGCAGCGTCGCGCCGTCCAGCGCCAGTGCGATCTGGTACTGGTCCATAGCTTCATCATCTTTGATGTACTGTTCCTGCTTGCCTTTTTTCACCTTGTACAGCGGCGGCTGAGCAATATACACGTGACCACGCTCAACAATTTCAGGCAGTTGACGATAGAAGAAGGTCAACAGCAGAGTACGGATGTGCGAACCATCCACGTCAGCATCGGTCATGATGATGATGTTGTGGTAGCGCAGTTTGTCCGGGTTATATTCATCACGGCCAATGCCGCAGCCCAACGCGGTGATCAGCGTCGCGACTTCCTGTGAGGAAAGCATCTTGTCAAAACGGGCTTTCTCAACATTCAGGATTTTACCCTTCAGCGGCAGAATCGCCTGGTTCTTACGGTTACGCCCCTGTTTGGCGGAGCCGCCCGCTGAGTCCCCTTCCACCAGGTACAGTTCAGACAGCGCGGGGTCACGTTCCTGACAGTCCGCCAGCTTGCCCGGCAGGCCAGCCAGATCGAGCGCACCCTTACGACGCGTCATATCACGTGCTTTACGCGCCGCTTCACGGGCACGGGCAGCATCAATAATTTTACCGACCACGATTTTGGCATCCGATGGATTTTCCATCAGATAATCCACCAGCTTTTCGTTCACCAGCGATTCAACAGCAGTTTTCACTTCGGAAGAAACCAGCTTGTCTTTGGTCTGCGAGGAGAATTTCGGATCCGGCACTTTCACGGAAACCACGGCAATCAGCCCTTCGCGCGCATCGTCACCGGTGGCGCTAATTTTGGCTTTCTTGCTGTAGCCTTCTTTATCCATGTAGTTATTCAGCGTACGGGTCATCGCGGCACGGAAACCGGCCAGGTGCGTACCACCGTCACGTTGCGGAATGTTGTTGGTAAAGCAGTAAATGTTTTCCTGGAAACCATCATTCCACTGCAACGCTACTTCCACGCCGATGTCGTCTTTCGTCATCGAGAAATAAAACACGTTCGGGTGAATTGGCGTCTTGTTACGGTTCAGGTAATCAACAAACGCCTTGATGCCGCCTTCATAATGGTAATGATCGGCTTTATCTTTCTCACGCTCATCGATCAGGCGGATAGACACGCCGGAGTTCAGGAACGACAGCTCGCGCAGACGCTTGGCCAGAATTTCATACTCAAATTCTACCACGTTGGTGAACGTCTCATGGCTCGGCCAGAAACGTACCGTCGTACCGGTTCTGTTGGTTTCACCCGTCACAGCCAGCGGAGCCTGCGCTACGCCGTGTTTATAGGTTTGTTCGTGAAGTTTGCCGTCGCGGTGAATAACCAGCTTCAGTTTTTCCGACAGGGCGTTAACCACGGAAACCCCTACGCCGTGCAGGCCGCCGGAGACTTTATACGAGTTATCATCGAATTTACCGCCCGCATGCAGCACGGTCATGATGACTTCGGCGGCGGAGATACCTTCTTCTTCATGAATGCCGGTCGGAATACCACGGCCATCATCCTGCACCGATACCGAGTTATCAGCATGGATGGTGATGATAATGTCTTTACAATAGCCAGCGAGTGCTTCGTCGATAGCGTTGTCCACAACCTCGAATACCATGTGATGCAGGCCGGTACCGTCGTCCGTATCGCCGATATACATACCTGGGCGTTTACGTACCGCATCCAGCCCTTTCAATACCTTGATACTTGAGGAGTCATAAGAATTCGACATCAACGTTTCTCGCTCATTTTAGTCCTGTGATTGAACCGTTATTTTACCCTGTTCTACGCGGAACATCTTGCCCTTTTCACCAACCATGTCCTCTATCTGTTCAGCGCTGACTGCGCTGACAAAAACCTGTGCATGAGTGGCTTTTAACCGTTCGGCTAGCAAACGGCGGCGGGTACTATCCAGTTCGGAAGCAAAATCATCGATCAGATACAGACAGCGCAGTCCGTTCTGACGGGTGAGAAATTCACCCTGAGCCAGCCTCAGCGCACACATCAGCAGCTTGAGCTGACCACGGGACAACATATCCTCGACGGCCACGCCGCTGGCGCGGATGCGGAAGTCGGCTTTATGCGGCCCCAGCGCCGTATAACCTAACATACGGTCGCGTTCGAACTGCCGTTCCAGCAGTTCGGCGTACTCACTTTCTTTATCCCAGCCGCGCTGGAAAGAGAAACTGAGAGAAAATTCAGGCAAAAATTGCGTACAGGTCGTGGCGATATCATTGGCAATCGCCGCGCTATATTGCGCACGCCACTCGCTGATACGTTCCGCCAGCGGCACCAGTTCCTGATCCCAGGCTCTGAGTTGCCCATAGTGACTCACCTGACGCAGCGCCGCATTACGCTGGCGCAACAAACGCTTCATGTTGCTCCAGGCCGCGAAAAAGCCGGGCTCATTATGGAAACAGCCCCAGTCGAGAAAAGCACGACGAAATTTCGGGCCGCCGTTGAGCAGGGTAAATCCTTCCGGGGTGATCAGCTGTATCGGTAGCAGTTGCGCCAGTTCAGCGACTTTATGGCCGTCGCTGCCGTCAATCCGCACCTTGCTGTCGCCCTGACGGTTTTTGCTTAACCCAACGGATCGCTCCGTTTCCGTACCGTCAATACGACCATGTAGTACAAATTCCGGCTGATCGTGACGAATCACGCGCCCTGCCTGAATACTACGAAACGCCCGCCCGTGCCCTAGCGTATAAATCGCTTCCAGCACGCTGGTTTTACCACTGCCGTTGGCACCGACTAAAAAATTAAAGCCGGGAACCAGCGCCAGATCGGCCGCCTCGATATTGCGGAAATCTTTGATGAGAAGACGAGTAAGGGCCATACGACGCTATTCGAGTGAGTAAAGGCGGGCCGGATAAGCCCACCTATTTGCTAGAGGCGCATTGGCATGACGACATAAGCCGCCGCCCGGCTGGCGCTATCTTCGATTTGCACGCTGGAAACGGAATCAGTTAGCAGTAAACGCACACCTTCGCATTTCAGCGCGTTTAGCACATCCAGTACGTAGCTAACGTTAAAGCCGATTTCCATCTCGGTGCTGTCGTACTGTACATCCAGAATCTCTTCCGCTTCTTCCTGCTCTGGGTTGTTAGCAGTAATTTTGAGCTGATTCTTAATCAGATGCAGACGCACACCGCGGAATTTTTCATTCGATAAAATCGCCGCACGGGAGAAGGCCTGCTTGAGCAGATCGCAGCTGGCTTCCAGCGTTTTATCCGGATTCTTCGGCAATACGCGGCGATAATCAGGGAAACGACCATCAACCAGCTTGGACGTGAAAATGAAGTCACCGACATGCGCACGAATATTGTTGCTGCCGATTTGCAACTGCAGCGGGGTATCACCACCATCCAGCAGACGCACCAACTCCATCACGCCTTTACGCGGCACGATCACCGAATGTGACGGTAAAGATTGGCCAACCGGCATGGAGCAAACCGCCAAACGGTGACCATCGGTCGCGACCGTGCGCAGCTCTTCACCTTCGGTTTCAAACAGCATACCGTTGAGGTAGTAACGAACATCCTGATGCGCCATCGAAAACTGCGTCGCTTCGATCAAACGCTTCATCGTCGCCTGCGGCAGAGAGAATTCAACCTCGCTCTGCCAGTCGTCCAGATTAGGGAAATCCACTGCGGGCAGCGTGGACAGCGAGAAACGACTGCGGCCAGAGCGCACCAACATGCGATCGCCATCCAGCATAATCGTGATTTCCGCGCCTTCCGGCAGACCCCGGCAAATATCAAACAGTTTGCGGGCAGGGACGGTCGTGGCACCCGGTTCATGCGGCTGCGTCAGCGCAACCTTCGCCACCATCTCCATTTCCAGATCGGTACCGGTCAGCGACAGCACGCCTTCCGTCACCTGAATCAGCAGGTTGCCCAGAATCGGTAAAGTTGGTCGGCCGCCCAGCGGGCTGCTGACCTGTTGTAATGGCTTTAACAGACGTTCGCGTTCAACAATAAATTTCATAGTGTTATGACGATAGAGTTCTGATTAAATTGGAAAAATCTTCTTTGATGTCGTGGCTTTCTTCACGCAACTGCTCAATCTTTCGGCAGGCATGCAACACCGTCGTATGGTCACGCCCGCCAAAGGCATCGCCGATTTCCGGCAGGCTGTGATTCGTCAGTTCTTTCGCCAACGCCATCGCCATCTGGCGCGGACGCGCCACCGAGCGGGAACGACGTTTAGACAGCAGGTCGGCTACCTTAATTTTATAGTATTCCGCCACGGTCTTTTGAATATTGTCGATAGTAACCAGTTTTTCCTGCAACGCCAGCAGATCGCGCAGCGCCTCACGCACAAAATCAATGGTGATCGAGCGACCGGTAAAATTGGCATTCGCGATAACGCGGTTCAGTGCGCCTTCCAGCTCACGCACGTTAGAGCGCAGGCGTTTGGCAATAAAGAACGCCACTTCGCCAGGCAGACGAATGTCGTTTTCATCCGCTTTCTTCATCAGAATCGCCACGCGGGTTTCCAGCTCTGGCGGTTCAATCGCGACCGTTAATCCCCAACCAAAGCGGGATTTCAGGCGATCTTCCACGCCGTTGATCTCTTTCGGGTAGCGGTCAGACGTCAGGATGATTTGCTGGTTGCCTTCCAGCAACGCATTAAAGGTATGAAAGAACTCTTCCTGCGAACGCTCTTTATTAGCAAAGAATTGGATATCATCGATCAGCAGCGCATCAACAGAACGGTAGTAGCGTTTGAATTCTTCAATCGCATTGTTCTGCAATGCTTTAACCATATCCTGCACGAAACGCTCGGAGTGCATGTAAACCACTTTTGCGTTGGGCTTACGGGCAATGATGCCATTCCCCACCGCGTGCAATAAGTGCGTTTTACCCAAGCCAGTGCCGCCATAAAGAAACAGCGGGTTATATGCGCCGCCTGGGTTATCGGCCACCTGACGCGCCGCTGCGCGGGCTAACTGGTTCGATTTACCCTCAACGAAGTTATCAAACGTATGCTTGGGGTTCACATTCGAACGGTAGGTATGCTCTGCCTGGACAGGCGAATTATCCCAGCTTGGCCGTACCGGTGCCGTACGCACTGGCTGTTGCCGCGCAACGCTGACAGGATTGTGGTGCGACTGCGCAGGCTGGCTTACCGTCTGAACCAACGGTTTGCTCCCCACTTCGAAACGCAGTAAAGGGGCATCCATCCCGCAGAAATCATTCAGCAGGACATTGATATTATTTAAGTATTTATCACGGACCCAATCCAGCACAAAGCGATTGGGGGCGTAGAGCGCCAGAGTGTTATCACTCAGCTCCGCCTGCAACGGGCGTATCCACATACTGAATTCTGTGGCAGGTAACTCATCCTGCAAACGGGCAAGACACTGCTGCCAAAGCGAAAGTGACACGGCGGACTCCACTCGAACAAGAACGATCAAAAAGAAAAGAATAAGACGTTATTTATGTGACTCATGATTTTTTGGCGCCTGCGTCATCCACGATTGTTTCATTCACAATTCAGACAGCAGACACACCACGTAGCGCGGCGGTTTACTCCGACGATCCCGTCAAAAGGATCGCTAACGGAACCGCGGATCATAACCTAATCCGCCGAAGAGATCTTCCCCTTCTGCACAGTTTCGATCCTTTTTATCCACAGGCTATTCTTATCGCCACACCCTGCAACACGGCAGAGGGGCGGCTAGCACACATTTTAGCCGCTTACGGTAAAGCGCACCCAAGCATACTCTCGGAGACACGATCGTTACGGTGACATCGATCATGATCTTGTGGGACAGATCGTTGGAGGATCCTTGCGCTTTGCAACAGAGTCCGTATAATTCCCTGCCCGCGCGTCTACGCCTTTTCTGTGCTCTGGCAGGCAGAAATTCCAAAAATAATCGGAATGGCTGGCGTGTTAAGTGTGATGTTAATTGACTCAGGACTGTACAATTATTACAATCCTGCCTCTTTCCGTTATATAGCTGTGATATGCGATTGAGGCGTCGGTCATTTTTTCACGCCGAACAGCCAAACGCGTTTACTGTGAAGTTATAATTTTCCAAGTTTAGGTAGAAATCGCCATGAAACGCACTTTCCAACCGTCCGTATTGAAGCGTAACCGTAGCCATGGTTTCCGTGCTCGTATGGCCACCAAAAATGGTCGTCAAGTTCTGGCCCGCCGTCGTGCGAAAGGCCGTACTCGTCTGTCTGTTTCTAAGTAATAAAAGCTAACCCACCGAGTGGTTAAGCTAGCATTTCCCAGGGAGTTACGTTTGTTAACTCCCAGTCATTTCACTTTCGTCTTCCAGCAACCACAACGGGCTGGCACGCCGCATATCACCATTCTCGGCCGCCTGAACTCGCTGGGGCATCCCCGCATCGGTCTTACCGTCGCCAAAAAGCATGTAAAACGTGCTCATGAACGCAATCGGATTAAACGCCTGACGCGCGAAAGCTTTCGCCTGCACCAACATTCATTGCCTTCAATGGATTTTGTCGTGCTCGTGAAAAAAGGGGTGTCTGAACTGGATAACCGTACCCTGACGGAAGCATTGGAAAAACTATGGCGTCGGCATTGTCGTTTGGCTCCCGACTCCTGATCGGGTTGATACGCGGTTATCAACTCGTTATCAGCCCGTTGCTCGGACCGCATTGTCGGTTCCGGCCAACGTGCTCGCAATACGGTATTGAAGCAATACGCAGGTTCGGCATGATAAAAGGCTGTTGGTTGACGCTTAAACGCGTATTAAAATGCCATCCTTTGAACCCTGGTGGTGATGATCCCGTACCGCCAAAAACCGACAATAACAGAGAACATTAACGATGGATTCGCAACGCAATCTTCTTCTCATCGCTCTGCTATTCGTAACCTTTATGCTTTGGCAGGCTTGGGAGACGGATAAAAATCCGCCAGCAACCACGCAGGCCATACAGCAGGCGACGAACGCAGTGACCGGTGATGCTACCAACCAGGGCGTACCAGCCAGCGGTCAAGGCAAACTGATCACAGTGAAAACCGATGTACTGTCGCTGACAATCAACACGCGTGGCGGCGACATCGAGCAAGCGCATCTGCTGGCTTACCCGGACACATTGGGTTCAGATAAACCTTTCCACCTGCTGGAAACCACATCCGAGTTTGTCTATCAGGCTCAGAGCGGTTTGACCGGCAAAAACGGCCCGGACAACCCAGCTAACGGCCCGCGTCCGCTGTTTACCACCACGCAAGATAGCTTCGAGCTGGCGGATGGTCAGAGCGAACTGCGTATCCCGATGACATACACCGCAGCTGACGGCGTCACCTACACCAAAACGTTTGTTCTGAAACGTGGCGACTATGCGCTGAACGTTGACTATAGCGTCAACAACACCAGCGCTCAGCCTCTGGAACTCACACTGTTCGGTCAGTTAAAGCAGTCTATGGAGTTGCCTAAGCACCGCGATACTGGCAGCAGCAACTTTGCACTGCACACTTATCGTGGCGCAGCGTTCTCTTCCAGTGAAGACAAGTACAAAAAGTACAGCTTCAGCGACATGGACGAAAACCTGAACATCACCACCAACGGTGGCTGGGTAGCGATGTTGCAACAGTACTTCGCAACCGCGTGGATCCCGACGACAGCAGGCGCTAACACCTTCTATACCAGCAAGCTGGGGAACGGTCAGGCCGCTATTGGTTTCAAATCCGCTCCGGTTGTGGTTGCCGCAGGTAGCCAGCAGGATCTGAAGACCACCCTGTGGGTTGGCCCAGAAATTCAGGACAAGATGGCTGCAGTCGCACCGCATCTGGATCTGACTGTAGATTACGGCTGGCTGTGGTTTATTTCTCAGCCGCTGTTTAAGCTGCTGAAATTCCTGCATAGCTTTATCGGCAACTGGGGCTTCTCCATCATTGCCATTACCTTTATCGTGCGCGGTATCATGTATCCGCTGACGAAAGCGCAATACACCTCTATGGCGAAAATGCGTTTGCTGCAGCCTAAACTGCAAGCGATGCGTGAGCGTATTGGTGATGACAAACAGCGCATGAGTCAGGAAATGATGGCGCTGTACAAATCAGAGAAAGTGAACCCGCTGGGCGGCTGCTTCCCGCTGCTGATTCAGATGCCGATCTTCCTGGCACTGTATTACATGCTGATGGGCTCCGTTGAACTGCGTCACGCGCCGTTCGCTCTGTGGATTCATGACCTGTCCGCACAAGACCCGTACTACATTCTGCCGATCCTGATGGGCGTGACGATGTTCTTCATCCAGAAGATGTCACCAACCACCGTGACCGACCCAATGCAGCAGAAGATCATGACCTACATGCCGGTCATCTTTACCGTCTTCTTCCTGTGGTTCCCGTCAGGTCTGGTTATGTACTACATCGTCAGCAACCTGGTTACCATTCTCCAGCAGCAGTTGATCTACCGCGGTCTGGAAAAACGTGGCTTGCATAGCCGCGAGAAAAAATAACCCGGTTGATGGCTAACCGATAGAAAGAGTAAGGCGGTCATTGACCGCCTTATTTTTTTACTGGCTGTTTTATCAGCCAACGATACGTAAAATAGCCTGCCAGACAGGCATCAATGCAGAGAGAACATTATGAGTAATACCGACACCATCGTCGCCCAAGCCACGCCACCGGGACGCGGAGGCGTGGGTATTTTACGCATTTCAGGACAGGCGGCCGCAGACGTGGCGCATGCCGTTCTGGGTAAGCTCCCCAAGCCGCGCCACGCCGATTACCTGCCGTTTCGTGATGCCAACGGCACCACGCTCGATCAAGGTATCGCCCTCTGGTTTCCCGGCCCGAACTCCTTTACCGGTGAAGACGTGCTGGAGCTTCAGGGTCACGGCGGTCCGGTTATTCTTGATTTGCTCTTGCAACGTATTCTGACGCTGTCTACCGTGCGGATTGCGCGTCCTGGCGAATTCTCTGAACGCGCCTTCCTGAACGACAAACTCGACCTCGCGCAGGCGGAAGCCATCGCCGACCTGATTGATGCCAGCTCGGAACAGGCCGCTCGCTCAGCGCTAAACTCTCTACAAGGCGTATTTTCGACCCGTATAAATCAGTTAGTGGAAGCACTCACTCACCTGCGAATCTACGTCGAGGCTGCCATCGACTTCCCAGATGAAGAGATCGACTTTCTCTCCGATGGCAAAATTGAAGCACAGCTCAATGGCGTGATGGCCGATCTGGATGCCGTCAGAGCCGAAGCGCATCAGGGTAGCCTGCTGCGGGAAGGGATGAAGGTGGTGATTGCGGGTCGTCCTAATGCCGGTAAATCCAGCTTACTCAATGCGTTAGCCGGTCGTGAAGCCGCCATTGTGACGGATATCGCGGGAACCACACGCGACGTACTACGCGAGCACATCCATATAGATGGCATGCCGCTGCATATCATCGACACCGCTGGGCTGCGCGATGCCAGCGACGAAGTCGAACGCATTGGTATTGAGCGCGCCTGGCAGGAAATCGAACAGGCCGATCGCGTGCTGTTCATGGTAGACGGCACCACCACGCAGGCGACTGAGCCTGATCAGATCTGGCCAGAATTTATGGCGCGCCTGCCAAAAACGCTGCCGATTACCGTGGTACGCAACAAAGCTGACGTGACTGGCGAAACGCTTGGCATCGAAGAGGTGAATACTCACTCACTTATCCGCCTGTCCGCCCGTACGGGTGAAGGTATCGATACGCTACGCGACCACCTCAAGCAAAGCATGGGATTCACCAGTAATACAGAAGGCGGTTTCCTGGCTCGACGTCGCCACCTGCAAGCATTGGAGCTGGCAGCACAGCATCTGATTCAGGGGAAAGAACAGTTGGTGAGCGCCTACGCGGGAGAACTGCTGGCAGAAGAACTGCGGCTAGCGCAGCAGTCCCTGAGTGAAATCACCGGCGAGTTCACCTCTGACGACCTGCTAGGCCGTATTTTCTCGAGTTTTTGTATTGGGAAATAAGCCGCTATCCCCGATATTACTCATCGGGGAAATTACTCCCATCCGCTCATGAGCCGTCTCGATCTGGCCTGCAGCCCGGCCAGAATTGCCTCACTGATATGAGTAGGAAAATCCACAGGCAGTTGACTTCCAACAGTCGTCATGACGGTATCAACGGCGTGGGCAAACTCCACCAGAATGTTTTCCATCGATTCTCTGGCAAACCCAACAGCCTTCGCCGTCTGGAAAAAATGTCGGGGAAAGATCTGCTCAGTCCCATATTTCTTGCCTCTTGAGCCAGTCAATCCCATCGCCGGATACATAGAGAGAATGTCATAGAAAGGCGTGAGTCGATATCGTCCCTCAGATTCAATAAACAGGGAAAAGTTTTTCGCATGACCATCCGTTGCAGCCAATAGCCAAAACAGTACCTGAGCTTGCATAAAGCGATAGCGATCTCTTTCTGGATCAACCGAACCCAATAGAAACGACATAATGGCGGAAATACCCGGTCCACCATGATTTTCATATTTCAGTGCGGAAGGAACGTTTAATACCTGACAAAAATCCTCTTGTGGTAGCCGCATAATCCAACTGACATCCGAGGCGTATTTACGATCAAAACGCTCCACCGCCAACGCCTTTATCTTGCCAGCGTTGATCATAAAACAGTAAGGCACTGGCAGCCCAAATGCCTTGGCAATGAGCAGACACAGATACTCATTTTCAACGCTGTCAGACATATCAATTGAGTAAGAGTGACTCTCGATTTTACCAATAGGTAGCTTGATGATGTGGGTAGTTGGTGTGGCATTGAGAGGCAGGCACCAGTGATCATCCAGATAAAGCAGCGCCGTCTTTTCCTGTGCACCTGCGATAGAAATACGAAAATCGTCTTCAGTATCAATCATACCCAGCGGGGCATCGGACAGATATCCGGTCAGTATGTTTTCAAGCTGCTGCTCGGATAAGGTTTTGTATTCGATCTTTTTTATATCGTGCACAGGTGTACCCTGCGGCACTAATTGCAACGCCCCGACACTGTCTTGCCCCACTTTAGCCAGCAGATCAAACGGTTGGGTGGAATCCGCGTGATGCCTGGCGACAATCCGTCTTCTGATATCCGGGCTATCCGGCAACAAATTGTCGAAGAAGTTATAAACTTCATCGCCTTGATAGGGCTGATGACGTAGCGGCATAGAAAGCGAAATGGGGCGACTCCCCGGCAATCCGAGCCAGTTCGCATCATAGGTAAAATGATGTGCCCCACTGCCCGTTTTGGTCAGAATCCCCACCCGATAGCCGTTCATGTAAACATCGAGCGCAGCCATTACCATTCTTCCTTCCAGGATGATGCAACAGAGGCTTCGTTATTGGTGTTGTCCGCATTCCTGGGCGTAACAGTCAGTTCTAAATTCAATGCCGACAGGATTTTAAAGAAGGTTTCCAGCTTAGTGGAATCAGGATGTTGCTCGAAACTGGATACCGTATCCTGGCGAATACCCACTTTACTGGCCACTTTCCCTTGTGAAAGCTTCTGCGTGATACGGACATCTTTCAGATAGCTGCTAAGCTGCTTGCTGTTAGTGATCTTCATCATCTTATCTTACCGGTTATAGACGGTATAATAAATATTACACGCTTTAGCAGGTAAAACAAGAATGACACGCTATAGGCGTTAAAATAACACTTACCTGCAAGTCAACGACTGACACAGAAGAACGGGGATAAGATGATTCAACTTCATGCGACACACAAACTGTTCAGTCGTTTACCACTGAATGACAGCAGCCAACTTGCTGTTACACCCCGCAGCCAGTGGCTAATTACGCAACCCACCATAGATATCAACCCGCTGAGCAACTGGCACGGAAATCTAATCACCTTACAGCACCGGAATTGTGTACTACTGGTGCATGATGCCACCCGGTTTCCGTTGGTACTCCCCGCGTTGATAAAGAAGGATTTCATAGAGCTAAACGACTACTTTACGGATAGCTTCATCAATACTCTACTCAAGTGTGGTGCAAATGAAGAGCAACTCAACGCAGCGCAACATTATTTACGCCCACTGCAGGTGGATACGCAGTGTAGCCGTTCTGTGCAAGGTACATTGAATCAGATGAAAGGAGATATTGAGCACGTTGTCTGGTTTGATAATCTCAAAGTTGCAGAACTACCCAGTTACTCTCTCGGCCAACTGCTGGCAGATAGGCCTTGCTCCGTAAAAGACCGAGGTTATCTTTGGCCACAGAAAGAAATGCTGTCATTACTATCAAGACTGGCTGCTTTATGAGGGCCATCGGCCCAGAATGATCTCTGGGCCGATTTTTTAGGCGTTACTTTTTAAGTGCTATTTCAGCGTCGCTTTCACGACGGCTGACAGCGGCGTCGTTGGGCGACCGATCAGACGGCTCAGTTGCTTACCGTCATCAAACAGACCGCCTTTGGATGCACCGGTGTCGGAATCGGCAATGATCTGCGCGAAACCCTCAGGTAGCCCGGCTGAAACCAGAACGCCAGCAAACTCTGCTTCGGACAGATTTTGATAACCGATATTTTTGCCAGACTGCTTGCTGATCTCTGCTGCCAGCTCTGCCAGCGTGTAAGGCTCATCACCAGCCAGTTCGTAAACCTTGCCAGCCTGCCCTTCCTGCGTCAGCACCGCGACCGCAGCAGCAGCGAAATCTTCGCGCGTTGCTGAGGCAATTTTTCCCTCACCTGCGCTACCGATAAACACACCGTGTTCCAGCGCCGCAGGGATGCTGGCCGCGTAGTTTTCGGTATACCAGCCGTTACGCAGCAGGACATGCGGTAAGCCAGACGCTTTCAGAAGCGCTTCGGTCTGCTGGTGTTCTGCCGCCAGCGCCAGAGGCGATTTATCCGCGTGCAGCAGGCTGGTGTACGCCACCAGTTTCACACCAGCTTTCACCGCCGCATCAATGACATTGCGGTGTTGTACCGCACGCTGACCCACTTCGCTCGAAGAGATCAGCAGCACCTTATCCACATCTTGCAGCGCGGAAGCCAGCGCTTCTGGCTGATTGTAATCCGCGGCTTTCACCTGCACGCCTTTTGCAGACAGATCGGCCACTTTATTGACATCACGCACCAGCGCCACGATGTCGCTCGCCGGAACCTTCTCTAACAGTTGTGCGATAACCAAACGGCCCAGTTGGCCAGATGCACCAGTAATAGCAATCATCTCGAGCTCCTTTTATTGACTGTCTTTATTAACCATCTTTTGTTAACCATCTTTTGTTAACAAGAACTGGCTGGCATAATATCGGCAAAGCTAATTTTAAGTAAGTACATACATAAAGGTAAGTATAGTGAGTCAACCCAAAACGCCCATCGACTTATTGCCGCCCATTCTGCCAACCGGCAATGTCTTTGCTGAGAAATGCCCGTCTCGCCAGATACTTAACCACGTCACCAGCCGCTGGGGCGTACTGATTCTGATCGCATTACTTGATGATACGCATCGCTTCAGTCAACTGCGTCGACGGATTGGCGGCGTGAGCGAGCGCATGCTGGCGCAGACCCTGCAATGGTTGGAAAGTGATGGTTTTGTCCTGCGAACGGCCTATCCGGTTGTCCCGCCACATGTTGAGTATAGCCTCACCCCATTAGGCAGAGAGGTGGGTGTGCGGGTAAAAGAGCTGGCGATATGGGTCGAAGGGAATCTGGATGAGATTATGGCGACGCAGCAGTCAGGCGAACAATAATCCACCAAACCATAATCAATGCGCCTTCTGAAAAGAGGTGCTTACTCAGGAAGCAGTGCGCTCGGGTAGCAGGCGGGAAATATCAGAGAAAATGGCTTTCCAGGTCTCGTCATCGACCGTCATAAAGCCAAAATAGCGCAGCAGGAATGCCCCTTCGGATGCCAGAAACGCCAGCCGAGCATCTCGCCCTTCCTGTGAATTCAGATCAAGCCCAGCCAACTGGCTGTCATACCACGCCTGCGATCTAGCAAGGTGCTCAGGCGTATTCAACAACGAGGCCATCATGCCCGCCGCCCGATCGCCTTCTGCGGCATCCGTCCGATAAGTGATGTCAACGTGCGCACGCACTCTGGCTTCCCGACTATCATCCGTACCGATGCACACGGCAGCCATCTCATCAAACTCATCTTCCCAGCGCTGATACATCGCGTGAATCAGCTCATCTTTCGTCCCGAAGCACGACTGAATACCGCCTTTTGTCACGCCCGCCGCTTTAGCGACCGCATCGATCGTCAGCGCAGCCGTTCCCTGCGTGCGGACAATCTGCTCCGCCGCATCCAACACGCATGCACGATTAATGCTCTTATGACGCCCCATATCTTCCCCAATTTAAAATACGTTTGTATTTAAAAAGCAATTCTATATCATCAGAACGCTATCCAACAGATGAAAAATAGAAGTTCAAGGTAGAGATCCTGCTATGCAATCACCAAAAAAGTGGCTGATCCTGGCCATTGTTTCCAGCGCACTGTTCCTGATTGTTATCGACATGACGGTGCTGTACACCGCACTCCCCACACTGACTCACGACCTGCACGCCTCTGCATCGGAAAAACTGTGGATCGTTAATATCTATGCGCTGGTTGCCTCCGGTTTACTGCTGGGGATGGGCACGTTGGGCGATAAGCTGGGCCATAAACCTCTATTTATTTCCGGACTGCTGGTCTTTGGTGCCGCGTCACTGTTTGCCGCTTATTCGCCCACGCCCAGTATGCTTATCGCTGCTCGCGCGCTGCTGGCAGTCGGTGCCGCAATGATGATGCCCGCCACACTGTCGATTATTCGTCTGACCTTTACTGATGAACGGGAACGCGCACTGGCGATCGGTATCTGGGCTGCGGTGGCCTCCGGCGGCGCGGCGTTTGGCCCCGTGATGGGCGGGATACTGCTTGAGTACTTCTGGTGGGGATCGGTTTTCCTCATTAACGTGCCGGTCGTTTTGCTTGCGCTCATCATGGGAATCACCGTGATTCCACACCGGCCAGGCAACGCCTCCCACCGCTGGGATTTCATCGGATCCCTATTAATTATGGTGGGTTTGATTGGTATCACCTATGCCATAAAAGAGCTGGGCAAGCGGATTCCGTCTTATGAAGATGCGCTAATCGCTCTGCTCATCGGCGTGACGTTCATTACCCTGTTCGTTCGGCGGCAGCGTAACAGCAAACATCCCCTGGTCGATTTTTCTCTCTTTCGCCTGCGGCCTTTCAGCGCCGCCGTGGCCGCCGCTATCGTAGCCGCTGCCGCCTTGATCGGAATGGAACTGGCTTTCACCCAGCGATTGCAGCTAGTCGTCGGGCTATCTCCGCTAGAGGCGGGGTTGTTCATTTTACCGCTGTCGCTGGCGTCCTTTATATCTGGCCCGTTAACCGGAAAGATACTGCCGCGCGTGAATAGCGGGACAATGCTAGCCGCTGGCCTGTTGATTTCGGGGCTTGGAATGGGAAGCTATTTGCTGCTGCACAATGCGCCCACCATTATACAAATCATCAGCTTGACCGTTATTGGCGCAGGAGTGGGCTCCACCATGACGGCCGCATCGAGCACTATTATGCAGGTTGCGCCAGCGTCAAAAGCGGGTATGGCGGCGTCAATCGAAGAAGTGTCGTATGAATTAGGGGGCGCAACAGGCGTGACGCTGATGGGCAGTTTGCTGTCTTTCGCTTATTCCGCAACGTTTATGCTGCCCGCTGGGTTTGCCGCACCGGACACCGCCTATGACAGTCTGGACGAAGCGTTAATTTTTGCCGAATCCTTACCGGAAAATATGCGGCAGATACTCACCACGCAAGCCCATTCCGCCTTTGATTCGGGTTTTTCCATTGTGCTGGCCGCGGCCACGCTGATCCTGCTGCTGACCGCTGCCTTCGTCTGGACAACCCGCCATAATAAACCGCATCGTCATCAAGCTGCTGATGTATAGCACCACTGACTCATCGGTTAAGACAATAAAAAACGCCGTTCAATTACGAACGGCGTTGATGATTTAGCGATGTATTGCACTATAACGACGTACTGCAAGGTAACGATGTACTATCTGGAAACTTAGTAGGTTTCTTTACCGTATTGCAGTGAACGAGGTCCGTACAGCATACCGCGTGAATTTCCCGCGGCCAGCAGGCGCGCGCTAGTCACGCCAGCAATATCGTGGCCTTTGTCAGAGATCGTGTGCGCAATCTGGTTTACCGCAGCCTGCACCAGAATACCGATGATGCCGCCGTTAGCGTTTGATTGCTGCTCGTTGCTGGACGCTGTTGCGCTTCCGCTCCACAGCAGTTTTCCGGTACGCAGATCAACCAGACGAGCATCCGCAGAAACGCGGGTTTCGCTATTAATCACGATGTATGACGTGCCGTACTCTTTTACGTCCAAATACAGCGCAGCGTCAGCACCAAAGATTTGTTGCAGCTTCGCCGTACTCAGCGCATGAATATCCGACGCCGTCACCAGACCATTCTGCTTGAATGTCTCTTCTACAACCGCGACAGGGAATACGTAGTATCCCGATTCCGCCAGCGGATACGTGACCTGGGAAAGCAGGCTATAGCTCGCTTTCACATCAGGGGAATGGTTAACCGGTGGCAATACCAGAATGGACTTAGGCTTGCTCTGCTTAAACGCCGTGTAGTCATAAGGCACGGGTTTAGCACAGCCGGTCAGCACCAGCGCAAAAACCAGACCACATAATCCTAAGAAACGATTCATTTAATGCTCCCTTTATTTTTACTCAACAGGAAGTCCATAAAAGGTGCTGATTCAGGGAATTTCGCTTTTTCAGTTTCAAACTGTTGGCGAGCTTCACTATCACGGCCAGTATTGGCGTACAGCAACCCAAGTTGAGCATAGAGTCCCGGCGGGACAGGTTTGTTTGCGGCTTTCGCTTTTTCGATCGATTCATTCAAAGCAAGAATCTGCTGATCGGGGCCGACTTTATCCTGTTGATAATAATCATAAAGTGCAGGCTGATATTTATCCCAGCTGTAAATCGTTTTTGGCGCGGATGCACAGCCTGCTAATACTGTCGCTGCCAGTAGCAGGACAATTTTCTTATGAGATAACATTGTTATATTCCTATTCCATTAGTTCGTTGGGCGCCAGGCACCACTTTCAATTCCCGTAACCAAATTATTAACAGCCTCACGAATCGCCAAATCCAGCACTTTGCCGTTCAGCGTCGAGTCATAGCTGGCCGTGCCGCCGAAACCGATAATTTCACGGTTGGACAAGGTGTACTCGCCCGCACCCTGTACGGAATACACCACTTCAGAGGTTTGTACGTTCACCACGTTCAGCGTGGTTTTTGCGTAAGCAACCTGTGTTTTACCGCGACCCAGAATGCCCCACAGCTGATGGTCACCGACTTCTTTGCGGCCAAATTCGGTCACATCGCCGGTAATCACATAGCTAGCGCCTTTCAGCGTCTGCGTTTGTCCTTTAATACCCGCTTCCGCTTTCAGCTCTTCCATGTTGGTACGATCCAACACATTAAAGCGGCCGCTCTGCTGGAGATGGCTAACAAGAATGGTTTTGGATTGATTACCTAAACGGTCAACACCATCAGAAAAAATACCGTTCATGTAGTTAGAGCGGTTTTCAAATTTTCCGATGGAAATCGGGCTACGAACACCCTGATAAGGCGTACTGTAAGAAGTGACTTTCTGTGCTTCTACGGTACGGGAAGACTCTGTGGCACATCCGCTCAATAACGCAGCTGACATGAATACAGAACAAAGAACGACTTTTTTATTCATAACACTATCCCTTAGTGACAATCCATTAACCTGAGCAACGCCCTGTTATTGATTCATAATGAAAATGCCGTAAACACACTATTTAGCTGCAACATTGTTTTGATGCAACAATGTTTTGATGCATGTAAATAGCGCCCAACATTATGAGGGGAGTAAGTAAAAGTAACGAGTTATTTCATGGGGAAATTAACAAGAATAATGAAAACCAGAATGTTTACCCGAGATAAACCACTGTAAACCAGACAAAAAACAAGGTTATATGCAACCAGACCATTACTTTCACATAACATTACAACTTACTGAAACGATTCAATAATTTTATTAGCAACACGTGTGAGATTTAACATTAACCGACTTTTTACCTGCTCTATATCAAGGTCAGGGTGTTATCCAACTATTAGGATAAAGGCCACGATCGAGGGATCCAGAGTGGGAAAAGGTAATGAACCGATTTGTTATTGCCAGTACTCAAGACTGTATGGGGTGCCATGCATGTGAAATCGCCTGTGTCATTTCACACAATGACGAGCGCTATCCAGATAGCGCCGCGGTGTTTCAGCCCAGAATCAAGGCATTCAATACGCCAACGCTGCGGGCTGCGGTGACCTGCCGTCACTGTGAAGATGCCCCTTGCGCCAGCGTGTGCCCAACACAGGCCTTGATCAGAAAAGACAATAGCATTCAGCTCGTTCAGGAAAAGTGTATCGGCTGCAAAAGCTGTGTACTGGCTTGCCCGTTCGGCGCAATGTCCATGGTGACAAGCCCTGTAGACAACAGCGCCATCGCCCACAAATGCGATCTCTGCGCCGATCGTCCAGAAGGGCAAGCGTGCGTAGAAGCCTGCCCGACTCAGGCCTTACAGCTCGTCAGCGAGCAAACGTTAGCCGCCCGCCGTCAGGAGAAACAACAGGTAATGGCGCTGCGTTCCTCCGCTCACTGGCAGCGTGAAACCCCCGTGCTGAAAACGCTGACGACCCATCCGCTCAGCAAAAGAAAAAACTGGCCGCGCCGGGATGCCGAGAAAAAGCCGCTGACCCAGAGAACATCCACGTTTGATGAAATCTATCATGGCTTCTCCATGCAGCAGACGGAAGATCAGGCCGATCGCTGCCTTTCTTGCGGCAAACGCGCGATCTGCGAGTGGACCTGCCCGCTGCATAACAATATTCCCGAGCTGCTGAGTCTAGCGAAGCAGGGGCGCATTCTTGAAGCCGTAGAACTGTCGCACCAAACCAGCAGCCTGCCGGAAATCTGTGGCCGAGTGTGCCCGCAGGATCGGTTATGTGAAGGAGCCTGTACGCTGGGTAAGGAGTACGGTGCGATTACCATCGGTAACGTTGAACGCTACATTACCGATACCGCGATAAAAATGGGCTGGTCGCCCGATATGACGAATGTTGTTCCCAGCGGCAAACGCGCGGCGATCGTCGGTGCTGGTCCTGCTGGGCTAGCCTGTGCCGATGTGCTGGCACGCAACGGTGTGCAGGCCGTGGTGTTCGATCGTCACCCGGAAATTGGTGGCTTGCTCACATTCGGTATTCCGTCGTTCAAGCTGGATAAAGACGTCCTGATCCATCGTCGTGAAGTGTTCAGCGCCATGGGAATAGAGTTCCGACTGAATACCGAAGTGGGGAAAGATATTTCTCTGGCTCAGTTGCTGGACGATTATGACACCGTGTTCCTCGGCGTAGGCACCTACCGCTCCATGAAGGCCAACATTGATAATGAAGAGGCTCCCGGCGTCTTCGATGCGCTGCCGTTCCTGATCGCCAATACCAAGCACGTCATGGGGCTACCTGAATTAGAGGATGAGCCTTATATCTCGATGGCGGGCAAACGCGTCGTGGTGCTCGGCGGCGGCGATACTGCGATGGACTGCCTGCGCACGTCCGTTCGCCAGGGCGCAGCATCCGTCACCTGCGCGTATCGTCGTGATGAAGCCAATATGCCAGGATCGAAAAAAGAGGTGAAAAACTCCCGCGAAGAAGGCGTGGAGTTCCTGTTTAACGTTCAGCCACAAAAAATCTGCCTCAATGAACAGGGTGAAGTATGCGGCATTAGTCTGGTTCGCACCGAACTGGGCGAGCCTGACGCTAGCGGCCGCCGTCGTCCGCGCCCTATTCCTGATTCAGAATTCGTGCAGCCTGCGGAAGCCGTGATAACCGCATTTGGCTTTCAGTCACACAACATGCCGTGGCTGGAAGACGCCGACGTCGGTCTGGATAACTGGGGATACATCACCGCCCCGCTTGATAGTCAGATACCTTGCCAGACCAACCATCCGCGTATTTTTGCCGGGGGCGATGCCGTACGCGGTGCCGATCTGGTCGTGACTGCCATTGCCGACGGACGCAAAGCCGCATTGGGAATGATTGCGACAATGGGGCTGACCGCCGTCACGGGAACCATTCCCGCACACCCGCAGCGCCCCGAAATGAACGCAACCCGCGAGGAGCTTCGCTCATGAATCAATTTGTTATCGCCGAAGCAGAAAAATGTATCGGCTGCCGGACCTGTGAGATCGCCTGCGCGGTAGCCCATAGCGGTGGCCATAGTGCACAGCTGCGGCCTTCTCACTTCTTTCCCCGCCTGAAGGTCGTTAAAAGCGCCAGTGTCAGCGTCCCCGTTCTTTGCCGCCAGTGTGAGAACGCGCCCTGTGCCAGCGTATGTCCGAATGACGCGCTGGTGCGCGATCGGGATAGCATTCAGGTTATTCAGTCCCGCTGTATCGGCTGCAAAAGCTGCGTCGTCGCCTGCCCTTTCGGAGCCATCAATGTGGTGACAAAAGCATCGAATGACGAGGGGGAAACACACCTCATGCAAAGCGAGGTTCACAAATGTGATTTATGCGTGGATGTCGCCCAGAGCCCTTCCTGCGTCAGCGTGTGTCCGACATCGGCGCTGCGATTAGTGACAGCGGATGAGTTGCGCAAACAGACGCTGGAAAAACAGCGGCGTTCCGCACTAGGGTGGCCGAGCCATTAAAACAGACTGGAAGGTGGCGGGCAGGGAAGGATCGCCACGAAACATACGATGCAGAAAATTCGGTGTGCCTAATTAATAATTATCGCCGATTTATCCATCGATTTTTCTTTAGATCACATATTAGTCTGATAATATGCATCGGTAATGCCTGATAGGTTCCCATCTTTTATCACGATCACGGAGTGAACAATGACCTGCCATTTTGTCAGGTGGACAAGCACGGAAGCGCTTCCTGACTTACAAAGACTGCCCGATAGGCTCATCTCATCAACACAGGGTTTTTCAGCCAAACGCCGCGAGCGTTATCTGAAAAGTCGAGTGCTGCTGGCTGAGATGATGTTCTATTTTTTCGGCTATCCGCTGTTGCCCACGCTACTCGTGTCCCCTGAGGGACGCCCTTATTTTGCCGATCCCAATATGCCCGATTTCAGCATCGGCTACGCAGGCAATACTATCGCCATCCTCCTGAGTGAAGAAGGCAGCGTCGGTATGGATATCGAAATCGTTCATGTCAGGCCAACGAATCAGGTCGTCCCACAGATGCAGGCGCAGACACAGGCCGAACAGGCGTGGATTGACGCGCAGCGCGATCCGCTGGAGGCAGCAACGCAGCTATGCACCATCCGCCAGTCATTGATGAAGATCCCTGGCGTGAACAGCCACCCTCCCAATAACCTGAAACTCCACCCCGCCTCTGGCAGGTTGCGTTCAACCTGCACCCCCGCCGTAGAAGTGATGAGCGATGTTGATGATTACCTTGCCTGGGCCTGCGCCCATATCCCCACACTTAACCGATTGATCATGTGGAAATACACGTCAGCAACGGGCATGAGAAAGTCGGGGGAAATACTACAGCAGCAGCGCCAGTCTTTACGCTATATGAAATTAACCAGCCATACGATAGAAAAAGCCACCTCTACCGCCTCACAGTAGCCAGCCGCCTTGTCGCAGGCTGAGGCTCCGGGAAAGCCCCGGAGCCACGAACACATTAATGCCCGTCGATAAACACGATTTTCAGCAGGAACAGCAGCGCAACCACGACCACGCAAGGGCTGATTTCACGCCAGCGGCCCGTCGCCAACTTCATCACACAGTAAGAAATGAAGCCCAGCGCGATCCCTTCAGTAATAGAGAAGCTGAACGGCATCATCACCGCGGTAATAAAGGCCGGAACGGCTTCCGTCAAGTCATCCCACTTCACGCGCGCCAGGCTGGACGTCATCAATACGCCCACGTAAATCAGTGCGCCAGCGGCCGCATAGGCAGGCACCATACCCGCTAACGGCGACAGGAAGATCACCAGCAGGAACAGCAGACCCACAACCACAGCCGTCAGGCCGGTACGCCCACCCACAGACACGCCAGAGGAGCTTTCAATATACGCCGTAACGGATGACGTTCCGATAAACGAACCGGCTACAGAGCTGATGCTATCAACATACAGCGCCTGCTTCATGCGCGGGAACTTACCGCGAGCATCAACCAGACCGGCTTTATCCGTCACGCCAATCAGCGTACCGGAGGAGTCAAACAGGTTAACCAGCATGAAGGAGAAAATAATGCCGGACATCCCGAGATTCAGCGCCCCAGCCAGATCGACCTGACCCACCACCGACATTACGCTCGGCGGCATAGAGAACACGCCAGAATACGTCACATCGCCCAGCAGCAGGCCAATTGAGGTGGTCACCACGATGGAGATCAGTACCGCGGCATGAATATTACGTGAAGCCAGTGCCACAATAATGAAAAAGCCCAGCGCACCCAGCAGCACGCTGTGTGACGTCAGGTTACCAATCGTCACCAGTGTTTCAGGGTTAGGAACAATAATGCCGGCGTTTTTCAGGCCCATCATGGCAATGAACAACCCGATACCGCTGGCGATACCCAAACGCAGGCTAAGCGGGATATTGGCGATCATCCAATAGCGAATCTGGAAGATGGTCAGCAACAGGAAACCGATTGCGCCCCAGAAAATAGCACCCATCGCAACCTGCCATGGCAGACCCATCGCACCGACGACGACAAACGCGAAAAACGCATTCAGCCCCATTGCAGGTGCTAGCGCCACAGGCAGGTTAGCCAGCAGCCCCATCAAAATGCTGCCGAATGCCGCAATCAGACAGGTGGTCACAAAGACCGCTTTGGTATCCATCCCCGCCACACCCAGAATCTGCGGGTTAACAAAAACGATGTAGACCATCGTCAAAAACGTCGTGAAACCGGCAATCGTTTCCGTACGTGCTGTCGTGCCGTGTTGTTTAAGTTTAAACACGCGCTCCAGCAGGCCTTGCTCGGTAGCAAGACCGGGTTGTGATTTATTCATTAGTAACAATCCAAAGAAGGGAATAACTGTCGTCGGGTATCCTATAACAAAACGCTGCGTTTTTACGTTGATCCCACGTTTTTTTTCATCGAATAAGAAGAACCTATTAACGTCATGGCTATTGCTCCGCCATCCCTCGGTTGAAACCCCTTAATTTTATGCAAGATCGCTCTGAAAATGGCTTTGTAGGTCGCAATATCGGGTCAATTGGTTAAAGTAGGAGCCTCATCTTTTATTTCATCGATAAGGATTGGTCATGCCCCGTATTGAATGCGTCTTCTTCGACTGTGATGGCACGCTGGTTGATAGCGAAGTGCTGTGTTGCCAGGCTTATGTGAATATCTTCATCCCGTATGGGGTGAACTTATCGCTAGAGGAGGTGATAAAAACCTACAAGGGCGTGAAGCTGTACGAGATTATTGCCCGCATCAGCCAGCAGCATGGATTAACCGTATCGGTAGACGATGCGGAGCGTCATTTCCGGCAAGAGGTGAAGCGTCTGTTCGATGAATTCCTGCAACCTATCGAGGGCGCACGTGAGTTAGTGCGGTCGATTACCGTCCCGATGGCCGTGGTGTCCAATGGTCCGGTCAGCAAGATGCAGCATTCGCTCGGCCTGACGCACATGCTCGATCTGTTTGGCGACCATCTCTACAGCGGCTACGATCTGAAAAAATGGAAGCCCGACCCGGCGGTGCTGTATCACGCCGCCGAGCAGTTACAGCTTCCTATCGAGCACTGCATTCTGGTTGAAGATTCCGCCGCTGGCGTACAGGCTGGCATCGCTGCGGGCATTCCGGTGTTCTATTACTGCGCCGATCCCCACAACCAGCCGATCCATCATCCGCTGGTCACGATGTTCGATGATATGCGTGAACTGCCGCAAATCTGGCGCGAAAAAGGCTGGAATATCACCGCGCAGTAGCAACCATTCAGACTTATGTCAGACCGTCGGCAAATCTATTTACGGAACGAAAACGGTGGTAATGGAATAGAAGAGTAAAGCGTTTGCGCCAGGGATGGCGCAAGCCGAGCGTACACGGACGTATTCACAGCGTCTTTACGATCTATCCATTACCACCGCACAACGCACGTGATCTTCATCCTCAGGCTGGCTTATTCCGCCACCACAGAATACGGCGTTTCGGCTGCTTTTCCTGCTGGTTAAAGCGGGCATTAACCCCGTTCGCCAGCAGCTCCAGCGACAGACAAAACACAAAGTAGACCAGCGCGACAAACAGGAAAACCTCCATCGGGTAGACCATGCTGCGGTTATTAACCTGCGTAGCAAGAAACGTCAGCTCGCCGACGCCGACAATGTAGGCCAGTGAAGTGTCTTTAATCAGGGAAATCCATTGGTTGATGAAAGAGGGCACCATCATCCGCAGCGCCTGCGGCAGGACAATCTGCCACAACACCTGCCAGCGGCTTAATCCCAGCGAGAGCCCAGCCTGCCACTGACCGCGCCCGATGGCGACAATACCCGCCTTCACGCCATGCGCCAGATACGCCGAGGCGATCAGCGCCAGCGCACAAACTACGGTCGTAATTTCAGGGATATCAACGCCAAAAACGATCGGCAGCAGGAAGTAGGTCCAGAAAATCAGCATGATGACGGGAATCGCACGGAAGAACCCCAGCACCATCGCCAACAACGCACTCCACCATCCCCGGGACATCGCCAGCGCCACGCCCAAAATCGTACCCAATATGGCAGAGGCTACGCCAGCCAGCAGGCTCATCACCAGCGTCAGCGCCGCGCCACCCAGCGGACCATCCGGGAACGTGCCCCACATCAAATAGTCGATGTTATCGGTGATAACGGTAAAATCCATCTTAGTGTCTCTCCGCCAGACTGCGCTGCTGACGCCACATGCCCCAGCCTTCCATCACGGCAATAATCACGATGTACAACACCGTCGCCACGCCAAATGCCTGAAACGTGCGCAAGGTTTCCGTCTCCACCTGACGCGATGCGTAGGACAGTTCAGCGACGCCAATTGCCATCGTCAACGATGAGTTCTTAACGATATTCATGTACTGCCCAAGCAGCGGCGGCAGGGCGATTTTTAGCGCCTGCGGCAATACCACATAGCGCATGGATTGGAAGCCGGTTAATCCCAGAGCATGCGCCGCGTACTTCTGTCCACGCGCGACGCCACGGATACCGGAGCGGATTTCCTCCGCAATAAACGCGCTGGAGTAGAGCGTCAGCCCTGCCAATCCTGCCAGAAACTCAAAAGAAGGCCACGCTAACGTCATGCCCAACAGCGAAATAACATGCGGGGTGTTCAGCCATTGCATCATCCCTGAGGGAAAAAGCTGCCCGGCACCGAAATACCAGAAAAACAGCTGCACCAGCAGCGGCGTATTACGAAATAGCGAGCTATACGCCACCACAATGCCGCGCAGCACACGAATCTGGCTGTCTCTGGCCGCCGCCAACAGAAAGCCCAGCATCGTAGACAGCACGATCGTACTCAGGGAAAGACCCAGCGTGATCAGAAAACCGTGCCACAGCCAGATGAGGTATTGAGGAGCCAACAGCCACGATTCAAGCGATTGCAGCGCCGTATCCATGCGTTTTATCTCTCTTTGTCATTGCTACGAGATACAAATAGAAATGCCCCCTGCAATACAGAGGGCTGAAGTTGCTGACAAAGTCTGTCGAGCGGAAGTAACGGATAGATCGTAAAGACGCTGCAAGTACGTCCATGTAAGCTCGGATTGCGCCATCCCTGGCGCAAACGCTTTACTCTTCTATTCCGTTACTCCCGTTTTCGTTCTGCAAATAGGTTTGTCAACGGTCTGTGCCCTCTGGGTGCAGAGGGCTGAGATCATAGCACTAGGCGTCAGCTATCAGGATTTAGGTTGTTGATCCAACGAGGCAAAGGTGAAATCGCCGCGCGGCTGGGATGATTTCGTGCTCGGCCCGAACCAGCGGTCGTAAATCGTCTTCGCTTCACCCTGTTTTTCCAGATTAATCAGCGTGTCGTTAATTTTCGCCGTCAGACGTTCTTCGCCCTTCGGAATCCCGACGCCCTGATACTCTTTGGTAATGCTGAACGGAGAGATTTCAAACTCCGCCTTCTGGGCATCGGGCACGTTAGCCAGCAAGCCGACCAACTTGGCGTCATCCTGCGTGATGGCCTGAACGTTGCCGTTACGCAGCGCGGCGAAGGCCAGCGGCGTATCGTCGTAGGAAATCACTTTGGCAGTCGGGTAATGCTCGCGCAGGGTAATTTCCTGCACGGTGCCTTTATCCGCGCCAATACGCAGCGTTTTGATGTCTTCCGGCGTTTTCAGCACGCCTTTACGGGCGATGAATTTTTGCCCAGTAGCGAAGTAAGGAATACTAAAGTTAACCTGCTTGGCACGCTCATCGGTGATGGTGAAGTTCGCGGCGATCAGATCGACTTTCTGCGAGCTTAATAGCGGGATACGGTTAGCCGGATTAGTTGCGCGCAGCTCAACCTTCACGCCCAGCGCCTTACCAATTGCCTCGGCGATGTCCACGTCATAACCCACCAGCTTTTTGCTCTGCGGATCGACATAGCCGAACGGCGGATTGCTGTCGAAGACGGCAATTTTCACTACGCCCGCCTTCTGAATATCATCTAATTTATCTGCCTGTGCAGCACCAGAAACGGAAGCCAACCCGGCCAATAAACTCACTGTCAAAATATGCTTTTTCATTCCCTGCCCCTTAATTATTGCTGTATTAACAGCAGGCTATCAGCAGGGCGAAAACGCGGGAAATAACATAAATAGCTATAATATAACCTTATGTTACTTCGGTATTCTGGCAGATTATCCTGACGATTCAACGTGCCTTATCAGCGTATGCTGACAGAATAAACCAGGTCATCATCCCCCCAATCAGTCCCCAAAACGCTGCGCCGATTCCCCACAGCGTCAATCCAGAGGCGGTGATCAGGAAGGTGACCACCGCGGCATCCCGCTGTTTTTCATCCAGCAACGCGCGATACAAACTGCCTGAAATGGTGCTGAGCAGCGCCAAACCGGCGATAGCGTGAATCAGCGGCTGCGGCAAAGCTGTGAAAAGCTGCCCGATAGAACCGCCAAAAACGCCCGCCAGCAGATAAAAGCCACCAGCAGTAACGGCAGCAAGATAGCGTTTCTTCGGATCGGGATGCACGTCCGGCCCCATACAGATCGCGGCGGTAATCGCGGCGATACACACGGAAAAACCACCGAACGGCGTCAAAACCAGCGCGATTAATGCAGTAATGGTAATCAGCGGTGATATGGGAACCTGATAGCCCGCCGCTTTCAGCGTGGCAACGCCCGGTGCGTTCTGCGATGCCATCGTGACAATGAAAAACGGAATGCCGACGCCCAGCAGAGACGCCAACGAAAAATGCGGCGTAATGAATTCCGGCACAGCGAATACCAGCGGCGAATCAGAAACCGCAATTTGCCCACGAAATAAGGCCAGCAGCAGGCCAGCTAGCAGCGTCAGCACAATGGCAAAGCGCGGCAGCAGCCGACGGCTGAGCAAATAGGTCACACACATCGCAAAAGCCAGCCAGAAGTCCTGTTGCAGGGAAAGAAAGGCATCCGCACCAAAGCGCAGCAAAATACCCGCCAGCATTGCGGCAGAAATGGCCTGTGGTATCACATTCATCAAGCGGGCAAAAAGACCAGTGATCCCGCAGATAAAGATAAGCGCGGAGGCAAACAGGAACACGCCAATCGCCTCATTGAGCGACGTACCCGGCAGGCTGGTAACCAGCAGCGCTGCTCCCGGCGTTGACCAGGCCGCCAGTATCGGCGCGCGGTAATACAGCGACAGGCTAATCGACGCCAACCCCTGGGCAATCCCCAACATGCTTAACCAACCGCCGATCTGCACCGCACTGGCACCCGCCGCTTCCGCTGCCTGAAAAATGATGGCGGCTGAGCTGGTGTAGCCCACCAGCACCGCAACGAAGCCAGCGATGAGGGTCGAAAAGGTGACATCTTTTAGCGCAAATGACGCAGGCATGGTATACCTTCACTCTTGTTGTGCGTTATAACGCACAGAAAGCGTTAACATAGCAGCGTGCGTTATAACGCACAAGTAGGAGCCAATATTGATGTCTGATGAGCTAACCAGCCACATTGGCAATACGTTGAAAACGTTAAGGCAAGAGAAAGGCTGGAGCCTCACGCGGGCGGCAGAAGAGACGGGTGTGAGCAAAGCAATGCTCGGCCAGATCGAGCGCGGTGAATCCAGCCCGACGGTCGCCACGCTGTGGAAAATTGCGACCGGCATGAATGTGGCGTTTTCTACCTTTATCGAACCGACGCTCGCGGATGAAGACGTGACCTATCGCTCGGGTGCGGGATCGTCATTCAGGGAAAACGAAGCGGGAATGCACGTGGTTCCCCTCTTCCCCTTCGACGAAAAACTGCGTTTTGATATGTTGGTTATTGAGCTAGCGGCGGGTGCAAGCAGCACCTCATCGGCGCATGAAAACGGGGTGATCGAGCATATTATTGTGCTGGAAGGCCAACTGGAGATGACCGTTGATGGACAGACGCATGTGTTGTCCGTCGGGGATGCGCTACGATTTGCCGCCGACAGAGAACACCGCTACCACAATCCTGCCGATACCACGGTGCGCTTCCACGATTTGATTCACTATCCTGATAAAAGCTAAATCCTGATAAAAAATAACGCCCTGCAAGCAGGGCGTCAGCATGATAAGCGTAAGAACGGGCTTACTCTTCTTCTTTCTTATCTTTCTGCGCCAGCAGTTTTTCCAGCGCATCGCCGCCCAGATGACGGAAATCCTGACCTTTGACGAAATAGAAGATAAATTCACAGATGTTCTGGCAACGGTCACCGATACGCTCGATAGAACGGGCGCAGAACAACGCCGTTAGTACGCTTGGGATGGTGCGAGGATCTTCCATCATGTGGGTCATCAGTTGACGCACAATCCCTTCGTACTCTTTATCCACTTTTTTGTCTTCGCGATAAATACGAATCGCTTCGTCCAGATCCATGCGGGCAAACGCATCCAGCACGTCATGCAGCATCTGCACGGTGTGGCGCCCTAATGACTCCAGACTCACCAGCAGCGGTTGATGCTGATGGGAGAACTTCTCCAGCGCGGTGCGACAGATTTTATCCGCCACGTCACCGATACGCTCCAGCTCGGAGATGGTTTTGATGATCGCCATCACCAGACGCAGATCGCTGGCGGTAGGCTGGCGCTTCGCAATAATGCGCACGCAGGCTTCATCAATCGCCACTTCCATCAGGTTAACTTTGGCATCGCCTTCAATAACCTGCTGAGCCAGCTCCGCATCCTGATTATGCATCGCGGTAATCGCGTCACTCAGCTGTTGCTCCACCAGCCCGCCCATGGTCAGGACCTGCGTGCGGATGTGTTCCAGTTCGGCGTTAAACTGACCGGAAATGTGTTTGTTCAGATTCAGATTATCCATGATGCTTCCTAATCAACCGTAACGGCCGGTGATGTAATCTTCAGTCTGTTTCTGCCGTGGAGCAGTAAACAGGGTATCAGTATCGCTGAACTCAATCAGCTCACCCAAATACATAAACGCCGTATGATCTGAACAACGCGCCGCCTGCTGCATGTTGTGCGTCACGATGACCACCGTGTAGTCTTTTTTCAGCTCGGAGATCAGCTCTTCAATACGGCCGGTAGAAATCGGGTCGAGGGCTGAGCAAGGTTCATCCAGCAGCAAGACATCCGGGCGAATCGCGATACCGCGCGCAATACATAAACGCTGCTGTTGACCACCGGACAGGCTATAGCCGCTCTGGTGCAGTTTATCTTTCGTTTCTTGCCACAGCGCCGCTTTAGTCAGCGCCCACTGAACGCGTTCATCCATATCAGCACGAGACAGCTTTTCAAACAGGCGCACACCAAACGCGATGTTGTCGTAAATGGACATCGGGAACGGCGTCGGCTTCTGGAACACCATGCCGACTTTGGCGCGCAGCAGCGCGATATCTTGCTTATCCGTCAGGATGTTATTGCCATCCAGCAGGATGTCGCCTTCGGCGCGCTGCTCAGGGTAGAGCTGATACATTTTGTTCAGCGTACGCAGCAGCGTGGATTTACCACAGCCGGACGGGCCGATAAACGCGGTAACCTGATTCGCGGCAATATCCAGCGTAATGTTTTTCAACGCATGGAATTTTCCGTAATAGAAATTCAGATCGCGTACCTGGATTTTGTTGGATGTCTCAGTAGCCATACTCATCAAGACTTCTCTCTTTTTCCTGGCGCTGCCTGGCAGCGCCTTGAATTTATTTAATGTTTCTCAGAAAACGACTATTTCTTAGCGAATTAGTGCTTCTTGGCAGAGAAAATAACGCGCGCCAGAATATTCAGCAGCAGCACACACATCGTAATCAGCAGTACACCCGCCCAAGCCAGCTGTTGCCACTCCACAAACGGGCTCATGGCAAACTTAAATATGGTGACCGGCAGGTTAGCAATCGGATGCATCATATCCGTGCTCCAGAACTGATTCGACAGCGACGTAAACAGCAGCGGCGCGGTTTCCCCTGCGATACGCGCAATGGCCAGCAATACCCCGGTGATGATGCCCGATACCGATGCCTTTAGCGTAATCGCAGAAATCATTTTCCATTTCGGCGTACCCAGCGCATAAGCCGCTTCACGCAGGCTATCTGGTACCAGTTTAAGCATGTTCTCGGTGGTACGAATCACAATCGGCACCTGCAACAGCGCCAGCGCAATCACGCCCGCCCAGCCGGAGAAGTGCTGCATTTTTGCCACCACCAGCGTGTAGACAAACAGACCTACCACAATCGACGGCGCTGATAGCAGAATGTCGTTGATGAAACGAATCACTTCGGCAATCCAGGATTTACGACCGTATTCCGCCAGATAAATGCCCGCCATAATCCCCAGCGGTGTACCCAGCAGCGTTGCCCACAGAATCAGCAATCCGCTCCCGACGATGGCATTCGCCAACCCGCCACCCGCCGTATTAGGCGGCGGCGTCATTTCGGTAAACAACGCCAGAGACATGCCATCCACGCCTCGGGTCACGGTCGAAAACAGAATCCAGACCAGCCAGAACAGGCCGAACACCATCGTGGACATGGATAAGAACAGCGCAATGCGGTTTTTCTGGCGACGCCAGGCCTGCATTTTACGCCGCGAACGATCCAGAGCAGCGTCTTGCTCTATGCCTAATGCAGCCATTAGCGCGCCCCCTCATTTTTAGCCAGACGCATAACCATCAGCTTTGAACATGCCAGAACAATAAAGGTAATCACAAACAGAATCAGCCCCAGCTCCATCAGCGCTGCCGTGTGCAGGCCGGATTCTGCTTCGGCGAATTCGTTCGCCAGCGCAGAGGTAATACTGTTGCCTGGCATATACAGTGACGCGCTGTCGAGCTGGTAGGTGTTACCGATGATAAAGGTCACCGCCATGGTTTCCCCCAACGCGCGTCCCAGTCCCAACATCACCCCGCCGATCACACCGTTTTTGGTGTAAGGCAGCACAATGCGCCAGATGACTTCCCACGTCGTACAGCCAATGCCGTAAGCGGACTCTTTCATCATGACAGGCGTTTGCTCAAACACGTCACGCATCACCGCCGCAATGTACGGGATAATCATGATGGCCAGAATGACGCCAGCTGCCAGAATACCGATCCCGAATGCCGGGCCGGAAAACAGCGAGCCAACAATAGGAATACCGGACAGGACATTGCCTACCGGCTGTTGGAAGTATTTGGCAAACAGCGGAGCGAAAATGAACAGCCCCCACATGCCGTAAACAATACTCGGTATGGCCGCCAGCAATTCAATCGCCACGCCAAGCGGACGCTTCAACCAGGCTGGTGCCAGTTCTGTCAGAAATAGCGCAATCCCGAAGCTAATCGGAATCGCAATAATCAGTGCAATCAGTGAGGTAACGATGGTGCCGTAAATCGGAACCAATGCACCAAACTGCTCTGCGGGCGCATCCCACTCTTTCGTCCACAAGAAGGCAAAACCGAACTTCTCGATGCTAGGCCAGGACGCCACAATCAGGGAAACAATGATGCCACCCAATAGCAGTAGCGTGACCAGCGCCGCCAGTTTTACCAGCGCGCTGAAGAGGATATCGCCATACTTTCCCGGGGCTTTGATAGTTGGCTTGTACTCCGCCATACGTCTCTCTTCTCGTTTTAACTACATTTGATAAGCTATTGAAGGCAGAGAGGTTGCTATCACCTCTCCGCCCCGATACGACTTGTTATTCCACTACGTATTTCCCAGAACCTGACAACCTCATCACGCTCTGGGTATCAACACGACGTGTCGATACAATAATTAGTACAGTGCTTTACCGCTGCTGTCTTTTACCTGAGTTTTCCAGGCAGCACGGATTTGCTCAACCACTTCTTTTGGCAGTGTGGCGTAATCCAGCGCTTCAGCTTGCTCACCGCCTTTCTTGAACGCCCAGTCGAAGAATTTCAACACTTCAGTGCCCTGCTCAGGTTTTTCCTGTTTGGTGTGAACCAGGATGAACGTGGTTGAAGTGATCGGCCATGCATCAGCGCCTTTCTGGTTAGTCAGATCCTGAGCGAAAGACTTGCTCCAGTCGATCTCTTTAGCTGCGTTGCTGAAGCTTGCGCCAGTTGGGCTAACCGCTTTGCCATCGGCAGAAATCAGTTTGGTGTAAGCCAGGTTGTTCTGCTTGGCATACGCGTATTCTACGTAGCCGATAGAACCAGGCAGACGCTGTACGAACGCCGCGATACCATCGTTACCTTTACCGCCCAGACCGGTTGGCCAGTTCACGGTAGAACCTGCGCCAATCTTCTCTTTCCACTCTGGGTTCACTTTTGCCAGGTAGCTGGTGAACACGAAAGACGTACCAGAGCCGTCAGCACGACGAACCACAGCGATGTCCTGATCCGGCAGCTTGGCATTCGGGTTCAGTTTAGTGATTGCCGGGTCGTTCCATTTTTTGATGTTGCCCAGGTAGATATCACCCAGCGTTTTACCATCCAGCGTTAAATCGCCAGATTTGATACCAGGAACGTTCACTGCCAGCACTACGCCACCGATAACGGTTGGGAACTGGAATAAACCATCCTGTGCTAATTTGTCGTCAGCCAGAGGCGCGTCAGAAGCACCGAAATCGACCGTTTTAGCGATAATCTGTTTTACACCGCCAGAAGAACCGATGCCTTGATAGTTAACTTTATTACCGGTTTCTTTTTGATAGGAGTCAGCCCATTTAGCATAAACAGGCGCAGGGAATGTCGCACCGGCACCGGTGAGGTTAGCAGCAGCTAAAGCAGAAAATGCCGTCAGAGAAAGGGTTGCCGCAACAACACTGGCAAGAGTGGTACGCATCGGTTTCATAATCCCTCCTGTGGGATACTCAAACATGTCGACGTAACGTCGTTATCTATCAGAGTTATCAAATCAGAGTGTAGTTCGCAGGAGGAAAAATAGGACAATTTGGTGACAGTAAAATGTACGTAATATGACAGTTTTATGACAAGAACGCAGAAGGCAGGGAAATTCAGGTGCCACCAGCCAGAACAGGCGTTCTGACTGGGGAAGGAAAGAGATCAGTGAGTCTGGCTATGGCTCAGCAATTTGTAAATTGTATCAGGCTTATAGCTATCACCCTGATAATAAATCGCCCAGTCGGTTACCCACGATATATCAATAGAGTAAACACCGCCTTCCTGCATATCCTCAACGTAGAACGGATGATTGATTAATGTCCCGGTGACGACCGCATCGTCGATTTTTTCGGGCACAAACCACATGTGTTCACGCTCTTCTCCCTCTTCGCCATGAGGAATGCCAAACTTCACCATAAAGCGCCATTCACTTTCGACAGGCTCAGGTGCTTTTTTGAGTAGTTTCGCTAAAAAACCCGGCTTAGCGGGTTCGTCACTCACGTGGTAGTTTTTAAACATATTGACGAAATAGTGCCAGCGCAGCTGTGCCTTACGTGACATTTCTGCCGTTTCCGCATTCGTGCGCCAGAACATGATGGCATTCTGCTCATCAAATCCTTTAAAGAACGTTTGCAGTACAGGGTTTTCTTCGTTGGTACGAAACAGCATACAGGAAGGCTCCTGATGCACGTCATCCCGATCGGCGCGATCGCCCAGAAACACGCCTTCTGGCGTCCCTTCCAGATCGTAGCGCATGTCTTCCAGAGGCCGCAGTTGGTCAATCGGCGTGGATTGATTCACATGCCGTAGCCCTTCTTCAAACGGCAACGCCACCAGATATTCATAGCCGCTGTCCGTTTGCCCACACAAAATCGGTTCATTAAAGGTAATTTGCTGATTTTGAATGGCATTATTGACAAAACTTCTGAATAAATCCGGGATGCCATAATACGAACTGAGCGTCTCGGGAATGACTAATTCAGCCTCTGTCAGGCCGCATCGCGCCAGACCATGCGAGTGAAACCAGAATGTCGTTGGCGGATCGTTCTCGGTGTCGTACACGGCATGAATGGTATACAGCGATTCAATTTCCGGCAGGACATCATCTTCCAGCTGAAAATTCAGCCATTCGCGGGTAAACACGTTACCAGCAGCGGAAATATCGATGCCCAAGAGAAAATCCGGTATCACAGCGCTTAATAAACGAAGCTGATGAACGTAGTCTTCCAGCGGATTCTGCCCAAAAATACACTCAACCATCACTTCCTGCGTCGCCGCATTCGCTTGCGCCAGCAGCTCGGGCGAAATCGGGTCGGTTGAATACACTGGCGCGATTTGATTCTCAGGGTCACGCTCTGAAATCTCAAGATAGAAGGTCAGCTCGCGATCATGATGACGACAGGTATAAAAGAATCCCCCCTGTTCCTGCTCGGTATAGCTTACTTCGCCATCGGTGAAAAATGATTGCGCCTCTAACAGGCTTTCCAGCAGCGGATAATTCATCTCTCGTGAGGAAAAAGCCACCATCGTTGAAGGCGCTTTTTCACCCTTACCTTCAGCGATATCCAAGTATTGTTGTTTGTTATTCATCATGAACCCGTTAACGTTCTCAATCCATTATTGCCAACGACGGAAAATCAACGACGTATTGATGCCGCCAAAGGCAAAGTTATTAGACTGGATGTAATCCGTCTCAATATGGCGTGGCTCACCCATGATGTAATCCAGCTCGCCACAGTCTTCTGCAGGTTGCCGTAAATTAAGCGTCGGTGCAAACCAACCTTCACGCATCATTTCAATACTCATCCATGCTTCAAGTGCACCACAGGCACCCAGCGTATGGCCGAAATAGCTTTTTAGCGATGAAATCGGCGTAGATTTACCGAACACGGCGGCGGTAGCCTGACTCTCCGCGACATCACCCCGATCGGTTGCCGTACCGTGTGCGCTGATATAACCCACATCGCTAGGCTGCAAACCCGCGCAGCGCAGCGATCCTTCAATGCAAATTTGCATGGTTTCACGCTGAGGTTGCGTAATATGTGCCGCATCACAGTTGGTGTAAAACCCAACCAGCTCGGCATAAATCGTCGCTCCACGCGCGACGGCATGTTCAAGCTCTTCAAGCACTAACGTCCCCGCGCCTTCGCCGATAACCAGACCGTCACGGCGGGTGTCAAAAGGCGACGGCGTCGTTTCCGGCGCATCGTTGCGTTGGCTGGTGGCAAACAGCGTATCAAACACGGCCGCTTCTGACGGACACAGTTCTTCCGCACCGCCCGCGACCATTACCGTCTGATAGCCATGACGAATCGCTTCCCAGGCGTAGCCAATCGCCTGACTTCCCGACGTACAGGCGCTGGATGTAGGAATCACACGGCCGCGCAGGCCGAAAAACAGGCCAGCATTCACCGCGGTGGTATGCGGCATCATCTGCACATAGGTCGTACCGGTAATATTATTGGTGTGCTTTTCGGTCAGCATGGTGGCGAATTCGCTCACCGGCCCTGTGCTGCCCGTTGAGGAGCCGTAAGCAATGCCGGTTTCTCCGTTAGTCAGCACCGGATGACCAATCAATCCAGCCTGTTCCAACGCCAGCTCGGTTGCTCGGGTTGCCATCAGAGACACGCGCCCCATCGAGCGGATGCGTTTGCGCGTGTAGTGTTCTGGCAGACTGAAGTGATCAATCGGCGAGCCCAACTGCGTATTCAGGCCATCATAAACCTGCCATTCGGGCATTTTACGTATCGCATTACGACCCGCACGCAACCCGTCAGACACACTTTTCCAGGACTCACCGAACGCGGTGACACCGCCCATTCCCGTTACCACAACACGACGCATCACAGCATCCCTCCATTAATAGAAATGACCTGACGCGTGACATAACTCGCGATATCGGACATAAGATAACTCGCCAGCCCTGCGACTTCTTCCGCCTGTCCCATGCGCTTCATGGGAATCATCTTCATGGCTTCTTCAACGGCTACCGGCTCCATTTGAATCATGCCGGTGTCAATCAAACCGGGAGCGATGCAGTTAACAGTGATTTTTCGCTTCGCCAGTTCAATCGCCAGCGCTTTCGTTGCGCCGATAATGCCCGCTTTCGCGGCACTGTAGTTAACCTGCCCCCGATTTCCCATGATCCCGGAAACCGAAGACAGTGTGATAATGCGTCCGCCTTTACGCAGACCGATCATCGGCATCACACAAGGATGAATCACGTTATAGAAGCTATCGAGATTGGTGTGAATGACGCTATCCCACGCCTGCTCGTCGAGAGCGGGAAAAGCGCCGTCACAGGTAATACCCGCATTACTGACCACGCCATAGTAGGCACCGTTCGCCTCAATATCCTGTTCAATCACGGTGCGACACGTTTCCCGATCGGCGATATCGAAACTGACGATACGGCCGGAACCGTTTTGCGCCGTAATCTGGCGTAAGGTTTCCTGCGCCCCGTTTTCATCACGGTGATAATGCACCACCACGGTAAAACCATCCGCCGCCAGACGCAGCGCAATGGCTCGACCAATCCCTTTGCTGGCACCCGTCACTAACACAGAACGCGTCATGCTTGTTTTTCCGGTTGTCATCGTCGTTCTTCCGGTTGTCATAATAGCTTTCCCTGTTCTAAAAGTGCTTTTAACTCATGTTCTTCAGGCTGATAGGTGTTCAACCGGCCAGAGGCATACGTCTCCCCGGCTATCGCGATCTCACCCTCAAAGCTACCAATTTTATCGTCACGCATCAGCAGCGTAACGGTTACATCAAGTAGGGAGCCGGCAGGAAAACTATCCTGCTTGCAGCGATACCCTCGCCCGCCCAGCAACATGCCGGGGCGTGGCTTCTCTTGCAGCCCACCGATCTGACGCCCGTGCCAGCCAGACCAAACCCCGATCGTTTGAGCAATAATTTCAATACCAAACCAGGCTGGCAGATGTCCCTGAGCATTCAGAAACGGTGCCAAAATACTCTCACGACTGACCGCCACACGACAGTGTGCGTGTTCATCATCAACGTGGATCACCTCGTCCACCAGCACCATCGGGGATGAATGGGGCAGATAAGCTGCCGCAGCCAGATACTCATTCATGATTCGTCCCCAGAATCAGACACGTATTGTTGCCGCCAAACGCAAAAGAGTTAGACAGAATGACCGGGCGTGCAAGCGGAGCTGGCGCACTGAGCAAGCCACATGATGGCAGTGAGGCATCGGGGTGACTGCATGAGAAATCCTGCGCAGGCAAAGGAAGGTCTCGCGTCAGAAGCAGCCAGCAGATCGCAGCCTCACTAATCCCCGCCGCTCCCAGCGTATGGCCGGTAAGGTGTTTGGTTGAGCTACAAGGCACGCGATCGCCAAAAACGGCGTGAACCACGCTGGCTTCAATCTGGTCATTCAGGCGCGTAGCAGTACCGTGTAAATTGATATACCCCACGTCCTTAGGCTGCAATCCCGCTTGCGACAACGCCATATTGATCGCGCGAATCGCTCCTTCACCTTCCGGATGCGGTGCCGACATATGGTGAGCATCGGACGACTCCCCGACGCCCAATACCGCCACGCGGTCGGGTTGCCGCCCGATCAGCATAAGCGCCACGCCTTCACCGATAGTGATCCCGTTACGTTCTTCGCTGAACGGCTGGCAGCGCGTTGATGCAAGCGACTCAAGGCTATCGAAGCCATTTAGTGGCATACGGCTCAGCGTATCCGCGCCGCCGACGATAGCGACATCCACCAGCCCGGCATTAATCAATCGTTTACCACTGATCAACGCTCTGGCGCTGGAAGAACAGGCGGTTGATATCGTATAAGCCGGCCCATTTAACGCCAGATAGGCGGCCAGAAACCGGGAAGGATCGCCAAGTTCCTGCTGCGCATAGTGATAAGTGGGAAGACTTTCGCTGACATACCGATCGGCTTCATCCAATCCTGAGGTACTGGTGCCCAGAATCACCGCGACCCGCTCGGGGCCAAACTGCGCGATCGCCGCGTCAACCTGAGGCCGAATTTGCTCCAGTGCAGCCAGCAAGAGCTGGTTATTACGGCTGTTATGCGCCGCCAGCTCCACCGGAATAACCGGTAATTCCGCATCCACATTCCCTGTCCAACAGGGCTTATCGTGCAGTAGCCATCCGGTATCAGGGCGCATGCCCGGCGCATGGCCGCTGGCAAGGTTGTCGGCAATCTCATCCAGATTATTGCCCAGCGCATTCAGCGCCCCGACGGCGTTAATGTAAATCATGCTAGCTATCCAGATGTTGAATCACGATGTGATAACCAAAGACGAATTGCTGAACGCTCATCGGCACGCGCTGGTTATTCCGCGTCATATAGCGAATTTCCGTAATCAGCGTGCCGCGATCGTCACGCAGTTGTCTCTTGTCATCGCTATCTTTCAGCGTCCAACCGGCTGGCAGCTGCATCTGCCACACGGCAATCGGCCAGTGGCTCAGCATGATATCCGCCAGAACCTGACTGGCTGGCGGCAACTGTGGCAGGACGATGGACTGTTCCGTATGAACGCCCTGCGCATCATAGGTGACCTTAAACAGACGAATACCGATAGAGGAAAGCCCGACCAGTGAAAGCTGTTTATCATCGGCACTCAACATCACCAGCAGCGATTGCTGCTTACCGTCAAAGGTTCCCGTCAGCAGTTGCTGTTCGTTGACCGGCGGGGTAATCGCAGGTGCAGGTAGCGTGACTTTCACCCCCGGTTTGAGCCACGCCTGCGGGCGATTATCATCATGCTGTTTGCTGGCACAGCTGCTGAGAAGCAGCACGCCAATAAGCAGAAGCCCACGTCGCAATAATGTCATTTTCGTTTCCCTTTTGAATCAGGCAACGCCAGAGGCGCCAGCAAGAAGGCGATAAAAATACCGCTACAAAGCACAATCCCAAAGCTGCTAATGGCCTGAGTGCTGCTGAAAACCAGCATACCCAGCGTCAGCAGGGCAACGCACATCGCCAGCGTTACTGCCAGCAGCGAGGTCATCGGCGTACCGCGTGGGTTGCTGAAAAACAGCGTGTAATTGATGCCGATCCCTAGCACCAGAACCAGTGCCAGCAATGAGAACAAGTTCAGCGAATGACCGCTTAACGCCAGCACCGCCAGACCGCCGCCCAGCGACAGCACCGACGGCACCACATTGATGACGCCACGACGCAACCCAAGACGAATCACGTAGCTCAGCGCAATCACGACCAGCGCCGCCGCCAGCAGCCATCCCAGCATGGCACGATAGAAACCGAACAGAGCATCGAATGTCCCTTTTCTGTCGATCCATTCCACGCCCGGTAACGTTTTAGCCATCTGCCCCAGCGCAGCGCTATCGCTCACGCCGCTAACCGGAACCAGAACACCGCTTTTCCCATTGGGTAACGTCAGCCACAGCAGCCGCCACCCTTCACTTATCGGACTATCGAGCCAGCGCTCCGGCGTGACCGGCATCGGTCGTAGATCCGGCATGGCCACATCAACGCCCGTGTCTTTGAGCCGTTCGATAACCGCAGGCGCGGCCGACGCAATAAGCTGACTATCGCTCTGTTGCTGAGCCTGAGAAGAAAGCGGCAGCAGACGATACTGCTTTAGCCACGCCTGTTGCTGCGCATCTCGCAGTTTAGGCGCGAGCTGTTCCAGACGCAGCAATGTCTCTTCTGCGCTATCGCCGTAGACCACGAACCAGGTTTGATCGGCGCTCTGTCCCGTTAATGCCGTCAACTGCCGTTCTTGTTGCATCAAATCCTGCGGCAGCGCCTGTAGCTGGGAGATATCATCATTGATCTCCAGCCGCAGCAGCCCCACGACAGAAAGCACCAGCAGCGTCAGTGGGATCCCGAAACGCACGACACGCTGACGCCGCCATGCAGCCAGCCAGCGCCCCATCAGCACCATCGCGGGCACGGGCCTGACCGGCAGTCCCTTAACCAGAAAAGGATACCAGCACACCACGGTCAGGCAGGAGGCGGTCAGCCCGGTTGCGGCGAACACCGCCAGCTGCTGTAAGCCGGGGAACGGTGCCAGCGCCATAATCAGGTAGGCCACCACCGCCGTACCCAACGCGAGCAGAAGCGCGGGCAGCACTTTTTTAAGGCTTTCCATCGCCGAAACATGGCCGCCGTGCACCATCCGCTCGGTCAAATAATAGAGCGTATAATCCGCTGAAATCCCGACGATGCTGATGCTCATCACCAGCGTCATCAAATGCAGTTCACCGAACAGCAGCAGGGTAAAGACCGTGCCTGCCAACGCACCGATGCCTACCGATAACCCGCATAACAACAGCGGTCGCGGTGAACGAAACACAAAAAAGATCAGCAGCAGAACGCCCGCCACCGTGGCGACACCGAGGGTAGACACATCCTGTCTGGCCTGTTGGCTGGCGTAGTTGCTGAACAGTACGGTCCCGCGAGTGAGCACCTCGGCATCAGGGAATACGGCCTTGAGATCGCGCTCAAGGACACCGAGTTTATCAACCAGTTGCTGGTTACGCGCCATGTCAAACGAGCCAGCGCTGAGCTCACCGTGCAGGAAATACCAGGTGCGGCCTTGCGCATCTTTTGCCGTTAACCAGCCTTGTGACAGCCCCAACTGGCTGGCATTTTGCTGCAACGCCAGTTGCGATCCGCGCACCAGCATCAACGGGTCGTGATTTAGCTCTTTGCCGCTCACGCCAGCAAACGCGGAATAAAGCTGTGCCAGCACCCAATCGGCCTGCGCCGCACCGCCATTTTCCAGTCGCGCGCGCGTGACGGGATCGACCAGACCATTGCGATGTTCAAAAACGAATTTCCCCCATCGCTGCTGCTGTTCGGCATCAATAGGGCCATTAACCTGCTGTAGATCGGGAAGCGCACGCAGGTGTTTCAGCCACCAGTCCGCTACCGCAGAGTCCGCCTGCTTGCCCGGCGTCACCAGCCACACCATTTGCCGATCGAGGCGCTGCATAAAGCCTTGCTGTAGCTCAGGGGGAAGTGCGCCCATCGACTGCTTGGGCAACAGCGCCAATACGCTACTGTTGATCTGCGCCTTTGGTAGCAGTAGCGCCAGCGCGGCGATCAGCACGACACAGCAGCCAATCCAAACCCGCGCCGCGCGACGAATGCCGTCAGAAAACGAAACGCTGTTGCTCATCATCACTCAACATCCGGGGTTCGATCCGCTGATTGCTCAGCGTAATTCGGGTCATATCACCTTGGCGATCATCCAGCGCAATCCCGTCAAGAAACTCACCGCCGTTCAGCGTAATCGTGTTGAACAGTTTATCTAACGGCGACGTTTTGGGCGTCAGCACCAGTTTCCATTGCTGCTTACCGAGATCGGTAAAATCAATGGAAAAATTCTGATCTAAGACGAGGCGATCGGCCTGAAACAAGGCGCGTAACAGGTGGTTAAACTGAAACATCTGCGGATTGCTTTCCGCGGTGACGATCTGCGGCGCTTGCCCGTTCATCACCTGAACCATACGCGTTTCATCCAACACCATCGTCAGTGGAAACGGCGTGGCCTGATGCCACCACAGCCCTTTGTCCTGCGCGATCAGCAGTTGTCCGCCAGATTTCAGCGGCTTTGCCATGCCCTTTATTTCACGCAGTTGGGTGAAATCAGCCCGCACAACAGGCTGGCTACTGAACCGCTGTTGTAAATCATCCAGCGTAACGGCCTGCGCCACACCGCTCAACAACACAAAAACCGCGACAATCAGTCGTATCATGGCGTCACTCCAAGGCGCTCAAACAAAATGGGGGGAGAAACAAAACTCAGCTCACGGCATCCTTCCTGTACCGCGACCTGAATCGTATAGCCCGTCGTGGCACGTTGGCCGCTTTCGGCATCGAAAATCTGGTAGGCAATGCGCAAGCGATTCTCGACTTCCTCAATAGTGGCGCGAATGCGTATACGCTGCTCGTAAGTCAGCGCCGCACGGTATTTCACCCGCGTATCGACCACAGGCCACACATAGCCAGAGGCCTGCATTTCGCGATAGCCATAGTTAAATTTGCTCAGCAGCGCCTCACGCGCCACTTCGAAAAAACGAAAATAGTTACCATGCCACACCACGCCCATCGGGTCGCAGTCATGGAAAGACACCGTTAGTTCAACTTCATGGCTTAAGCGAGAATCGTTTAGCACCCTTACTCCTTTTTCCCAGCAGCTTGGCCGTCATCATCAGGCAGGCTCCAGAAATCAAAAAAATTAAACCAGTCGAGCGGGGATTTCAGCGCATAGTGCGCCAGCCGTTCGGCATAGCGATCGACGACCTGCTGTAAGGCTTGCTGTCGGGTTGGACGCGGCAACGCAATGCTCTCGGCAAAGGGCTCGCAGTAGACGCGCAGCTTTTTCTGCTCGCGAATGACAAACATCAGCAACACGGGGCAACGCAGCGCCGCCGCCAGAATAAAAGGCCCTTGAGGAAAAGGCGCTTCTTTTCCCAAAAACGGGCTCCACACCACGCGTCGCACACCGCCGCGCTGACGATTGACCGCCGTGCGATCGCCGACAATCGCCACCCATTCACCGGCATCCAGCTTTTCTTGCAGCATGATGGCGGTATCCGGCCCGATGTCGCTGACGGGGATAAGGTTCACACCGGCCTGCGGGGCAATCTCTTCCAGCACCTGCTTAAAACGCTGGGAGTTTTCAGTAAACACCAGTGCGTTAATCACCAGCCCGCTCACCTGCTGCGCCAGCGCCCGGCACACCTCGATATCACCAAGGTGTGAAGCCAGAATCAGTTGCCCCTTTTGCCTGCTTTGTTCAATGGTTTGCAGAGCGCCGGGGGCAAAATCAATATCGCGGCCCCAGTGTAGATCGCCGCGCCAGCTGGCGATTTTATCCAGCATCGCCTGACCAAAACGGAGGAAATGGTGATAGCTGTTGAGCGGTTTAGGCAGCGGGATATCGTGCTGACCCGCATACTCCCCGACTTGCCGCAGCCATGACTGAGACGCCTGACGCGCGGTACGGCCGGTCAGCCAATAAAACGCGATCACAGGCCAGAGAAACAGCGTAAACACCCCGCGACCTAACCGTTGATATACCGCCAGCATGAACCGCATACCGAGCAGGCCCTTGCGCTCCGACACGCCAGCCCAGTGTTGCTGACGCTGCCGCATTAGCAACAGGGGAATGCGCGGAAGCATGCCGAAAAACAGGCGGGTATGCATCCAGGAAATCCGCAGGTTATCGTGTAGCGCATCGAAATGAGACAGACCGTTTTCTGGATACGTCACCGCCGTGTCAATAAAGCGGCTGGGCGTTCCCGCCCAATACAGACGCACCATAATTTCCGTATCGAAATCCATACGGTGACCGAGAGACTTGCGGGAAAGAAGAGAGACCGTGGCGACAACCGGATAGACACGGAAACCGCACATGCTGTCCTTGATGGAGAGGGATAGCGTTTCAATCCAGACCCAAACATGGGTGACATAGCGCCCATAAAGGCGTGATTTCGGTACAGAGGCATCGTAACGCGGTCGACCGGAAATCAGACAATGCGGGTGCGTTTTCGCCTCATCCAGCAGAAGCGGTGCATCTTCAATCTGATGCTGCCCGTCGGCATCAACCTGTAAAGCATGGCTAAAGCCAGCCTGCGCTGCGGCGTCGATACCACGAATCACCGCCGCACCTTTGCCGCTGTTGTGCGCTAATCGAATCAGCGTCACACCGTCATTTTCCGCGGCCAGCTGAGCGAGAACGTGTTGCGTTGCCGCATCGCTTCCATCATCAACAATGAAAACGGGCAGCGCTAGCGGTGCCAAACGTGCCAGCACTGACGCCATCATGGCACCGTGGTTATAACAAGGGATCACCACGCAGGGCGAGAAGGCGCCATTTACTGACATGGGCGATCTTCCATCATCGGCGTGAGCTTTATTTTCCCGCTGCTAGCCGTGCGCTCAGCCTCGCCATCCAGAAGGGTGTAGCTAAAGGCCAGCTGTTGCTTTCCGGCGTTCCAGGTCAGCACCAGACGCAGCGTTTTGCCGGGCAAAATCGGCTGCTGGAATTTAATGTTCTCAATGGACAAGAACGTCCACCCTTGCGCCAGCACCGTCGTTGCGTAATGCATGACCCAATCCAGCTGTGCCACGCCAGGCAATAGCGGCTGGCCCGTAAAGTGGCCCTTGAACCAGAACAGTTCAGGGTCAGCCTGTAGCATCAATTCAATCTGAGACGTTTCATCCGTCTTTTTTACATCGTGCCGGGCAAGCTCAACGGGCAACATGAAACAATTCCTGTATCTGCGGCCAGGCACGTTTACTCTGGCTATTGTGGGGAATAACGTCGACAACGCGCCAGAAACGCGGCATCGCTAACGGCTCCAGCCATTTTTGCAATTCATGCCGCCATTGGCGTTTCAAATTCGGTAAGTCATCGGCCTTATTGGGAGTATTCAACACCAGCACCACGCCAATACCGCTCCGCTCCGGGCGCGTCACCTGAAGCGCAACCGCATCAGCAATGTCGGGCAGATCAAGTAAACGCCGTTCTATCTCGCTTAGCGAGATGCGCTTATCTTCGATCTTCACCACGCGGTCGTGTCGGCCGCACAGCTGAAAATGCCCCGCGTCATCAAACGCCAATCGGTCATCCAGCTTGTGCCCCTGAGCATGTGGAATCAGCGCCGACTGCGCCCACCAGTTATCTTGTTCATCATGCCTCAGCGACACGCCGGGGAACAGCTGCCACGGCACGGTATCCGTCTCACGCGAGCGCCATGCTAAAACGCCCGTTTCTGTACTGCCGTATATCTCATTGATGGGTTGCCTAAACCACTCTGCCGCAGCCTCGGCATGCAGCCAGGGCAAGGTTCCCCCCGCAGAGACGATTAACGAACACAAGGGAGCGGGGAGCGCACGATCGATACGGCGTAAGAATGCCGGGCTACTGATAAACACGTAACGCCGCTGGCGATCTTGTGAAGTAAGCTGTTCGGTATAAAGCAGTTGGCGGCTATCAAAGCGCAGCCCCAGCGCCATCGGCAGCCAGATGCGAAACGTCAGCCCATACAAATGCTGGTGGGTGACGGAAGCGATCACATCACAGCCTTGCAAACGTGTGCCCCAGCGATCCGCCAGCCAACGCGACTCTTCATCCAGACAGCGTACCGGTTTAACAATCTGACGAGGCTTTCCGGTGGAGCCTGACGTGAACAACACGACACAGGCATCATCCGGTATAGAGGGCAACACGGCATCAGCGACGCTCTCCGTCTCCGCCGTCAGGCCAAACACCGGGCAATCCAGATTCAGGGACACATCGGTCAACACCCCGTCAAATTCATCCGCCTGTTCTTCTAATACGGATTGGCGACAATGGCCGGGGATAACCGGGGTTTTTCCCGCATGCAGAGCAGCCAGAAGCCCGATAGTAAAGCGATAGCTGTCTTCAAAACACAGCGCCCAGCGCGTCTCCTGTCGCAGACTTAGCTGCTGACAAAGCGCGATCACCTGCGCTTTCAACGACCCCAGCGTAAACGTACTGGCACCATTACTGGCAACAATGCGCTGAAGGGAATCATTTCCCGCCAGCCAGTCATTGACGGCGCGGACAGTCGACCCGTTCATACGCGCTTCTTCAGACGCTGGCGTATCAACCACTCTCCCCCCATCAACAACCCCATAAGCACATAGCTGATCACGCCATTCCATAACGTCCACCAATGAAGATTGCCGACAAGACAGGTCAGCACGGCGATACTGCCGTTAAAAATAAAGAACCAACACCAGACTTTCGTCACGCGACGCGTATAGGCAATGGCCTGAGCAGGGAGTTCTGGTTCCTGAAGGCGGGCAAGACGCTCGACAAGCGGCATACCGCGATAAAGCGATCCACCAAACAGCATCAACATGACGCTATTTACCGCAACGGGATACCACAGCAGCCAACCGCCATCGCGCAGTAATAAACTGGCAACGGAAAGCACCACCCCAGCCGCGGCCAGCCACAGCGCAGTCCCTTTGAATGCCTTGTTTTCAAATAAATTGTTTTCATCACGCAACGTAGCGAAACGCAGAACAAACATCAGCGCCAATACCGCGAGTAACCAGCGATACTCAGGGTGCGTGATGCTAAACCAGGCCAGAAAAGGCCAGGCGAGCGTCATTAAGATGTTCAGACTACTTATCAGCACACGCATCACTTGGCGAACTCATCAACCTTCACGGAGTAGGTCTTCTACCGCATCAACCACATCCTGCACGGTACGCACCGATTTAAAAATTTCTGGCGATATTTTTCGCCCGATGCGTTTTTGCAGGTGAACCACCATATCAACCGCATCAATGCTATCTAGCTCAAGATCTTCATAGAGGCGGGATTCAGGTTTGATATCATCAGCATCCAGTTCAAACAGCTTGACCAGTAAGCCAGTAATTTCCTGATAAATTTCGTTTTTATCCATCATCAACTCATTTTATTTTACTATCAGGCACTCACGGCGCGCTGAGTGTTGATAAAAGCTGCAAGGGTTGCAACGGAAAAGAAGTGCTGGCGTACCTCTTCACTTTCCGCAGAAAGCACGACGCCATAACGGTTTTTTACCGCTAATCCCAGTTCAAGTGCATCGATAGAATCCAGACCAAGACCTTCGCCAAAAAGCGGGGCGTCCGTTTCTATTTCATCAACGCTGATATCTTCAAGATTAAGAGAGTCGATAATCATCTCTTTGATTTCAACAAACATACTTTCCATATGTATTTCCAAATGGTGATCAGCTTTCTGGTGTTAAAGATTGCTGCAAAAGGCGATTCAAACGGCGAGCCGCCAAGGATCGCGCCTCTTCAGGCGCCATAAAAGTGTCGTTATTGATGCGTTCGCGTACGCTCACCGTGAAACACGGTTTTTCAGGCGGAATGTGATACCAGCGACTTTGTTTTCCCAATGTTTTTTGGCTACAGCGAATATGCACAACCCGTAAATCACAGCCGCAACGCACCGCAATATTTGCGGCACCGCGTTGCAGGACAAGGGGTTCGCCATAACGCGTACGTGTACCTTCAGGAAAAATAATGATCGCATCACCGTTATCAAGCCGTCGCTGACAGTCCGGCAATAGCGCATCAGACTGGCTGTTAAGCAGGTAATCCGCCGCACGAATGACGCCGCGGAAAAACAGGTTTTTCTGTAAATCGGCCTTAACCAGACAGTCGGCATCTGGCATGACGGATGCCAGCAAAACATAGTCAATTAACGTCGGGTGATTGGCGACAATCAAACAGCTGCGATCGCGCTGTAAGGTTTCGATGCCGTCAATGTGGTAATCCAGCACCCCTAATCTGCGGGCACTGCATAAAAAAAAGCGGAAGCTGGCGGAAATGCTGCGGCGAGCCAACTGGCGGCGGCGAGTAGTATCACGCTGAATCAGCAACACATTGAACCACACCAGAGAAAGCAGTAAGCCGCCAACGCCAAACATGGCAAAACACACGCCGGTCATCATTAATCGCCATAAACGATTCAGATAAGTCGAAGAACGAAGCACCAGCGATGACTCAGACATCCCTTCTCTCCCACGTCCAGTCAACGCGTTCGCCAGATAGGGAAAAACTCGGTTTCTCGGCAAGAAAAGCCTGCAAGAACAACAGGCTTTGTGGTGAATCGCCGCGGTGACATTCCACCTGAGGTCGCGATTCACACACCATTTCATCACCCTCCCCTAGCAATAGGGCGACGGCGTAGGGGTAGCGAGGCATATCTGCCGAAACATGTGGGTGGTAGAAATCAGGGATCGCGCCATCAAAATCAACCAATAGAACATTGCGGTATCCCGCAGCCTGTAATGCCTTCGCTTCGATAAGGCCTTGCTGGAAAGAGTCCATTCCTGCGGCAATCGACGTAGAAACCAGCGGGGCTTTTGCCGTAATCGTCAGGCTTCCCACTGCCGCGTTGTGTACCGACATCGCAAAATCAGTAGGAGAAATATTCTCATTTTCTGACAGCGCCTTCAGGATATTCAGGTTGCGTTCCAGCTCGCCGTGGCGCGAGGTGAAGACAATGGCATCCACCGACTGGCGACGCAGTAGCGCTAACCCACTATCGACCGCCAAACGGCTCCCTTGATTGAGGCGACGAGCCATCATCATGGGTAAATGTCGACATTTATCCAAAGGTTGCTCAGCATTGATAGCAGCAGACACCCGCGACCAATTCAGCCAATCGTCCGCGCTGCTGAGGCCCGGCGCGCTGGCCTGCCAATCAATGATTGAAAATGCTAATCTCATACTGCCTTCTTCCAGTCCGACCTATTTCGGCGTTATCGCTGCAATTTCCCGTTTACGTCCGCTATTTTATTATCGCTTTTTACAGATCAGCAGCGTGTGACCAATACCAATATTATCGATTTGATTTTCAACGATAAATCCAGCCTGCTCTAGTAAAGGTAAAAATCGTCTGGCCGCATAGAAACGGCTGGTGCCATTGGCGAGACAGGTAAAGTAGAGCGAAGAAGCATTCAGGCTAAAAGCCCCAGCTTCCCACCGCTGACGATCCCAAAAAATTTCCAAAATGCAGACCCTGGCATCCGGCTTCATTACGCCGGCGATTTTACGCAGGATAGCCACGATTTGTTCTTCGCTAAAACAGTCGAGGAATTGGCTCATCCACCATATGTCCGCTTCACCCGGCAACGGGCAATCGGAGAGCATATCGACAGCACAGCCCTGAATACGATCAGATTTCCCTGCTTCTGCAATATTTTCTGTCGCCAGCGCAATTTGCTCCGGCAAATCCAAAATCGTCACGTTCACATCACGATCGTAGTCATAGCAGCGCATTGCCCATTTACCGGTATTCCCGCCGACATCGTAGAGATGTTTTGGCTTTAACTGGAAGACATGCGGCAAGGCAGCATCAAATGCGGCATCGGAATAGAAATGATCGAATGCAAACCAACTCGACTTTGCCTGCGGCGGCAGTTGGCTTAACGCTGGATATATTGTCGGCCACTCACCAAAGACTTTTAATCCTGAAGGTTCATTTTTTGCCAACGCCTCATCAAGGTAAAACATCCCCTGATAACAAACATCCTGTGTAAAATCCATGTTGACGCGCGTCATGCGGTCATGGAGCAGATAATGACCAATTTTAGCCAGCGCGTAGGTTTCCTCTTTCTGGATAATAATGCGGCCACTCAGCCCGACATCCAGCAGCAGTTCAACGGCGTAACGATTTAATGAGGTAATGGCAACGATGTCATCAAGATTGGCTCCCTGATGACCGCGCTTATCCAGAAAATCTAAAATACCGTGGTTACGCAGATTGATAGCAGCCTGAAACAGCATGGGGGCAAACGCAATTCGCTGCGCTTCAGTAATAGCATCCAGCGCGCTGACATTATCTTTGTCATATCCGTAATACACTGACTTTTCCCTTGAGGTCGGACAAAAATGATCAGAAAAGAACAACAAAAAAATAGAGTCGGATAGCAATGAAGATATCCGACTATTAAAATTATTTAATCTGTTGACCGGCAAGTGTTAATTGAATTTCATGATCCAGACTTTTTATCCAATTATTATAATTTCGGTGAATCTTCCCACCTCCTGCCAACAAATTCTCACTTCCAACATAGCTGATGGAATAACTGGTTTGCGAATAGGTAATGCGAACATTTGCCACATGGCTACGCTGAACCAGACGGCCATCAATCGCACCGACATAAGCCTGAGTCATTGCCCACTTACGCTTTTGCCCTGCTTCAATAATGGCATTCTTTACCTGTTCAGTGGTGTGCTGCCCAGCGATGGACTGTGTCACATTCGCTACCGGAACCGTACGCTCAGCACAACCCGTCAATATAAGAACAGAGACTAAAGCGGCGAAAATAATCTGTTTTTTCATAAAATCCCTATCAAACAAAAACATCACTGCCAAAAAAGAATTCGTCTCTGATGCAAGATGTAAAATTAATGCATCATTAAAACTATTTTACACAAAATAGAGATAACCTGACAAAAGAAACATGGTTCCCTGCCTCAGGTTTTTATCAAACAGATATCTGTAGTGTGAGGCAGAACAATAATCACAATTAAAAAATGGATATAAAAAAATCCGCCTTATGCTTTGCGACATAAGGCGGACGATCGTGACGAACAAAATACCGGAAAGTTACTCTACCGTAACGGATTTCGCCAGGTTACGTGGCTGATCGACATCGGTGCCTTTAATCAGCGCGACGTGATAAGACAGCAGCTGCAACGGCACCGTATAGAAGATTGGCGCAATCACTTCTTCGATATGCGGCAGTGGAATAATCTTCATATTTTCGCTGCTGGTGAAACCCGCATCTTCGTCAGCGAAGACATACAGCTCACCGCCGCGCGCCCGAACTTCTTCAATGTTGGATTTCAATTTCTCCAACAGCTCGTTGTTCGGTGCCACGACGACAACCGGCATATCAGCATCAATCAGCGCCAGCGGGCCGTGTTTCAGCTCGCCTGCCGCATAGGCTTCCGCGTGGATGTAAGAGATCTCTTTCAGCTTCAGCGCCCCTTCCATCGCGATCGGGTACTGATCGCCACGGCCGAGGAACAGCGCATGGTGCTTGTCAGAGAAACCTTCCGCCAGAGCTTCGATGAGCTTGTCCTGAGACAGCATCTGCTCAATACGCGCTGGCAACGCCTGCAAACCATGAACGATTTCATGCTCAATTTTTGCATCCATACCGCGCAGGCGGCCAACACGCGCCACCAGCATCAGCAGAACGGTAAGCTGAGTAGTAAAGGCTTTGGTTGAGGCCACGCCAATCTCTACGCCCGCTTTGGTCATCAGCGCCAGATCGGATTCACGCACCAGCGAGGAGCCCGCAACGTTACAGATAGCCAGCGATCCCAGATAGCCCAGCTCTTTGGACAAACGCAGTGCTGCCAGCGTATCCGCCGTTTCACCGGATTGAGACAGGGTAATCATCAGGCTGTTCTTACGCACGGCAGGTTTGCGGTAGCGGAATTCGGAAGCAATCTCCACGTCGCACGGAATCCCGGCCAGTGCTTCAAACCAGTAGCGGGAAACCATACCGGAGTTGTAGGACGTCCCGCAGGCAATAATCTGAACGTGTTCAACCTTCGCCAGCAGCTCATCCGCTTTCGGGCCTAACTCAGACAGATTGATCTCACCGTGGCTGAAACGCCCTTCAAGGGTGTTCTTGATCGCCATCGGCTGTTCGTAAATCTCTTTTTGCATGTAGTGACGATACGCGCCTTTGTCACCGGCATCGTAATTCACTTTTGATTCAATTTCTTCGCGTGCGGCAAGCTGGCCGGATTTATCAAACACGCGCACATCACGACGGGTGATTTCCGCGATGTCGCCTTCTTCCAGGAACATAAAGCGACGCGTCACAGGCAGCAACGCCAGCTGATCGGAGGCGATGAAGTTTTCACCAACACCACGGCCAATCACCAGCGGGCTACCAGAACGAGCGGCAACCAATACGCTTGGGTCACGGTTATCCAACACCACCATGCCATACGCACCGCGCAGCTGTGGGATCACGCGCTTAACGATTTCAACCAGCGTTCCGCCATTCTGCTGCTGTTCGAAATGAACCAGATGGGCAACCACTTCCGTATCGGTTTCGGAGACAAAACGATAGCCGCGACCGATCAACAGTTCGCGCAGCGGCTCGTGGTTTTCGATAATGCCGTTATGAACGATAGTGATATGTTCAGAAACATGCGGGTGTGCGTTCTCTTCAGAAGGTTCGCCATGCGTTGCCCAACGGGTATGAGCAATGCCGGTACCGCCGTGCAGTTCATGCTCTTCGGCTGCCTGAGACAGCACCTGCACTTTCCCCAGACGGCGCAAACGGGCGACATGTCCTTCGCTGTCAACAACCGCCAGACCCGCAGAGTCATAGCCGCGGTACTCAAGACGGCGTAAACCTTCCAACAAAATTTCAGCAACATCACGTTGCGCAACTGCGCCTACAATTCCACACATCGATGGTATTCCTATAAAAGTGACATATTGTGTCACCAGGGATGTCTTAGACCTGATTGTTCCGGTTTTTCCGGGTTCCCCGAGCCTTGTAGAGAGTTGGGGATTATTATGTTTTGTTCTGTACTCTGGGATCGACCCACACAGGGGATCGGCCAAAGTACAGGACAAAACTGCCTCCGCTGCGTGCAGAGGCATTGAATATTATTTCTTTTTCACCGGACGTTGCCAGCCGGAAATATGCCGTTGTTTCACGCGGCCGACCACCAGCTCATTCTCTGCCACGTCGCGCGTCACCGTCGTTCCCGCGCCGATAGTCGCACCGCTGGCAACGCTAACGGGTGCCACCAGTTGACTATCCGAACCGACAAAGACATCGTCACCAATAATCGTTTTATGTTTATTCGCGCCGTCATAATTACAGGTGATCGTTCCCGCGCCAATATTAACACCGGAACCGATATCCGCATCACCCAAATAGCTAAGGTGACCCGCTTTTGATCCTTTACCTAAACGCGCTTTTTTCAGTTCGACAAAGTTGCCAACATGCGCGCCCTCAGCCAGTTCCGAGCCTGGACGCAGGCGGGCAAATGGGCCAACGGTACACTGTGCTTCTAGTACTGCATCTTCCAACACGGAATAAGGGCTGATCTCACTGTCATCGCCAATGATGCAGTTTTTGATCACGCAACCAGCACCGATTTTCACTCGGTTACCCAGCTTAACATTGCCTTCCACGACCACATTGATATCAATCACGACATCGCGACCATGAGCCAGTTCGCCACGCAGATCAAATCGAGCCGGATCGAGCAGCATCACCCCCGCCAGCAGCAGCTTATCTGCCTGTTCACGCAGATAAACTCGCTCCAGCGCCGACAGTTGCAGACGGTTATTGACGCCCTCAACTTCGCTCAGTCGCTCGGGATGGACCGCTTCGACACGCTGACCTTCTTCCGCTGCCATCGCAATAATATCGGTGATGTAAAACTCGCCCTGTGCGTTGTTGTTATTCAACTGGCTTAACCAACGCTTCAGATCCTTGCCGTTCGCGATCAGAATACCGGTATTGATTTCGTTAATCTGGCGCAGTTCTTCGCTGGCATCTTTGTGCTCGACGATCCCGACGACAGCACCTTTTTCACGCACAATTCGCCCATAGCCCGTCGGATCGTCCAGCTTCACCGTCAACAGACCGATACCGCCCTGCGGCTTAGCCTCACGTAAACGCCCCAGCGTTTGCGATGAAATCAGCGGCACATCGCCATACAACATCAAGATATCTTCATCATCAGCAAAATGAGGTGCGGCTTGCTGCATCGCATGCCCGGTTCCCAGCTGTTCTGCCTGCAATACCCAGTTCAACGCCGGATCGGCCAATTCACGTTTTAGCAAATCGCCGCCGTGGCCATAGACCAGATGAACGTGCTGTGCGCCTGTCGTCATCGCAGCGTCAATAACGTGCTGAACCATCGGTTTACCCGCCAGTTTATGCAGCACCTTGGGAAGGTCGGAATACATACGGGTTCCTTTACCCGCAGCAAGGATCACCACACTCATCGCACTATTTGACATAAGTATCCTGACAGTACGGAGCCACCGCTCCGCAAGAATAAAATGGCTAGCCTGTTACGGCATGAATAACCAGAGTTTACCGAAACTCATGCTCAACGCGGATACTTTTTGGTGAGTTTTTTCTGAAAATCTCGCTCAAAACGACGAATGTTCACGAGAAGAAGATACAAGCACCATACTCTCAACCTAAACAGAAATGACACAGGGTTTCATAAAAAACAGACTTTGTTTTTAAGTATTTCCATTTGTGACATACACAAAAGAAACAGCGTTTCATTTATAGCAATATACGCGGGCAAATAATTCAATAACGAAGGAGATACAATGAAACGTTGTTCTTCACAAAAATGTGATTCATTACGGAAACACCGTTCTTCACGCCTCGCAGCCGTCGCGTTGACGAATGCATTACTCTTTAGCTTTAGTACACACGCCGCGACAGAATCAACCCCTGTCTGGCACGGCATCGCCTTTGGTCAATCAACAGACGTAAACTTCTCATCCAATGTCCTGCCGGAAAAAATTGGTGTTAACGACGTCACCATTAACGGCAAAAAATTAGCACCGGGGGATAACGCTGATTTGTCCGCACCTATCACGATCGAAAGTCGTGGCGGAAAGATTGCCAACACCCATGACGGGCTGACGTTCTTCTATACGCAGCTGCCTGCAAATGTGAATTTTACGCTTCAGTCTGATATTACCGTGGAACAGTTTGGGCCAGAAAACGGCGCCAAGCCTGCTGCTCAGGAAGGGGCGGGGATTCTGGTGCGCGATATTATTGGCGTGCCACGTCAGGAACCGCTGAAAGAAGGGTATGAGGAATTCCCTGCGGCATCCAACATGGTGATGAACGCCATCATGACGCAGGATAAGAAGTCTCATACCGAAATCAAGCTGCAGGCTATTTTGCGTAATGGCGTCACACAGCCGTGGGGCAATGCCGGCGCGAAAATTACCAAGACCAGCTACCAGGAAAATGTGAATCTGGAGCAAACGCCAACGTTCCGTCTGAAACTGGAACGTACCAACGACGGCTTTATTACCTCTTATGCGCCGAAAGGCACGGATAACTGGGTATCAAAAGAAGTTAAAGGCGCAGATGCCGTCACCAAGCTGGATAAAGACCACTACTACGTCGGTTTCTTTGCTTCCCGTAACGCAAAAATCACCGTCAGCAATGCACAGTTGACGACAACGCCAGCGCAAACCAAAGCGTCACCGGAGTTCAAGGCTAAGGCCTATGATCCTTTGCTTCAGGTGATGTCATCGCCTAAAACCACCAGCGAACACTATGTGGTTCAGGCAAGAGCCAATTACGATGGCACGATCGCGGTTTCGCAAGACGGTAAATCTCTGGGTGATGCGAAGCAGGTAAAAGCGGGAGAAACCTTATCTCTGCCAGCGAAAATTGCCGCTAACGGTGCTGAGTTCAAAATTGCCTACCAGCCTGCGGAAGGCGATGATAAAGCCGTAAAAGAGAGTACGTTCAAGGTTGAAAGAGTGGCTTATGCAGACGCTAAAAATCTGTATGTTTCGCCACAAGGTTCAGCCAGCAATGACGGCAGTAAAAATGCACCGATCGATTTAGCCAGCGCCGTCGCCGCTCTGCCAGCTGGTGGCACAATCTGGCTCAACGATGGTGATTACAGCGCAACTGAAATCCCTGTCAGCGCCAGCGGTCAGCAAAAAACCGTTAAGAACCTGTTTGCTGTCGGCAATAAAGCCGTGATTCATGGCCTACAGCTGAAAGCGAGCCATTGGCATGTTAAAGGGATTGAAATCACAGAGAAACCGTTCCGTATCGAAGGAAGCTACAACACCATCGAACGCGTTCTGGCCCACCACGCTGACGATACCGGTATTCAAGTGACCTCGACTGGTGATGTGGGTAGACCACTGTGGGCCAGCCATAACCTGATTCTGAATTCAGAATCTCACAGCAATCAGGACCCAGGTAAAATTAACGCCGACGGCTTCGCGGTGAAAATGCGTGTGGGTGAAGGCAACGTGATTCGCGGCGCGTTCTCGCACAACAACATCGATGACGGCTTTGACCTGTTTAACAAAATTGAAGACGGCGCAAACGGCGTTGTGGTGATCGAGAATTCAATTGCCATGAACAACACCAGCAACGGCTTCAAAATGGGTGGCGAAGGCCAGCCAGTGGCGCATCAGGTCAAAAATAGCATTGCTGTAGGCAACAAACTTGATGGTTTCACTGACAACTTCAACCCTGGTGCATTGATCGTTGAAGACAACATCGCGTTAGATAACGAACGCTTTAACTTCATTTTCCGTCCAAGCCCTTACTCTGGCCCGGAAAAACAGGGCGTCTTCAAGAACAACGTTTCGCTGAAAACCAAAGCGGGTAAATATGATGATGCGGTTGTCGGCAATATCGATAACACCAACTATTTCATCAAAGGCGACCGTTCGGTTAACGCGCAAGGTAAGGAAATCACCGTAAATAATTTCGTGTCGGTAGCCATCCCTGAGACGTTTACGCGTGATGCCAAAGGCAATCTGGTACTTGGCGACTTCCTGAAGAAAAAATAAGTCACTTCAAATAAACCCCGCCTAATAAGGTGGGGTTGCTAATAAAACGCGTCGAGCGCGGTAGTAACGGATAGATCGTAAAGACGCTGTAAACACATCCGTGTGCGCTCGGCTTGCGCCATCCCTGGCGCAAACGCTTTACTCTTCTATTCCGTTACTACCGTTTTCGTTCGGTAAATAGGTTTGTCTACGATCTGAATGCCTGCTCTTGCAGGCATTTTTTATCTCGGCGTATAACCTCAGCTTAAATAAAAAAGGCCAGTCAGTGTGAACTGACTGGCCTTCAATTATTGCAAGCTTATCTGTTACATCGCTTTTCTGGTCAGCTCGATAACACGCAGCTTCGCAATCGCTTTAGTCAGCTCTGCGGAAGCCTGAGCATAATCCACATCGCCATGCGAATTGCGGATATGATCTTCAGCTTTGCGTTTCGCTTCCAGCGCACGTGCTTCATCCAGATCCTGCCCACGGATAGCGGTATCAGACAGTACGGTGACCATATTCGGCTGCACCTCAAGGACGCCGCCAGAAAGATAGATATACTCTTCTTCACCGTGCTGCTTAACGATACGAATCATACCCGGCTTAATGGCAGTGAGCAGAGGGGCATGTCCCGGATAAATACCCAGTTCGCCTTCGCTCCCCGTTACCTGGATCTTCTGCACCAGACCGGAGAACATTTGCTGTTCTGCACTCACGACATCCAGATGGTAAGTCATAGCCATGTCACCCTCCTACAAGGCGTTACAGTTTCTTGGCTTTTTCCACGACTTCTTCAATGGAACCAACCATGTAGAACGCCTGCTCTGGCAGGTGGTCGTATTCGCCTTCCATAATCCCTTTAAAGCCACGGATAGTGTCTTTCAGGGAAACGTATTTGCCCGGAGAACCGGTAAATACTTCCGCTACGAAGAACGGCTGAGACAGGAAGCGCTGAATCTTACGCGCACGGGATACTACCAGCTTGTCTTCTTCAGACAGCTCGTCCATACCCAGAATCGCGATGATGTCTTTCAGTTCCTGGTAACGTTGCAGAATAGACTGCACGCCACGAGCAACATCATAGTGTTCCTGACCAACAACCAGCGGATCCAACTGACGGCTGGTGGAATCCAGCGGGTCAACGGCCGGGTAGATACCCAGAGAAGCGATCTGACGGCTCAGTACCACGGTTGCATCCAAGTGAGCAAAGGTGGTAGCTGGTGACGGGTCAGTCAAGTCATCCGCAGGAACGTAAACGGCCTGAACGGAGGTGATAGAACCGGTTTTGGTTGAGGTGATACGTTCTTGCAGAACGCCCATCTCTTCCGCCAGCGTCGGCTGATAACCTACCGCAGAAGGCATACGACCCAGCAGTGCGGATACTTCCGTACCAGCCAGGGTATAACGGTAGATGTTATCGACGAACAGCAGTACGTCACGGCCTTCATCACGGAATTTTTCCGCCATGGTCAGACCGGTCAATGCTACGCGCAGACGGTTACCCGGCGGCTCGTTCATCTGGCCATACACCAGTGATACTTTATCGATTACGTTGGAGTCGGTCATTTCGTGGTAGAAGTCGTTACCTTCACGGGTACGCTCACCTACGCCTGCAAACACGGAGTAACCGGAGTGCTCGATCGCGATGTTACGGATCAGCTCCATCATGTTTACGGTTTTACCTACACCCGCACCACCGAACAGACCCACTTTACCGCCCTTGGCAAACGGACACATCAGGTCGATAACCTTGATGCCGGTTTCCAGCAGTTCCTGTGAGTTTGACAGCTCTTCATAGCTTGGAGCTGAACGGTGGATAGCCCAACGCTCTTCTTCGCCGATGTCGCCTTTCATGTCGATTGGGTCACCCAATACGTTCATGATACGACCCAGCGTTGCTTTACCTACCGGTACTTCGATCGGGTGGTCCAGGTTATTCACGTTCAACCCGCGACGCAGGCCGTCAGAAGAACCCATTGCGATACAACGAACAATGCCGCCGCCCAACTGCTGCTGCACTTCCAGCACCAGTTTTTCAGCGCCGTTCTCTACCTCAAGCGCATCGTACACTTTCGGTACGGCATCTTGCGGGAACTCGACGTCCACCACGGCGCCGATTACCTGGATAATCTTTCCAGTAGCCATCTTGAATCCTCTACGTAATTCGACAATACGTAATTCGTAAACCTGCTTAAACCGCGGAGGCTCCCCCGACGATTTCGGTGAGTTCCTGGGTGATGCTGGCCTGACGAGCCTTGTTGTATACCAACTGCAGCTCTTTGATCAGGCTACCGCCGTTATCGGTCGCGGCTTTCATCGCAACCATTCGCGCGGCCTGCTCACTAGCCAGATTTTCTACGACGCCCTGATAAACCTGAGATTCTACATAACGGCGCAGCAGGGTATCCAGCAGCGACTTAGGATCGGGTTCATACAGGTAATCCCAGGCTTTCTTCTTCAACTCACCGTCATCCGAAGGCGGTAACGGTAACACTTGAACAACAAGCGGTTCCTGAGACATGGTATTAATAAACTTGTTGCTGACGATATACAGCTTGTCCAGACGACCTTCGTCATAGGCTTGCAGCATAACTTTAACCGGGCCGATCAATTCTGATACGGAAGGGTTATCCCCCATACCGGTAACCTGAGCAACAATGTTTCCGCCTACCGAACCGAAGAAAGAAACCGCTTTGGAACCAACCAGCGCTAAATCAGTTTCAACGCCTTTGTCGCTCCAGGATTTCATATCAGCCAGCAGTTTCTTGAACAGGTTAATGTTCAAACCACCGCACAGGCCACGGTCAGTAGACACCACCAAATACCCAACGCGCTTAACATCGCGTTCTTCCAGGTACGGGTGTTTATATTCCAGATTTCCTAACGCAAGGTGACCAATCACATTGCGTATGGTTTCCGCATAAGGACGGCTGGCCGCCATACGATCCTGCGATTTACGCATTTTGGAAGCGGCGACCATTTCCATTGCTTTGGTGATCTTCTGCGTATTTTGGACGCTTGCGATCTTACTACGTATCTCTTTTGCGCCGGCCATCTTTGCTTCTCCTCAAAGCCTTGCGGCCTGCTTTACAGCAGGCCACCGGGCGTTACCAGGACTGGGTTGCCTTAAAAGTATCGAGGATGCCTTTAAACTTGCCCTCGATCTCATCGTTATAAGCGCCAGTCTGGTCGATTTGTTGCAGAAGTTCGCCATGCTCACGGTCAGCATAAGCCAACAGTGCCGCTTCAAAGCTACCGACTTTCGACAGCTCAACATCTTCCAGATAACCACGTTCCGCCGCAAACAGAACCAGAGACTGCTGTGCGACAGACATCGGCGCATACTGTTTCTGTTTCAACAGCTCGGTCACTTTCTGACCGTGGCTCAACTGCTTACGGGTTGCATCATCAAGATCGGAAGCGAACTGAGAGAACGCTGCCAGTTCACGGTACTGTGCCAGCGCGGTACGAATACCACCGGACAGTTTCTTCATGATCTTGGTCTGTGCTGCACCACCCACACGGGATACGGAGATCCCTGGGTTAACCGCAGGACGAATACCGGCGTTAAACAGGTTGGATTCCAGGAAGATCTGACCATCGGTAATAGAAATTACGTTGGTCGGAACGAACGCAGAAACGTCACCCGCTTGCGTTTCGATGATCGGCAGAGCGGTCAACGAACCGGTTTTCCCTTTCACTTCACCCTTGGTGAATGCTTCAACGTAATCGGCGTTAACACGCGATGCACGCTCCAGCAAACGGGAGTGGAGATAGAAAACGTCACCAGGATAAGCTTCACGACCTGGCGGACGGCGAAGCAGCAGAGAAATCTGACGATAAGCAACGGCCTGTTTAGACAGGTCATCATAAATAATCAGCGCATCTTCACCGCGGTCACGGAAGTACTCGCCCATTGCACAACCAGCATACGGCGCCAGATATTGCAGAGCCGCAGATTCAGACGCGGTAGCAACAACAACAATGGTGTTTTCCAGTGCGCCGTGCTCTTCCAGTTTACGTACCACGTTAGAAATCGTGGAAGCTTTCTGGCCGATAGCGACGTACACACATTTGATACCGGAATCACGCTGGTTGATGATGGCATCGATGGCCAGTGCGGTTTTACCCGTCTGACGGTCACCGATAATCAGCTCACGCTGACCACGACCAATTGGAATCATGGCATCAACGGACTTATAGCCCGTTTGTACTGGCTCATCAACGGACTGACGTTCGATAACGCCAGGCGCAATCGCTTCAACCGCAGAGAAACCGTCGTGATCCAATGCGCCTTTACCGTCAATCGGTGCGCCCAGTGTGTTGACCACACGACCCAGCAGGCCGCGGCCAACTGGAACTTCAAGAATACGGCCGGTGCATTTTACTTTCATGCCTTCAGCCAGATCCGCATACGGACCCATAACTACCGCACCAACGGAGTCGCGCTCCAGGTTCAGTGCGATCGCATAACGGTTACCCGGCAGAGAGATCATCTCTCCCTGCATCACGTCTGCCAGACCGTGGACGCGGATGATTCCGTCGCTGACGGAAACAATAGTACCTTCATTGTGAGCTTCGCTCACCACATTGAACTGAGCAATGCGCTGCTTGATCAGTTCGCTGATTTCGGTGGAATTCAGTTGCATGCTCCAGTCCCCTTAAGACTGCAAGACGTCTGCCAGACGTTCCAGACGACCGCGAATGCTGCCATCTATCACCATATCGCCCGCGCGGATAACCACGCCGGCCATGACAGACTTATCAATTTTGCAATTCAGCTTCACTTTGCGTGACAGACGTTTTTCCATAGCGGCAGCGATCTTTGATTGCTGCTGCTCACTCAACGTGCTGGCAGAAATCACATCGACGTCAACCGTCGATTCCAGAGTTGCCCGCAGTTGAATAAATTGTTCCAGTACTTCAGGAAGCACTGGTAAACGTCCGTTTTCGGCCATCACCTTAATCAGGTTCTGACCGGCTTCATCAAGTTGATCACCACAAACGGCAATAAATGTTTTCGCCAGCTCAATCGGTGCAACCGCACCAGAAAGCAACTCGGCAATCTGCTCATTGCGCGCCACTTCGGCCGAAAATGCCAGCATGTTCTGCCAGCGATCCAAGGCCTGATTCTCAACCGCAAAGTCAAAAGCTGCTTTGGCGTAGGGGCGAGCTACCGTGACAAATTCAGACATCAGCCCCTCCCTCCTTACAGTTCAGCGACCAGTTTATCAACGATGTCGCTGTTAGCAGCTTCATCCACGGAACGTTCAATAATTTTCTCGGCACCGGCAATCGCCAATACGGCAACTTGCTTACGCAGCTCTTCACGAGCACGTTTACGTTCGGCTTCGATTTCAGCCTGCGCCTGCGCCACAATCTTGTTACGTTCAGCTTCCGCTTCAGCTTTCGCCTCATCCAGGATCTGAGCACGGCGTTTGTTCGCCTGCTCGATGATAACCTGAGCATCCGCTTTGGCTTTCTTCAGTTGATCTGTCGCATTGGCCTGAGCCAAGTTCAAATCTTTTTTGGCACGTTCAGCAGAAGCCAGACCGTCAGCAATTTCTTTCTGACGTTTCTCGATGGCTGCCATCATCGGCGGCCATACATACTTCATGCAGAACCAGACAAACAGGACGAACGCAATGGCCTGGCCGAGGATTGTTGCATTAATATTCACAGCACAATGCCTCTTTCAAAGTTAAATAAGTTGATGTTTTAACCTCAGCAGAAAACATTCTGCTTAGGCCACCGCAAACATCACATACAGCCCCAGACCAACAGCGATCATCGGGATGGCGTCAACCAGACCCATGACGATAAAGAACTGTGTACGCAGTAAAGGAATCAGGTCAGGCTGACGAGCAGCACCTTCCAAGAATTTACCACCCAGAATGCCGATACCGATCGCAGCACCGATTGCCGCCAAACCCATCATTAACGCGGCAGCCATGTACAGCAGATCCACACTCAGGTTTTCCATGACAGTCTCCAGTTTGTTTCAGTTAAAAACGTTATTTGTTGAAAGAAAATCAATGCTCTTCAGATGCCATCGAGAGATAAACAACCGTCAGAACCATGAAAATAAAAGCCTGAAGCGTAATAATCAAAATGTGGAAAATAGCCCAAGGCACATTTAACAGCCATTGTGACCACCACGGCAACAGACCGGCAATCAGGATGAAGATCAACTCACCCGCATACATATTGCCAAACAGTCGCAAGCCTAAGGAAATAGGTTTGGACAGCAGGCTGACACCTTCAAGAATCAGGTTGATAGGAATAAATACTGGATGGTTGAACGGCTGCATGGTCAGTTCTTTAACAAAACCACCGAGACCCTTCATTTTGATGCTGTAGAACAGAACCAGAACAAACACCCCAAGCGCCATCGACAGCGTGATGTTCACGTCAGCCGTCGGTACAGCACGCAGATAAGCATGCGCCGGATCGTATCCCAGCAGGCTATAGATACCCGCCCAGGCTTGTGGCAACAGATCGATAGGCAGCAGGTCCATCAGGTTCATCAGGAAAACCCAGACGAAAATGGTCAGTGCCAGAGGAGCAATCAGTTTGCTTTTGCCATGGAACATATCGCGTACGGTGCCATCAACGAAGCCGATAATCAGTTCGACAGCCGTTTGCAGCTTACCTGGCACACCGCTGGTCGCACGTTTCGCTACGCGGTGAAAGATAACCAGAAAGAGGACCCCAAGAGCGATGGAGAAAAACATCGAATCGACGTTGATCGACCAAAAACCCGTCCCGACCTGCAAATGCTGCAAGTGGTGACCGATATACTCTTGCGGAGTAGAGATTTCTCCAGCAGCCATGATGTCTCTTACCCTTTTGTTGTTAATTACGGTAACGATTAATTACGGCCGGTGCCACGATCTGCATAACCAGCACCGATAAATAAGTCAGGCCAAGCGGAAAGAATGCCGCTTTAAACACGCCTAACGCCACCACTAACAGCGCAATGGTGATAAATACCTTGAGCGCTTCGCCAATCGCGAATGACCAGGCCACTCGCCCATCAGCAGGCTTGTGTGACTGATGACGCAAGGTAAACAGCACAAACAACACATTCGGTAACCAGGCTGCCAATCCTCCGCCTAATGCAGAAGCAGCAGCGTTGACGCTATTGAGGCTGAAAGCAGCACTCAACAAAGCAAAAGTCACTAACTGTAGCAACAGCAGCCTTAAGGCTACTTTTCCGCTGTAAAGGGATACAGGCATGACGTTTGCTCTCTCCGTACCTTTTCAGAGGTATACCGAATGACGTATAAAACTGCCTTTACACCACTGAGTCAAGCAGCAAAAAACGAGCAAATTATACGGGTCATACCTGCGAATTCAATCGATAAGTAGCGAAAAGGTGAACAATTATTTAAATTTCTTTCTGAAGCCCCGTTTTTACTAACAATCCTCACGACTCATGTCTGGTGTCATTAATGACTAAAGGCCTCCAATCTGTGATATGACTCACATAAAAGGGCTTACGAATATTTACAACAGGATGTGTCTTTTTTTGTCCTTAGCAATAAAACATATTTATTTTGTTTTATTTCAACAAGTTAATAAAAACCCTATCCCAAAAGCGCAATAAACAACGTTTCAACCACCTATTGACATTATTGATATCGTTTTTTTACTCAATTAACACAAAAATAACTAAATTTTCATGCCGATGATTTATTTTCGCTCGTTATTATTCAGTGCGAAAGTAAAAGGACAACGCTGAAAAAACGAAGATGTAAAATTTCAGTGATCGCGATGCATTCTGGGACAATGCCACCGATAGATGAGATGGCATCCTGACACGCAATATTTAGTTATAATTTTTTTGATAAAAAACAAAATTAGTTTGGTTTAAGCACAACCAAATGGCGCTCACCTTCCAGATCGGGAACGGATAAGCGAACAACCTGATCCAATAGGACACCGTGTGGCAAGGATGACAATTCATCCTCTGGAAGTACGCCTTTTAGAGCATAAAACCGCCCTGTCGGTCTGGCCGGAAGGTGGCTACACCAGCTGATCATGTCCTGCAAAGAGGCAAATGCCCGGCTGATCACACCATCAAAAGGCGGTTCTGCTGGAAACGCCTCAACGCGACTCTGTACTGGCGTGATATTTTCAAGCTGTAGTTCATGCTGAACCTGACGCAGAAAGCGCACACGCTTACCCAGGCTATCCAACAAGGTGAAATGCGAATCAGGGCGAACAATTGCCAATGGAATTCCCGGTAATCCAGGCCCGGTACCCACATCGATAAAACGCTGCCCATGTAAATGTGGCTCAACCACGATACTGTCCATGATGTGGCGGACAAGCATTTGCTGCGGATCGCGTACCGATGTCAGGTTATAAGCTTTGTTCCACTTATTCAGCATGTCAACATACTGTATCAGAAGGTTTTTTTGCTTATCTGAAATCACAATGCCAGCCGCGTTTAGCAGATTATCGAGTGTGTTGCGCACAATAAGATCCCGATGAAAAATATGAGGTTAATAATAAAAATAGCCGGAGAACCGGCTATTTAGGGGATAAGTTTACCTTAAATCAGGCGCTGCGACGCAGCAGACCCTGTTTTTTAAGCCAGATCAGCAGAATGGAGATCGCCGCAGGCGTAATGCCAGAAATCCGTGAAGCCTGACCGATCGACGAAGGTTTATGATCGTTCAGCTTGGCAATCACCTCATTGGACAATCCACTCACCTGTTTATAATCCAGATCGGCAGGCAGCAGTGCGTTTTCATTACGCTGCTGTTTCTCGATTTCATCCTGCTGACGAGCAATATACCCTTCGTATTTGACCTGAATTTCAACCTGTTCGGCAGCCTGCTCGTCGGTTAATCCTGGGGCAAACAGCGGTAGCGCAGTAAGCTGGACGTAATCCACTTCTGGGCGACGCAGCAGTTCTTCACCATTCGCTTCACGGGACAACGGGGTCTTCAGCAGTGAGTTGATCTGGTCTAGCTGCTCAGATTGCGGGTGAACGTGAATGTCGCGCAGGCGCTGACGCTCTTTTTCAATACTCTCGAGCTTCTCGTTGAAACGTGCCCAGCGATGATCGTCGACCATTCCCAGCTCACGACCCATTTCAGTCAAACGCAGATCGGCGTTATCTTCACGCAGCATCAGACGATATTCAGCGCGTGAGGTAAACATGCGGTAGGGTTCTTTCGTCCCCAGCGTACAGAGATCGTCAACCAACACGCCGAGATAAGCTTGATCGCGACGTGGAGACCAGCCTTCCTTATCGGCAGCCAGTCGAGCCGCATTCAGCCCTGCCAGCATGCCTTGTGCGGCGGCTTCTTCATAACCTGTAGTGCCGTTGATCTGTCCCGCGAAGAACAAGCCATGAACAAATTTGTTTTCCAGCGTAGGTTTCAGATCGCGAGGATCGAAGAAATCGTATTCAATCGCATAGCCAGGACGAACGATGCGTGCATTTTCCATCCCTGCCATTGAGCGAACAATCTGCCACTGGACGTCAAACGGCAAACTGGTTGAGATCCCGTTAGGATAGATTTCGTTGCTGGTCAGTCCTTCTGGTTCAAGAAAGATCTGATGTGTATTTCGATCGGCAAAGCGCATGACTTTGTCTTCGATCGATGGGCAATAGCGTGGGCCGATCCCTTCGATGATCCCGGCATACATTGGGCTACGATCCAGATTATTACGGATCACATCATGGGTCTTCTCGTTGGTATGCGTGATGTAGCACGGCATTTGTGCCGGATGCTGGCTCGCATTCCCCAGGAATGAGAAAACCGGCATCGGGTTGTCACCGTGCTGTTGAGCCAGCACGCTAAAATCAATCGTTCTGGCGTCAATTCGTGGCGGCGTACCGGTTTTCAGGCGGTTGACGCGCAGAGGCAGTTCACGCAGGCGGCGCGCGAGGGGAATGGAAGGCGGATCGCCTGCACGGCCACCGCTGTAGTTATCCAGCCCAATATGAATTTTGCCATCAAGGAAAGTGCCTACCGTCAACACCACGGCTTTTGCACGGAATTTTAGTCCCATCTGGGTAACTGCACCGACGACGCGATCGTTTTCCACGATCAGATCGTCAACAGCCTGCTGGAAGATCGTCAGGTTTGGCTGATTCTCCAGTGCGGTGCGAACAGCCTGACGATAGAGCACGCGATCCGCTTGTGCGCGCGTTGCTCTGACGGCCGGGCCTTTACTGCTGTTTAGTATCCTAAACTGTATACCTGCCTGATCGACGGCACGCGCCATCAAGCCTCCCATGGCATCGATCTCTTTAACCAGATGACCTTTCCCAATACCGCCGATCGCCGGGTTGCAAGACATTTGTCCCAGCGTGTCGATATTGTGTGTGAGCAAAAGCGTCTGTTGGCCCATTCGGGCAGAAGCCATTGCTGCTTCTGTTCCGGAATGACCGCCACCGATCACGATGACGTCAAATGGATCTGGATAAAACATGGTACTGCTCCTCGCATTATCGCGAATGATGAGTGGCGAACGATCGTTATTTGCCCTGGGGAGGGGATTCTACTCAACTTTGAGCCAACGACCAAGTCCGTTGGATCCTCGTTAATTAAAGAAAGATCTTTTTATTTAAAGATCTCTTTATTAGATCTCTTATTAGGATCGTCATGTTGTGTGGATAAGTGATTATTCATATTAAAGATCAAGAGAATGGAGATGATCCTTACCTGTGAATGATCGGTGATCCTAGCCAGTATAAGCTGGGATCTTAATGCGGAGTTATACACAGGACAAAAAACATACTTGGGTTGTTATTGGGATAACTACTGCTTTTACACCTGAAATAAGCATAGTTATCCACATTCAACTGCCGAATATTTCATCTTATTTGAGTAAATTAACCCATGATCCTAGCCATTCTTCTGCTGGATCTTCTGGAATTTGATGCTGGGTGATGTCGATCTCGAGGATTTCACCGATCCGTTTGGCCCCTAATTGAGCTAGTACACGATCCGCTGTTTGGATCGCGCCACAGAACGTGTCGTACTCTTTACTACCGATCCCCACTGCACCGAAACTCACCTGAGAAAGATCGGGCTTTTGCTGTTCCAGCTGTTCAAACAGTGCTTTCAGGTTGTCAGGGAATTCCCCTGCACCGTGTGTAGACGTCACCACCAGCCATACACCGCTTTCAGGCAGTGCATCAAGCGTGGGGCCATGGAGAGTTTCAGTGGAAAAATCATCCTTCTCCAGCAGTTCAGCCAAATGCTCTGCAACGTATTCGGCACTGCCAAGGGTACTGCCACTGATTAAGGTAATGTCTGCCATAGCGATCCCATCCGATAAAAGACGGGACATTGTACGCTGTGATCTGGCTGGGATCTACCTGTGGATAATATGGGTATAGGAAAAAAGCATTACGGCGCGATCGTCCGCATGATGGGGTTTTGCAGGGAGATCAGTGTTTCAGTGGACTGAATTTCATCAATTGTTTGGATCTTGTTGATAAGCACATGTTGCAGTGCCTCGATCGAGCGGCACATGACCTTAATAAAGATGCTGTAATGCCCCGTGGTGTAGTAGGCCTCGACCACTTCTTCCAGATTGTTCAGCTTCTCCAGCGCAGAGGGATAATCTTTGGCGCTTTTCAGAATGATGCCAATAAAACAGCATACGTCATAGCCCAGCTGTTTTGGATTCACATCCAGACGTGTACCGACAATGATGCCCGCCTGCTTCATTTTTTCCACCCGAACGTGGATCGTGCCTGGACTGACGGAAAATTGTTTTGCCAGTTCGGCATAAGGCGTGCGTGCATTTTCCATTAAGGCGGAAAGAATGCCGCGATCGAGATTATCGATCTGATAAATTTCTGCCACTTTGAGCCCCCTATTTTATCGAATAATGATTTTATACCGCTATAAAATGACGGATTAAAAGCACAAGTGCAATTTATCCATAAGATTATTGAATGACTGGTGGTTTTTATTGCTTAATGAATAACTAAATACGATGAATAAGAGACGCGGCAATGAAAAAGCAGTACATCGAAAAACAACAGCAAATCAGCTTCGTTAAGTCTTTCTTCTCCAGCCAGCTGGAGCAGCTTCTGGGATTGATTGAAGTCCAGGCTCCGATTCTCAGCCGTATCGGCGACGGTACGCAGGATAACTTGTCCGGTACGGAAAAAGCGGTGCAGGTTAAGGTTAAAGCCCTGCCAGATGCCACATTTGAAGTGGTGCACTCCCTGGCGAAATGGAAACGTAAAACGCTGGGTGCGTATGATTTTAGCTTCGGCGAAGGTATCTATACCCACATGAAGGCACTGCGCCCGGACGAAGATCGTCTGAGCCCGATTCACTCTGTCTATGTCGATCAGTGGGATTGGGAGCGCGTGATGGGGGACGGAGAGCGTCATGCGGAGTACCTGAAATCGACAGTGACGCGTATTTATCAGGGCATTAAAGCAACGGAAGCTGCGGTACATCAGGCGTTTGGCATTCAGCCTTTCCTGCCGGAACAGATTCACTTTGTGCATACCGAAACGTTACTACAGCGCTATCCCGATCTGGATGCCAAAGGTCGTGAGCGAGCTATCGCTAAAGAACTGGGTGCCGTCTTCCTGATTGGGATTGGCGGTAAGCTGTCCAGCGGACACTCTCATGATGTGCGTGCACCGGATTATGATGACTGGACGACGCCGGGCGAGCAGGAACTGGCGGGTTTGAACGGCGATATCGTCGTGTGGAACCCGGTTCTGAACGATGCATTTGAGATTTCATCCATGGGCATCCGTGTTGATGCGGAAGCGTTAAAACGCCAGCTGGCGCTGACGCAGGATGAAGAACGTCTGAAGCTGGAATGGCATCAGGCGCTGCTGCGCGGTGAAATGCCGCAAACCATCGGTGGGGGAATAGGTCAGTCTCGCCTGGTCATGCTGTTGCTGCAATTGCCGCACATTGGTCAGGTTCAGTGCGGCGTGTGGCCACAGCCGCTGCGTGAGTCAATTTCCGGCCTGCTTTAATAAGCTTTGCCGTGCTGCCAACGGCGCATTAAGCGGCTTTTTAACCCGGTATCAAAGCGCCAGATATGGTCAAAGATGTGCATGATGCCGGGTTTGCCATGATCGGACATCGCTACAGCATGGAAACGATGCTGTAGCTGCTTCTGACGGCTTTTCACCTTATTTACCACCTCATCCGGCAACCGCTGGGCGATAAAATCCGAAATCACCACCGCGTCGGCATCATGCCAGAGTGCGTCATCCATCTTATCCAACAATGCTGACAGACAGGCGCTCATATCCGTGCCGCCGCGGAAGGACTGGCTGAGAAAACGTATCGCCTGCTCTAACCCGTCCGCAGACGTGAGCTCGTATTTCACCACGCCGGTAGAAAACAACATGATGTAGCAACGGCGGTTGTCGGCGAGCGCGATGCGCATCAATGCCAGACAGAAAGCTTTGGCACAGCGCTCATTAAAGCCGCCCATGGAACCTGACGTATCAACGCAGACGATAAACGGGCCACGCGGCTGCTGTTCGTTTTGCTGATGGACCACGGGGCGCTCGGTGATTTTCTCGCGCCAGCTCTCCCCCTGTAAGCGATAGGTCAGCAGCCGATGTTCCAGCAGGCGACGATAGAATTCATATTCCAGTTCGCTAATACCCAGAGTGACCAGTTCTGTGGGCATCAAACGCAAAATGTCATCGCTCTGATGCACGCCGCTCACCTGCTCAGGCACGGTGGCGGGTTCCCGCACTCTGACCCGGAAGGCTTCTTTCGGTGCTTCCTGCGTGAGGATGGATTTGGTTTCGCGGCTGCGGCCTAAGCGTTCAGCCAGTTTTTGTAATGCAGGCTGGCGTTGCAGGAAAGCGCCGAAATCCAGTAACGGACGGGGATCGGTGTGAATACGCTGTGCTGCGCTGAGATCCCAGAGCCGCCCAGCCGCATTTTCGTTTTCAGCCAGAATAGGTTCGAGTTTGCCGCTGAGGGTCAGCCGCTGTTGCAGTTCATCCAGCAGGATTTCCCGCTCCTGATCAATCAATTGCTGATGCAGTGAAACTGTTTGCAGTGTGAGGCTTAGCCGCCAGCGCTGAAGAAAGAGCGCGTGAAGCCCGCTCGTGATCTTCTGCCCTAAGGTTCTCTCTGGAGAGGCCATGAGCTGTGAGGCCTGCGTCAGAAAGGGGGATTCTACGGTGTTCAGCATATCCATAATCGCAGGCAGGCGTGTCTGAAAAGCCTGATTGTCGATCGATTGCGAACGCTGGTAACAGCTAAATTCTTTTTCCAGCTCCGGCGGTACCTGCGTGGTGCGCAGGCGCTGTTTTAAGGTTTCTTTCCAGTGAGGCAGGTCGTTGAGTAACGCGGACTTCAGGCTGGGATACTTTTCAAAGAAGAAAGCGAGCTGGGGCGTTGCCAGAAGCGTGACGACAAGATCGTCCAGCAGTTCGTTTTCATCGATAGACAGCAGCATTTCCAGTGATTCCAGCGTGATCATCGGGCGTTAGTCCTGTTGCTCTGATTGCTGGATCTGCTCGGCGACCTGTTGCAGGCTGGCTTCTATTTTGGCCAGCCACTCACTGGGGACGAACAGACAAGGCTGATGCTGGCTGAATAAGCGGCGCTGTTCGCGCAACTGCATGTTCAGCTTTTCATACTCATCGATAATGTCGGCAGGAAGCGCACAGTCGCGCTTTTCCGGCAGAGAAAGAATAGAGGATTGCAGGCTGATATCGCGAACCGTCAGATGTTGGCGATCGTCCACCAGCAGATCGAGACGTTGGGTAAAACCGATGCCGTTGAGCTTGCCCCGGATTTCTCCCCCTTTTTGTAGCCAGCCTTGCAAAGCATGCTTCTCAATGATCAGGTGGTTGACTTCAATATCGTGCAGGATCAGCGGGCGTTGCAGCACTAGATCCAGCGTTTCAGCGGTGATCGTGTCAGGCAAGGTGTAGTGGAATTTGCGGCCGAGGAAGTGCCCCTGTTTCTCCACCGAAAATGCCTGTAATTCGCTTTGTTCACGCTGGTATTGCTGACGTCGGGTGTTCACCTGTTGCAAGCGGAACAGCAGGCTTTTCTGCTGGTAGGCGTGTTCGGTAATCAGCAATTCAAGCTGGTGCTCGATGAGCGTCAACGTGCTTTGGTCATGCCAGAGACAGTCTTTCAGCAGAATAATATCAACTGGTGTTATGGCATCCCGTCCGCAGAAAAATGCGCTGGCTTGAAGCAGGCGCAGGGCTTTTTTCCAGCGTCGATCGGAAATGTAAGGGGCCTGTTCCAGCGCATCAAGCTGTTGGCGCAGCGTGTAAATCAGCTCAAAGCCTGCTTCCGGCAACGCGACGTGCTCAATATCCTTCTGCCACTGTTGGTATTCTTCATTGCTGACGCTGAGAGCGGGCGGGACGGGGTTATCGCGTTCGCTGCTGTTATTCACCAGCAGTGCACGGAAATTTTGTTTTTCCTGCACGCGATCTAGCCACAGACGGATGAGCATTCGGTCGTAGAGTGCTTCCAGACCGCCATCCGCCTCCGGCAGTTCATTCGACGCGGCGACGAGCAGACGCATCGGAATGGTGTCTTCGCTGTTGCCATTACGGAAACGGCGCTCGTTAATGGCCGTCAGCAGGGTATTCAAAATGGCGGGGCCCGCTTTCCAGATCTCATCCAGAAACACGATTTCGGCTTCCGGCAGGTAACCCGCGGTCAGGCGCTGATAGCGGCCTTCGTCTTTTAATGCCTGAATAGAAAGGGGACCGAATACCTCTTCCGGGGTGGAAAAGCGGGTCATCAGGTACTCGAACGCGTTCGCATGACGAAAAGCGAATTTAAGACGTCGTGCGATCATACTTTTGGCTATACCAGGCGGCCCCAGAAGAAAAACACTTTCCCCGCTTAGCGCTGCCAGTAGACAGAGACGAATGGCGTGCTGTCTTTCGTAGAGTCCGTGCTCTAGCGCATGACTGAGACGAGAAATTCTTTCAGCCAATGCCGCGGTTTGACGCATAATTAATCCGTTAGTCCCATGATGTGATGTACCGAAATCGTTTATTTTTGAATCTGGTTGCTCTGCTGAAAGCGGTGTCTCAGAAAAACCCTACTTTCAGAAAGACAATAGTAATAATAAACGGCAGATCACAGTTTTTTATTAGAATACTTTTACGGATTATTCACCCTAACGGGGTAAGTAAGCAATAAACCACCCTTTACAGGATGTTTCGTATACAGGTGACCGCACAATAAAAATGGGTTTTTACCCTGATTTGTGCATACTGTGCGCTCTTGGACGAGTTGCTGTGGATGACGCGCTTCGCGGACTGATTAACAACAGAAGATAGATATGAGCTCAGAACATAAACGTTCGCTTCCGGCTGTCACGCTGGCGGCCATCGGGGTGGTTTATGGAGATATAGGAACCAGCCCTCTTTATACGTTAAGGGAATGTTTATCAGGGCAGTTTGGTTTTGGGGTCGAACCTGACTCGGTCTTTGGCTTTCTTTCACTGATCTTTTGGCTGTTGGTCCTTGTTGTTTCGTTGAAATACCTGACCTATGTGATGCGTGCCGATAACGCAGGCGAAGGTGGGATTCTGACATTAATGTCATTAGCCGGGCGAAATACCTCCGATCGCATGACGTCCGTGCTGGTCATCATGGGGTTGATTGGCGGCAGCTTCTTCTATGGAGAAGTGGTCATCACGCCAGCCATCTCGGTGATGTCGGCGATGGAAGGGCTGGAAATCGCCGCGCCGTCGATGGACAGCTATATCGTTCCACTCTCAATTGTCGTTCTGACATTACTGTTTATCATTCAAAAACACGGTACGGGTAGCGTCGGCAAGCTGTTTGCGCCCGTGATGCTGATCTGGTTTTTGACGCTTGGCGTACTGGGTGCGCGCTGCATCATTGCGAACCCCGAAGTCTTACAGGCGTTGAACCCGATGTACGCCGTGCGCTTCTTTATCGAATATAAAGCGGTGTCGTTCTTCGCGCTGGGGGCGGTGGTGCTGGCGATTACCGGGGTCGAGGCACTGTATGCTGATATGGGCCACTTCGGTAAATTCCCGATTCGTCTGGCCTGGTTTACGGTAGTGCTGCCGTCGCTGGTGTTAAATTACTTCGGGCAGGGCGCGTTGCTGTTAAAAGATCCTGAAGCAATTAAAAACCCCTTCTTCCTGCTGGCGCCAGACTGGGCGCTGATTCCACTGATGATATTGGCCACGCTGGCGACAATCATTGCCTCGCAGGCGGTGATTTCCGGTGTTTTCTCCCTGACTCGTCAGGCGGTGCGGCTGGGTTATTTGCCGCCGATGCGTATCGTACACACGTCAGATATGGAATCCGGTCAGATTTATATTCCTGCCATTAACTGGATGCTCTATATCGCGGTTGTCATCGTGATTGTCAGCTTTGAGCATTCAAGCAACCTGGCAGCGGCTTACGGGATTGCCGTAACAGGCACGATGGTGATTACCAGCATTCTGTTCTGTACGGTGGCGGTGAAGAACTGGCTCTGGAATCGCTATCTGGCGTGGGTGTTGTTGGGGGGCCTGCTGATTATTGACGTGCCGATGTTTTTGGCAAACGTGGTCAAGATCCTCTCCGGCGGCTGGCTGCCACTGGCGTTGGGTATGGTGATGTTTATCATCATGACGACGTGGAAAAGCGAGCGCTTCAGGCTGCTGCGCCGGCTGCATGAGCATGGTAATTCGCTGGATGCCATGATTGCCTCGCTGGAGAAAACGCCGCCGACGCGTGTGCCGGGGACCGCCGTGTATTTCTCGCGCGCGACTCGTGTAATTCCGTTCGCGCTGCTGCATAACCTTAAGCACAATAAAATCCTGCATGAGCGCGTGGTGCTGTTGACCATGCGAACAGAGGATGCGCCCTATGTGCTGAACGCGCGTCGAGTGACGGTTGAACAGCTTTCGCCGACGTTCTGGCGGGTGATTGCCAACTATGGCTGGCGTGAGACGCCGGATGTGGAAGAGGTCTTTCAGCGCTGCTGGCAGGATGGATTAACCTGCCAAATGATGGAAACGTCTTTCTTTATGTCCAATGAGTCGCTGATTATCGGTGAGCGCCCGTGGTATCTGCGCTTGCGCGGTAAGCTATTTATGATGCTCAGCCGCAATGCGCTGCGGGCGGCGGATCAGTTTGAAATACCGCCGAACAGGCTGATTGAGTTAGGGATACAGGTCGAGATTTAAGTGATCCCACGATTAGGGCGCTATGTTGGGATAAGATCGAGATACACGGTCGACCACGGGGCTAGGCGTCCCTGCGGGAACCTCATCCCCGTGTTTCCCTAATAACAAACAACGAGTCGCTGTTGGTTGGTTGGGCCATGTTGCTTAATGGTAGAGAGAATAGCCTTTACCAATTTATGGCGACAACCAGCCCGCCTTTTGGCTGATTGGTGAACGTGACCCGCATGTGGTGCAGTTTGGCGATGTTGTTCACGATAGAAATCCCCAGACCGCTGCCGGATTTCTCCTGCCCCGGCGGACGATAAAAGCGTTCGCCAATTCTTGCCAGCGCCTCCTCGCTAATGCCCGGTCCGTTATCGGCAACCTGAAAGCCGCGCTCTGTCAGCGTCAGGCTTACCGTTCCTCCTTCATGGCTGTAGCGAATAGCATTATCCAGCAGATTGCGTACCAGCAGAGTCAGCAGCAGCGGGTGGCCCTGCCGGATAACCGGAGTATCCGGTAAATCCAGCGTCAGCTCGATACCCGCGGTTTGCGCCGTGTGGTAATGCGCGATCACCGCCTGTTGCAGTAGTTCATTAAACTGGATGGGCTGCATCCCTGCGGGGGACGATTCGGCATCCAGCCGCGACAGCGTCAGGAGCTGATCCACCAGCCGTGTGGCCCGATCGATGCCTTTATCTAGATTGACCAACGCATGATGCCGCATGGCTTCATCATCATGCGCCAGCTGTGCGACTTCAGTTTGAACTTTCAACGCTGCCAACGGGCTACGTAATTCGTGAGCTGCATCGGAGGTAAAACGACGTTCACGAACCAGCATGTCGCTGATGCGGGAAAACAGGTGGTTTAATGCGTTGACCAACGGGCGAACTTCTTGCGGGATGTGCTGCGTCGCCAGCGGCGTGCTTTCATCGGGTGAACGCTGTTGAAGCTCGGCGGTAATGCGTTTTAGCGGTGAGAGTTCACGCGTGACCAGCCAGAACAGCAGTGCCAGCATGATCGGCAGGGCGAACAGCCAAGGCATCAGGTTAGTTTTTACAATATCCAGCGTCATGTCCTGACGATATTCCCACTCCTGCCCGACGGCAACCACATAGCGATTATCCGCTGTCGTCAGCCAGACGATGCGCCAGGCGTCATTGTCATCGCGTAGCCTGCCGTCGGTAAAGCCGTTGCGCGTATAGTTAAAAATGAAATCCTTGCCGTTATCACCATCGTTCAGCACCATTTTCCCATCGCGGGTAAAAATGGCGAAGGCCAGCGCATCATCTTCCTGCTTTCCCTGATTCTCATGTACCAGACTTTTGGTTTTGGGCAGAGAAACTGACTGGATGCGTAATTCATCAGGATTCATGGTGGCCAGGTGTTTGGCAAACAGCATTTGCTGGGTATCAAATAGCTCATTGATGTTGTGGCGTGTTTGATGCCACGACAGCAGACTGGCTACGCCCCAGCAAAGTAATGTCAGCAGCGTAAAACCTGCAATCAGGCGTAAACGCAGACTGAGTCGATTCATGGCGCCTCTCCCAGAATATAGCCAACGCCATGCACGGTTCGAATAAACCCGCTACCCAGCTTTTTACGCAGGTGGTGGATATGCACTTCTACCGCATTGCTTGAGACATCATCGTCCCACCCATAGAGCTTTTCTTCCAACTGCGCGCGTGTGAGTATGTGGTTCGGATTGAGCAAAAACAGTTCCAGTAACGCCAGTTCGCGAGATTTTAGTATCAGTGGTTCGTTGTTAAGCGTGACGCTCCGCGATCCCGGCTCAAGGGAAACCGCGCCGTGCGTTAATGTCGGTTGAAGTTGGCCGTGACGGCGGCGAATCAGCGCCTGCAGGCGAGCGGCCACTTCTGTCAGTGCAAAGGGCTTACATAAATAATCATCGGCGCCTCGCTGTAGCCCTTCCACACGCTGTTCCAGTGCATCGCGGGCGGTCAGAATCAGTACCGGTTCGTCATGCCCAGCCTGACGCCACTGGCGCAGAATATCCATCCCGTCCATGCCCGGCAGGCTGAGATCGAGCACCACCGCATCATAGGGTGCAGCCTTCAATGCCGCGGCACCCGCTTTACCTTCCATAAACCAGTCGATATTAAAGCCCAGTTTGTTCAACCCAGCTTTCAGGCCGTCACCAATCAAGCGATCGTCTTCGATTAACAATATTCTCATGGCTGCCTCGCAGGGAATGCTACGGTTGTACTTATGCCTTTTCCGGTTTTATACGAAATAGAGAGGCGGTGTGTACAGGCCAAATCACTGAAACTGGGCAATATCCGGCAATATAAAAAAACAACAATGCGAGAACTGACGCTTTAAGATTCCGTTAAGAAAAATTTGTTTTACTCTTTTACGAAGACCGATAGCTCCCGCAGGTTGACTGCGAAACCATTGACTGTGAAACAGTTAACTTTGAAACGTTTAATTCTGAAACAACAGGCAAAAAAGGAAGGGTGAACATGAAAAAAGTCGCTGCGTTACTCGTTATTACTGCTCTGGTTTCTGCACCAGTATTTGCTGCACAAAGTGGCGGTGGTTTTGTCAATCCAGAAACACCAGCTACTGGTTCACATCAAGGGGGGTTCACCGATTCGCAGAGTTCCCTCACCACGGTAGATAAAGCTAAAGATTTGCGTGATGACAGTTGGGTGACGCTGAGAGGGAATATTGAAAAACGACTCGGCGATGAAAACTACCTGTTCCGCGATTCAACGGGCACGATGGAAGTCGAGATCGACCACAAACGCTGGAATGGCCAGATGGTTTCACCTACCGATAAAGTGGAAATTTCAGGCGAGTTGGATAAAGAATTCAACGCTGTCGGAGTGGATGTGAAGCAGATTCGCAAACTCTAACGTATTATCCTCTGTTCCTTATTGGCGGGCTTTTGCCCGCCATTTCTCTATTTATCAACCGCCTATATCCGCCTCTCATTACCTTTCTTTTTTTGTTAGCGAAACGTTTCGATGCTGATCACATTTTTTTTATCTCTTCATTGCCTTTCTTGCTTCTTTTTCTAGAATGTTATTAGCGAAACGTTTCGCTGGTGGGGTGAGAAGATGAAAAAAGCAGCATTATTGAATTCAGATATTTCTTCCGTGATTTCTCGACTGGGGCATACCGATAGCCTTGTGATTGGCGATGCCGGTTTACCGATTCCTGAAACGACGACCCGTATCGATCTGGCGTTGACGCATAACGTGCCGACGTTCTTGCAGGTCGTTAGCGTTGTCACCAGCGAAATGCAGGTCGAGGCCGCTATTCTGGCGGAAGAGATTATTGAAAAGAACCCCGCCGTCCATGACGCATTACTCGATCAATTGAAGCAACTTGAACAACACCAGGGAAACTCAATTGCATTGCACTATGTCAGCCATGAAGAATTTAAAACCCAAAGCGGCAAAAGCCGGGCCATCATTCGCAGTGGAGAGTGTTCTCCGTATGCCAATGTCATCCTTTGTGCTGGCGTAACGTTCTGAGGTATCAATGCAACCTTTACTGCAACTGCAAGGCATCACGAAATCTTTTCCCGGCGTTAAAGCGCTTTCCGGTGCGGCACTCAACGTCTATCCGGGAAAAGTGATGGCGCTGGTGGGCGAGAACGGTGCGGGCAAGTCCACCATGATGAAAGTCCTGACGGGGATCTATCGTAAAGATGCCGGCAGCATCCATTTTCTGGGGAAAGAGGTGGATTTCAGCGGGCCGAAAGCGTCTCAGGAAGCAGGTATCGGTATTATCCATCAGGAACTTAACCTGATTCCCCAACTCACGATTGCTGAGAATATCTTCCTTGGTCGTGAATTTACCAACCGCTTCGGTCGTATCGACTGGAACAAGATGTATGCGGAAGCCGATAAGCTGCTGAAGCGTCTTAATCTGCGCTACGACAGCCGTCGTATGGTCGGGGATTTATCGATTGGCGATCAGCAAATGGTCGAAATTGCCAAGGTGCTGAGCTTTGAATCGAAAGTCATCATCATGGATGAACCGACCGATGCCCTGACGGATACTGAGACCGCTTCGCTATTCAGCGTGATCAAAGAGCTGCAATCTCAGGGATGTGGCATTGTCTATATTTCCCACCGTCTGAAAGAAATCTTTGAAATCTGCGATGACATTACTGTGTTCCGCGATGGTCAGTTTATCGGCGAACGTCCGGTCAGTGACTTAGAGGAAGATACGCTGATTGAAATGATGGTCGGCCGTAAGCTGGAAGATCAGTACCCGCGTTCGAATAAAGCGCCGGGAGAGGTTCGCCTTAAGGTGCAGAACCTGTCAGGGTCGGGCGTCGACAGCGTCAGCTTTACGGTGCGGAAAGGCGAAATCCTGGGTGTCGCAGGGCTGATGGGCGCGGGTCGTACCGAACTGATGAAGATTCTCTACGGCGCGCTGCCGCGAACTGGCGGTAATGTGACGCTGGATGGCCGTGACGTAGTAACCCGTAAACCGCAGGATGGCTTGGCGAACGGCATCGTTTACATTTCCGAAGACCGCAAGCGCGATGGTCTGGTGTTGGGCATGTCAGTAAAAGAAAACATGTCGTTAACCGCACTACGTTATTTCAGCCATGCGGGTGGTCGTCTGAAACACGCCGAAGAGCAACTGACGGTTGCCGACTTTATTCGCCTGTTCAACGTGAAGACACCTTCGATGGAGCAGCCTATCGGCCTGCTTTCCGGCGGTAATCAGCAGAAAGTGGCGATTGCCCGTGGCCTGATGACGCGCCCAAATGTCCTGATCCTCGACGAACCGACGCGCGGCGTCGATGTCGGGGCGAAGAAAGAGATTTACCAGTTAATCAATCAATTCAAAGAAGAAGGGCTGAGCATCATATTGGTGTCATCCGAAATGCCCGAAGTCTTGGGAATGAGCGATCGCATCATTGTGATGCATGAAGGGCGCTTGAGCGGGGATTTCCCTATTGAGCAAGCAACCCAGGAAGCACTGATGGCCGCGGCCGTTGGTAAGCAATACGGCGCAAAGCAGGAGTAAGTCAGACATGAGTTCTCAATCTATCGCGGCAAAACGCTGGTTCAGCAAAGAGTGGTTACTGGAGCAGAAATCGCTGATCGCGCTCCTGATCCTGATTGCGGTTGTTTCCGCTATGAGCCCTAACTTTTTTACCCTGAACAACCTGTTCAATATTCTTCAGCAGACGTCGGTGAACGCCATCATGGCCGTCGGCATGACGCTGGTGATTCTGACCTCGGGCATCGATTTGTCAGTGGGTTCACTGCTGGCATTGACCGGTGCCGTGGCGGCTTCCATCGTCGGGCTTGAAGTCAATGCGCTGGTGGCGGTGTTTGGCGCGCTGGCTCTGGGGGCACTGATTGGTGCGGGTACGGGGATCATTGTATCCAAAGGCAAAGTGCAGGCGTTTATTGCCACGTTGGTCATGATGCTGTTACTTCGCGGTGTGACGATGGTCTATACCAACGGTAGCCCGGTTAATACCGGCTTTTCTGACGTGGCAGATGCGTTTGGCTGGTTTGGTATCGGTCGTCCGCTGGGGATTCCGACGCCAATCTGGATCATGGCTGTCGTGTTCGCGGCGGCCTGGTACATGCTGCACCATACGCGTCTGGGGCGCTATATCTATGCGCTGGGCGGCAACGAGTCTGCTACCCGTTTGTCTGGTATCAGCGTTGATAAAATCAAGATTATTGTCTATTCCCTGTGTGGGCTGCTGTCTGCCCTGGCGGGAATTATCGAAGTCGCACGTTTGTCCTCTGCACAGCCGACGGCGGGTACAGGGTATGAGCTGGATGCTATCGCGGCTGTAGTATTGGGCGGCACCAGTCTGGCTGGAGGAAAAGGGCGTATCGTTGGTACGTTGATCGGCGCGCTTATCCTTGGCTTCCTCAACAACGGACTGAATTTATTAGGTGTTTCTTCTTACTACCAAATGATCGTTAAAGCAGTCGTCATTTTGCTGGCGGTTCTGGTAGATAACAAAAGCAGTAAATAACCTTCATTCACACAGGAATTGAGTTATGAATATGAAAAAGCTGGCTACTCTGGTTTCCGCTGTTGCGCTGAGCGCGACTGTCAGTGCTAATGCCTTGGCCAAAGATACGGTTGCTCTGGTGGTTTCTACGTTGAATAACCCGTTCTTTGTTTCAATGAAAGAGGGTGCGCAGAAAGAAGCTGACAAACTGGGTTACGAGCTGATTGTGCTGGATTCCCAGAATAACCCAGCAAAAGAACTGGCTAACGTTCAGGATTTGACGGTGCGTGGAACCAAAGTTCTACTGATCAACCCGACTGATTCTGATGCGGTAGGTAATGCGATCAAAATGGCTAACCAGGCCAAGATCCCTGTTATTACACTGGACCGCGTTGCGAGCAGTGGTGAAGTTGTAAGCCACGTGGCTTCTGATAACGCCTTCGGTGGTAAAGTTGCTGGTGACTTCCTTGCCAAGAAATTGGGTGAAGGTGCCAAAGTGATTCAGCTGGAAGGCATCGCTGGAACGTCTGCCGCGCGCGAGCGTGGGGCTGGCTTCATGAAATCTGCTGAGAAAAATAAATTCGTCATGCTGGCCAGCCAGCCAGCTGACTTCGACCGTACTAAAGGGCTGAACGTGATGCAGAACCTGCTGACCGCGCACCCTGACGTTCAGGCCGTATTTGCTCAGAACGATGAAATGGCGTTGGGTGCACTGCGTGCGCTGCAAACTGCAGGCAAAACAGATGTGCTGGTTGTCGGCTTTGACGGCACTCAGGATGGCGTGAAGGCCGTTGAGTCAGGCAAGCTGGCTGCTACTGTTGCTCAGCGTCCTGATCAGATCGGTGTGATCGGTATCGAAACCGCTGCGAAAGTGCTGAAAGGCGAAAAAACGCAGGCCATCATTCCGGTTGACCTGAAGCTGGTTGCAAAATAATTAAAGAATAAAGCAGGGCTCGCGCCACCCATTTGTGGTGGCGCATTATTAACGTAGCGGGATTCGACATAATGAAAACGGGTAAGCTGGTGGTGCTGGGCAGTATTAATGCTGACCATATTCTCAATCTTGAGCAATTTCCCCGCCCGGGCGAAACGGTGATCGGTGAGCAATATAGCGTTGCTTTCGGTGGGAAAGGTGCCAATCAGGCCGTTGCTGCAGGTCGAAGCGGTGCAGACATCGCCTTTATTGCCTGCGTTGGAGAAGATGATATCGGCACCCGTATTTGCCAGCAGCTATCCAAGGACAATATTGATGTTTCCTCCGTTGAGGCTATCTCCGGGGAAACAACCGGCGTTGCGCTGATTTTTGTTAACGCCGACGCTGAGAACATGATTGCGATTAACGCAGGCGCGAATGCTGCTGTGACGCCTGATTACCTTCATCGTCATCAGCAACACATTATTGATGCTTCTGCGTTGCTTATGCAGCTTGAGTCGCCGTTGGAAACGGTTATTGCAGCCGCTAAACTGGCGCATGAACACCAAACGAAAGTGATTCTGAACCCCGCCCCAGCCCGTGAACTTCCCGATGAACTGTTATCGCTGGTCAATATGATCACGCCGAATGAAACCGAAGCACAGTTCCTGACGGGAATTACCGTTGAGACGGAAGACGATGCGGCTCGCGCAGCACAGGTTCTGCACGATAAAGGTATCGAAACGGTGCTCATCACATTGGGTAGCCGTGGCGTATGGTTAAGTGAAAACGGCCAAGGGCAGCGAATTCCGGGATATCGTGTAAAAGCCGTGGATACTATCGCCGCCGGAGACACGTTTAATGGCGCGTTAGTGACTGCATTGCTGGAAAATAAACCCATGTCCTCCGCAGTAAAATTTGCCCATGCGGCAGCTGCGATAGCCGTTACTCGCCGAGGCGCTCAGCCCTCTGTCCCGTGGCGTGAAGAGATCGACGCATTTTTGCAAACCCAGGGGTGATCTTTGGCCACCATGAAAGATGTCGCCCGTCTTGCGGGCGTTTCTACTTCTACCGTATCTCACGTCATTAATAACAATCGCTTTGTCAGCGATACCATTCGCGAAAAAGTGATGAAGGCCGTTGAGGATCTCAACTATGCGCCGTCTGCGCTGGCCAGAAGTCTGAAAATAAACCAGACCCGCACCATCGGCATGTTGCTCACTGCCAGTAATAACCCGTTTTATGCCGAAGTGGTGCGTGGCGTAGAGCGTTGCTGTTATGAACGAGGCTATAGCCTGATTCTGTGCAACACCGAAGGCGACCGCGACAGAATGAGCCATAGTCTCGAAACGCTGCTGCAAAAGCGGGTCGACGGCGTACTGTTGATGTGTACTGAAAGCCATCGCCCTTTGCCTGAAATGATGAGTCGCTATCCTTCTATACCTATGGTCATGATGGATTGGGCACCCTTTGAAGGCGTTATGGACGTCATTAAAGATAACTCCCTGCTCGGTGGAGAGATCGCGACCAATTACCTCATTTCTCGTGGCTATAAAAAGATAGCCTGCATTGCGGGTCCGAAAGATAAGACGACAGCCTATAACCGATTAGAAGGTTATCGACAGGCGATGAAGCTCGCTGGGCTATTCGTTCCCGCTGATTATGAAATTTTCGGTGATTTTGAGTTTGAAGCGGGCTACCGCGCTATGCAGCAGTTGTTAGCGCTGGAAGATAAACCTGAAGCGGTGTTCACCAGTAACGATGCGATGGCCGTTGGCGTTTACCATGCACTTTATCAGGCTGGACTTTCTATTCCGCAAGATATGGCAGTTATTGGTTACGATGACATTGAGCTGGCCCGCTATATGTCCCCACCTCTTACTACCGTTCACCAACCGAAGGATGAACTTGGCGAATTAGCGGTGGATACACTTTTATATCGTCTGGAACATCCTAATACCGCGCCAAATGCGTTGGTGCTGACGCCGGAATTGATGGTGCGTCAGTCTGTCCGGTGAGGATTTCGCTTAATTAGCGGCGAAAAATCCGGCATAACGGCGTCTTTTAATTCGCTTTGCTGAAAAAAAAATCACTCGGTAACTTTTTTGCATTTAGCGCTTGTCAGCGCCCGAGAAGTCCCTATAATGCGCATCCACTGACACGGCAACAGCGACACGCGGTTGTGGTGACAGCAAAAAGATTCAACGAAGCAGTCAGTAATGACTTGACTTCACAGCGGAAAAGCATAATATATGCAGCCCGCGCCACMGATGGAGTGGCACTGCTCTTTAACAATTTAATCAGACAATCTGTGTGGGCACTCACAAGACCGTATCTTAAACGATATAAAAAAGTCTTGAAGAGTGAACAACAGTGAAATTCATTACGAATAAACAGTTTTAATTCTTTGAGCATCGCTTCTCGAGTAGAAGCAAATCAAACAAATCTTAAATTGAAGAGTTTGATCATGGCTCAGATTGAACGCTGGCGGCAGGCCTAACACATGCAAGTCGAGCGGTAGCACAGGAGAGCTTGCTCTCTGGGTGACGAGCGGCGGACGGGTGAGTAATGTCTGGGAAACTGCCTGATGGAGGGGGATAACTACTGAAACGGTAGCTAATACCGCATAACCGCGCAA
>NZ_JAULSZ010000006.1:0-229394 GCF_051707265.1 Pectobacterium sp. S5
AGCTAGGGATCGTCGCCTAGGTGAGCCATTACCTCACCTACTAGCTAATCCCATCTGGGCACATCTGATGGCGAGAGGCCCGAAGGTCCCCCTCTTTGCTCTTGCGAGGTTATGCGGTATTAGCTACCGTTTCCAGTAGTTATCCCCCTCCATCAGGCAGTTTCCCAGACATTACTCACCCGTCCGCCGCTCGTCACCCAGAGAGCAAGCTCTCCTGTGCTACCGCTCGACTTGCATGTGTTAGGCCTGCCGCCAGCGTTCAATCTGAGCCATGATCAAACTCTTCAATTTAAGATTTGTTTGATTTGCTTCTACTCGAGAAGCGATGCTCAAAGAATTAGTAACTGTTCATTCGTAATGAATTTTACTGCTGTTCACTCTTCAAGACTTTTTATATCGTTTAAGATACGGTCTTGTGAGTGCCCACACAGATTGTCTGATTAAATTGTTAAAGAGCAGTGCCACTTCATCGGTGGCGCGGGCTGCATATACTATGCTTTTCCGCTGTGAAGTCAAGTCATTACTGACTGCTTCGTTGAATCTTTTTGCTGTCACCACAACNCTTGTGAGTGCCCACACAGATTGTCTGATTAAATTGTTAAAGAGCAGTGCCACTTCATCGGTGGCGCGGGCTGCATATACTATGCTTTTCCGCTGTGAAGTCAAGTCATTACTGACTGCTTCGTTGAATCTTTTTGCTGTCACCACAACTGCGTGTCGCTGTTGCCGTGTCAGTGGATGCGCATTATAGGGACTTCTCGCACGCTGACAAGCGCTAAATGCAAAAAAGTTACCGAGTGATTTTTTTTTCAGCAAAGCGAATTAAAAGACGCCGTTATGCCGGATTTTTCGCCGCTAATTGAGCGAAATCCTGAGCAAAACGGGCAACCTGCTGCCAGTCAGTGTATTCAATCTCTTTAGTGCTATCCGTTTCCCCACCCGTTATACGCATAATAAGTTGAATCATTACCCGATCAAACCAGCGGTAGCGTGGGTAGCGTAGGGCACCAGCGAACACACAGCACAAATCTGGCTGCCAAGGGGAATTCAGCAGGAACTTACGCGTATAGGCATTGGTTTGTATTGTGCGCTTTTCTGGCTTACGCGCAGTGAGGTTCACGGAGAAGAATGCGCTGGGTCGCTGCTGTAGAGAAGTCAGATGCTTACGGATAAATTGATTTACCGCCGGATGAAAGCGCCCATATCGAATCGATGCCCCAATCGCAACCCGATCGTATTGGCTCAGATCGATATCATTCGCATTGAGTACGTTAACAACATCACACTCCAGGGTTCCTTTCAGCGTATTTGCAATATAGGAGGCAATCGCTCTTGTTTGCCCATCCCGACTCGAAAACACGATCAAAGCTTTCATTGTTCTTTATCCTTATGGGGACTATTCCCGCCAGAAGGTTGGCGTAAACAGCACTAAAAGCGTGAAGACTTCCAAACGACCAAACAACATCGTCAGTATCAGAATCCATTTCGCCGTATCATTCATCGACGTAAAATTCTCAGCGACGACGCCCAGTCCTGGCCCCAGGTTATTCAATGTAGCCGCAACCGCAGCAAACGCAGAGAAATCATCAACGCCTGTCGCAATGACGGCCAGCATGCTGACAATAAAAACCAGCGCATATGCGGAAAAGAATCCCCACACAGCTTCCAGGATGCGTTCTGGCAACGCCCGATGACCCAGCTTAATGGTGTAAACCGCATTCGGATGCACTAAACGCTTAAGCTCACGCGATCCCTGCAGGAAAAGCAGCAGGATACGAATCACTTTCAAGCCCCCCCCGGTTGAGCCCGCACAACCGCCAATAAATGCAGAGCACAGAAGCAAAACCGGCAGGAAAAGCGGCCACGATGCAATGCTATCCGTGGTAAACCCTGCCGTTGTCGCCATAGAGACAACCTGGAAGAACGCTTGATTGATCGTCTGCATTCCGCTGTCATAAACGTGGTGAAACCACAGGACAATCGTACACACGGCCACCAGCGACAACTGAACAAAGATGAACATGCGGAATTCCGGGTCACGCCAGTATACCTTCAGGCTGCGGCCGCTCAGCAGGGCAAAGTGCAAACCAAAGTTACAGCCGGAAATCAGCAGGAATATCGCGATGATGGTGTTGATTGTTGGGCTGTTGAAGTAGCCGATACTGGCGTCGTGGGTAGAGAACCCTCCGACGGACACCGTAGAGAAGCTGTGACCAATCGCATCGAATACCGGCATGCCAGCCAGCCAAAGCGCGACGGCACAGGCAATCGTCAGTAAGAGATAAATCAGCCACAGCGTTTTTGCCGTATCGGCAATACGCGGGCGCATTTTGTTTTCCTTCAGCGGCCCCGGCATCTCCGCGCGATAAAGCTGCATCCCACCGACACCAAGAATCGGCAGGATGGCAACGGCGAGTACGATGATCCCCATCCCACCAAACCATTGCAGCATTTGTCGATAAAACAAGATGGCTTTAGGCAGTGAATCCAGCCCGACCAGCGTAGTCGCACCCGTTGTCGTTAACCCAGAGAACGATTCGAAAAAAGCATCCGTTACGCCCAGATTAGGATGTTCCGCAAATAGGAAAGGCAGCGCACCGACGCTTCCCAGCACCGTCCAGAAGAGGACAACGATCAGGAAACCTTCACGAGATTTCAGTTCATGCTTCTGTTTGCGGTTTGGTAACCACAGCATGATGCCAATCGCCAGCGCGACAATAAATGTCTGCGTAAACGCCCGGCCTGCGCCATCGCGGTAAATTAACGCCACCAGTCCAGGAATAACCATCGTCCCCGAAAACAGGATAACCAACTGGCCGACAATACGAGTTATGGCGCGCAAGTGCATCGCAGGGAATTCCTTAATGATTCATAAAAAGCGCTGGGATTATTATGGAATCGGCAATAAATGCAACGCGCCGCGGCTTAAATCACGCAATTTCATTGCCGCCTCCTCGGTTCCCCTAACGGGGATAGAGAACCGCAATACGACTTCCACGCCATACTCACTATGCAGAACTTTTCCACCAAGCTGGAAGATCAGGGATTCCACCTGGGGCAACAGTGCATAGTCACATTGTAAGCCATACTCTTTTTGCAATACTTTCTCTTGCAGCGATAGCAGCTTCAGCGCTTGCTGAACGCCACCGCCATAAGCCTTCACGAGTCCACCCGTGCCCAGTGGGATTCCGCCATAGTAGCGTACGACCACGGCCGTAATCTCACCGATACCGCTTCCCATCAGCTGCGACAGCATAGGCTTACCCGCCGTGCCGGAAGGCTCGCCATCGTCAGAAAAACCAAGCTGTTGGGAATCGTCAGGCGCACCCGCAACAAACGCCCAGCAGTGGTGACCCGCCGAAGCATGCTCTTCCCTGACGTGCTGAATAAACGCTTTTGCCGCGTCGATTCCCGGCGTTGCCGCCAGGATCGTAGTAAAGCGGCTTTTCTTGATTTCCTCGCTGAAGCTCACTGGCGCAGCAGGAATGGGATACGCTTGCATCAGGCCAGATTCAGGTCGCGCGTCATGTTCTCCACGCGCCCTTCATGAATGACAATATTATCCTCGATACGGATACCGCCAAACGGTTTCAACGCATCGATTTTTTGCCAGTCAAAGTGCTGACTCAATTTGCCCTCACGCCACGGAGCGAGCAAGGATTCGATGAAATAGATGCCCGGTTCGATCGTCATGACCATGCCGGGTTCAAGCACGCGAGTACAACGCAGGTAAGGATGCTGCGACGGTGCCGCCAGATGTGTGCCGCGATCGTCTTGCATAAATCCGGCGACATCATGCACCTGCAAGCCCAGCGGATGGCCAAGACCGTGCGGCAGGAAAGGCGACGTAAGCCCCTGATCCACCATAGCCTCTTCACTGATATCCCGCACCAGCTGATGTGATTTAAGCAGCTTCGCAATCCGCTGATGCATCTGAATATGGTAATCGGTATAACGCACTCCCGCCTGAACGGTATCAATCAATGAAAGCATTTCCTGATTGAGATCTTTAATCAGCAGGGCAAATGCACCATCGCTCTGTGCGGAATAGGTACGCGTAAGATCGGCGGCATAGCCGTTATATTCCGCACCCGCATCAATCAGAAAGCTGCGGACATCGGAAGGCACCTGATGATCGAGCTGGGTATAGTGCAACACCGCAGCGTGCTCATTTAACGCAATGATATTACCGTAAGGAACATCGATATCGCGATGACCGGTGGCCGTCAGATACGCCAGATTAATATCAAATTCGCTCATGCCGGACAGGAACGCTTCATGCGCCGCCCGGTGACCGATAACGGCAGTCTTCTGCGCTTCACGCATGCAGGCCAGCTCGTAATCGGTTTTATAAGCCCGATGGTAGTGCAGATAATCCAGCACACCCTGAGGGTTAATGTTGTCTGCACGAATCCCCAAATCCTGCGCACGCTGCGAGGCGTAGCCGATATAAGCAACACGCTCGCGCTGTGAGGGAAGCAGTTGTCCAATATCATCAGCATTCCGTAGCACGGTAATATCGATCTCTTCAGTCCAAAAACTCTCGGGAACCGGTGCAACGTTATGCCAGTAATCCACCGGCGAGTAGAACCACAGCTTCGGCGGATTAACGCCGTCAACCCATAGCCAACAGTTCGGCACCTGCGTAACGGGCACCCAAGCTTTAAATTGCGGGTTAACTTTAAAAGGATAGTCGTGATCGTCCAGAAAAACGGTCAACAGCTCACCAGAGTGAATCAGTAATGCGTCAAGCTGATGGCGCGCTAAAACCGCCTGAGCACGCGCTTGCAGCGTAGCCAGATGGTGATGATATAAAGAAGCCAGCTTTTCCATGAGTATCCTTGTACGTCACGACATGATCTCTCCATTTTAACACAGGCATTCCCCAAGGGCAGCGTCCGGTGCTTTGTGATCGATTCGGCAAAAAATTAATCTCTCGTTTGCAAAACGTTAACATTAAAACCACAATTCGATTATCTGGTCATACCAGATCACTCACACAAACAGCGGAGATAAACATGCTTTATCAAGGTGAATCCCTCGACCTTAACTGGCTTGAGGACGGCATTGCCGAGCTGGTATTTTCTGCCCCTGGCTCCGTAAACAAGCTAGATACCCGCACGGTTGCCAGCCTGGGTAAGGCGCTGGACGTTCTGGCGGAACAGCCGAACCTGAAGGGCTTACTGCTACGTTCTGATAAACCGGCATTTATTGTCGGTGCCGATATCACAGAATTCCTTTCTCTTTTTGCTGCACCGGCCGAAAAGCTGCATGAATGGCTTGTCTTCGCCAACCGTATTTTCAGCCGCCTTGAGGATTTACCCGTTCCCACGCTGTCCGCGATCAATAGCTATGCGTTGGGCGGCGGTTGTGAATGTGTGCTGGCGACTGATTTTCGGCTGGCAACGACAGATGCACGCATAGGGCTGCCTGAGACCAAACTGGGGATCATGCCGGGCTTTGGCGGTACGGTCAGGCTACCACGCCTGCTGGGTGCAGACAGCGCGCTGGAGATTATCGCCGCAGGCAAAGACATCGGTGCAGCCGATGCCTTAAAAGTGGGGCTGGTGCAGGCCGTTGTCGCCAATGACAAGCTAGTTCCCGCCGCCATTAAGATGTTGAAACAGGCGATTAACGGCTCACTGGACTGGCAGGCTTACCGACGTCCGAAACTTGAACCGCTGAAGCTCAATAAGATCGAAGCCATGATGAGCTTTACCACCGCCAAAGCGATGGTGCTACAAACTGCGGGCAAACACTATCCGGCACCGATGCTAGCGGTAAAAACCATCGAAGCAGCCGCGACCATGACGCGTGATGACGCATTGCAGCTTGAGACGCAGCACTTCGTTCAACTGGCACGTTCAAATGAAGCTCGCGCACTCGTCGGCATTTTCCTCAACGATCAATATGTTAAAGGCAAAGCGAAAAAGCTGATTGGCGAGACACCCGTACCGAAGCAGGCCGCCGTGCTAGGGGCAGGCATTATGGGCGGCGGCATTGCCTATCAGTCCGCGTTCAAAGGCGTGCCGATTCGGATGAAAGATATCAACGAGAAGCCGCTCGCGCTGGGGATGAATGAAGCAGCCAAGCTCCTGAATAAACAAATGGAACGTGGCAAGTTGGACGGAATGAAAATAGCGACGATTCTGGCGAGTATTCAGCCAACGCTGGATTACGCCGGGTTCGAGCGCATCGACATCGTCGTTGAGGCCGTGGTTGAGAACCCGAAAATCAAAGCCAGCGTGCTGGCAGAAACCGAATCGCACGTGAGTGAGAATACGATTCTGGCCTCGAATACCTCAACGATCCCGATTGCTTCGCTGGCTGCGTCGCTAAAACGACCGCAAAACTTCTGTGGTATGCACTTCTTCAACCCGGTACACCGCATGCCGTTGGTCGAAATTATTCGCGGCCCTCAAACCAGCGACAGCACCATCGCCAGCGTGGTGGCTTACGCCAGCAAGATGGGCAAAACGCCAATTGTCGTGAATGACTGCCCTGGATTCTTCGTGAATCGGGTGCTGTTCCCCTACTTTGCTGCGTTCAGCCTATTGCTCAGAGACGGTGCCGATTTCCGCGATATCGATAACGTCATGGAGAAAAAATTCGGTTGGCCGATGGGCCCGGCCTATCTGCTGGACGTTGTCGGTATTGATACCGCTCACCATGCTCAAGCCGTGATGGCTGAGGGCTTCCCACAACGCATGGCGAAAGACTATCGCGATGCGATTGATGCTCTGTTTGAACACCAGCGTTTCGGGCAGAAAAATGGCCACGGCTTCTACCGTTATCAAACCGATAGCAAGGGGAAGCTGCGTAAAGAACAGGATGAGGCTGTAGATGCGATCCTTCAGGACATCAGCCAGCCGAAAAAAACGTTCAGCGCAGAAGAGATTATCGCTCGTATGATGATCCCAATGATTAATGAAGTTGCGCGCTGTCTGGAAGAAGGTATCGTCGCCAGCCCCGCCGAAGCAGACATGGCGCTGGTATACGGGCTAGGTTTCCCTCCCTTCCACGGCGGAGCCTGCCGCTATCTGGATACCTTGGGCAGCGAACGCTATGTCGAGATGGCACAGCAGTTGGCTCACCTCGGCGCCATCTATCAGGTGCCAGACGGCTTGCAGCAAAAAGCCAAAAGCAATGAAGGCTATTACCCATCGGTCGCGCCACACGCGGACGTTTCTTACGGTCAACCGGCATGAGGACAGGAAATATGGAAAAGGTAGTGATTGTTGATGCCGTACGCACGCCGATGGGACGATCCAAAGGTGGTGCCTTCCGTCAGGTGAGAGCCGAAGACCTGTCCGCACACCTGATGCGTAGCCTATTGAGCCGTAACGCGGCACTGGACGCCCGCGAGATCGACGATATCTATTGGGGATGTGTGCAACAGACGCTGGAGCAAGGCTTCAACGTCGCCCGCAATGCCGCTTTACTGGCAGAAATTCCGATGAGTGTCCCTGCGACCACGGTTAACCGGCTGTGCGGTTCCTCCATGCAGGCGCTCCACGATGCCGCCCGTGCCATTATGGTGGGTGACGCCAATGTCTGCTTAATTGGCGGCGTCGAGCACATGGGGCATGTGCCGATGAATCATGGCGTCGATTTTCATCCGGGACTAAGCCGCACCACGGCGAAGGCGGCGGGTATGATGGGACTCACGGCTGAGATGCTGGCGCGTATGCACAATGTTGGTCGAGAGATGCAGGATCAGTTCGCCGCACGTTCACACCAGCGCGCCCACAGCGCTACCCAGTCAGGGGCATTCCGTAATGAAATCGTCCCCACGGCGGGCCATGATGCAGACGGCGCGCTGCAACGCTTCGATTATGATGAGGTCATTCGCCCAGACACCACCGTCGATAGCCTTGCCGCGCTCAAGCCGGCATTCGATCCGGTTAACGGTACAGTGACAGCCGCGTCATCCTCGGCGCTGTCCGATGGTGCCGCAGCCATGTTGATCATGAGCGAATCCCGCGCGGCATCATTAGGCTTACCCGTACGAGCTCGCATTCGGGCGATGGCCGTCGTTGGCTGCGATCCTTCGATTATGGGTTACGGCCCCGTCCCGGCGACCAAACTGGCGTTGAAACGGGCAGGGCTCAGTCTGGCAGATATCGGCATCTTTGAACTGAATGAAGCATTCGCCGCCCAGACGTTACCCTGCATTAAAGATCTGGGGCTGCTGGAACAGTTGGATGAAAAGGTCAATCTCAATGGCGGTGCGATTGCGCTGGGTCACCCGCTCGGCTGCTCAGGCGCACGTATCTCTACCACATTGATTAACCTGATGGAAAGTCGCGACGCTCAATTTGGCGTGGCGACGATGTGCATCGGGCTGGGACAAGGCATTGCGACGGTATTTGAGCGCGTCTAAACACAGGAAAGCTCTGCCAGAGCAAGACTAGAAACCAAAAATCCCACAGCCGTGGGATTTTTATTTTACTGCTAATGTATGACTGCTATCGACTGCTTTAAATAAACGAAAACGCATCGCTGAACATATGCGCTGTCAGCGCACCGCGCTCGTTACAAAAACGCTCACGTGCAATTTTCGCCATTTCAAAGCGACCGGCAATATAGATATCCTGCTCTGCCAGTGAGCCGTAATCCTGTAATACCGCACTCAGAACCGTCCCCGTTCTACCATCCCATCCTGCTTCCGGCTGTTCGACTACCGGCACTACGCGCAGATTGGAGTGCTTGGCCGCAAAGCCTTCAAGTTCGGTTAAGTCATACAAATGCTGGGATTCACGTCCGCCCCAGTAAATGGCGATATCACGCTCGGGTTGCTGCGCCAGCGCGGTCAGCAGAATAGAACGCACATACGAAAATCCGGTTCCCCCCGCAATCAACACAAGCGGGCGCGTACTCTCTTCCCGCAGCCAGGCTTCGCCATGCGGGATATCGACCGTCAGGGTTTTTTCCTTGTGAATGCGTTCCATCACAGCCATCGCGTAAAGATTCAGTTCGGACGCCCCAATGTGCAATTCAATAAAGTTTTTATCCATCGGGGTCGATGCCAGTGAAAAAGGACGTTTATCTCGATCGCCCATCACCACCATCAAATACTGGCCAGCCCGAAAGGAAAACGGCGCTTCAGGTAACAAACGAACGCGATAAACCGTATCGGTTATGGCTTCGACCGAAGTCACTTTACAGCTCAATGTTGTCATGCATTCCCTCTATAGGGTCATAAAAGCAAAACTGAGAACAGAGCAGCAGCCCTTAACGCCGAGGCTCTCTGTCACTAAAAATGGCCAGTTCGTCCCATATTTCATCAATGCGGGCACAAACCTGTGGATCCTTCTTGATGGGGCGACCCCACTCGCGCTGCGTCTCGCCAGACCATTTATTGGTGGCGTCCAGACCCATTTTGGAGCCCAGACCAGAAATCGGCGAGGCAAAATCAAGGTAATCTATCGGCGTATTTTCTACTAATACCGTATCGCGCGCCGGATCCATACGCGTCGTGATCGCCCATATGACGTCGTTCCAGTCACGCGCATTAACGTCATCATCGCAGACAATGACAAATTTCGTATACATGAACTGGCGTAAAAAAGACCAAACACCCATCATGACGCGTTTAGCATGGCCCGGGTACTGTTTCTTCATGGTAACGACCGCCAGACGGTAAGAGCAACCCTCCGGTGGCAAATAAAAATCGACAATCTCAGGAAACTGCTTTTGCAGGATCGGCACGAAAACTTCGTTCAACGCCACGCCCAGCACAGCAGGCTCATCCGGCGGCCGGCCAGTGTAAGTCGAGTGATAAATGGCATTCTGACGCTGAGTAATATGCGTGACGGTGAAGACTGGGAAATGATCGACTTCATTGTAATAGCCGGTATGGTCGCCGTAAGGGCCTTCTGCTGCCATTTCTCCCGGTTCAATATAGCCTTCCAGAACAATTTCCGCACTGGCGGGCACTTCCAAATCGTTCGACAGACACTTCACCACCTCGGTCTTATGACCGCGCAGCAAACCCGCAAAAGCATATTCTGATAGCGTATCAGGGACAGGCGTCACCGCACCGAGAATCGTCGCAGGATCAGCGCCCAATGCGACAGACACCGGAAAACGCTGACCGGGATTTTCCTGACACCACTCCTGAAAATCCAGCGCGCCGCCGCGATGAGATAGCCAGCGCATGATCAGTTTGTTTTTTCCCAGCACCTGCTGGCGATAGATCCCCAGATTCTGCCGTTCTTTATGCGGCCCGCGCGTCACAGTGAGCCCCCAGGTAATCAGCGGCGCGGCATCTTCCGGCCAGCACTGCATCACCGGAATCCGGCGCAGGTCAACGTCATCCCCCTGCCAAATCTGTTCCTGACACGGCGCAGAAGACAGACGCTTTGTCGGCATATTCAATACCTGACGGAACTTCGGCATTTTATCCACCAGATCGCGGAACCCTTTGGGCGGCTCCGGCTCTTTCAGAAACGCCAGCAGCTTGCCCACCTCGCGCAATGCGCTGACGTCTTCCTGCCCCATTCCCAATGCAACACGTTTCGGCGTGCCAAATAAATTGCACAGCACTGGCATGTCATAGCCTTTGGGATTTTCAAACAGGAGCGCAGGACCTTCTGCACGCAGCGTTCGGTCGGCAATTTCCGTCATTTCAAGGTAGGGATCGATGGGCTGGGTAATGCGTTTTAACTCCCCTCTCTCTTCCAGCAGTGAGAGGAATTCGCGTAAGTCACGGTATTTCATGCTATTCATCGGGGGCAGTCTATCGTTCTGGCTATTATAAAGTCTCTTCGCCAACCTGTCGCTTCCCGCAGCGCCTATTTATGGTAAGAATCTGCTCACTATCAAGAATCCGATCGCCAAAATGTGGTAACAAAAATATCTGCCGAAAATTTTTTATCCGTGCTCGCTTTTGTTATGCTTGCTCGTCGGAATCATAAGTCTGCGAAATTATGGAAGCCTGGTACTTACTGTATTGTAAACGTGGTCAACTGCTGCGAGCGAAAGAGCATCTGGAACGTCAGGATGTCACCTGCGTGAGCCCGATGATCACGCTAGATAAGATCGTTCGTGGTAAACGAACGGAAGTGTGTGAACCGCTGTTCCCGAACTACCTGTTTGTGGAGTTCGACCCCGAACGCATCCACACCACCACCATCAGCGCGACGCGTGGGGTGAGCAACTTTGTGCGATTCGGTGCACTGCCTGCGACCATTCCGCAGCAGGTTATCGATGAATTGTCACTTCGCCCTATTCAGGGAATCATTGACCCACTGACGCCACAGCCCGGCGATAGCGTGGTCATTACCGACGGTATTTTCTCTGGTCTTCAGGCTATTTACACCGAACCTGACGGCGAAGCCCGCTCGATGCTGTTGCTGAATATGTTGAACAAGCAGGTCAGACAGAGCATCGATAACCGCGAGTTTCGCAAAGCCTAATCCTTTGAAAACATAGTCCTTTAAAAGATAGTCTTTTGAAAACATCGTCCTTTGAAAAAATAGCCCTTCGAAAAACGTAGTCCGACATTCTTTGTCTGTTTGCCCTACCCGGCGCGTTTACAGCGCGCCGGATGAGAACAGGCTTAGCGTTGCATGTGCTGATCGTGCAGCCACTGTGCGACACGTTTGGCAAAATAGGTCAGCACACCATCTGCACCCGCGCGTTTAAAGCACAGCAGAGACTCCATCACTACCGGTTGTTCTTGCAACCAGCCATTCTGAATCGCCGCCATGTGCATCGCGTACTCACCAGATACCTGATAAGCAAACGTCGGCACACCGAAAGTATCTTTAACACGACGCACCACGTCCAGATAAGGCATCCCTGGTTTGACCATTACCATATCCGCACCTTCCTGCAAATCCTGCGCAATTTCCTGCAAAGCTTCATCGCTGTTGGCCGGATCCATCTGGTAGGTTTTCTTGTTGCCACCTTTCAGGTTACCCGCTGAGCCCACGGCGTCACGGAAAGGCCCGTAATAGCACGATGCATACTTAGCCGAGTACGCCATGATCTGGGTATTGATCAGGTTTTGCGCTTCAAGGGTGTCGCGAATCGCGCCGATGCGACCGTCCATCATGTCGCTAGGTGCAATAATTTCGGCTCCAGCTTCAGCGTGGGACAGCGCCTGACGCACCAAAATCTCCTTGGTGACATCGTTAATCACGTAACCATCCGCATCGATAATCCCGTCCTGCCCGTGCGTGGTATAGGGATCGAGCGCCACATCCGTTAGCAAACCCAGCTCTGGGACGGCGTCTTTCAACGCGCGGATTGTGCGAGGAACCAGGCCATCCGGGTTATAGGCTTCTTCGGCATATAACGATTTCTTATCCGCTTCAATAACGGGGAACAGCGACAGCACCGGAACGCCGAGCTTAGCGATCTCTTCGGCTTCTTTCAGAAGCACGTCGATAGTCATCCGGTATACCCCCGGCATTGAGGGAACTTCCTGACGATGATTTGTCCCTTCCATCACGAAAACGGGATAAATCAAATCATTCACCGTCAGTTGATTTTCAGCAACAAGGCGACGGCTGAAATCATGGCGGCGAATGCGACGCATACGTCGGCCGGGGAAAGTGCCGGGAAAAGCAGTGCTCATGTCATTATTCTCCTGAATCAAGCCAGCCGGAAAACCCGGCGGGCATTTTCATCTGTTGTCTGTCCCAACCATGTGGCATCTTCTCCACGCCACTCCGCAATCTGGCGAATAATATGAGGCAGATAACAGGGTTCGTTACGGCGGGAGGCCGGTTTAGGGCGTAAATCCCGCGGTAACAGATAAGGTGCGTCGGTTTCCACCAACAGCCGATCGGCAGGAATATGCGGCAGTAAGGCGCGCAGCTCAAGCCCGCGACGCTCATCGCAAACCCAGCCGGTAATGCCGACCATCAGCCCCGCAGCCAGACACTCATCCAACTCATGACGATTGCCAGTAAAGCAGTGAACGATGGCGGCAGGTAACTGACCCAACCACGGCGTCAGCAGAGAGATAAATCGGGGATGGGCATCACGACAGTGAAGGAAAACCGGCATAGACAGTTCGGCCGCTATCGCTAGCTGCGCACTGAATGCCCGTTCCTGCTCTTCTGGCGTCGAAAAGTTACGGTTGAAATCCAACCCGCATTCGCCGATGGCAACCACGCAGTCGGCGCTTGCCATGTGATGAATCTGTTCGGCAATAGTGTCATTCCATTGGCTGGCATCATGCGGATGAACACCTGCCGTTGACCAACAGTAATCGGGGTAGGCTTGCGCCAGTAACATGGCCTGATGGCTTTCCTGAGCGTTTGTTCCTGTGATCAAGATGCCGCTGACACCCGCTTCCTTTGCCCGGATGACGACCTGCTCCCTGTCTTTTTCAAACTGGGAACTGGTTAGGTTGACACCGATATCAAACATGACTCTCACCTGCCCGTGACCGTTCGCCGATTTCACGCCGGCGAATAAAAAAATAAGACCTCTCAAAGAGAGGTCATTTTACCGTCCTACCGCAGGAAACCGTGCGTTACTGCGATGGCTCTTCGGTTTCAGCGCGTCGGCCTTTGCCAACATAAAACCGCGAGAAGAAGACGCCGATTTCAAACAGCAGATACATGGGAATCGCCAGCAGCGTCTGCGAGAAAACATCCGGCGGCGTTAACAACATACCGACAACGAACGCGCCGACCAAAATATAAGGGCGCTTTCTTTTCAGCTCTTCCGGCGTCACCACGCCACTCCAGCAGAGCAGCACAATGGCAACTGGCACTTCAAACGATATCCCGAACGCCATGAACAGCGCCATAACAAAATCGAGGTAGTTATTGATGTCCGTCGCAATCAGCACGCCAACAGGCGCGGTTTTCGCAAAAAAGCCAAACGCCAGCGGGAACACAACAAAGTACGCAAACGCCATGCCCATATAAAACAGCAAACTGCTGGAGACCAGCAACGGCATCATTAGGCGACGCTCGTGTTTATACAGGGCTGGAGCGACAAATGCCCACACCTGATACAGCACCAGCGGAGCAGCGACAAACACTGAGACAATCATCGTCAGTTTTATCGGCGCAAAAAAAGGCGAGGCGACATCGGTCGCGATCATGCTGGCACCCGCAGGTAATTGCTCAATGAGCGGAGCAGAAACCAGTTGATAAATGTCGTTGGCAAAGTACACCAGCGCAATAAATACCGCCAGCACACAGATAATGCTGTTCAGTAGCCGCTTACGTAGCTCAATCAGGTGGCTAATTAGCGGTTGAGTCTCTTCATCGGCCATAAACTAACGACTATCACTCGGTTGGCGGGCAGAAACAGCAGAAGACTGGGACTGCTCAGGTTTGACATTATCGTTGCCGACAGCGTTATCACTCGTGGCGTTGCGATCATCATGATGATGTTCAGCCACAGCAGCGCTTTCAGGTTTAGGCTGACTGACTGCCGGACGTACTGCGGTTTCCGCTTCAATAACCCCATCGTAGGCTGCTTCAGGATCGCTCAGCGGGATGTTGTGCTGCGGTTCCACCGTCGGGCTATGACCCTCTGGCGTTTGGTGCTCTGTCTTTTGCAGCGACACTGTCTCGGTATAGCCGCGTTTCATCGCTTCCGCCGCTTCTTTGAGTTCATCCATTGAGGCTTTCAACTCAGGCGACAAATTCTGCAAACTGGCTTTTTCGACTTTCTTCAGGCTTTCCTGAAACTCCTGGAGTTTCAGCTCCTGCGACAGTTCATTCTGAACCGTAGACGCCAGCGAACGCAGCGTCCTGATCCAGCTTGCAACCGTTCTGACTGCCACAGGCAAACGCTCCGGCCCGAGAACAATCAGGCCGAGAACCATCACCAATAGCAATTCACCAAAACCGATATCGAACACAGATTACACCTGCTCTTTATGCTGGCTCTTCGTTTCGCCCGGCTTGACGTCTGATTGGTTGTCAGCGATAGACTTGGTAGAGAAATCGGCATCTGGCTGCGTTTTGTCTGCGCTAGTGGACGGTTGATCGTCACCCATCGCTTTCTTAAAACCTTTGATGGATGCACCCAGATCTGAACCCAGCGTTCTCAGCTTGTTGGTTCCGAACAGTAAGATGACGATGACTGCGATAATCAACAGGTTCCAGAGACTAATACCACCCATAACATTTACCTCTTTTCAAAAAGGGGAACGACAGAATTCCCGTAATTATATCGGGTAATTCTGGCGTGCATCATGATCTGCTTCAACGAGTTCGACGCCAGCCGATAATCCAGGCAACAATTCCTGCGGCCATCAACCCTGAGGGAACCATATCGACTTCAACACGGCTGATCAGTAACAACGTACCACTGATTAGCAGCGTTGCGCCAATACCCAAAAGATATCGTGACTGTCCTTGCCGAGACTGCTGCGTCTTCAACTCATAGGCCAGCTTATCGACGCTTTGCTTTAACATCTTATGTTGACGTAGCCCGTCATAAAACAGTTCAGGGACTTCCGGCAATTTTTCAGCCCAGAACGGTGCCTTTTCTTTGAGCGCACGGAAAACCGCAGGCAAACCGACCTGTTGTTTCAGCCAGTTTTCCAGAAACGGCTTGGCGGTTTTCCACAGATCGAGCTGCGGATAAAGCTGCCGACCCACGCCTTCAACATACAGCAGCGTTTTTTGCAGTAGCACTAACTGCGGCTGTACTTCCATATTGAAGCGACGCGCCGTATTAAACAAATTCAATAATACATGGCCGAACGAAATTTCCGCCAACGGCTTCTCGAAGATCGGCTCACAGACCGTACGAATAGCAAACTCAAAATCTGCAACATTCGTGTCCGCAGGCACCCAACCCGAATCCACATGCAGTTCGGCAACTTTACGATAATCGCGGTTGAAGAAGGCAATGAAATTCTCAGCCAGATAGCGCTTATCTTCTTTATTCAACGAACCGACGATACCGCAATCAATACCAATGTATTGCGGGTCTTCCGGGTGCTCGTAGCTGATAAAGATATTGCCGGGATGCATATCTGCGTGGAAGAAACTGTCGCGGAACACCTGCGTGAAGAAAACCTGAACGCCGCGTTCTGCCAGTAGCTTCATATCCGTGCCATTGGCTGTCAGCGCATCGACATCAGAAACCGGAATACCGTAGATTCGTTCCATCACCAACATGCCTTCGCTGCAGTAATCCGAATACACTTCCGGCACATACAGCATCGGGCTGTTCTCAAAATTACGCCGCAGTTGGATAGCGTTTGCCGCTTCTCGCAGCAAGTTCAGCTCATCAAGCAGCGTTTTTTCATATTCCAGTACCACTTCGCGCGGACGCAGACGGCGACCATCCGGCAACAGGTGGGGCAACCACCCCGCCAGACGTTTCATCAGGCGCATATCCGCCTTGATGACAGGCAAAATATCTGGGCGAATAACCTTGATAACGATCTCTTTCCCCGTGCTTTTCAGGCATGCGGTATGCACCTGTGCAATCGAGGCTGAGGCCAGTGGTTTAATGTCAAAATCATCAAACCACTCTTCAAGGGGGATTCCACCCATCGACAGCTCAATTTGCTCGCGCGCCAATTTGCCATCAAACGGCTCAACCTTATCCTGCAACATCGCCAGTTGATCGGCGATAGCCGGTGGGAACAGATCGCGGCGTGTAGACATCATTTGTCCGAACTTGATCCACACTGGCCCCAGTTCCTGAAGCGCCAAACGCAGGCGTTCCCCTAAAGGCTTATTGCGGTGACGATTGGGTAACCAGAACAGCAGACGACGACCCGCACGTAGCGGAAGCGTCAGACGCATTTTAGGAATAAGTTCGTCCAGACCATAGCTCAACAGCACACGCACAATGCTGTAAAGGCGGCGTAATTCACTGGGCGTCATCGTAAAGCCTCCAGCTTCGACAGCCGTTCGGACAACGTATCGGCGGATTTATCCAGCGCAACAATTTCCTCATGGAACCAGGCGTTTTCCAGTTTTCCCGGCGCCAGTCGCCACTCTTCCGTTAGCGTCTCAGACAAGAAATGTTGCTGCTGATATAATGAGCGTCTCAGGAAACTCAGGGTCTTCTGTGCCGTTTGGGTAAGCCCCTGAGCAACAATATCGCCCAGATAGGGGGAAAACCACTCCGCCGGATCGAACTCCGCCAGATCAACCAGCACGATGAACTGTTGAACAACTTGAATATCGCCTTCTATCACCAGCTCGCCGCTGCGCATCAGCGACGAGAGCTGCTGACGATCGCGTAATTTCATCAGAACCGGAACGCGTGTCTTCAGGCAACAATCCGCTGGCTCGCCCCACTGGCTGATCACGTCCAGCCGCTGTTCGTTAAACACCAGCACCAAAGGCATATCCAGTTCAGCCAGCTCGATCTGGAGTGTTTTTCCCTGTAAGCGCTGGCGAGCAGACTTCATGCTTCGATCGCAAGAAACCGTATCGTGAAAAAGCAGCTGATTCAGCGCGGTTTCCAGCGTAGCTGTCAGAAAAGACGTTATCAGCATTGGCGTTTCCAATCAGAATTTAAACCCACGATGCAGCGCAACGATTCCACCAGTGAGGTTGAAATAGTTAACACTGTCAAAACCGGCATCGATCATCATCCCTTTCAGCGTTTCCTGATCGGGGTGCATGCGGATAGATTCCGCCAGATAGCGGTAGCTCCCGGCATCACTCGCCACGGCTTCGCCAATCCTCGGCAGGATATGGAATGAATACGCATCGTAAACGGTGCTCAGCTGTTTAATGATCGGCTTGGAAAACTCCAGTACCAGCAAGCGACCACCCGGCTTCAGCACGCGGTACATTGAGCGCAGCGCTTTGTTTTTGTCCGTCACGTTGCGCAGACCAAAGGAGATAGTAATGCAGTCGAAGAAGTCATCAGGGAACGGCAGCGCTTCAGCATTGGCCTGCACGTAGTTGATGTTGTCGATAATGCCTTTGTTACGCAGTTTCTCGCGGCCCACTTTCAGCATTGATGCATTGATGTCCGCCAGAATGACCTCACCACCTTCGCCAACCATGCGGGAGAATTTGGCGGTTAAATCCCCTGTGCCTCCGGCAAGATCCAGAACTCGCTGGTTACGTCTTACTCCACTACATTCGATAGTGAAACGCTTCCAGACACGGTGGATACCAAAGGACATCAGGTCGTTCATCAAGTCATACTTTGCTGCTACAGAATGAAAAACCTCAGCCACCATGACTTCTTTTTCATCTCTGGCGACAGTCCGAAAACCAAAGTCGGCCGTTTTCTCCTGCTCACTTGCCATCTTATCCGCCTACTATTTCAGTCAAATTTCGGGTCTACCCATTAATGGTGAGAGTGTACCAGACCCGTATAAAAACCCCACTGCACTAATTTCGCATAGCATGGTGCCCAAGCCCACGAAATCCATACCTATTTAGTACGAATCAGTACGGGTAGCGAAAGGGATTTCCCCTTCTTCGCCCTCCGTTTTCACGGTTGGCGAAACAGCGTCGGGTGCTACGGAATCCGGTAATTCATCGCGTTCAGCGTGCTCATGGGCCGTTGCTTTTTCTGCTAATGACGGGCTGATCGTGCGTTTGATTTCTACACCCAGCGCACGGAACCCCTCAGCCTGGCCAATAAGGTTACCACGCCCAGAGGAAAGTTTATTCATCGCCTGACGATAAGTGCCCTGCGCTTTATCTAGGCTCAGCCCCAGCGCTTCCATGTCGTCGACAAACAATCGCAGTTTATCGTACAGCCGCGAGGCTTTCTCGGCGATCTGCTGTGCGTTGCGGCTCTGTTGTTCATAGCGCCATAAATTGTTGATAGTGCGTAATGCCACCAGCAGCGTGGTCGGGCTGACCAGCATAATATTGTGCTTTAGCGCCTCGTTGATCAATTCGGGCTGGCGATCGATAGCAACCAGAAAAGCAGGCTCGACCGGAATAAACATCAGCACGTAGTCTAGCGAACGTAGGCCGGGAAGCTGCTGATAATCTTTGCTGCTCAACTGCCGAATATGGCTGCGAACCGAGAGCAAATGCTCGTTCAACGCCACACTGCGTTCTGCGTCATCGTCACTATTAAAATGTCGCTCGTAGGCCACCAGCGACATTTTGGCATCGATCACGACATCTTTGCCCTGCGGTAAGCGCACGATGACATCTGGTTGCAGGCGGCTATTTGCCCCCGTCTGCACGCTGACCTGTGTTTGATATTCATATCCTTCACGCAGGCCGGAGGCTTCCAGCACGCGGCTTAACACCACTTCGCCCCAATTACCCTGCGTTTTATTGTCGCCCTTCAGTGCTTTCGTCAGATTGATGGCTTCATGTGCCATCTGCGCATTCAGCTGTTGCAGATTGCGGATTTCATGCGCCAGCGTGTGACGCTCGCGCGCTTCCGCGCCAAAGCTGTCCTGCACCTGACGGCGGAACCCATCAAGTTGCTCACGCAACGGCATCAGCAACTTATCCAGACTCTGTTTATTTTGTTCATCCACTTTGCGGCCACTGTGTTCAAAAATCCGGTTCGCCAGATTCTCAAACTGCGTCGTCAACCGCTGTTCGCTATTTGCCAGCAGACGCTGCTTCTCTTCTGCCGCCATACGGGTTTCTTCCAGCCGAATGGTGACTTCCCGCAGCTCCGCTTCCTGTGCGCTATTTATTTCACGCAGCGTTCGCAGTTCTTGATTTAACTGCACGCACTCCTCGCGGAGTTCAGCAAGCTGTTGCAGCTTTTCATGGCTGGCAGAGAGCTGAGCGTGGACCGTGCGCAGCTCCAGCTCGTTTTGCCGTAGCCGCTGTTCGTCCTGCTGCTTTGCCTGCTGCTGTTCGCTGAGCGACTGCTGAGTCTGCTGCAATGTCTGCGCCAGCAACTGCTGTTCGGTGTCATGCCGCGACAGCTTCTGCTGATGAATCAGGCTGGCAATTAACCACCCGACCAACAGGCCCACTGCACTGCCGCCCAGACCATAAAATATGCTGATATCCACTTTGCCTCCGCAGGCCTTTCACGCTGTCGGTCAAGGTAAAATGATACTGTATGGATGTCCAGAAACAATTCCGGTGGGGAAGACGCTGAGCAGAAAAATGCGAGCCGCATTCCATATGAAAATGGATAGATGATAATTTGCAGAAGAATCAGATCGGTAACGCAGAAATCCCCCCAACGCGAAACACCACGTCGGGGGAACTGAAACAGAAAAGGGCAACTTAGCCTAAGCGCTGCTTCGCATCGCTAATCGCTTTAGCAACCTGCTGCGGTGACACACCACCTTGTGCAGCACGCTTATCCAAGCAGGATTGTAACGCCAGAATCGGGTACACATCCTCGCCAATCACGGCGCTGAATTTTTGCAGATCGGCCAACGGCAATGCTTCCAATGCTTTGCCCTGACGAATGGCTTCAACCACCGCTTCACCCACGATATGGTGCGCTTCACGGAACGGAACGCCTTTCGCGACCAGGTAATCCGCCAGCTCTGTCGAGTTCGCGTAGCCTTGCTCGGCCGCTTCTTTACAGCGCGGACGCTTAACCTGAATGCCTTCCAGCACCAGACCCGCCATCATCAGGCAATCGTGCCAGGTATCCAGCGCGTCAAACAGCCCTTCTTTGTCTTCCTGCATGTCTTTGTTATACGCCAGCGGCAGGCCTTTAAGCGTCATCATCATGCCGGTTAACGCGCCCTGTACGCGACCGCATTTACCGCGAATCAGCTCCAGCGCATCCGGATTTTTCTTCTGCGGCATCAGGGAAGAACCGGATGTCACACGGTCAGACAGCTCAACGAACGCCGCTTCACCGCTGTTGAAGAAGATCAGATCTTCGGCAAAACGCGACAGGTGGATCATGCCGATCGAGGCATCAGACAGCAGTTCCAGTACATGATCGCGATCGGAAACCGTGTCCAGACTGTTACGCGTGGCCGAGGCAAATCCCAGCCAGCCCGCCAGTTGCTCACGGTCAATCGGATAAGCGGTTCCTGCCAGCGCACCACAGCCCAACGGGCTGACATCCAGACGCTTCAGCGTATCTTCCAGACGGCTTTCATCACGTGCCAGCATTTCATGGTAAGCCAAGCACCAGTGTGCAAACGTCACCGGCTGCGCACGCTGCAAGTGGGTGTAACCCGGCATCACCGCATCCTGATTCGCTTCCGCCGTCGTGACCAGCGCCTGACGCAGCTGGCGTACCGACAGCAGCAGTTCTGCAATCTGCGCCTTGCACCACAGTTTCAGGTCAGTCGCGACCTGATCGTTACGGCTACGACCGGTATGCAGCTTTTTACCTAAATCGCCGACTTTCTCAATCAGACGCAGTTCAACCCAGCTATGAATGTCTTCTGCATCGCTTTGCAGGATCATCTCAGGATCAGCTTGAACCTCAACCAGCAGCGCATTCAGCGCCTGTTCCAGCTGCTGCTGCTCCTGCTCGCTGAGCACATTGACCGTCACCAGCGCTTTCGACCAGCCGATCGAGCCAACGATGTCCTGTTCCGCCAGACGGTAATCAAACCGCAGTGAGTCATTAAATTGTTTAAAACGCTGATCTGCTGCCTGACTAAACCGACCGCCCCACAAAGCCATAACGATTACTCCCAGAATTTAATTCATGTTGGTATCGCATCATGCCATACCCAGAAACGACTTACGCCAGAATACGTGTACCAATCGCCACGCCGTTGAACAGCGCAGGTAGCTGCTCAGCATGACGCCAGCTGGCGATATCAACCGGACGCCCCAGTGCACGAGCAGCATCCAGCGCGGCGTTGACCTTAACAATCATGCCGTCGGTAATAATGCCCTGAGCAATCAGCTGCTCGGCTTTCTCTGCCGTCATTTCGGCAATACGCTGGCCTTTACCGTCCAGAATGCCGCTCACGTCAGACAGCAGGATTAAATCTGCGCCCAGCGTTTGCGCCAGTGCCGTCGCCGCCTGATCGGCGTTGACGTTCATCAGGTCGCCCTGCGCCGTAATACCAATAGAGCTGACGACAGGCAGGTAGCCCGCAGACAGCAGCGTGTTCAGCAGCGCAGGCGATCCCGCTTCCGCTTTACCCACAAAGCCCAGAGACTCATCGAGCTGCGTGACCGTCGTGCTGCCGCCATCGCCCAGGCACAGGCCGACTGCGTTGATATCATGCTTCTTCGCCCATGACAGCAGCGTCTTGTTGGCGGAACCCGCCAGCGCACCCGTGATGATGTCGATCTGGTCGGCAGGCGTGACGCGCAGGCCGTTTTTCTTCACGACAGGCAGCGCCAGCTTCTTCATCAGCTCATCCACCAGACAGCCGCCGCCGTGCACAATCACCAGCGGACGCTGATGTTCCTGACGGTAAGCCACCAGCGCGGTGAACAGACGCTCCAGTGCTTCTTCGCTATCCAGTAAAACGCCACCTAGTTTGATAATTAACGGATTCATTATGCTTCGCGCCTCGAAATGTCGGGACCAGTAGTCATTAAATTAACGATTGGGTTTCAGGGAAACCAAAACGAATGTTCATGCATTGCACAGCCTGTGCCGCCGCGCCTTTCAGCAGGTTATCTTCGGTTGCCACCACGATCAGGTGCTCGCCATCGACGGAGAAACCGATATCGCAGAACGGCAGGCCGACAACGGATTTCAGCGCCGGAACACCCTTATCATACAGGCGAACCAACGGCTTATCGTGATAGGCATTGTGGTAGGCTTCGGCAACATCCTGCTGGGTGACGCCCGGTTGCAGGCGGCAAGTGATGGTTTCCAGAATACCGCGAGCGAAGTTGCCTAAATGCGGCGTGAAGATGACCGGCGTGCCGAGGTGCGTTGAAATTTCAGGCTCATGGCGATGGTTGAAAATACCGTACGGTTGAAAGCTGACTTCGCAGAAGCTGTTGGTCATAGACGCTTTACGCCCTGCCCCACTCACGCCGCTCACGGCATTAATCACTGGCCACTGAGCCGGGTTCAGCAGTTGGGCATCCAGCAACGGCTTCAGCGCCAGCTGCGCAGCCGTTGGATAACAGCCCGGCACGGCAATCAGCTGCGCCTGTTTTACGCTTTCAGCACGCCATTCGGCCAGCCCGTAAACCGCTTTTGCCAGCCAGTCAGGGTGCTGATGCTCAAAGCCATAATAGCGACGATAAAACTCGGCATCCTGTACGCGGAACGCGCCGGATAAATCAAAAACGGTGCAGCCTGCCGCCAGAAAAACAGGGGCCAGATCGTGGCTGACTTTGTGGTCGGTCGCCAGAAAAACGACATCCACGCCTTTCGCCGCTTCTTCCGCATCGGTCAGCGGTTTTACCGGAACATCGATGATGCCTTTGAGCTGCGGATGTAAATCAGAAATCAATTTTCCTGCATCGACACTTTGCGCAGAAACCATCAAAGCGGTTATGTTCATCTGTGGGTGACGGTTCAGGTAGAGCGCAAGCTCAGCGCCGGTATAACCACTTGCACCAACAATCAGCGTATTCAGCATGGGATCCGTATACCTTCTTACTTATCTATGGAACAGGTAACAGGGCTCACCAGCGTCGGTACGCTGTTCACCCGCGAAACTCAGTGAAAGTGACGAATCGTCATCGCCGTACCTTTGGGTTTCCTTTCGCCGAGCATTATTGTATTTTTATTCAAAATAAATGCATGAATATTGATACTATCCTAACCAGAGGCTGTCAACAGTGAAGATGAATTTACCCCCTTTTATTGAGCTATATCGGGCATTGATAGCCACACCGTCCATCAGTGCCACCGACAGCGCGCTCGATCAAAGTAATCATACCTTAATCAACCTGCTGGCCGGCTGGTTCGGCGATCTCGGCTTCCACGTGGAAGTCCAACCCGTCCCCGGCACCCTCAATAAATTTAATATGCTGGCGCGGATTGGTGAAGGAAAAGGTGGCTTATTGTTGGCAGGCCACACCGACACCGTCCCGTTCGACGACGGCCGCTGGACGCGCGACCCGTTCACGCTGACCGAACATGACAACAAGCTGTACGGCCTGGGTACGGCGGATATGAAAGGCTTCTTTGCCTTTATTCTGGATGCTTTACGTGATATCGATCCGACCAAGCTGACGAAGCCGCTCTATGTACTGGCAACAGCAGATGAAGAGACGACGATGGCCGGTGCCAAGTATTTCTCCGAATCCACGCAGATTCGCCCGGACTGCGCCATCATCGGCGAGCCGACGTCGCTGCAACCGGTGCGCGCCCACAAGGGCCACATGTCCAACGCGATCCGTATTCAGGGGCAGTCTGGTCACTCCAGCGATCCGTCGCGCGGCGTGAACGCGATCGAGCTGATGCACGAAGCCATTTCTCACCTGCTGGTATTACGTAACACGCTACAGGAGCGCTATCACAATCCGATTTTCCACATTCCTCACCCGACCATGAACCTCGGCCACATTCACGGCGGCGATGCCGCTAACCGCATCTGCGGCTGCTGTGAGCTGCATATGGATATCCGTCCGCTGCCGGGCATTACGCTTAACGATCTGGACGGACTGCTGTCAGAAGTGCTTGAGCCCGTCAGCCAGCGCTGGCCGGGCCGATTGACCATCAGCGAACTGCATCCGCCGATTCCCGGCTATGAATGCCCACCCGATCACCGTCTGGTGTCCGTCGTAGAGAAGCTGCTGGGGACAAAAACGGAAATCGTGAACTACTGTACCGAAGCACCGTTTATTCAGACGCTGTGCCCGACGCTGGTTCTGGGGCCGGGATCGATCGAACAGGCGCACCAGCCGGATGAATATATTGATACCGCGTTTATCAAACCGACGCGGGAACTGATTTCACAGGTTATTCATCACTTCTGTCACCACTGATCCGACGCAAGCGGCCTTGTCAGTCACGCTGGCAAGGCTATTTTGAGACAGCTCATGAAAAAGAAAGATTTCATCGCGCAGGATTTACTGAGCAAAATCTATCAGCACACCGATCCGCTGCCGGAAAAGCTGCCGCCGGAACGCCAACTGGCGGAAGAATACGGCGTGTCACGCTTTACCATCCGTCAGGCGCTGGAAAAGCTCGCCAGCATCGGTGCGATCCATATGGTACAAGGCTCGGGTAACTTCATTAATCAGGGCGTACGCAGCAATCCGCTGGTGTATAACTCGATTACCGAAAAGAAATTCACTCAGATTTCATCTCGCCTGCTTAGCCTACATAAACGGCTACCGAACCGAGAGGAGCAGCAGGTATTTGCGATCGGCGAAAATGCGTTCATCTGGGAATTCAGTCGGTTACGTTATGTCGATAACCGCAAAGTACAGATCGAGATCTCGAAAATGCCTGCCGCAGACTTCCCAGACATGAGCCAGAAGATTATTGAAGGTTCTATTCAGCAGTATGTGCTCAGCAAGGGCTATGCGATTTCACACTATCTGACGCATTATCAGGCGGTTAACGTCACGAAAGCACAGGCTGAGCTACTGGGCTGCAAGAAAGGCACGGCGGCGATGCATATTCTTAATCGCGGTATTTTACAGGGCGGTCGCGTATACGAATCGAGCGATATCATCGACATCAACTACACCTGTACCTACGTCATCCCCTTAAACCTCGATAACTTAACCTTCCGCCAGTCGCCGTAATGCGGCTTAAGGCGTATGCATCGTGCCATCCGGCAGGCGGCTTTGCGTCCACTCGTGCGGACGATAGACGACGGGAAATTCCCGTGCCGCATCCAGATCGATCCCAACGCCGATACCGGGGCGTTCAATCGGATACAGATAGCCCTTCTCCGGCTCCACCGCCTGCGGGAAGACCTTGCGGGTATTTTCTGGGTAAGCGACAAATTCCTGAATGGCGGCATTGTGCAAATGGATATTCAGGTGAATGTTGACCGCCGCGCCGATAGGCGTCATATCCGGCGGGCAGTGCCACGCTAGCCGCACACCAAAGTTCTGACAGAACGCGCCCAGCTTCAGCGCTGGTGTGATCCCGCCAATCTGTGAGACATGGCAGCGGATGAAATCAACCTGACGATTAATCACCAGATTCTGCCACTCGGCAGGGTTATTAAACAGCTCTCCGGTCGCCAGCGGCACCGCACTCTGGCTGCGGATCTGCGCCAGCCACTCATTTTGCGCAGGCGGCAAAATGTCTTCGATAAAATAGGGACGATACACTTCTACCGCTTTGGCGAACTGCACTGCCTGATTCGGGAACAGGCGCTCATGAACATCATGCAGAATGTGGAAGCGATCGCCGTATTTCTCACGCAGCGCACGGAACATGGCGAGTGTGTTGGCCATGTACTGATCCTGATCGTAATAGGCACCTTCCGTTGGCTGCCGCGTGCTGTGCAGCGCATCGGGATTACCGCCATAAAATCCTAGCTGGCAGCGGATATGGCGATAGCCCTGCGCATACAGCCGATCCACTTCCTGATACAGTCCGTCCAGCGTATCGCTAGCTGCATGGCTGTATGCGGCAATGGCATCACGGGATTTCCCACCAAACAGGTGATAGAGCGGCATATCTGCCAGCTTGCCCTTGATGTCCCACAGCGCCATATCAACGCCCGCCACCGCATTGTTGATCACCGGTCCGTTACGCCAATAGGCGTTGACCATCATCATGTGCCACAGATCTTCAATGTGGTTAGCATCTCGTCCTAGCAGCAGCGGTTTGAGGTATTCGTCCATCATCGCTTTGACGGCCAGCGGTCGCTGCTGGAAGGTCGCACATCCATAACCCGTCACACCTTTATCCGTGTGAACCACCACCGTCACTAAATTATGGCGGTCGGGGCGAGTAACAAGACATTCAATGTCAGTAATGATTGTCGGCAACACAAAAATATCCTCCAGAGCATTTACCGGAATAGCGCTACCCGGCAAAAACACAGTCTAAAATCAGTTTCTTTTTTTGTTTTCTACTTATTTTTTCTTTTATTGTAAACCTCTTATTTAAAAGATTTATTTTGGTTTGGAAAAGCCATCTAATTGATTAAAAAACCAGACCAATTATAGAATAATGGCAACAAACATCCCCTTACAGGCTAACCATGTGACGAACTTCATGTTTTATTGGTTTGTTTTTTCTTCTTTAAGTTTTTACTATCGGTGGAAATAATTCGGCCAAAAATAACATAAGGCTATGCGGGGAGTTTATTTCATGGGAAAAAATGACGTTATTCAGTCAATCATTAAACTGGTTGGTGGAAGCGAAAACATTAATAAAGCCTGGCACTGCATGACGCGGCTTCGGTTTGATTTAATTGATGAAAGTAAAGTGCAAACCGAGGCGATCAAGAATCTGCCCGGTATATTAGGTGCGCAACATCAGAGTGAACAGTTTCAGATTATTATCGGGCCGCAGGTCAATGAGTATTACGAACTGCTGAACGCCCAGCTTTCCTCCACAACGCTTTCGCCTACAGCGACATCGCAGCCAGACGTGCAGAAGCAGAAGAAGGGGCTGATTTCGCTGTTCATGGATACCGTTTCCGGCGTATTTGGCCCGATCGTCCCTGCCATCGCGGGTGCCGGGATGATCAAAGGGCTGCTGGCAGGGCTGATCGCCTTGAAAGTGGTCTCTGCCAAAACCGATACCGTGATCGTCCTCGATCTGATCGCCAGCGGTGTGTTCTATTTCTTACCTTTCTTCCTCGCTATCTCCGCAGCCAGGATATTTAAAACAAGCGAATATCTGGCAGCGGCTGTTGCAGCCTGCCTGATGTACCCGTCGTTGATAGAAGCGGCGAAGGCACTAGCCAGCAATAGCCCTAATGCGGTCAGCGCCTTTTACTTCATCGGTGTGCTACCCATTCCGGTGTTTAACTATGCTGCCAGCGTCATACCGGTGATTTTCTCCGTGCTGGCACTGAGCTATATCCATCGTTGGGTCGACCGCATCATGCCTTCGGTACTGAAAACCGTGTTTACCCCAACGCTGACGCTGTTTATCGCCGCACTGGTGTCGCTCACCGTTATCGGGCCATTCGGGATCTACCTCGGTAAACTGCTGGCACTGTTTATTCAGAGCCTGTTCGATGTGTCGTCTATCTTTGCTGGTTTCGTGGTCGGTGCGATTCGGCCTGTCGCGATTCTGACTGGCATGCATCACGCCATGACGCCCATTGCGCTGCAAAATTTCAGCAATCAGGGCTTTGATATGCTGATGCCAATGATGTGTATGGCGAACATGGCGATTGCGGGTTCCACATTTGCCATCTACTTCCATGCCAAAACCCGTCAGGACAAATCTGTCGTGCTGTCTGCTGGGGTTTCCGCGCTGCTCGGTATTACCGAACCTGCACTCTTCGGCGTACTGACCAAGTATAAAAAAGCGTTTATCTCCGCGACTATTGCCAGCTCCATCGCCTCGGCCTTTATCGCGTACTTCGGTGTCCGGCTGTATGGCTACATCTTGTCGAGTATTTTCAGCCTGCCAGCCTATATCGGCCCGTACTTTAGCTACGCGGTATCCGGCATGGCCATCGCCATCGTGCTTTCTTTCACGCTGACTTATATTCTGGTCGTCAGAGCGTCCAAACAGGCGTAACCGCACTCGCGGGGCCTTTGCGCCCCGCCATCCCCTCGCTAATTAGCAACCCTAATATCCGCGCCTCTGTAATTAAATTTCACAAATTGCCAAGCCCACCTCAATGCAAGTACAAAGAATAAGGAGAAGAAAGAATCGTCAATTGACGAACCCGCCTTATCGTGGCTAGATGGAGGCAGTGCGTCAAAATATGTCAAGTGAAATAAACTTACAAAAATGGTAGGGATGGTCAGGGTAACTATGAACGAACAATATTCCGCAATGCGCAGTAACGTCAGTATGCTCGGCAAGCTTCTCGGCGATACCATCAAGGAAGCGCTGGGTGAAAACATCCTTGATAAAGTCGAAACAATCCGCAAGCTGTCAAAGTCTTCCCGCGCAGGTAATGAAAAACATCGTCAGGAGCTGCTGACCACGCTGCAAAACCTGTCTAACGATGAACTGTTGCCTGTTGCCCGCGCATTCAGCCAGTTCCTTAACCTGACCAATACCGCTGAGCAATATCATACGATTTCACCGCACGGTGAAGCCGCGAGTAACCCGGCACAACTTTCCCACGCGTTTGAGCGCCTGAAGGAAAATAAAGATCTGACCGAACGCGATATCCGTGACGCGGTAGAATCCTTGTCGATCGAGCTGGTGCTGACCGCGCACCCGACCGAAATTACCCGTCGGACGCTGATCCACAAACTGGTAGAAGTGAATACCTGCCTCAAGCAGCTCGACCACAACGATCTGGCTGATTATGAACGCAATCAGATCATGCGCCGCCTGCGCCAGCTGATCGCACAGTCCTGGCATACCGATGAAATCCGTAAAATTCGCCCTACTCCGGTAGATGAAGCCAAATGGGGCTTCGCCGTGGTGGAAAACAGCCTGTGGGAAGGTGTGCCTGCGTTTTTACGCGAGCTGGATGAACAGCTGGAACAGGCTTTCGGCTATCGTCTGCCCGTTGACGCCGTTCCGGTGCGCTTTACGTCCTGGATGGGTGGCGACCGCGACGGTAACCCGAACGTCACAGCGGAAGTCACTCGCCACGTGCTGTTACTCAGCCGCTGGAAAGCTGCCGATCTGTTCCTGCGTGATATTCAGGTGCTGGTTTCCGAGCTGTCGATGTCCGAATGTACGCCGGAACTGCTGGAACTGGCCGGCGGCAGCGAAGTACAGGAACCGTACCGCGCCATCATGAAGTCGCTGCGTTCGCAGTTGAGCAGTACGCTGAGCTATCTGGAAGCACGCCTGACGGGTGAGGAGCGTCTGCCGCCTAAAGATCTGCTGATCACCAATGAACAACTTTGGGAACCACTCCACGCCTGCTACCAATCACTGAAAACCTGTGGCATGGGCATCATCGCCGATGGTCGCCTGCTGGATACGCTGCGTCGCGTGCGCTGCTTCGGCGTGCCTTTGGTACGCATCGATGTTCGTCAGGAAAGTACCCGCCACACCGAAGCACTGGCCGAGATTACCCGCTATCTGGGTCTGGGCGACTACGAAAGCTGGTCTGAATCCGATAAGCAAGCCTTCCTGATCCGTGAACTTAGCTCCAAGCGCCCGCTCCTGCCGCGCTACTGGGAGCCGAGTGCGGATACCAAAGAAGTGCTGGATACCTGTCGTGTCGTTGCCAAAGCGCCAGTCGGTTCAGTCGCAGCCTATGTCATTTCAATGGCACGCACGCCTTCCGACGTGCTGGCCGTTCACCTGCTGCTTAAAGAAGCGGGTTGCCCGTTTGCCTTGCCGGTCGCGCCACTGTTTGAAACGCTGGACGACCTGAACAACGCTGATGATGTCATGACGCAATTGCTGAGCATCGACTGGTATCGCGGCTTTATTCAGGGCAAGCAGATGGTCATGATTGGCTATTCTGACTCCGCAAAAGACGCGGGCGTGATGGCCGCCTCTTGGGCGCAGTACCGTGCACAGGACGCGCTGATCAAAACCTGTGAGAAAGCGGGTATCGCACTGACGCTGTTCCACGGACGCGGTGGTTCCATCGGTCGCGGTGGCGCACCGGCTCATGCGGCTCTGTTGTCACAACCGCCGGGTAGCCTGAAAGGTGGCCTGCGCGTGACGGAACAGGGCGAGATGATCCGCTTTAAATACGGCCTGCCGGAAGTCACCATCAGCAGTCTGGCGCTGTATACCGGTGCGATTCTGGAAGCGAACCTGCTGCCGCCGCCGGAACCAAAACAGGAATGGCACGAGGTAATGGACGATCTTTCTCGCGTGTCCTGCGATATGTACCGTGGCTACGTGCGTGAGAACCCAGATTTCGTGCCTTACTTCCGCGCCGCTACGCCGGAGCTGGAGCTGGGTAAACTGCCGCTAGGGTCACGTCCGGCCAAGCGTCGTCCGAACGGCGGCGTGGAAAGCCTGCGTGCTATCCCGTGGATTTTCGCCTGGACGCAGAACCGCCTGATGCTGCCAGCCTGGCTGGGTGCCGGTGCCGCGTTGCAGAAAGTCGTAGATGACGGCAAGCAGGAACAGCTGGAAGCCATGTGTCGCGACTGGCCGTTCTTCTCGACACGTATCGGTATGCTGGAGATGGTGTTCGCCAAAGCCGACCTGTGGTTGGCGGAGTATTACGATCAGCGTCTGGTAGAAGAGAAGCTGTGGCCGTTAGGGAAACAGCTGCGCGATCAGCTGGCCGCCGATATTAACGTCGTGCTGGCGATCTCCAATGACGATCACCTGATGGCGGATCTGCCGTGGATCGCCGAGTCGATCGCATTGCGTAACGTCTATACCGATCCTCTGAACGTGTTGCAGGCTGAGTTGCTGCATCGCTCACGTCAGCAGGAAGAACCGGATGCCGATCTGGAACTGGCGCTGATGGTGACGATCGCCGGTGTCGCGGCAGGTATGCGTAATACGGGTTAATTGCGCAAGCAGTAAAACTATACCGTTATCAAAACGATACCGTTAGAAAAACTATACCGTCATCAAAAACAAGGGCCGGTCAATTGACCGGCCTCTTTTGCGGAAAAATCAGTCACGCGGTGATAATGGATAGATCGTAAATCCGCTGTGAATACCTTACGCCAGATATTTATCCTGCAAATAATTCCGCGCGCGATTATCCAGACCGTATTCCGCTTCAAGCCAGCTATCGATCGAACCGTGTCGTTCGTAGATGGCCTGCAATGCCGTCACGATGAACTCTTCCTGCACCGACAGCACATAAGAGAACTGTCCCAGCGCTTTCTCATTCAGCGTTTTTGATAAATGCGCCAGTAGCTGCTGGCGGAATGGCGTCAGCGTCGTCTCGGTGAGCAGGTAATCTTCCATCACCGTCTGTTCATCCGCACCCAGCGCAAACATTACCAGCGCCGAACCGATGCCCGTGCGATCTTTGCCCACGGCGCAGTGCTGCACCAGCCCGCCCTCATCCGGCCGCAATAGCAGCGATACCAGCTGTTTATAGGCCGAGTTATTGAAAGGCAGACGGCGGTAGAGTTCTAGCATAAACGCACGAGAATCAAACGCGGCCAACACATCGGATCCCAATGAATCCAGATTAGCCGTCACTTCGTGGCGTAATGGATTGGCCGGATAGGCGTGGTAGTTGGCTCCGGTCCACAATATATCGGGCTTCTGCGCAATTTCATCGGCATCCCGATAATCCACCACGTGAGAAATCGGCACGCCAGCAAGGTGCTCGCAGTCAGCCTGACTCAGTAGATCCAGCGAGCCGGAGCGAAAAAGTTTACCGTGTCGGATAAGCCGCCCATCAGCAGCGCGGTTACCGCCTAAATCGCGGAAGTTGATTCCGCCGTCCAGCGGTAATAAAGAGGGATGAAGCAACGTTGGTTCGGTCATACATCTCCTTGCGAGGTTGAAAGGCGAGCAAGGCAACTTGAGTTATTCAGTGTATACCCTAAATAATTCGAGTTGCAGGAAGGCGGCAAGCGAGGGAATCCCGATGAGCTTACTCAAGTAAGTGATTCGGGTGAGTGAACGCAGCCAACGCACATGCAGCTTGAAGAATGACGGGTATATTAGGATAAGGGCTGGCCTCTGCGATGACCAGCCCAAAATACCATCAATTTTTGTGCTTATTCAGCGGCTAACAAACGACGAGTCGCGTCCAGCAACACCTTGATGACGGTGGTTTCGGCCAGTTTCATGGTCGCCGCATCTGGGATTTCCTGCTGGGTACGGTTTACGATCACGCCCGCGATCATGCCCGCTTTTAACCCTTGGCTGGCGCACATGGTCAGCAGCGTGGCGGATTCCATTTCATAGTTCAGCACGCCCATGCTCTGCCATTCTTCCATCGAGCCGCGGAAGCGACGGACAACGCGTCCAGAGAAGGTGTCATAGCGCTCTTGACCGGGATAGAACGTATCGGAAGACGCGGTGATGCCCACGTGCAACGCCGCACCCGATGCCTTCGCCGCTTCCACCAGCGCGGTGGTACAGCCGAAATCAGCAACGGCCGGGAATTCCATTGGCGCGAAGTGCAGGCTCGCTCCATCAAGGCGGACAGCTGCGGTGGTCACCAACACATCGCCGACATTGATGCCGGATTGAATCGCCCCCGTCGTGCCGACACGCAGGAAAGTACGGATGCCGAGCTGTGCCAATTCTTCTACCGCGATTGATGTTGACGGGCCGCCGATACCGGTCGAGCAAACAATCACCGCCTTGCCGTCTAACTCTGCACGCCAGGACGTAAATTCACGGTGTGATGCCAGATGTACTGGGTTATCCATCAGGCGAGCAATTTTTTCAACACGCTCAGGATCGCCGGGGACGATAGCCAACGTCGCGCCCTGTAAATCGTTCTTGACCAGACCAAGATGGAACACATCAGATGTAGACATAACTGCCTCCCGGGCAATCAATTGGGTATTCAGAGAAATCACGCCGAACGCCTCATCAACGCAGTCTGTAAGCGTCCGTTCAATAAAAAGACTCTAGCGCATCATTACGTTTTTTTAAGTGACGAGAGTCACCGATGAAAAAGAAACAAACATCAACATACATAAAAAATGTGACTTAAATCACTATTTATTGGGTGGGGAATTCATTTTTGCCGATTAATTGTCTTCTAGTGTAGATTCTTTAATCATTGATAGTATTTATCATAGCGATTTTGAAACCCCTCTTTCACATGAAAACCGGCTGGCCGATAACAGGAGAGCGCGTAATGAAGACTGATGAACAGACGACCTTCAAACATCTTCCACAGGGGCTAACCCCGGCAGTAGAACCGCAGACCGCCTCCATCATTACCACGGATTCTGTCGGTATCATTGCCAGCGAAACCACCATTTCTTCTCAGGGTGAGCAGCTACCCGCGTATATCGCCAGACCGGCAAACCACGACGGGCCGCTCCCTATCGTTCTGGTGGTGCAGGAGATTTTCGGCGTTCATCAACACATTCAGGATGTTTGCCGTAGGCTAGCCAAGCAGGGCTACATGGCCATTGCGCCAGAGCTGTACTTTCGTCAGGGCGACCCCAGCCAATATGACAATATTCAGCGAATCCTGACCGAGCTGGTGTATAAGGTGCCCGATACGCAGGTGCTGTCCGACCTTGATCACACGGCCAACTGGGCGATTAAACAGGGCGGTGACGCCAGTAAGCTAGCGATAACGGGTTTCTGTTGGGGCGGACGCATCACCTGGTTGTACGCTGCACACAACCCACAGCTCAAGGCGGCCGTTGCCTGGTACGGCAAGTGTACGGGTGAGAAAACGCTGAATAGCCCTAAACATCCGGTCGATATCGCAACGGAATTAGAAGCCCCGGTACTGGGGTTGTACGGCGCGAAAGACGAAGGGATTCCGTTGGAACAGGTCGATACCATGCGGCAGGCGCTGCGTGCGGCCAACGCGGCGGCAGACATCATCGTCTACCCCGATGTTGGGCATGCTTTCCATGCCGATTACCGCCCCAGCTACCATGAGGAATCTGCACGCGACGGCTGGCAGCGTATGCTGGCATGGTTCCAGAAAAACGGCGTGGCATAACACCGTCACACGTCTTGCGTCTTATTCCACGATCTAAAACGCCACCGAAAAACGGTGGCGTTGGTGTTTTACCTTTTGACGATTTTACAGAGACAGACAGCCTTAGAACGTCGTCCAGTCGCCGTCATTGCCCTTATTTTTCGCCGCCGCAGGCGCCAAAGACAGCGTTGGCGTACGCGTTGGTGCCGATGCATAAGAAGCGGTTTTGCCGTTGCCATACGACTGCAACTTAAACGCGCTTACCGCTTCCGCCAGCACAGAGGCCTGTGATTGCAGAGACAGTGCCGCAGAGGCCGACTCTTCAACCAGAGCCGCATTCTGCTGGGTCGTGGTATCAATCTGTCCAACCGCCAGATTCATCTGGTTAATCCCATCGCTCTGTTCACGGCTGGCCTGCGAGATTTCGCTGATGATCTCATTCACATCCCGCACATAACCCGTTAATCCGCTCATCGTTTCTTCGGCGGTATCCACCAGCGACATACCTTCCTGAATTTTGCTCACGGAGTCATCGATCAAATCCTTGATCTCACGCGCGGCGGTCGCACTGCGCTGTGCCAGAGAACGCACTTCCCCTGCCACCACTGCAAACCCACGCCCTTGCTCGCCCGCACGCGCGGCTTCAACCGCAGCGTTCAGCGCCAGAATATTGGTCTGGAACGCAATGCCGTCAATCACGCCAATGATTTCCGCCATACGCTGGGATGAATCGCGAATGCCACGCATTTTCTGCGTCACGGAAACCATAACCTCGCCGCTTTGCTTCGCCGCACCAGAGGCTTTATTTGCAATGTCTGTGGCCTGCTGGGTGTTTTCCGCCGTGTTCTTAATAGTAGACGTCAGCTGCTCCATCGATGCCGCCGTTTCTTCCAGCGAGCTGGCCTGCTCTTCGGTGCGTGATGATAAATCCTGATTACCGGCGGCGATTTGCGAGGCCGCCGTCGAGATCGTTTCCGCCCCGTCACGTACCTGCCCAACAATCGTGCTCAGACTGGTGTTCATGTGATCCAACGATTGCAGCAGCAATCCGGTTTCATCTTTGCTGGTAACAGTGATACGTGAGGTCAGGTCACCCTGTGCCACTCTGTCTGCCACTTGCAAAGCCTGCTGTATCGGTCGGGTTACGCTACGCGTAATTGACCAGGCAATCAGCGCACCAAATACGGCACTCAGCGCTAAAATAAGCAACAAAATCATGCGAGTACTGCTGTATACCTCAGCCATCGCCTCAACGGAGGTATCCATGGCATCATCTTGATAGTTAACCAATTGCCTTACCGCATCACGGTACTGACGTTGGACAACATTCAGGTTGTTGTTGAACTCCTCAATCGCCGCGTCCCGATTGCCAGCCACCACTTCGCTGATAATTTTGTCACCGGATTTCAAAAACTCGGTACGGATCGCGCGGATCGCACGCAGCTGAGAGATTGAACGCTCTTCGACCGTCTGGCTTTCCAGCTTATCCAGCAGGCGGCCGATTTCCTGGCGGAATCCATTTACACGATCGACGTTTTCCTTGATTTTATCCTCGCCCGAAACCAGCATCAGCCGCTGATACGCCACCAGAATGCTGTTTACATTATCGATAAGGCTATTTGAATCAACCGTTTGTGGATAAACCTCTTTCACAATGTCTCTGGCGCCATCCTGGAAACCGGATAGCTTAGACAGGGAAAATATACTCACGACAAACAACATCAAAATCAGGACAGCAAACCCAGCCCCCAGTCGATAGCCGATACGCCAATTCGCTAAATTCATGTCTCACTCCTTTTAGGTAATGCATAGCAATGTCAATTGCGCACACGTCGCAGATTGATGGAACCACAGGGCGGAGAATGGTTGGCGATCCGAAGGGAACGAGCCTTCTGACGCACCAGAGATACCTTAAGGCAGGCATTTTTACGCACGCTCTCAACATGAGAGGCGCTATCAAGTCGTTTCCCTCAGGTGTTGAGGTGCAAAAGTGGAAATAAATCTAACAATGCTACAAATACAACGGATAAGACCGCAGAGACGTTATTGAGGTGATAATAATGGCCTTCCCTCTCCGAACTCATGCAGACATGGCCGCTCCTGTGTTATCCATCTTATCGGCACACCGCCCATGATCTTTATCATTTGATCGTTTAAATCATTCAAAAGTAAATAATAAATAGTCACCGACTATCAAGTAGTTAATTTCGATCGGAAAAAACACATATTAATCTACGAGCCATTAACAGAAATAACGCGCCAATTACATAAAAGGATAGTCAGATATATTTGATATTAAAAATAAAGAGGTGAGAATATTTCTTAGTAAAGGATAACAAACTGAATAATAAGGGTAAAAAACGTATTTACGCTACGTAGCACATGAAAAGAATCAGGGAGGCTCTCGCCTCCCTGTGGGAATAGGCGCTACGTTACAACGCCGTCAAACGATGGCAGTAACTTTACTATTTTCTTGCCAACGCCAGAGACAGCGCGGGTGTGCTCATCGACATCGGCGCATAAGACCCAGCGTGACTGCTGTACGACTGTATTTTAAACGCGCTCACCGCTTCTGCCAGAACGGAAGCCTGTGATTGCAGAGACAGCGCCGCAGAGGCCGACTCTTCAACCAGAGCCGCATTCTGCTGGGTCGTGGTATCAATCTGTCCAATCGCCAGATTCATCTGGTTAATCCCGTCGCTCTGTTCACGACTGGCCTGCGAAATCTCGCTGATAATGTCGTGTACGTCCTTCACATGGGCCGTTAATCCACCCATCGTTTCTTCAGCGGTATCAACAAGCTCCATGCCTTCACGAATTTTGCTCACGGAATCGTCGATCAAATCCTTGATCTCCCGCGCAGCGGTCGCACTGCGCTGTGCCAGTGAACGAACTTCCCCTGCCACCACCGCAAAACCACGCCCTTGCTCACCCGCACGCGCGGCTTCAACGGCGGCGTTCAGCGCCAGAATATTGGTCTGGAAAGCGATACCGTCGATCACACCGATGATTTCCGCCATACGCTGGGATGAATCACGAATGCCGCGCATTTTTTGCGTCACGGAAAGCATGACATCACCGCTTTGTTTCGCAGCACCGGTCGCCTTATTGGCAATCTCCGTCGCCTGTTGGGTGTTTTCTGCGGTGTTTTTAATGGTGGATGCCAGTTGCTCCATTGAGGCAGCGGTTTCTTCCAGCGAGCTGGCCTGTTCTTCGGTACGCGATGACAGATCCTGGTTACCGGCCGTGATTTGTGACGCCGCTGTCGAGATCGTTTCCGCGCCATCACGCACCTGGCCGACAATCGAGCTCAGGCTGGTATTCATGCGATCCAACGATTGCAGCAGCAATCCGGTTTCATCCTTGCTGGTCACCGTGATGTGTGAAGTCAGATCGCCCTGCGCCACTCTGTCTGCGACTTGCAAAGCCTGCTCTATTGGGCGGGTTACGCTGCGCGTGATCGCCCAGGCAATCAGCGCCCCAAACACGGCACCCAGCGCCAAAATAATCAGTAAAATAATGCGGGTATTGTTGTATACCGCAGCCATGGTATCGACAGAGTTATCCATCGCATCATTTTGGTAATTCACCAGCTGCTTCACCGAGTCACGGTAATTGCGCTGAATCACGTTCAGGGTGTTATTGAATTCCGAGACAGCGACGTCGTTATTACCCGCCAGCGCATCACTAATAATTTTATCGCCAGACTTGATGAACTCGGCACGAAACCCACGAACAACCGCCACCTGCTTGCGGGCAAGCTCGCCTGAGGCATTGTTTTCCAGATTGTCGAGCAGACGGCTAATTTCCTTGCGGTACGCCATAATCCGATCGACATATCCCTGACGCTGTTCCTGACCGGATACCAGCAGCATCTGTAAATAAGCGACAAAATGCCCATTCACGTTATCGATGAGATCATTAGCATCTACCGTTTGCGGATAAACCTCTTTGACGATATCTCTGGCACCATCCTGAAAGGATGACAATTTAGACAAAGAAAAAATACTCACGGTAAATAGCATCAGAATCAAGATGGCAAACCCGCCTCCTAATCGATAGCCAATTCGCCAATTCGCTAAACTCATGTCTCACTCCTTTTAGGTAATACATAATAATGACTACTGCTCGTCTAATAACGCCGCAGAGTGGGGAATTATCGTTTTTTTCGGGAAAATAAATATGCTTTATGGGTGTATATTAATACCCATAAATGAGTAATTGCAGGTGCACTTTCAACATAAGTAAAACGTTAAAAAATACAAACAACCTCACTCTATTGGTACATCCAGAGCTGCCTCCATGCCGTCTACCTTATCGGCACAATATTCCCTAGCTTTATGACGGTATCGATTAACCCCACCGAACAATAAATATATTGATAGCGGATAAATAATCCTTTTCGAGAAATAACCTACCAGTCGATGCAGAAAAACAAGGGGGATAGCGCGGCGATTTTATTAAAGGAAAGACAATATATTTAATTTTCGGAAAGGAAGAAGATTTGTAGGGTAGAAATAATAAACAGTCGAGATGCGACGAAAAATAGTACGTATTTTTATCTACTCAGTTAGCTATACCCTAAATAATTCGAGTTTCAGGAAGGCGGCAAGGGAAGGACAAATTCGTCGGGAACGAATTTGAACAGCCAAAGGCTGGCCTCCGGTGAGAGACAGGACGTCTCTCATTTCATCCCGATGAGCTTACACTGGTAAGTGATTCGGGTGAGTGAGCGCAGCCAACGCACATGCAACTTGAAGTATGACGGGTATATAATAAATCAGGGAGGCCATCGCCTCCCTGATTGCATCAGCCATTAACGATTACTGGGTTTCACGCAGACGTTGTGCTGCCTGAACCATATTCGCCAGAGCCTGACGCGTTTCAGGCCAGCCACGGGTTTTCAGACCGCAGTCCGGGTTCACCCACAGGCGTTCAGCGGGGATACGCTGCGCCGCTTTCTTCAGCAGGGCTTCCATCCATTCCACGCTCGGTACGTTCGGGGAGTGAATATCATAAACGCCCGGGCCGATTTCATTCGGGTATTCGAACTCTTCAAACGACTCCAGCAATTCCATATCGGAGCGAGAGGTTTCAATCGTAATCACGTCGGCATCCAGCGCAGCGATGGAATCCATGATGTCGTTGAACTCGCAATAACACATGTGGGTATGGATTTGCGTATCATCTTTTGCCACCGCGGCGTTCAGACGGAAGGCATCCACCGCCCAGGCCAGATAAGCATCCCAGTCAGAGCGGTGCAGCGGCAGACCTTCACGCAGCGCCGGCTCGTCAATCTGGATGATACCGATGCCTGCGGCTTCCAAATCTGCCACTTCATCACGCAGCGCCAGTGCAATCTGCTTAGCGATGGTTTCACGCGTGACGTCTTCACGTGGGAAAGACCAGCACAGGATCGTCACCGGACCGGTCAGCATGCCTTTCATCGGCTTGTCGGTCAGAGACTGTGCGTATTTCGCCCACTCAACGGTGATCGCTTCTGGACGGCTCACATCGCCAATGATGACTGGCGGTTTCACGCAGCGAGAACCGTAGCTCTGCACCCAGCCGTTCTGGGTAAAGACGAACCCATCCAGATGCTCACCGAAGTACTCCACCATGTCGTTACGCTCGGCTTCACCGTGCACCAGTACGTCCAGACCCAGACGCTCTTGCTCAGCCACGGCCTGCTTGATGTGCTCGGAAATGCCGGTGCGATAGTTATTGCCATCCAGACGACCCTGTTTGAAATCCAGACGCAGGCCACGGATTTCGGTGGTTTGCGGGAAAGAACCAATCGTAGTCGTCGGCCATGCTGGCAGATTAAAGCGCTCACGCTGAGCATCAGCACGAACCGAATACACGTTCTGACGCTGACTGTCCTGTGCGGTAATCGCCGCAAGACGCTGTGTCACAGCCGCGTTATTCACACGCGTCGAGGTACGGCGAGCGCGAATCGGCGCGCTGTAGGCTTCCAGTGCCTGCCCGTTGCCGCTGTTCAGTGCCTGAGACAACAGTGACAGCTCCGCACATTTCTGAATGGCAAAGGCAAACCAGCTCTTCACTTCATCATCCAGACGTACTTCCACGCTCAGATCGATAGGGCTATGCAGCAGTGAACATGAACTGCCCAGCCACAGATCGCGCGTCCCCACCAGCGGTTGTAGACGCTCGAACCAGCTGCTCAGGTCTGCACGCCATACGTTACGACCGTTAATCACACCCAGAGACAGGACCCAGTTAGCAGGCAGTTGGGCGCTCAACGTCGCGGCATCATCCTTACCGTGAACCAGATCGATATGCAGCCCCTGAACCGGCAACGTTTTGATCGTTTCCAAATTCTGGCTAACGCTATCGAAGTAGGTCGTCAGCAGCAGTTTCACTTGACCTTGCAGTGCATCGTAAGCGGGTTTAAATGCGGCCAGCCATTCTTGCGGCAGTTCCAGCGCCAGTGCAGGTTCATCAATCTGCACCCACTCAATACCGCGCTTCGCCAGCTCAGCCAGCACCTGCTGGTAAACTGGCAGAATGTCCTGCAGCAGAGACAGACGGTCAAACTGCTCACCTTTCACTTTGCCCAGCCACAGGTAGGTCACCGGGCCTAACAGGACAGGTTTCACGTTATGGCCCAGCGCCAGTGCTTCATCGACTTCATCCAGCAGCTGTGTCCAAGTCAGCTTGAACTGCTGCCCTTTGGTGAATTCCGGCACCATGTAGTGATAGTTAGTGTTAAACCACTTGGTCATTTCTGCCGCCGCGGCAGGTTGACCGGTTGGCGCACGTCCACGGCCAATGCGGAACAGCGTATCCAGATCGACCGAGCCGTCTTCATTCTGATGGCGAGCAGGTACGTTACCCAGCAGCAGACTCGTGGTCAGCACATGGTCGTACCAGGCGAAATCACCCACTGGCAGCAGATCAACGCCAGCATCCTTCTGTTGTTGCCAATGACGCGCACGTAGCTCGCGGCCAACGGTCAGCAACGCTTCCTGTGTTGCATTACCTGCCCAGTAGCTTTCCTGCGCTTTTTTCAGTTCACGGCGTAATCCAACGCGCGGAAAACCCAGTGTGTGATTCACAATCGCCATCGTTAATTCCTCATTTAGCCGTCCAGATGTTTACACATCCATAATCCGCAGGTACTGTAGTAATCACAAGCGCAATTTATTCACTGTCACTGTGAAGGACTCTCATGATCGAATTTAAACACCTGCGAACGCTGCAAGCACTGCGCAATACTGGATCGTTAGCCGCCGCTGCCGCTGCACTTCACCAAACCCAATCGGCGTTATCTCACCAGTTCAGCGATCTGGAACAGCGCCTTGGGTTCAGGCTATTCGTGCGTAAAAGCCAGCCGCTGCGCTTTACGCCTCAGGGAGAAATTCTGTTGCAGTTGGCAGAGCAGGTGTTACCGCAAATCCAGCAGGCGTTGCAGTCGTGCCATGAGCCGCACCAAACCACGCTGCGTCTGGCTATTGAGTGTCATAGCTGTATTCAGTGGCTGACGCCTGCGCTAGACGAGTTCCATCAGCACTGGCCGCAGGTTGCGATGGACTTTAAATCGGGCGTGACGTTCGATCCTCAACCCGCGCTCCAGCAAGGCGAACTGGATCTGGTTATGACCTCCGACATCATGCCGCGCAGCGGTCTGCACTATTCGCCTCTGTTTGATTTTGAAGTCCGACTGGTGCTGGCTCCTGACCATCCGCTGGCAGAAAAAGAGAAAATCGAACCGGAGGATTTCACCGCCGAAACTCTGATGATTTATCCGGTACAGCGGCAACGGCTGGACGTCTGGCGTCACTTTTTACAACCGGCAGGCGTCAGTCCTACGCTGAAAAGCGTGGACAATACGCTGCTGTTGATTCAGATGGTCGCCGCCCGTATGGGCATCGCTGCGCTGCCGCACTGGGTGGTGGAAAGCTTCGAGCGTCAGGGGTTGATCGTGACTAAATCGCTGGGTGATGGGCTGTGGAGCCGGTTGTACGCCGCCGTCCGTGACGGAGAGCAGCGCCAACCGGTGATTGATGCGTTTATTCGTTCGGCGCGTCAGCACGCTTGTGAGCACTTACCGTTTGTAAAGGACGCTTCACGACCCAACGCTGGTGTACCCACAGTGAGGACGTAATAATTATCGTCCCCACGATAAAGCTCAGCCAGTCTGGCGTTTTATGCCAGATAGCGAAGTTAACCAAGAGTCCGGCCGGCACGTGAAAGTTGTTCATTATGCTAAGCGTTCCGGCATCGACCTGAGTTGCGCCGTAGTTCCACATAAAATAACCCAGGCCAGAAGCGCCAATCCCCAACCAGACCAGCACGCCCCACTGCAAGGTTGTAGTGGGTAATTTATCCAGATTACCGAAGAGCAGCCACGCAACTATCGTCACAATCGCCGCCCCCAGATAAAACCAGGAAAACGCGCAATGCTGCGGCACAGGATGGAGCTCCATCAGGCGCTTATAACCCACCTGACCCGCGGCAAAACACACATTCGCCGCCTGAACCAGCAGGAATCCCCACCAGAAATGTTCACTCACGCCGTGATAGTGGATCACCGCCGCCCCGAATACCGCCAGCAGCGCGCTCATCACGTAACCCCAGCGCAGGCGCTGTCGGGCAAGCAGATCGTAAATCAGCGTCACGTACAGCGGCGTCATCACCGTAAAGAGTAAGAACTCAGGTACGGTCAGGTACAGGTAAGCCTGGAATACGAACAGGTACATGATACCCAGTTGGCAAGCACCCACTAACATGTACAAGAAAATGACGCGCGGCGTATAGCCCCGCAGGCGTAAGAACGGCAAAAACACCACGGCTGCGGCCGTCAGACGGAACATCGCAGAAAACCAGCTATCAACCTGACCCGCCAGATATTCGCCAATCAGGCTGAATGAAAATGCCCACAAAATAGTGGTGATAGTAAGTAATGGCACGACAACATCCGCTTAGGAAAAAGTATCGCCATTGTAACGGAGATGACTGAATGAATTTCAGTCAATATGGTTTACATCAGGGTGAATAATAAACAAATGAGAGCGCTCCGTTTTCATACCACTCTCATGATGAAGAAGGGAACCCTAGGAAAAGTAAAATCTATCCTACAAAACAAAATTATCAGTACAAAAAACCATATTAATAAATATTCTATTTTATAAATTTAATATCAACGCCGACATCCCTATAATTAACACGGCTATACCATTATATATTTTAACAGGGAAGGATTTATGAAAAATATTTTATTGGCAACCCTTGCTTCATCACTTTTTTTCTCCTCATGGGTTAATGCTGAGGAAACGAAAACGGCTCCAGAAAATGAAGTTGCTGTTCAAGAAACTATAAAAGTAGCCATTGTAAACGCTAAACTCACTGATTCTAATGAAGGATGTGATTGTAGTTATACAATAAAAAACCTGGCAAGCAGCCCACTAAAAAATTTTACGGCTTCAATTGTTATTAAGAATGACGAGAGACTATTCAGATGTGATGCTGGTCATATCAACTATAAAAACCCAATACAGCCCAACGAATATAATGTCTCAACGAATCTAGCATTAGGCGGATCATGTGGAAAAAACCCAAAATTAACAATACTTTTTGTTCACAGATGTGAATACAGCGACCATTCTGAATGTAGTGATGAAAATGTTGACATCCGTGGTTCAGGACTTAATTGGCCGGAATAACACCAAAAATGAACCTCATTATATCATAGACTATGATGTAAAATTCCGTATTAACAGATAACTCCAGTATTATACTAATAACCAACACAGCTTTAATGACCTCAACATTCGAGGTCGTTAAAGCTGATAGCACGTATTCTTCATGCTCCAAGTAACTTGTGCGTTGACTATGCTACCCAAATTATTCCGAGTGTAGATGTCATCTTTTTCTCAAAATATTCCAAGAAACCCATTAAATCTGCCATCTAAACCAGGCAAAGAAAACATTACCGTTGTTGTATGTTCCGGGAATGTAAGTCGCCTGGAAAGAGAGCTTGCTGTAACTTATTGATGCCATAGGCAACAAGACTGGAATCGGAATGTAGTTCCAGTTATCACGCATCGTTACGCCAGCCGTAAAACCCAGACCCAGTTGAAAATCCTGATCGCTAGTTGGCCGCCAGCGTTTTTCATAGCCATAGCCACCGATAGGCTCCCATTTGTTATAGGAGTCTTTGAACGCCATGATATAGAGCCCGTGCCAATCCCCATCCTTATCCAGACGGGAAACACCGTAGCCCGCACCCCACGGCCTTTCATTATATTTGTCGGTCTTTTCTTTATCGTACGTCCAGCGGTTATGCCAGGTGATCGTCGGGATATAAATATCGTGACTCTGCGGCGAATTCCAGGTCGTAGACAGATTATTTTTACTTCTCTGCCACCAACTTTCATCCTGCTTATCCGATGCTGACTCACTGGAATCAACCTCGACAGGTGCGAGATTTGCCGTGCTACTCGTATTATTTGTCCCTACATTATTTATGTTTTCTGCCGCGTAGCTCAAAAAAGGAACAATAGGTAGTGTAATCAAACTTAACGTGATTAAAATTCGCTTAAAATACATATAAGGTTCTCTGTAACAGAGTCACGATTCCATTCAAACAAAGGTGATCCAAACAAAACTATTTTGGTTGTTACCAAAATATATAGTTCAGTTTACGTAATCTGCCCATATAGACGGGAAACTAAAGCAGCCTATTATGAAGGGATAAAGAGCAACTGTACTTAAATAGATAGTGGGTTCAGAGGTGCTTTCAGACGTTTCTTAGCCGAAATAACAAAAAACCACCTTATTTATCGGTGGTTTATATTCTGTCCGAGGCCCGATCCAAATAGATAGCAAGATGGCGAATCGCCTATGCTGTGGGATTAGATACCATCGCCATATTCGAAGCCGCGATTGACCCCGTTGAAATACTGATCCATATCCATAGCCGGTTTGTCACTTTCCGGGCGACCGACGATACGAGCTGGAACACCTGCCGCCGTTGTATGTGGAGGCACCGATTGCAACACGACAGAACCGGCACCGATTTTCGCGCCACAGCCAACCTCAATATTCCCCAGAATTTTTGCGCCTGCGCCAATCATCACGCCTTCACGAATTTTAGGGTGACGATCGCCACTCGTTTTACCCGTACCGCCCAGCGTCACGGATTGCAGAATAGAGACGTCATTTTCGACAACAGCGGTTTCGCCGATCACAATGCCCGTTGCATGATCGAGCATGATCCCGCAGCCGATTCTCGCCGCAGGGTGAATATCGACACCGAAAGAAACCGAGATCTGGTTCTGGAAATAGACCGCCAGCGCTTTACGATCCTGCGACCAAAGCCAGTGACCAATACGATAGGCCTGCAATGCATGAAACCCTTTCAGGTAGAGCAGCGGCGTAGAATATTTATCCACCGCCGGATCGCGCAGGCAGACGGCCTGAATATCGCGCGCGGCAGAAACGATCATCTGCGGATCGGCACGATAGGCTTCTTCCACCACCTCTCGAATGGCGATCGCGGGCATGATCGAATTTGCCAGCTTGTTTGCCAGCATATAGCTCAGTGCGCTGCCCAAATTCTCGTGCTTTAGCAATGTGGCATGAAAAAAGCTGGCCAGCATCGGCTCACAGTCCGCAAGACTGCGCGCTTCTGCCTTGATATTGGTCCACACCAGTTCCAGTTCTTCTGTCGACATCGCCTTACTCTCCGAGATACCACACACCACAACGTATATCTGTTCTCAAACGGCAGGCTTATTAGCACCACCGCTCGTATACAAGAAAATGAAGATACTATGAGCCTCCCAGATTAGGAAGCTCAGTATGGAACGACGTGTTTTATAACTTGGCGGTTTCGTCTTTACGCGTACGGCCCAACAGGCTCAGCGCCGCCTCTCGGGCGTCTTTCCCACAATACAGCACCTGCCAGAGTTGCTCAGTAATCGGCATTTCAACGCCGTAGCGCTGCGCTAATGCCAGAACCTCTTTCGTATTGCGGTACCCTTCAACAACCTGACCAATGCTATCCTGCGCGCTCTGTACATCCATTCCCTGTCCCAGCATCATGCCGAAGCGCCGGTTACGGGACTGATTATCAGTACAGGTCAGCACCAGATCGCCAAGCCCTGCCATCCCCATGAAGGTAGTGGGGTCTGCACCCAACGCCGCGCCAAGCCGGGTCATTTCCGCCAGCCCGCGGGTGATCAGCGCAGTACGTGCATTCGCACCAAATCCAATGCCGTCAGACATCCCGGCACCGATAGCAATGACGTTTTTCACCGCGCCGCCCAGCTGCACGCCGATAAAATCGGGGTTGCTGTAAACGCGGAAGCTCTTCCCACAGTGCAGCAATCGTTGCAGGTCGTCAGCAAATTCACTGTCTGTTGATGCCAGAGCAATCGCCGTCGGCATGCCAGCGGCTAATTCTTTGGCAAATGTCGGGCCAGAGACCACCGCAAGCGGGATAGTTTCGCCCAATGCTTCGCGTGCGACATCCTGCAACAAGCGTCCCGTTTCCGCTTCCAGCCCTTTAGTCGCCCACACGATACGCGCATCGGCACGCAAATGAGGTTTCAACTGACGCAGAACATCACCGAACACATGGCTCGGCACAACGACCAGCACGTTTCTACTGGCAGCAAGCGCCTGCGCCAGATTGGTTTCCAGCTGTAGCGAATCGGGGAAAGGCACATCAGGCAGGAATGCCTGATTACAGCGAACGGCCTGTAACGCCTGAATGTGCGTAGGGTTATGGCCCCACAGCACAACTCGATGGCCATTACGCGCCAGCGTAATGGCTAACGCGGTGCCGTACGAGCCGGCACCGATAACAGTCATTGAAGCGTCAGACGCGTTCATCAGGCATCCTGAGGCTGCGCAGCACCTTCACCTTCGGTCTGCTGCTGCAGGTAATTCATGAACAGTGCATCAAAGTTAACTGGCGCCAGGTTCAGTTGCGGGAAGGTACCGCGAGAAACCAGGCTGGTGATGCACTCACGCGCGTAAGGGAACAGAATGTTCGGGCAATATGCACCCAGGCAATGCGCCAGTTGAGTTCCTTCGATACCGCCAACGGTAAAGATACCACCTTGTTGAACTTCACACAGAAATGCAGTTTCTTCACCCAGAGAAGCCGTTACGGTCACACGCAGTACGACTTCATAGATGTCATCAGCCAGTTGGCTAGAAGCCGTATCCAGATCCAGTTTTACTTCTGGCTGCCATTCCTGCTGGAACACCTGAGGCGCATTCGGCGCTTCAAAAGAGATATCTTTGGTGTAGATACGCTGGATTTGGAAAGCCATTTCTGTGTTGTTTTGTTCAGACATGTTAAGTAATACCCTTTTGTTAGATTTTCTTGACGTCTTCCGTCGTCATAAGTGGGCGGACGTCAGTACATTTCTGTCATTGTCATACTGCAATCACTGCAGTATTTGCAATCAATTTAGTACTGCAATCAGCCTGTCGATTATCCTGCAAAATCGTCGCCATTTTCGCTGTGTATGGTTCATCACATGATGACTAACCACACATGGCACGATGAGGATAGTTTTACCACAAACCGTTTTATTTGCCGCGGACTAAAGGCAGATTCTCACCGCTCCAGCCAGCCAGGCCGTCTTTCAGTACCTGCACACGCTCAAAACCGGCTTTGTGCAAATTCTCGGCCACTTCACGTGAAGAGAGACCGTTGGCGCATACCACGATAATCGGCTGCGACTTATGTTTTTCAAGTTCACCTACGCTGCCGTTTTTAATGTCGTTCGGCAACAGGTTAAATGCGTTGGCAATATGGCCACGGCGATAGTCGTCACGGTTACGGATATCAACGATGACAGCATCTTCTTTATTAATCAGTCGGATCGCTTCACCGCGAACCACTTCTTTTACGTTCGACAGTTTACTCTTCACAGTAAGTACAATTACCGCAACCAACAGCGCAACCCAGGCGATGCTCAAAATAGGGTTCTTGCTAACGAATGGCATAATCTCTTGCATGGGGTGTAACGACTCCCGGATCAGTTAAGCAACAAAAATATAAGGTTCCTGAGTATACCTGCGCGATACGGCAATTACAGCCAGTAAGCCAATATAGCGTATCGAATCTGCGGCGAGCTTTCCATTTATCTATATATTGATGCGCCCAGACACCCACCTTTGTGCCATGCTTGTCACGTCTGGAAATAGAAATCAGACAAGAGACAACTGGTAAGCCGCTGTTCATCGTGGAATAATTCACCGCTATGAGTAAAAACGCGTTATTGGTACAGAGTCGAGTGGCATGTAGCGCCGATCGCCATTTATCCGCATTACAAAGGCTACTCACCCGCTGCGTCAGCGCACTCTGCGTTGGCGTTTTGCTGTTGCCCGCGCTCAGCCAGGCTGAAGATAATCAGGCACAGCTTAAGACTCTGCAACAAGATATCGCCGCGAAAGAAAAAAGCGTTCAAGAACAACAAAAACAGCGCAGTACCTTAGTTCAGCAGTTGAAAAAGCAGGAGCAGTCCATCTCTCAGGCCAGTCGTCAACTGCATGAAACGCGCAATACGCTGTCCACGCTCAATAAAGAATTAACCAGCCTCAGCGCCTCTATCGCAAAACTGCAATCTCAGCAGGATAAGCAACAAACGCTACTTTCCCGTCAGCTTGACGCCGCCTTCCGGCAAGGTCAGCACAGCGCACTGCAATTAATGCTGAGCGGAGAAGAAAGCCAGCGCAACGAGCGCATCCTCGCCTACTTTGGTTACCTGAATGAAGCGCGGCAGAAATCCATCAACGAATTGCAGCAAACTCGCGTAGAGCTGGCTGACCAAAAGCGTCAGTTGGAACAAAAACAGGCACAGCAAAAAACGCTGCTGGGCGACCAACAGCAGCAACAGCAGACGCTGGAGCAAGCACAGTCCGACCGAAAGAAAACGCTGTCAACGCTGGAAAGTTCGCTGGAAAAAGATCAGCAGCAGTTGACGGAACTGCGCCAGAATGAAACTCGGTTGCGCGATCAGATCGCCCGCGCTGAGCGAGAAGCGAAAGCCCGTGCGGAGAGGGAAGCACGCGAAGCTGCCAAGGTTCGCGCTAAAGAAGAACAGGCCAAACGCAGCGGCAGCAGCTACAAACCGACCGAAGGTGAACGCTCACTTATGGCCCGAACCGGCGGTTTAGGGCGACCTTCTGGTCAAGCCATCTGGCCTGTTAATGGTCGCATAGAGCACCGCTTCGGTGAACCGTTACAGGGCGAACTGCGCTGGAAGGGCATGGTGATTACCGCACCGGAAGGGACAGAAGTGAAGGCGATCGCCGATGGAACAGTACTGATGGCCGACTGGCTACAGGGCTACGGGCTGGTCGTTGTTGTGCAGCATGGTAAAGGTGACATGAGTCTGTACGGTTATAACCAGAGCGCATTGGTTTCCGTTGGCGCTCAGGTCAAGGCAGGCCAACCCATCGCGCTGGTCGGCACCAGCGGCGGGCAGAGTCAGCCCGGGCTGTATTTTGAAATCCGTCGCCAGGGTCAGGCGGTCAATCCACAACCTTGGCTGGGAAGATAGTCTTGTCTTATTTAACCAAAACACCATTACTGGCGTTGAGTCTGCTCGCCCTGTCTCCTTTGGCTCTGGCCGGAAAACTTTCTATCGTCATCGATGATTTCGGCTATCGCCCGCATAATGAGAACCAGATTCTGGCAATGCCGACGGCGATTTCCATCGCGGTGTTACCCAACGCGCCGTACGCCCGTGAAATGGCAACCAAAGCCCACCAGCAAGGGCGAGAAGTGCTGATCCATCTGCCGATGGCACCGATGAGCAAGCAGCCGCTAGAGCGTGATACGTTACGCCCGGACATGAGCAGCGAAGAAATTCAGCGCATTATCCGCCAATCCGTCAATAACGTGCCTTACGCCGTGGGGCTGAATAACCATATGGGCAGCGCGATGACCGCCAGTCTACCCGGCATGCAAAAAGTCATGCAGGCGCTGAGCGCCTACCAGCTCTATTTCCTCGATAGCATGACCATTGGCAGCAGCCAATCGAGCCAAGCCGCGGCAGGAACGAACGTCAAAGTCATCAAACGCAAAGTCTTTCTGGATGATTCGCAAAACGAAGCCGATATTCGCAAACAGTTTACCCGCGCGGTGCAAATCGCCCGCCGTAGTGGTTCCGCCATTGCTATCGGACATCCACATCCTTCAACCATCCGCGTCTTACAGCAGATGTTGCCGACGCTGGATGCCGATATTGTCTTAGTCCGCCCCAGCCAGTTGCTGAATGAGCCGACGCGGCAGTATGAACCTCAGCCGCAGCAGCCAACCAAACCGCGTAATCCGTTCCGCGGTATACAACAGTGTCAGGTTAAGCAGCCGCCGGATCCGGTGAAGAACGATGTGTTCTTCAAACTGGTAAGCAGCAGCATTAGGGAAAGCGCACCAGTGATGTTTATCAAGCACCGTTGGCAAACCTGGGTTGCGCCAGCCGAGGCCAAAACGCACAAACAGCCGTAACACCAAGTGCGCGTTTTCCTTTTGCTATCGCACGAACTCGCCACGGCAGGGTTATGACTCATCCCAATTGAGGATAACCTTGCCCGACTGACCCGAACGCATGGCATCGAACCCTTTTTGAAACTCATCAATGTGAAAGCGGTGGGTGATAATCGGAGATAAATCCAGTCCAGACTGAATCAGCGCCGACATCTTGTACCAGGTTTCGAACATTTCCCGTCCGTAGATACCTTTGATAAACAAACCTTTAAAAATCACCTCTCCCCAATCAATCGACATCGGTTCATGCGGAATACCCAGCATGGCGATGCGCCCACCGTGATTCATCGCTTTCAGCATGGCACGAAAGGCCGATGGCGCGCCCGACATCTCCAGGCCAATATCAAACCCCTCAGTCATGCCCAGATCTATCATCACGTCCGCCAGATTTTCCTGCGCCACATTGACGGCGCGCGTCGCCCCCATTTTACTGGCAAGATCCAGACGGTACGCATTCACATCAGTAATCACGACATTCCTTGCACCCACATGACGGCATACCGCCGCCGCCATCATACCTATCGGCCCTGCGCCGGCAATCAACACATCTTCCCCCACGAGATCGAAGGACAGTGCGGTATGCACCGCGTTACCGAAGGGATCGAAAATGGCGGCCAGCTCGTCAGAAATATTGTCAGGAATGCGAAACGCGTTGTAGGCGGGAATCACCAGATACTCCGCGAATGAACCGGGACGGTTTACTCCAACGCCGATGGCATTGCGGCATAAATGACGTCGCCCGGCACGGCAGTTACGACAGTAGCCGCAGGTAATATGCCCTTCGCCAGAGACCCGATCGCCAATATGAAAGCCGTTAACCTCCTGACCGATAGCGATAATCTCACCCACATATTCATGCCCGACGACCATCGGAACGGGAATGGTCTTCTGCGACCATTCGTCCCAGTTATAGATATGTACATCCGTTCCGCAGATCGCACTTTTACGGATTTTAATCATGATGTCGTTATGCCCGAGTTCCGGCGTGGGCGAGTCCACCATCCAGATGCCTTCTTCCGGCAGCAGTTTTGCCAATGCTTTCATAACGATTTCCTCAGATGATCACACCCAGACGTTTACCCACGCGGATAAAAGCCTCGACGGCGAATTCGATTTGCTGCGGCGTATGGGCGGCCGACATTTGGGTGCGAATACGCGCCTGACCGAGGGGGACAACGGGATAGAAGAAGCCTGCGACGTACACGCCTTCCCGCTGTAGCCCTTGCGCAAAATCCTGTGCCAGCTGCGCTTCACCCAACATGACGGGAATAATGGCGTGATCGGCTCCCGCCAGCGTGAACCCTGCGGCTGTCATCTTTTCACGGAACAGACGAGCATTTGCCCACAGACGCTCACGCCGCTCTCCGCCCTGTTCCAGCAGGTCTAATACCCTGAGCGACGCGGTGACAATAGCAGGGGCGAGCGAGTTGGAAAAAAGATAGGGTCGAGAGCGCTGACGCAGCCAGTCGATCACCTCATGCTTGCCCGCCGTATAACCGCCCGATGCGCCACCCAGCGCCTTGCCTAACGTCCCAGTGATGATATCGACGCGATCCATTACCCCGCAGTGTTCATGCGTTCCACGCCCTTGTTCACCGACAAATCCTACCGCGTGGGAATCATCCACCATCACTAGCGCATCATAACGATCCGCCAGATCGCAAATCCCCTGCAAATCGGCAATCACACCATCCATCGAGAAAACGCCGTCGGTGGCGATCATGACGTGTCTCGCCCCTTCCGCTCTGGCCAGTTGCAGCTGTGCTTCCAACTGGCTCATATCGTTATTGGCATAGCGGTAGCGCCGCGCCTTCGATAGCCGAATACCGTCGATGATTGAGGCATGATTGAGCGCATCGGAAATAATCGCATCCTCCGACCCCATCAGCGTTTCAAACAGTCCACCGTTAGCATCAAAACAGGAGGAATAGAGAATCGCGTCGTCCATGCCCAGAAAATCCGCCAGCTTACGCTCCAGCGGTTTGTGGATATCCTGCGTTCCACAGATGAAGCGCACCGACGCCATACCAAAACCGTGGCTGTCCAATCCAGCTTTTGCAGCGGCAATCAGCTCAGGACTATCCGCCAAGCCAAGATAATTATTGGCACAGAAATTGAGCAGATGGTCACTATCCATCACCTCGATTTCAGCCTGCTGCGCAGAGGTAATGATGCGTTCCTCCTTGAACACCCCTTCGGTGCGTGCAGCCATGATTTGTGTAGTAAGTTGTTGATAAAACGCGGCAGGCATAGCGTCACTCTCCCATAAAAAGATTGCGTTATGGTTTTTAAGCTAGCGGATGTGGGCAGAAATGCGGGGTAAACAGTCTGAAAATGCTGGCTTCGTCACGGCCTGAATCATCTTAAAAACGCGGGAGCAACACGGGATAAATTAAGCTCTGGCTGCTTGCGGTAAAATGAAATGCTATTATAGCGGTCATAAACAGTGTGGGGCGCGGTGCCTCACCGGCAAGATTAATAAAGGTCGCGCCCATGATTATCGTTACTGGCGGTGCCGGTTTTATCGGCAGCAATATCGTAAAATCTCTGAATGACATCGGCTATCGGGACATTCTGGTTGTCGATAACCTGAAAGACGGCACCAAGTTCGCCAATCTGGTCGATCTGGATATCGCAGATTACGTGGATAAAGAAGATTTCATCGCCAGCATCGTTGCAGGCGACGATCTGGGTGATATCGATGCCGTATTCCATGAAGGCGCTTGTTCTTCCACCACCGAGTGGGATGGCAAATACATGATGGATAACAACTATCAGTATTCTAAAGATATCCTGCATTACTGCCTCGATCGCAACATTCCGTTCCTGTACGCCTCTTCTGCCGCAACCTACGGCGGTCGCAATGATAACTTTATCGAAGAGCGCCAATACGAGCAGCCGCTGAACGTCTATGGCTACTCTAAATTCCTGTTCGACCAGTACGTGCGTGAAATTCTTCCAGAAGCTGAATCACAGATCTGTGGTTTCCGCTATTTCAACGTCTACGGACCGCGCGAAGGCCACAAAGGCAGCATGGCGAGCGTCGCATTCCACCTGAATAACCAGATTAATCAGGGTGAAAATCCGAAGCTGTTCTCCGGCAGTGAGAACTTCCAACGTGACTTCATCTACGTCGGTGATGTCGCCGCCGTCAACCTGTGGTTCTGGCAAAACGGGGTTTCCGGCATCTTCAACTGCGGTACCGGTCGCGCCGAATCCTTCCAGGCTGTCGCGGACGCCACCCTCGCCTTCCATCAAAAAGGCAGCGTGGAATACATCGAGTTCCCAGAGAAACTGAAAGGCCGCTATCAGGCTTATACACAAGCCGACCTCACCAATTTGCGTGCAGCAGGCTATGACAAGCCGTTCAAAACCGTCGCCGAAGGCGTGGCGGAATATATGGCCTGGCTGAACCGTACCGTTTAATCGGATAAGGATTCATAAGCGGTATGAAAATTTTGGTCATCGGCCCTTCCTGGGTCGGCGATATGATGATGTCGCACAGCCTTTATCGCACTTTGAAGGCTGAACACCCGGAAGCGGTCATTGACGTGATGGCACCAGCCTGGTGCCGTCCGCTGCTGGCACGGATGCCGGAAGTCAATCAGGCGTTAGCCATGCCGCTAGGCCACGGCGCACTGGAGCTGAGCGAGCGTCGCCGTCTTGGCGTATCGCTGCGCGATGCGTGCTATGACCGCGCTTACGTGCTGCCCAACTCCTTTAAATCTGCGCTGGTCCCTTTCTTTGCCAACATTCCGCAGCGTACAGGCTGGCGTGGCGAAATGCGTTACGGGCTGCTGAACGACTTACGTGTGCTGGATAAAGCCGCATTTCCGCTGATGGTTCAGCGCTACGCCGCGTTAGCCTATGATCGTAGCCGTATCCGTCGTGCCGAAGATTTACCGCAGCCGTTACTGTGGCCACAGTTACAGGTCAATCAGGCCGAGATTGCGGACATGACGCAGACGTTTGACCTCAGCGAGGCACGCCCCATCATCGGTTTTTGCCCCGGAGCCGAATTCGGCCCCGCCAAACGCTGGCCGCATTATCACTATGCAGCATTGGCGCAAACACTGATTGAACGCGGCTACCAGATAGCACTGTTCGGTTCGGCCAATGACCGTTCGGCCTGTGACGATATCCTTCAAGGGTTGACGGAAGACGCGCGACAGCATTGCGCTAATCTGGCAGGGGAAACCTCGCTGGAACAGGCGGTGGTGCTGATTGCCGCCTGCCACGCCGTCGTCAGCAACGATTCTGGGCTGATGCACGTTGCGGCAGCACTCCACCGTCCGCTCGTTGCGCTTTATGGCCCAAGTAGCCCCGATTTTACTCCGCCTCTGTCCCATCAGGCCGAGGTAATTCGCCTGATTACCGGCTATCACCGGGTGCGCAAAGGGGATGCCGAACAGGGTTATCACCAGAGTTTGATCGACATTCAGCCCGAACGTGTGCTCAGCGCTCTGGATAAGTATCTAATCTCAAAAGAAAGTCTCATTCCAGGAGAAAACCGGGTACCGGGAGCAGATGCATGAGAGTGCTGATCGTAAAAACGTCGTCGATGGGCGATGTGCTGCACACCTTGCCAGCTTTGACCGACGCAATGCAGGCTATTCCCGGTATCCAGTTCGACTGGGTAGTTGAAGAAGGCTTTGCGCAAGTTCCCAGTTGGCACCCGGCGGTTTCCCGCGTCATTCCGGTAGCAATACGCCGCTGGCGCAAAAGTTGGTTCAGTGCTCCAGTACGTCAGGAACGTGCGGAATTTACACGCCAGCTACGCCAGTATCGCTACGATGCGGTTATCGACGCGCAAGGGCTGATTAAAAGCGCGCTGCTGGTTACACGACTCGCCAACGGGAAGAAGCACGGATTGGATTGCAAAAGTGCGCGTGAACCGCTGGCAAGCTGGTTCTATAACTATCGCCACCCGATCAGTCGTCAACAACATGCCGTCGAGCGCGTACGGGAGCTGTTTGCCGCCAGTCTGAACTATCGGAAACCCACCGAGCGCGGCGACTATGCCATTGCCTCACGCTTTCTTTCCCAGCAGCCCGTAGACGCCAACCGCTATCTGGTGTTTCTCCACGCCACGACGCGTGATGAAAAACACTGGCCGGAAGCACACTGGCGTGAACTGATTGCTCTATTAGCCCCGAGTGGATTACACATCAAACTTCCCTGGGGAGCGGAGCATGAGCACCAGCGTGCATTACGACTGGCTGAAGGCTTTCCACACGTTGAAGTCTTACCACGCCTCACGCTGCAACAGGTTGCCGAGGTATTAGCTGGGGCCAAAGGCGTCGTTTCCGTCGATACCGGACTTAGCCACCTGACGGCAGCACTGGATCGTCCAAATATCACCCTATACGGACCAACCGACCCAGGACTGATTGGCGGCTACGGGATGAATCAGGTGGTGGAAATGTCTGAAAGCCAGAAAATGGAGACTATTCCCGCTAGCCTCATCCATCAGAAATTAGAGAAGCTGATAGAATTACCTGCATCAGGCGAGTGATATCGCTCCCGACTGTGAACAAATACATGCTCAATGAATTAAGGTACGAACTGGGAAAAACGCCCAGCATCAGTTCGGCTGTCGCGCTTAAAGCGGTTTTCCCCGGCTGTTTACTCACATTAGCCATTATGCCATTTAGCAGCATTATTGCCGGGTGGCTTTTTTATCTCACGGGTTCGCTATCTGTTTTTTATGTGGCGACACATTTAAAAACAGTAATAGCGGCTAAGCGGCTGTTACTGATTCCGCTTTGCCTGCTGGCTATCGGCTTAACCAATCTCATTTGGTATCACCACTATTATCAACCCGATAGCCTGTTACCTTATGTGTATAACGCCTACAGGACATCCGCACATGCCGGTATTCTGGGGGCATTCATCCTGCTGACAGCCCTGCATATCTCGCAAAAAAATCGGCAACAGCTACGCTTCTACATCATCGCAATCTGTATTCTCACACTAGGCTACGCGTTCTATCAGTCATTATTCAGCGGCATGCACCGTATTGGATTAGTATTTGGTACCGCAACGAGCGCGGCCTATTTTCTTACCTTCATCGGTGCCTTAAGCGCACAGGCGCTGCTTAAGCTCGATTCAACCTATAAGTATTATCTCTATCTGGGGCATTTCCTATTAGTGACTGTCGCTATTCTGCTGACAGAAACCCGGGCGGCCATCTTCGTCTATCCTATTGTTGGCGCAACCATTTTATTGTCAGAAGTCAGGCACAGTAAGCCGCTATTTATAAAAGCATTAGTCGGCTCATCGGCCACGCTTCTCCTGTGTTTATTCCTTTTCCAGGAAACGATTCATCAGCGTGTTAACGATCTGATTAATGACGTACACAGCTATAGCATGAATAACAGCAGAACCTCGGTTGGTGCACGAATCGCGATGTATCAATCAGGTATCGAAGCCGGGGAAGACGCATTATTGGGGCAGTCTGCCGAACAGCGCGCAGAGCGAATCGTTGCACAAGCAGAACAAAAGCCGAACTTAGCGGGTGCGGTGGAATACCTGGATGTCCATCTGCATAACGAAGTGGTTGATGCCTTTTCCCTTAAGGGATTACCGGGCGCAATATTGCTTGTGTTGCTTTATGCCTCTTTATTTTATTTTTCATTTTTTGTTCTACGCAGCCACCTCTCTGCTGCGCTACTTTTTGCCCTGCTGATGTATGGACTTAGCGATGTCATTCTCTATTCACGAGACATGCTTATCGCGTGGCTTATGGCGTTTTGCCTCGGCACAACGCTGACCGGAAAATGGATAAAGAATTAGCCCTGTTATAATTAGCGTGTGGCAGTAGCATTTACCTCTGTGAGAGGAGGATGGGTTTTAGTACCATAGCGCAAAATTAGCTATTCATGCTGTCGTGCCACATGGATAGGATCAGTCTTTTGGTAGCTGTTGAGCCAAGGCGGTAGCGTACCTGTAAAAATCATAACTTTTGATTACATGAAGGAAAACGAGTGAGTCAACGCATCATCTCTTATCGCCGGATTCTCGTGGTGAAGCTCAGATATCATGGCGATATGCTGCTGACCACTCCGCTCATCAGCACGCTGAAAGCCAATTACCCTGACGCCAAAATTGACGTATTGCTGTATCAGGATACGATGCCAATTCTCTCCGCCAATCCAGAGATACATCAGCTTTATGGGATCAAAAGAAAAACGGGCACGCTTTTGGAAAAGATCCGTAATTTCCAAGACGTCAGGCAAGAGCTTAAGCAAAACAATTACGATCTGATCGTCAATTTAGCTGACCAGTGGCCCATCGCCTTATTGGTAAAATCATTGGGATGTCACAGCATTGCTCTCGATCGGGGCGATAATCTGAAGGGAAAAATTTGGCGCTCATTTTTCATCACCTGCGTTCCGCCAATAGGCGCGCATATTGTTGAGCAAAATCTTCATCTCCTCACCCCGCTCAACCTGCCAGCGTCAAATATACGTTCTAGATTATCACTGCATTATCGTCAGGAAGACGCCCAAAGTATCGCTGATCAACGCCCTACACTTTTAACGCAACGCTACGTCGTCATCCAACCCACGACTCGCCAATATTACAAATACTGGGACAACGACAAATTCGCTCAGGTCATCGACTACCTTAAAACAAAAAATCTGGAAGTCGTTTTAACCTGTGGTCCTTCAGAAGACGATTTAAACGTGGTGCGCGACATTCACTCACAGTGCACGCATAAACCCGATATGACCTTTGCGGGTAAAACGAGTTTTCTGGAACTGGCGGCGTTAATTGACAACGCGGTGTTGTATATCGGTGTAGATTCCGCCCCTATGCATATGGCTGCCGCATTGAATACGCCGCTAGTGTGCCTGTTTGGCCCAACAGACTACAAATTATGGCGCCCGTGGTGCGATCGCTATAAGCAGATTTGGGCAGGCGAATATCAGCAGATGCCAGCCCAACAGAATTACGATCAGACGGTTAAATATTTGTCCTGCATTCCTGCACAAGCGGTTATTCAGGCATCAGAACACATGCTACAAGAGGCGCAGGAAGAGAACACCAAATGAAAATCGCATTCTGCGTCTATAAATTCTTTCCTTTCGGCGGGCTACAGCGGGATTTTCTGAGCATTGCACTAACGTGTCAAAAACAAGGCCACGACATTCGTGTTTACACGAGTGAATGGCAAGGCGACAAACCTGAAGGGTTCGACATCGTTCTCGTACCTATCTCAGGGCTGGGTAATCATACCCGCCATCGCCGTTTTTCAGATTGGATACAACGCCATTTACAACAACACCCAGTCGACCGCGTTGTCGGATTTAGCAAAATGCCAGGACTGGACTTCTACTATGCCGCAGAAGGATGTACGGCAGAAAAGGCGGTTCAGGAAAAAGGCTTCTTTTATCGACTAACACCCCGCTACCGCGGCTACGCAGCACTTGAACGAGACGTGTTCGATAAAAATAGCCACGCGCGCATGCTGATGCTGACACCACGGCAAATCGCTCATTTTCAGAAGCATTACGGCACACAAGATGAACGCTTTTTTATGCTGCCGCCGGGTATTTCGCGGGACAGAAAATACAGCACGCGATCTCCAGATACGCGCTCTCGGTTTCGTCAACAGCACCATCTGGATGAAAACGGATTTGTTCTATTACAAGTCGGTTCCGACTTCAAACGCAAAGGCGTTGGCCGCAGTCTGACCGCTATCGCCAGCCTGCCACAGGAACTGCGTCAACGCGTAACGCTGCTGGTTGTCGGCCAGGACGATCCAAAACCGTTTCAACAGCAGGCAGAGCAGCTTGGTATCGGTAAACAAATACGCTTCTTTTCTGGCCGAGACGACATTCCTGACTTCATGGCAGCCGCAGATTTGTTGCTTCATCCGGCTCATCAGGAAGCCGCAGGCATCGTTTTACTTGAGGCTATCGCAGCTGGATTACCGATACTTGTCACCGATGCGTGCGGTTATGCTTTTTACATTGAGCGCTCACAGGCCGGGCTGGTCATCCCTGAGCCTTTTAGCCAGACAGCACTGAATCACGCGTTATCACACGCGCTCAATCAGCCAGAAATGCTTAAACAGTGGGCAGAAAATGCCCGCCATTTTGCCGATACAGAAGATATTTATAGTCTGCCAGAAAAAGCGGCACAGTTGATTACCAGCACAAACGATCGTTAAACTAATGCAGTATATTGCTGCCAAAATAACGCGTTGATCCCCATTTATTTTTAAGAGCCATAACCGAGTTCACTATGTATTTTTCATCGCAAGGTGTTATAAAAAGAAAAGTTTCATTTACTCGCCCCTTAGCGGAAAATTCAGAATCCGATGCGCTAAATATCGCTTACGGTATTGATAAAAATTTTATGTTTGGCTGCGCCATTTCAGCAGCATCAATTTTGATCCACAATCCTGACATAAAATTTTCATTTCATATATTCACTGACTCATTAAGTGATGATGAAGAGAAAAAGTTTCAAAACCTCAGCACTCAATATAATGCAGATATTAGTCTTTACATTGTAAATTGCGATGAACTGAAATCGCTTCCCAGCACCAAAAACTGGTCTTATGCCACCTATTTTCGCTTTGTGATTGCCGATTTACTTTACCCAGAAATTGAAACGCTTCTTTATATCGATGCTGACATTGTTTGCAAAGGCTCATTACACGAGCTGTTAGGAATCGAATTCAACAACAACATTGCGGCAGTAGTAGCAGAAGAAGACAAGGTTTGGTGGGAAAAACGAGCAAAGGCGCTTGATGAACCGGGAATCAATTCCGGATATTTTAATGCTGGATTCTTATACATCAATCTCGCACAATGGCAAAAAAACGATATAAGTTCACTGGCTATGTCGCTTCTTGCCGACGAGAAAATAAAGGCAAAAATATCTTATCTCGATCAAGACATATTGAACATCTTACTTATAGATAAAACAATATGGCTTGATAAAAAATACAACACACAATATAGCATTAATTATGAACTTAATAAGCCTAAGCCAGTCAATCCTATAAAGAATGACACGGTTATGATTCATTATATCGGGCCGACAAAACCCTGGCATAAATGGGCTGAAAATTACGCTTGCACGGAGTATTTTCTAGATGCCAAAAGAGCATCACCGTGGAATCAGTCTCCCTTACTGCAAGCAACAACCACGAGCAATATAAGATATTGCGCTAAACATCAATTCCATAGTGGTTATATTCTATTAGGTGTAATTAGCTACCTTAAGTATTTCTATAGAAAAGTCCTGTCAAAGTAGGGCCACACTATCGCACCATTAAAAATAAAAATTTTGTAAAATCAGGAATATAAACAATGAGAACATTGTTTCTAAAAAGAACAGGTGGTGGGCTGAATAATCAAAAAATGATTTTCCTTGCCCTATTAATTGAAGCCATAGAAAAAAACTCTTCTATAGCTCTGCCCTACTTCATTAATTTTATTGCTAATAAAAGCAAAAAAAACCTGAGAGATAAAATTTATTTCTCTTATATATATAAATTCTTTCATAGAGATATAGATCTATTCACCGTATTCGATAAGAAATCAATGGATGTTTTCTTCGCAAAGTACAATATAAAAATAAACAACTATATTACTTCTCGATATACAGGGGAAAAACTCAATCCTGACAAACTATTTTTCAAAGGCGAATCTATCGTCAACGAATTTATAAAAAATCAGAACTATGAACATAGAGATATAGTAATAGATTTTTTTAAATATTTGACACCATCTAAATACATGGAAGACAAGATAGAGTATTTTATTTCGCACGCGCGCCCATATGATGCCGTTTGCCAATTACGAATAGAGAGTGATTGGCCGTTAGACATTGAAGACTCATGGGAGAAAAAACCCAATGAGGTTAACTCAACACCATTAGAACGTTGCAATCACATATTTCGTAAAATAAAAAAAACCTTACCCTCTCTAAAAACACTTTATATTACTTATGATAAAAGTGCTCTAACCTGCTCATTCGAGGATATAGAAAATTTAGCAAGAGATGAATTTGGATTAAAACTAAAAGAGAAAAATACAACTACCGAGAATGAGTTCAGCCCTAAAAATGCATTAGAAGCATCGATCATTGATTTTGAAATTGCAGCACGCAGCAATATATTTATCGGCACGAACATGTCGACATTCACATCAATATCAGCGGTAACTAAATTTTGTAGAGATGGGCATCCACCTAAAAACAGATATTTATATAACCACACAGGAAAAACACTGACTCTTGATGAAAAGATAAATTCACCGAGAAGTCATATTTCCTAACATTCTCGAAGATAGCAGTAATACTGTGTAGTATATAAAATTTAATACGCCGCACAGTAATTAGAGAGAATGAGTTTAATAAAATCAAGAAAAAAACCATCTTGAACATGACCAATTAATCACTCATGCAGAAAGATAAATACATTCATGATTTATCTTTGTCTGATAGCGAAGAAAATGAAAAATACAGTCCAACTGAAAAAATCCGAAGACCGCTCGGATATCAAAATAATCGAAGATGAGGATATCTCGTTTATCATACAGGGTAATGTCAATCATGAAATTACACCTAAAACAATACAGAGTATTCGGAAATTCTTCCCGAAAGCAGAAATAGTACTAAGTACTTATATTGGAGCAGATGTAGCAGGACTTGATTACGATAAGATAGCCCTGATAGAAGACCCTGGTTGTTACTACTACTACGATAGTGAAGAGAATGATGGTAGAGAGAAACCCAAAGAGCATAATTTAAATCGCCAGATACAAACTACGTTCGCTGGCTTAAAAACATCAAGCAAAAAATACGCATTCAAGATACGTACTGACTTTATTTTAACGGGTAAAGAATTTTTATATTTTTTCGATACGTTCTCAGAAGCAGATCAAGAATATAAAATTTTTGAACATAAAATCCTGTCATGTGCTTTTTTCGCTCGTAATCCTCGAAAAGAAAAACCGTTGTCTTTTCACCCATCAGATATTGCTTTCTTTGGGTTCCGTGAAGATTTACTAAAACTCTTTGATGTACCATTAATGACCAAAGATGAATCTCTTTTTTATAAAGAGAAGGAAAAAACACTTCCAAGATATACTCCCGAACAGCACATCTGGGTGAATTGTTTGTTGAAAAATGGCAAAGAGATAAATTTCAAACATCAAAGAGACGTAAATGAAAAAACAGCTAGTGACACTGAGAAGTATACAGTTTCTAATTTCATTTATTTAGAATGGGAACAATTTAGTCTGATGCCGCCAAATCACTTAAGAGCATTTACAAGAAATGACTTTCGGGATGTCATTACTCATATTGAATGGCAACAGCTCTATCAAAGATATTTAGAACCGTCACTAACAGTACCTAGCAAAGACGTCACTCGTGATTCCATCAATAAAAAAATCCTACATTTAAAATTCTATACTTTCTTAGCCAAATTATGTACCATTTTTTTCTTTGGTGGAAAGTCGCTTCAAAAACTAAGAAAAGAAAAAAGGAAAAAACTGCTACAGTATTTCACGAGAAACATATTTTTTCCTAAATAAAACATTTATATAACCTGCCTAGTATTAAATAGAAAGCACTTATAGCAATGTAGTAAAATTGTCATTTATACAAAAAAATCGTCAATTACAACAACCAACCTGACCTTAAAAAATAAAAATTCAATAATTAATTAAATAGACATTAGAGAATGTGTGTAAAATATTTGTTTTATTTTTAGGGGAAATGCATTTCGAAGACATTTCGATTGTACGGAAAAATAAAACACGCACGCCAAGTTAATTTTAAATAACCTTTAAATTTAAAACTATAGAGAAATTTCCCTATGGAGAAAAAACTGTCTAACTTTAAAATAGCCATCTGTTTTTTTGGACACCTACGAACATATGATAGATGTGCACCTTTCTTGAAAAAAAACTTAATAAATAAATATGATTGTGATTTATTTATGCACACGTGGTCAACACTCGATCATAATACTATCACTTGGCATAATTCAACATCATCCAAAGGGAAAAGTGACAAGTCTGATATAATAAAAGCCTACGGTGAATTTAGAGAAATAGAAATAGAAGAACAAAAACCGCAGGACTGGGGTGTTGTAAAAATAAAAAAAAGTCACGATAGCGATGAAACCAAGATGAGTATATTTGGCATTCATTCAATGTATTACAGTATAAGGAAATCAAATCAACTTCGAGAAGAATATGCTACGAAAAACAAGATAAAATATGATCTTGTTTTATGTATTCGTCCAGATATTTGGCTCAAAAAAAATCTGGATATAAGCAATATTCTGAATAAACTCCCCACACAAGATATTGATAAAGGTTTTTTCACCTTTGCAGGTGAAGCATCGGAGTTTATACGCGGATTTGAATCTATGGGCGGGACAGATTGTTTGTTTTTTGCAACACCAGAGGTTATGTCTGATGTTGTAAATAATACCCCCCCCATATCGGAACGCCTTAGAGAAGTTAAAAGTATAACTTATTGTCCTGAATACGAATTCATAAGACTTATACGAGATCGTGGTTGGACACCACACATATGTACACGCCAAGAACGCTATCTAGAGATTTACAGAAAAGTATCTTTTGAAGGCTCTGGTTTTAAATTTCGGAAACAGATTATAAGGATGCATATTCGTAAGAATCACATTCGAATATATTTATTTCAATTGTGCATGTTGCAATTATTTCAACTACAACTATCTATATTAAATTTTGAATTTAATATTTCCATCGGAACACCGAAAAAATAGAAAAATATAGACATTAAAGGAGCATGAGAATGTTAAACATAGTATTACCAATGGCTGGAAAAGGAAGCCGATTTGCAGATGCAGGTTATGCTTTACCTAAACCTATGATACCCGTACATGGTGTTCCCATGATAAAAATCGTTGTAGACAATCTTACACCGAAAGTAGAACATCGATTTATTTTTGTAGCCCAGCAATCACATATTGATCAGTATAATTTATTTCCTAAATTAAAATCTTATGCAAAAAATGTTGAAATAATTGGAATCAATGGAATTACCGAAGGGCAAGTTTGCACAGCTCTAGTTGCCAAAAAATTTTTCAACAGCAATGAACCTTTAATGAATGCAAATAGCGATCAATACATTGACTTTGATATAAATGAATATTTAGATGCAATGCAATCTCGTAATTTGGACGGGATGATTATGACTATGAAATCACAAGACAAAAAATGGTCCTATGCAAAAACAAATGAAAACGGTTTAGTTATTGAAACAGCAGAAAAGGAAGTCATTTCTTCTGATGCGACAGTTGGTATTTTTAACTTCAAGAAAGGAAGTGATTTAGTTCGCTCAGCAGAACAGATGATCGCTGAGAACATTCGTGTAAATAACGAATTTTACACTTGCCCTGCATACAACTACCTTATTAAAGAAGGAAAGAAAATTGGTATTTACCCAATTGGCGAAGAATATAATGGTATGTACGGTTTAGGAATACCTGCAGACCTAGATTTATTTCTAAAAAATCCTATTTCAGAAAAAATAAAAAAAACTAACGGTTAAAAAAATGATAATACTATCTCATCGTGGATATTGGAAGAAACCATCAGAACGTAATCAAATAATCGCTTTTGAACGATCATTTGAACTAGGATTTGGTACGGAAACAGATTTACGTGATAGCCTAGGGGAAATAGTAATTTCACATGATATGCCAATAGGCGGAGAAATATTATTCGAAGATGTTTTAAAAATAATGAATGGCCGCAACCTACCATTGGCGTTAAATATAAAGGCAGACGGAATTGCAGAGAAAACGCTAGAATTACTTGAAAAATACAATCACAGCAATTATTTCACATTTGATATGTCTATCCCCGATATGCGAGTCCAAATACGGCACGGACTACGCGTATTTACAGGGCTTTCAGATATATTACCAACCCCTGTCATGCAGAACGCTGCAGCTGGTATCTGGCTCGATAGCTTCAATAGTGATTGGTATGAAGCCGAAGTGATTGACCGTCTAATTATCAACGGGAAGGCCGTCTGTATTGTGTCAGCAGACTTACACAAGCGAGAGACAAGCAAACAGTGGGAAGTAATCAAAAACTGCAAAAGCATTAAGGATGATCATTTAATGCTCTGTACCGATTATCCCGAAGACGCAGAGGAATTTTTTCATGGAAAAAATTAAAGCTGTTTTATTTGATATGGATGGCGTGCTAATCGATGCCAAGGATTGGCACTACGAAGCATTAAACAAAGCCCTAGCTCTATTTGGGTATGAAATCATGCGAACAGAGCATTTATCTAGTTATGATGGTTTACCAACCTCAACAAAGCTTAAAAAATTAAGTATAGAGAAAGGTTTGCCCGAAAAATTACACGACTTCATAAATGAAATGAAGCAACAATATACAGTAGAAATAATTCATAACCAATGTCGCCCTCATTTTAATCACGAGTTTGCACTTTCAAAATTGAAAGCAGAAGGATATCGCATTGCTTGCTGTTCAAATTCAATTAGAATGACAATTGAAATGATGATGGACCACTCAAAGTTAAAGAATTATTTAGAATTTATTATTTCTAATCAAGATGTAAAGATGCCAAAACCATCTCCCGAGATTTATCTAAAGGCTATGGAAAAGATGGGATTAAAACCGAGTGAATGTTTGATTGTCGAGGATAATGAAAATGGAATAAAAGCGGCGTTAGCATCTGGCGGTCATTTAATGACAGTGAAAGATGTTAATGAGGTAAACTACTACAACATAAAAAAAAAGAATCATTGCAATTGAAGGCGAACTGAAATGAACATAATGTTTATGATGGGAATACCTAATATCGATACAAACAAAGAAAAATATCCACTTTATCTTACCGAAGTCAGTGAAGGTACGATATTAGAACAGCAAATAAAATATACACAGCAAGTTCAACCCCGTCAGCTATTATTCTGTGTCAAAGATACTGAGATAAAACAATTTCATACAGATGCCGTTATACAACAGATTGAGCCTACTGCAAAAATTATCCCGATTCATGCTCAAACAAAAGGGGCTATATGCACTGCCCTTCTGGGTGTTGAATTTATAGATAGTGACCAAGAGTTAATCCTGATGGCAATCGATGACTTTATGGAAAATGATAGTGGTAAAGTTATTGAAGAATTCCGCAAAGTAGGAGCAGACGCAGGGGTTGTTTCATTTAACTCAGTCCACCCTCGTTACTCATTTGCAAAATTGGATGAAGAAGGCACACCAATTGAGTTTTCGGAGAAAAACCCTATCAGTAAAAATGCCCTAGTATCATTCTATTATTTTAAGCATGGTAGTGATTTTGTTGAGTGTGCGAAAGAAGTTATTCGAAAAGACAACGCTGTGAATGGAAATTTTTATATTTCTCAAACATTAAATGAGATGATATTGAAACAAAAAAAAATATCCATACATAAAATTAATAATGAAAAATTTCATCCATTGAAAACAGAAGCTCAGCTTGCAGAATACATTTATGAATATAAAGAAAAAAAAGCAAGCAAGTAATAAAAATAGTCAAACAGAAAACAAGGTAATAAGAATGAAACTGGATAATTTATCAAACATGAAAGGTGGATGGTTTATTGGAAACTTCGAGCCATCATTATTAAAAACTAATGATTGCGAAGTCGCAGTAAAATCATATAAAAAAGGAGATTATGAAGAATCTCACTACCATAAGATCGCAACCGAATACACAATCATAATTAGTGGTCGTGTGAAAATGAATGGAATAGAATATAACGCTGGTGACATAATTATTATGGAGCCAAATGAAAGCACCGATTTTGAGTGCCTTGAAGACGGTACAACGAATGTAGTTGTGAAAATCCCAGGAGCAAACAACGATAAGTATTCAACAAAAACAGCCACATCAAAGGATCACTTATCTTAATGATTAATTCTTACAACATTACTTAAAGATAGAAAAATCACATCGAGATATACAATTTTCATAAGGTAGCACTGTGAAAAAAAATCTATCTATCATAATAATCACAAAAAATGAATCAGAATTAATAGAAGAGTGCCTGCAATCTGTTAGTTGGGCCGATGAAATCATTGTCGTAGATTCTGGCAGCACCGATTCTACGGTAGAAATAGCTCATCGATATGGCGCAAAAGTCTATCAACACAATGACTGGCCGGGGTATGGTAAACAAAGGCAGCGTGCGCAGAGTTATGCTAGCGGAGAATATATCTTCTTTATTGATGCCGATGAAAGAATAACGCCTGAACTACGTCAATCAATTGAAAGCACATTACTCAAATCCAATCTAGATGATAGAGTTGTCTACTCCTGTGCGAGACGGAATCTTTTTCTTGGTCGTTTTATGAAATATAGCGGTTGGTATCCCGATAAGGTGTTACGACTCTATGCAAGTAAACACTACCAGTACAATGACAACAAAGTGCATGAATCATTGAATTGCGGCGATGCCCCTGTTCAATATTTATATGGAGATCTTAAGCATTTAACCTGCCGTGATTTCTCAGTATTCCAGGAAAAGCAGTTGCGCTATGCTGTTGCGTGGGCAAGAGAACGTCATGAGAAAGGAATATCTTGCCGCTACTCTGAGATATTTACTCATTCCATATTTTCATTCTTAAAAACATGGATCTTCAGGGCAGGTTTTTTGGATGGGAAACAAGGATTGCTGCTCGCACTTGTTAACGCTCAATATACATTTAACAAGTACACTGAGTTATGGTCACTTAGTAATAAAATCAATAAATAAAAGTTACATTTTTAATATAAAAACAAAACATTACTACTATTAAATTAATTTTCACCAGGGACGACACAGTGATGAAAGTACCTAATAAAATCCATCAAATATATACCAAAGGCATACATGGATTACCTAAAGGAATTTTAGAGTCCATCGAAAAATTAAAAGAGATGAATCCGGGGTGGGAGCATTGTTTCTACGATGAAAAGAGCATAATTGAATATATAGACAAATATTACGGAAAAGAAATGCTGAGTATCTATTTAAGTATAGATCCAAATTATGGTGCAGCCAGAGCTGATTTATTTCGTTATCTTTTGATTTACATCGAGGGTGGCGTTTATTTGGATATTAAAAGTTCATGTTCAATCCCACTCGATGAAGCCATTAAAGAAGATTGTGAAATATTGCTATGCAGTTGGGATAATAAGGAATGTGGCTGCGATAGAAATATGGGATTACACAAAGAGTTAGATTTCTTAACGTGTGGAGAATACCAACAATGGAACATAATTTCAGTACCAAGATCTCCTTACATTAAATCCGCTATAGACGAAGTTGTGCATAGATTAAAACGCTACAAACCTTGGATTTATGGTGTAGGGATGAAAGGTGTATTAAATACTACAGGCCCAGTACCATTTTCTGTTGGTATTGAAAAAATCAATAAAACTGAGTTTTTCCATCATGAAGAAAATCATCGTAACATAGGGTTAAAATACCGCAATGTTACCGAAGAGACGCTAAGAGAGCTTAACAGACATCACTACAGTAAGCTCAAAGACTCTATTGTTATGCTAGAAGGAAAAGATAGATTATATTATCGATTATGGTTGTTTTTTCTTTATCCTCTGCAGCGACTAAAGAAAAATATTATTAATGAAAGCAAAGGCATCATAAGAAAAATGAAATGTACCTTCCTTAAAAGCTCAAAATAGATACAAACGTCTCATAAGTAAGGTGCGTGTGGATATAGTTAGATCCTCTTGTTCGTTCAGTTGTCTGTTTATCCCGTACCAAATTCAACGATTGCGGCCACTGCGCGCATCTACCAGCGATTTTTAGGAAAATCGGCTGAGGAATAAACGACATTCGTTTTACAAATAGCCTTATCCTCACTAACCCGATAAAATCATCCCAGCGATAACCGATAACAGTAAACCTTATGCTACAAACTCTCTACACCATTATCCTGTACCTCATCCAACCGTTGATTTGGCTTCGCCTGTGGCTTCGTGGCCGTAAGGCTCCGGCCTATCGTCGACGCTGGGGTGAACGCTACGGTTTTTGTGCAGAGAAGGTCAAGCCAGATGGCATCATGCTGCATTCGGTGTCGGTGGGTGAAACGCTGGCCGCTATTCCCTTAGTGAGAGCATTGCGCCATCGTTATCCCAATCTGCCGATCACAGTAACAACCATGACGCCAACCGGTTCCGAGCGCGTGCGTTCAGCGTTTGGCGACACGGTCTATCACGTTTACCTGCCTTATGATTTGCCTTGTGCTCTGAAGCGCTTTTTTGACCAGGTTCGTCCGAAAATCGTCATCATTATGGAAACTGAGCTGTGGCCAAATCTGATCGCAGAGCTGCATAAACGCGAAATTCCGCTGGTCATTGCGAATGCCCGGCTGTCAGAACGCTCTGCTGCGGGTTATAAAAAGATCGGGAAACTCATGCGCCATATCTTGCAGCGCATTACCCTCGTCGCCGCACAGAATCAGGAAGATGGTAATCGATTTATCGATCTTGGTCTGAAGCGCTCCAGCCTGAAAGTGACCGGCAGCCTCAAATTTGATATTTCCGTGACGCCAGAACTGGCGGCCAGAGCTATTACATTACGTCGACAATGGGCGCCACACCGTCCAGTATGGATAGCCACCAGTACGCACGAAGGTGAAGAAGCGATCGTTCTAGCCGCTCACCGACAGCTGCTTGCCACCTACCCTGACTTACTACTCATTCTTGTGCCTCGCCATCCAGAACGTTTCTCCACCACGCAGGCGCTGGCAGAAAATCTGGGATTCACCTACACGCTGCGCAGCAGCGGTGACCAGCCTCCTGCAAACACGCAGGTCGTTATTGGGGACACCATGGGCGAGCTGATGCTGTTATACGGTATCGCCGATCTGGCTTTTGTCGGTGGAAGCTTGGTTGAACGAGGCGGGCATAATCCGCTAGAAGCGGCAGCTCATGCGATCCCAGTATTGATGGGGCCACACACGTTCAATTTCAAAGATATCTGCAACAAACTCGATCAGGCCGACGGGCTGATTACCGTGACCGATGCAGACTCACTGGGGAAAGAAGTCGGGAAACTGCTCGCTGACGAAGATTATCGTCTTTACTATGGTCGACATGCCGTGGAAGTGTTACACCAAAACCAGGGCGCACTACAGATGCTGCTTACGCTACTGGAACCTTATTTGCCCCAGCGGACACAGTGACCGAAACAGTGAATAAAGGGCTGACGTGATGACAACCAAAGCGATTTATCCTGGAACGTTCGATCCATTAACCAATGGTCATTTGGATCTGCTGACGCGTGCATCACGCCTGTTCGACCATGTGGTGCTAGCCATCGCGGCCAGCCCGAGCAAGCATACGCTTTTCACTCTGGATGAACGTGTGGCGCTGGCAAAGGGTGCGACGCAGCATTTATCGAACGTCGAAGTGGTCGGTTTCAGCGATCTCATGGTGCACTTCGCACAACAGCAAAAAGCCAATATTCTTGTGCGTGGTTTGCGAGCCGTTGCCGATTTCGAATATGAACTCCAGCTCGCAAAAATGAATCACCACCTGATGCCGACTCTCGAAAGCGTCTTCCTGATGCCATCAGAAGAGTGGTCGTTTATTTCATCTTCTCTGGTCAAAGAAGTGGCTCGTCACGACGGTGACGTATCGCATTTCTTACCCGATGCCATCGTTAGTGCCTTAATGGAAAAGCTCCGCTGATCATCCGTTTACGGGATTAGAGAAATGACAGCCTCTTTGACATCAGCCACACTGATACTATCGATGCATTTTCCTGAATGCAGCAAGACGTGATTTACACCGATCGGATACCAACGCAAATATTTTTCTGGTCTTGCTTCAAATAAACCGACAACGGGTATCTGCAACGCCGCACCAAGGTGAACTGGTGCACTATCAGCCGAAACCACCAAATCTAATTGGCTCATCGCTGCGATAAGGTCAGGCACTGTTTCAGTATCGATACACTGAACCGTAATGCCATTAAGCGCATCTTGCTCCGGCTTCTCACCTGGACTAGAGAAAATAATGATATTGAAATTATTGCCAATTAACTTAGCAAGTGAGTACCAGTTTTCCCACGGCCAGCGACGTTCATGTGCTTTATTTGATATAAAAAATCCGATATTCGCTTTACCGTTATTTTCTAATTTTTCTGACCATTGCTTTTTTAATTCAGGATTAGGATAAATATAAAGCTTTAGATCGTCAGTGTTCGTTACACCAAGCTCGGGCACCAAATCATATCCCGCTAATATTTCATGCTTTATTGGCCGGTTAGCAATATGCTTGATGTTGCGATCGTCAAACTCTGTCTCAGCCGTGTGCCAACGCTTATCAGGAATATTCATCCATCTAGCGAACTGAATCGCATTCTTATTCATCCCACCATTAGGAATAATCAACAAATCGAAATTCAAACGCTTTAAGCGAGTAATCAACAGAAACTTATCGATTAATGAACTGATTAAACCACTGCGGTTATTTCTCTCTCGACTTTTGCTGTAAACATAATGATGCACTTCTTTTATGTCTGGGTTATCTTCAAGCGCGTATGAATTATACTTGTTCGCTAATACATGGATTTCAGCAGCCGGCCATTTTCTTTTCAGAGAATGAATCAACGCTGTAGTGCATACCATATCACCCAGAAAATCGATTCTTATCAACAAAATGCGCTGCATACTTCTTTTCCCTTAATAAGCATTATCGCCATTTGTTACTTATCTGAATTTTTATCCACAATACCGATTACTTCTGGCAGCGGCGACAGAAAAACGTGCTGCGCTGCCCATGCTTCGCGATTTCTATCGGCGTTCCGCATGTCCGACAAGGTTCACCGTTGCGGCCATAGACGCGTAGCTCCTGCGCGAAATAACCGGGTTTACCGTCTGATTGCAAGAAGTCACGCAGTGTCGTGCCACCCTGCTCAATCGAAAGCTGTAGCACCTGTTTAATCACGCCCACCAATATGGCTGCGTCGTTTTCATTTAGCGATCCAGCCGTTCTGTCAGGATGGATACCCGCCGCAAACAGCGATTCGCTCGCGTAAATATTGCCTACGCCGACGACGACCTTGTTATCCATAATCCACTGTTTGATTACCGTCTTTTTACCGCGTGAAGTCTGATAAAGGTAATCTGCAGAGAATTCTGCCTCTAACGGTTCTGGCCCGAGATGCGCCAATACCGAACAAGTCTCCGGATTATCCGTCCACAGCCAGGCACCAAAGCGCCGAGGATCGGTGTAACGCAGCACCTTACCGCTGTCCATCACCAAATCAACGTGATCGTGTTTTTCCGGCTCGCTATATTCCGGTAACACCCGCAGGCTGCCAGACATGCCAAGATGCACAATAATCCAGCCGCGAGTCAGCTCAATCAGCAGATATTTTGCCCGCCGACGCACGCTGAGCACCGGCTCATCGCTCAGCGAAAGAATCTCAGCCGATACCGGCCAGCGCAGGCGTGAGTTTCTCACTTCAGCATAAAGAATGGTGTGGCCGATAAGATACGGTGAAATCCCACGACGGCTGGTTTCAACCTCAGGTAATTCAGGCATGTGCGTCTCCTGATAAAGGTGGCTACATTAGCATAAACAGCAGGATACCATCTGTGACAGCCCGCAAGACAGGGGATGCAGCGGGAAACAGGGCAACGGCTAGCCTATTTTATCCGCAGTATTTAACACAAAGCAGTTAAAAAAAATCGACATCTGGCTGGCATATGGCGAAAAAAAACCCGACCAAGGCCGGGTTTTATCAAGAAGCAGAAATTACTTAATTTTAGCTTCTTTGTAGAGAACGTGCTGACGGACAACTGGATCGAATTTCTTCAATTCCAATTTTTCCGGCTTAGTACGTTTGTTCTTCGTAGTGGTATAGAAGTGACCAGTACCAGCAGAAGAAACAAGCTTGATCTTCTCGCGAACACCCTTAGCCATGATTCAGTTCCTTAATACTTTTCACCACGGGCACGCAGATCGGCCAAAACCGTCTCAATACCCTTCTTATCGATAACACGCATACCTTTCGCAGATACGCGCAGCGTTACAAAGCGTTTTTCACCTTCAACCCAAAAACGGTGTGAGTGCAGGTTCGGCAGAAAACGGCGTTTGGTCGCATTCATTGCGTGGGAACGGTTATTACCGGCCACCGGACGCTTGCCAGTAACTTGGCAGACTCGGGACATGTCTATTCTCCAAAAATCAAATCAGCTCGAGCTTCGTATAGGGTTTGGCCGCCTCGTCAGGCTTTAGAGCCCATCTCAGCAACTTCACTGAAAAGACTCTGTCATCAGGATAAACCTGCTGAGATAGGCTCTTAACGCCACACCCAAGATTCTCAAAGGTGGCGTAGTATACGCTCTGAAGCGTAAGTGCTCAAGTCCCGAACAGCTAAAGATCCCATTGGATCGCGGAAATATCTGTCAAATCCAGCCGCGCTCGGCAAAAGAAACGTATTCGCCATGCCCAATAACCAAATGATCGAGCACGCGGATCTCCATTAACAGACAGGCTTTGACAATCTGTTCGGTTATCGCACGGTCAGCCTGACTCGGCTCCGCTTTTCCAGACGGGTGATTATGCGCCAGTATTAGCGCGGCAGCATTTGCTTTTAGCGCTTCGCGCACAATCTCACGCGGGTGGACTTCCACACTGTTAATCGTACCAACAAACATCTCCTGATGGCGAATAACGTGGTGCTGATTGTCCAAAAATAGAACTAAAAAAACTTCACGCTCACGTCGGGACAGCAGTAGCTGCAAATATTGACCGGTCGCTTCCGGGTTCAGCATGGCATCCTCTTTCGCCAGGCGAGAGAAAAATAGCCGCCGCGACAGCTCTGCGATCGCCTTGAGCTGCGTATATTTTGATATCCCCACGCCTCTGGCATGATGAAACGCTGCCTGGTCGGCCGCCATCAGTTGATAGAGCGAGCCAAAATGCGCCAATAAGTCTTCTGCCAGCTGCATCACATGCACGCCCGGTAGCCCCGTGCGCAAAAAAATCGCCAGCAATTCAACATCCGTCAGTGATTCAGCCCCTAAGCGCACCAGTTTTTCACGCGGTGCCAATCCTTTTTCCCAGCCCATCACCTTCTCCCTATACCGCTCAACGGCATCATGTCACGCCCGTAAAAACAGGACGACACCGGCGGTAAAAGGCTGCGAAGCGCTTCGCAATCTTCTTAGGGAAACCACGGTAACCACCTTAAGATTCCTATCTGCCCGCAAGGTTATGGTAAAATGGCGCATCTTCTGACTTTCAATCGGACCATGATGATGACGGAATTTTCCAGCCTGAATGCACTCTCCGGCAAACGAATCGTGCTGGGTATCAGCGGCGGCATCGCCGCGTATAAGTGCCCGGAACTGGTGCGACGCCTGCGCGATGGCGGAGCCGACGTACGAGTTGTCATGACCTCTGCCGCTAAAGCTTTCATCACGCCACTGACGCTGCAAGCCGTCTCCGGCTACCCGGTATCAGACGACCTGCTCGACCCTGCGGCTGAAGCCTCAATGGGCCACATCGAGTTAGGAAAATGGGCTGATTTAGTCATTCTCGCCCCGGCGACTGCCGATCTGATCGCTCGAGTCGCTGCTGGCATGGCGAATGACCTGCTGACCACGATCTGTCTGGCGACATCCGCCCCTATCGCTGTTGTCCCTGCGATGAACCAGCAGATGTATCGCGCAGAGCCCACGCAGGACAACCTGCGTACGCTGGCCACGCGCGGTTTACCGATCTGGGGGCCAGATAGCGGCAGTCAGGCATGTGGCGACATTGGACCAGGCCGCATGATCGACCCAATGGAGATTGTCGGGCTGGCGCAGCGTCATTTTTCTGCCATCAACGATCTGCAACATCTGAACATTCTGGTCACCGCTGGGCCGACGAGGGAAGCGCTGGATCCCGTTCGCTTTGTTACCAATCACAGCTCCGGGAAAATGGGCTTTGCTATCGCACAGGCCACAGCCGCCCGTGGTGCGAATGTCACACTGGTCAGCGGCCCCGTTTCGCTCGCCACACCGAAGGGCGTCACACGCATTGACGTTGGCAGCGCATTGGAGATGGAGCACGCGGTGATGGAACACGCGGCCCAGCAGCACATTGTGATTGGCTGTGCGGCGGTTGCCGACTACCGTGCCAAACACATCGCCGATGAGAAGATTAAAAAACAGAACCAGCAGGGCGATGAAATGACTCTCACTCTGGTCAAAAATCCAGATATTATCGCCGGTGTCGCAGCCATGACGAAAAATCGTCCTTATGTTGTCGGGTTTGCTGCCGAAACCCAGAATGTGGAAGAATACGCCCGACAAAAACTGGCGCGTAAAAAGCTGGATCTGATTTGCGCGAACAATGTCTCTCTTTCCGGGCATGGTTTTAACAGTGAAACCAATGCGTTACACCTTTTCTGGCAAGGTGGTGACACGCCGTTGCCGCAGTGCGACAAGCGTCTTCTTGGCCAAAAATTAATCGACGAGATTATCAGCCGTTATGATGAAAAAAATCGACGTTAAGATTGTTGACCCACGCGTTGGGCAACAATTCCCGTTACCAACCTATGCCACACCGGGTTCTGCTGGGCTCGATCTGCGTGCCTGTCTGGATCAGGCGATTGAACTCAAAGCAGGGGAAACCACGCTGATTCCAACCGGACTGGCGATTCACATTGCCGATACCGGACTGGCGGCGGTGATCCTGCCTCGCTCCGGGCTGGGCCATAAGCACGGCGTGGTGCTGGGGAATCTGGTGGGGCTGATTGATTCGGACTATCAGGGACAACTGATGGTTTCCGTCTGGAACCGTGGTCAACAAACGTTTACGGTTGAGCCGGGCGAGCGCATCGCACAGATGGTTTTTGTGCCCGTCGTTCAGGCCGAATTCAATCTGGTCGAAGATTTTGTCGGCAGCGAACGTGGAGAAGGCGGCTTCGGCCACTCCGGCCGTAGCTAACGCGATCCAGCCACCCATAGTGTAAAAAATTCCTATAAGCCACAGCGCCTATCTATCCAAAAAGAAATGGCTACTGTGGCGCTAACGGGTGCTTGTCAGTCAAATATTTAGCAAGGGTCTTTTCAGACATGGCAGAAAAAGAAAATACGAAAAGGAATCGCCGCGAGGAAATTTTGCAGGCGCTGGCGCAGATGCTGGAATCCAGCGACGGTAGCCAACGCATTACCACGGCAAAACTGGCGGCGAACGTCGGCGTATCCGAAGCAGCGCTCTACCGGCATTTCCCCAGTAAAACGCGGATGTTTGATAGCCTGATTGAATTTATTGAGGACAGCCTGACCACCCGCATTAACCTGATTCTGCAAGACGAAAAAGAAACGTTTAATCGTCTTCGTCTGATTTTGCTGCTTATTTTAGGGTTTGCGGAACGGAACCCAGGGCTGACTCGCATCATGACCGGTCACGCGCTGATGTTTGAACAGGATCGCTTGCAAGGGCGTATTAACCAGCTGTTTGAACGTATTGAATCGCAGCTGCGTCAGGTGTTGCGCGAGCATAAGCTACGCGATGGCAAAGGTTTCCAGCATGATGAAACGCTGTTGGCTAGCCAGCTGTTAGCGTTTTGCGAAGGGATGCTGTCGCGCTTCATTCGCTCTGAATTCCGCTATCGTCCAACGCAAGAATTCGACACCCGTTGGCCGCTGCTGGCTGCACAGCTGAACTAAACGCCGCTCTTAGATATTAAAACCCGCCAGATATTCCTGCCGGGTCCGACCGTTGACAAACCTATTTGCCAAACGGAAACGGGGTAACGGAATAGAAGAGTAAAGCGTTTGCGCCAGGGATGGCGCAATCCGAGCTTACAGGGACGTACTTGTAGCGTCTTTACGATCTATCCGTTACTCCCGCTCTACAGGCTTTGTCAGCAACCTCGGGCTCCTGACTCACAACGTTAAATCCCGTACTGCTCACGATAGGCTTTTACTGCATCCAGATGCGCTGCCATCTCTGGTTTTTCTGCCAGATAGGCGATCAAATCCGTCAGCGTAATAATCGAAATCACCTTGCACTGATAGTCGCGTTCCACTTCCTGAATCGCGGACAGCTCGGCGCGGCCACGTTCCTGACGATCCAGCGCAATCATCACCCCCGCCAGCGTCGCCCCGTGCGCACCGATGATTTCCATCGATTCGCGAATCGCCGTACCGGCTGTAATCACGTCATCCACCAGCATCACGCGGCCCTGTAACGGACTACCAACCAGACTGCCGCCCTCACCGTGGTCTTTAGCTTCTTTGCGGTTGAAGCAGTACGGCAGGTCACGATCGTGATGTTCTGCCAGCGCGACCGCAGCGGTAGTCGCAATCGGAATACCTTTGTAAGCCGGTCCGAACAGCAAATCGAACTCCACGCCAGAATCCACCAGCGCTGCCGCATAAAAACGCCCCAGTAAGGCCAGGTCACGCCCGGTATTAAACAGCCCGGCGTTAAAGAAATAGGGGCTAATGCGCCCGGATTTCAGGGTGAACTCGCCGAACTTCAATACCTGCTTGCTGAGTGCAAACTCAATAAACTGGCGCTGGTAGGCTTTCATTACTGCATCTCCTCGTCTTCAGATATAAAAAAAGCGACCAATTGGTCGCTTATAAAATCAATCGATTAAGGCGGCTTTCTGCGCCTGAACGATGGTATCAATTCCCCCTCGGGCTAGCGCCAGCAGGGTGAGCAATTCTTCGTGGCTGAACGGCTCGCCTTCGGCCGTCCCTTGCACTTCAATCATGCGGCCGTCTTCGGTCATGACCACATTCATGTCGGTTTCCGCAGCGGAATCTTCCACGTATTCCAGATCGCACAGCGCTTCGCCGTTCACGATGCCGACGGAAACGGCGGCGATCATGCCTTTCATCGGGTTCTTTTTCAGCTTACCTTTGGCAACCATCTGGTTCAGCGCATCGGCCAGCGCCACGCAGGCACCGGTGATGGACGCCGTACGCGTGCCGCCGTCCGCCTGCAAGACATCGCAGTCGAGCGTAATAGTGTACTCACCGAGCACTTTCAGGTCGATTGCCGCACGCAGGGAACGTGCAATCAGGCGCTGAATCTCCAGCGTCCGACCGCCCTGCTTACCTTTGGCGGCTTCACGCGAGTTACGGCTGTGCGTCGCACGCGGCAGCATGCCGTATTCGGCGGTGACCCATCCTTGTCCCTGGCCTTTCAGAAAGCGCGGAACACCCTCTTCTACCGTGGCATTGCATAACACTTTGGTATCGCCAAATTCGACTAAAACGGAACCTTCAGCGTGTTTCGTGTAATGACGGGTGAATGTAAGGGGGCGTACTTGCTGTGCACTTCGGCCTGTTGGGCGCATGGCTCATCTCCGGTGGGTCAATGAAAACTGCCGCGTATTATACACGAAATCACTCGCGTTGCGGGAAAGCGGCATCAGAAAGCCATACCTTGAACTTATGGTATAACCTGAGGTTATACCCTACTGATGAACAAGTATTCGTCAGTGATGATGCATCATGAAATAGTCCGTTCATCCCCTGAGCGTTGATGAGAAAAAATCATGATGCGGCATATGCAAATTGAAACGGTCAATCTGCCACTAGCCCGTCCTATGGCGGCTGAAAACGGGACGCGTCGTGCGGTCACCGTTATCCGCGTCGCGTTGGAAGAAAAAGGATTTATTGGACAAGGCGAATGTACGCCAGTCGCCCATTATGGCGAGTCCGCCGACAGCGTATGTCGCCAGCTCTCTGCGGTCCGTGAGGCAATAGAACACGGCCTGACCATCGAACAGCTCCAGAAAGATTTATCGCCGGGTGCGGCCAGAAATGCGCTGGACTGCGCCCTGTGGCGGCTCAACACCGCATTGGAAAAAAAGACGCTATGGCAGCGCATCGGCATTCATCCCCCTACGTCCGTGGTCTGTGCGCAAACGTTGGCGCTCGACAGCGTGGAGAGAATGGCCGCTGCCGCCTCCAATGCCGTTTCCCACGGTGCCCTGCTGCTGAAAATCAAACTGGATCGCGAATTGATTCTGGAGAAGGTTGCCGCCATTCGTGCTGCCGCGCCTAACGCCAGATTGATTGTCGACGCGAGAGCAAGCTGGAGCGGGCTGGATTTACATAGCCTGTCCACCGCTCTGCTGCCTTATCAGATCGCCATGATTGAGCAACCGCTCCCTGTCGGTAAAGACGAGGATTTACAGCGATTTTCTCACCCGATTCCGATCTGTGCGGACGAAAGCTGCCGCCACAGCGGAGACATCGTCGGGCTACGCCGTCGTTACGACATGATCAACATCAAACTGGACAAGTGTGGCGGACTGACTGAAGCGCTGGCGATGGTGCGCGAAGCCCACTTTCACGGCTTACGCATTATGGTCGGCTGCACGCTGGGCTCGTCAATGGCGATGGAAGCCGCCCTGCCCGTCGCCGCCGATGCCGAACACGTCGATCTCGACGGCCCTATTTGGCTGGCCGCCGACAGTTCGCCTTATCTGACCTATAACCTTGGCCGAATTTGGCTATGACGCCATCAACCGCCGTAACCATCAAATCATCAACCGGAGTGACCATGACGGATATCATGCACGCGGGTGCCGCCACAGCACCCGGTAACGCCCCCAGGCCTGTACTGGAAATCGACGATCTGAGCGTCAGCTTTAGCGGCCGTTCCGGCACGCATCAGGCGCTAAAAGGCATTTCCTTTACCGTGAATAAAGGGGAAGTGGTCGCCGTGGTCGGCGAAAGTGGTTCAGGCAAGTCCGTGACTTCGCTCGCCGTGATGGGGCTGCTGGCGGACTCTGCCAACATCGAACGCGGTGCGCTCCGTTTCACCGCACGCGACGGCCAGCAGCATGACCTGCTGAGCATGAAAGCGGAAGCGCGTCGTAAGCTGCGCGGTCGCGATCTCGCCATGATTTTTCAGGAGCCGATGACCTCACTTAATCCGGTACTGAAAGTCGGCGATCAGCTCACGGAAGCGCTGCTTGACCACAAAATCTGCGATGCGGCTAGCGCGGACAAAAAAGCCCGTGAGCTGCTGCACAAGGTGCGCATCGCAGACGTCGATCGCGTGATGAAAAGCTATCCGCACTCGCTGTCCGGCGGAATGCGCCAGCGTGTGATGATTGCACAGGCGCTGGCCTGCGATCCGCAACTGTTGATTGCCGATGAACCGACCACTGCGCTGGACGTCACCGTGCAGGCACGCATTCTGCAAATCCTGCGCGACCTGCAACAGCAGAGCGACATGTCGGTGCTGTTTATCACGCACGACATGGGCGTGGTGGCGGAAATCGCCGATCGCGTGGTGGTGATGTACCGCGGCGAGATCGTGGAGCAAGGCACCGTCGAACAGATTTTTGCCGCACCGCAGCACCCTTATACCCAATCGCTGCTGGCCGCTGTACCGAAGCTGGGCGACATGCGCGATAGCCTCTGGCCAAAGCGCTTTCCTTTACTAGGGCAGGCTGCCGATCCAGAAAATAGTGAGCAGGTTACCGCCCGCTATGACGCCGAGCCGCTGTTGGATATTCGCGGGCTGCGGGTTTATTACCCCATTCGCAGCGGGATTTTATCCACCATCACTCACCACGTTCATGCGGTAGAGCAGATTGATTTCAACGTCTGGCCAGGTGAAACGCTGGCTATCGTGGGGGAAAGCGGCTGTGGTAAATCCACCACCGGACGTGCCCTGCTGCGTCTGGTACAGAGCCAAGCCGAAAGCATTCATTTTCAGGGTAACGAAATTTCCCAGATGAAAGAGCGGGAATTCCAGCCGCTGCGCCGGGAAATGCAGATGGTGTTTCAAGACCCGTACGCCTCGCTCAACCCGCGCCTGACGGTCGGCTTCACCATCGCCGAACCGCTGCTGCTGCACGGGTTAGTGAAATCGCTGGAAGAAGCGACACCGCAGGTGCAGGCGCTGTTAAAAAGCGTCGGTCTACTGCCAGAGCACGCGCGCCGTTATCCGCACGAGTTTTCCGGCGGGCAGCGTCAGCGTATCGCGATTGCCCGCGCGATGGCGCTACAGCCACAGGTCATCATTGCTGACGAAGCCGTTTCGGCGCTCGATGTGTCGATTCAGGCACAGGTCGTCAACCTGATGATGGATCTCCAGAAGAAAACCGGCGTGTCGTGGATTTTCATCTCGCACGATATGGCGGTTGTCGAGCGTATCGCCAACCGCGTCGCGGTGATGTACCTCGGCCAGATTGTGGAGATCGGCCCGCGCCAGTCGGTGTTTAACGACCCGCAGCATCCGTATACCCGCCGCCTGTTGGCTTCGGTTCCGATTGCCGATCCAACCCGTCGCGGCACACGCCAGTTTGACGACAGCGAAATCCCCTCCCCCTTGCGTAAAGCAGGCGAGGCCGTCGCCAAAACGCGCTACCGAGAGGTTGCGCCGCAGCACTGGGTCGCCGACAACGAATCGGCAGCCTGAAACACGACGTCATGACAAAAAAATAGCCACAAAAAATAGCCATAAAACACAACACACGTTCAATACTGACCAGGAGAGAAACCATGAAGCCATTCGTTCGCCGCTCTGCCGTTGCCCTCGGGCTCTCACTGTGTCTGGCGGCTGTAGCCCAGGCGCAAGACCTTCGCATTTCTATCTATGCCGATATCACCGGGCTCGACCCGCACGATACCTCGGACACGCTGAGCTACTCCATTCAGAGCGGCATCTTCGAGCGTCTGTTCCAGTTCGATAATAAAATGAAGCTGGTGCCGCGTCTGGCAACAGGCTACACCAGTAATGACACCGCCACCGAGTTCGTCGTGACGCTGCGCGAAGGCATCACCTTCCAGGACGGCGCGCCGTTCAACGCCGACGCCGTTAAAGCTAACCTCGACCGTCTGGCCGATCAGAGCAAGGGCTTAAAGCGCAACAGCCTGTTTAACATGGTGCAAACCGTCACCGTGCTGTCGCCGACGCAGGTCAAAATCGAGCTGAACAAATCTTTCGGTGCCTTTGTGAACACGCTGGCGCACCCGTCTGCCGTTATGCACAGCCCGGAAGCACTGAAGAAATACCCAGACGAAGCACAGTTGCGCGTGAACCCAGTCGGTACTGGCCCGTTCAAATTCACCGAATGGCAGCAGGGTAAAGACGTGAAGCTGGTGAAATTCGACAACTACTGGCAGAAAGGCTGGCCAAAAGTCGACAGCGTGACCTTCTACCCGACGCCGGAAGATTCCACCCGCGTGGCGTCACTGAAATCCGGTCAGGTGGATGCCGTTTATCCACTGCCTTCCGATCTGATCGGCACCGTACAAAACGACAGCAAGCTGGCGATTCAGCGCGACCCGAGTATTTATCAATTCTGGCTGGCGATGAACAACCTGCGTCCGCCGCTGAACGATATCCGCGTGCGTCAGGCGCTCAACTACGCCATCAACCGCGACATCTGGCTGAAAGTCGGCTTTGCCGGCATGGGCGTTCCTGCCTCCTCTGCGATGGCTCCGGACGTGCAGTTCTTCGCACGCCAAAGCTCACCGAACTACACCTATAACCCAGAAAAAGCCAAGGCGCTGCTGAAAGAAGCGGGCTACGCCAATGGCCTGAGCCTGAAGCTGTGGACAACGAACCGCACCGACTACATCCGTAGCGCGCAGTTCTTCAAACAGCAGTTAGAGCAGGTCGGCATCAAGGTCACCGTCACCCCGATGGATTCCGGGATGCGTAACGCCAAGCTGTTTGGCGTAAAAGATCCGAAAGACGCCGAATTTGACCTGTTCTACAACGGCTGGTCTCCATCTACCGGTGATGCTGACTGGGCACTGCGTCCGCTGTTCGCAACTGAGTCCTGGGTTCCGGTTGCGTATAACGTTTCCTACTACAGCAATCCGGTAACGGATAAAGCGATTACCGCTGGGTTGGCGACGGCCGATACCGACAAACGTGCTGCGGCTTATGCTGATGCACAGCGTCAGATTTGGCAGGATGCACCGGTGGTCTTCCTGGGCTCGCCGGATAACGTTGTCGGCAAAACCAAGAACCTCAACGGCGTGTACATGCTGGCTGATGGCTCACTGATCTTCGATCAGGCTGAATTTAAGTAATCGGTCAGGGAGAACGCCATGTTTGCTTATATCGTCCGACGTTTGCTGGAAATGATCCCGGTTCTGCTGGTGGTCTCCCTGTTAGTGTTCGGTTTTATAAAACTGTTGCCGGGTGACCCGGCACGTATTTACGCCGGTGCTGACGCGACCATTGAGGCGGTGGAAGCCGCCCGTCAGCAGTTAGGATTGAACGACCCGCTGCCGCAGCAGTATGTCCACTGGCTCGGCGGCCTGTTCAGCGGCGATCTGGGTGTGACGTACCGCACGCAGCAGCCGGTTATCGACGTCATCAGCAAGAGCTTTATGCCCACCATGTGGCTGGCGCTGGCAGGCTTTGTCTGGTCAGTGCTGCTCGGTCTGCTGATTGGTGTGGTTTCCGCGCTCAAGCGGGGCAAATGGCAGGACTGGACGCTGATGAGCTTCGCGGTCGGCGGGATTTCCATGCCGCCGTTCTGGCTCGGTCTGTTGCTGATTCAGTTTGTCGCCATGCCGTTCGGCGTCTTTTCCGTCAGCGGCTTCAATCAGCCCAGCGACATCATTCTGCCCGCGCTGACGCTCGGGGCATCGGTGGCTGCCGTCATGGCACGCTTTACCCGCTCCGCGTTTCTGGAAGTTGCACAGGAAGACTACGTCCGTACCGCTCGCTCCAAAGGGCTGCGCAATCGGCTAGTCACCTGGAAGCACGTGATGCGTAACGCGCTGATTCCGGTCATCACCATGCTGGGGCTGCAATTCGGCTTCCTGCTCGGTGGCTCCATCGTAGTTGAAAGCGTGTTTAGCTGGCCGGGTCTGGGCTGGCTGCTGATTGAATCGATCAAGACGCAGGATCAGCCGGTCATTCAGGCGCTGGTAATGCTGTTCGTGTTTGAATTTATTGTCATTAACCTGTTGGTGGACCTGCTGTACGCGGTGGTCAATCCGGCGATTCGCCTACGTTAGGAGACACGATGAAGCTTCCTCCCGAACCCGTCGTGGCCGTTGCCACGCTTGATGAAGAGACGATACGTTCGCCGTGGCGCGACTTCGTTCAGGTCTTTATCCGTAATCCGATGGCGCTGGTTTCCAGCGGCTTTGTCCTACTGCTGGTACTGGTCGCCATTTTCGCCCCCTGGCTGGCACCGTGGAACCCGATGGAGCCTGACTGGGCATCGCTGGCTTCACCGCCTTCAGCGGCGCACTGGATGGGTACCGACGATCTCGGGCGCGATGTGATGAGCCGCATCATCTACGGCGCTCGCATCTCGTTATATATCGGCATCTTTTCCGTCACGCTGGGCATGCTGGTCGGCATCGTGCTCGGCCTGCTGGCGGGATACTACGGCCGCTGGGTAGATACGCTAATCATGCGTGGTTCAGACGTGCTGTTCGCTTTCCCCGGCATGCTGCTGGCGATTGCGGTCGTCGCGATCCTCGGCCCCGGCCTGAATAACGTGATTATCGCCGTCGCGGTCTTCAGCGTACCGGTCTTCGCCCGCATCGTGCGTGCTTCTACGCTGTCGCTGAAACAGGCGGCCTATGTGGAGGCGGTACGCTGCGCGGGTGCGCCGGATCGCATCGTGCTGATGCGCCACATCCTGCCCGGCACGCTGCCTAACGTGATCGTTTATTTCACCATGCGTATCGGCACCAGCATCCTGACTGCGGCAGGCCTGAGCTTCATCGGCCTTGGCCCAGAGCCGGATGTACCGGAATGGGGCAATATTCTGGCGATGAGCCGCAGCCTGATGATGGCTGGCGCCTGGCACGTCAGCGTGTTCCCAGGTCTGGCGATCTTCTTCACCGTGCTGGCGTTTAACCTGCTTGGGGATGCGCTGCGTGATACGCTCGATCCCAAACTGAAAAGCTGAGGAAGGCGATGCACGGCGATCACCAGATGAACGACTATCACCAACAGCAGCAGGCGCTGTTGCTAAAACGCTGGAAAACGACGCGGCAGTTGGGTACGCCGCGCTCGGCCAGCGGACCGCATAACAGTATCAGTGATGTGGCGGGCGTACGCGTCGGCCACTGCACGCTGGCGGCAGGCGAAGTGCAAACTGGCGTCACGGCAATTGTGCCGCCCGGCGAGAACCTGTTCACCCAGCCCCTGCCCTGCGGCGCGGCCGTGCTGAACGGCTTCGCCAAACCCGTAGGACTGGTACAGATCGAAGAATTGGGATTACTGCAAACGCCCATCCTGCTCAGCAACACGCTGGCAACCGGCACGCTGTTTACCACGCTGGTGCGCGATGCCATTGCCCGCAATCCTGAACTGGGTCGCACGCTGCCGACGGTGAACCCGCTGGCGCTGGAGTGCAACGACGGCTGGCTGAACGACATTCAGGCGCTGGCCGTAACGGAACACATGGCACGACAGGCACTGGACAATGCCGCAGACAGCTTCACACGCGGCAGCGTGGGTGCCGGACGCGGCATGAGCTGCTTTAGCCTGAAAGGCGGCATCGGCACCGCATCGCGCCTGATTCCCGAATTGAACGCCACGCTCGGTGTACTGGTGCTGGCAAACTTCGGCACGCTTTCTTCGCTGACGCTGGACGGCATACAGATGGGCGACGCTATCGCACCTATCCTGCCCGAGCTCGCGCCGCAGCAGGATGCCGGATCGATCATCATTATCATGGCGACGGATGCCCCGCTCGATGCCCGCCAGCTCAAACGCATCGCCAAACGTGCTGGTGCAGGATTAGGCCGGCTCGGCAGCTATTGGGGACACGGTTCCGGCGATATCGCCGTCGCGTTCTCGACCTGCCCACAGCCGCAACCGCCGGAGGATGCACAGCTTGAATCGCTGTTAAGCGCCGCCGCCGACGCGACTGAACACGCAGTGCTCGACGCCATGCTTCAGGCAGACGCCGTGACCGGTTTTCGCGGCCATCATCGCCCGGCGCTGCCACAGGCGTTGGATCGGTTGGCTGCGACTCTTTATCCATAAGCAAATTCTCCCGTAGGAAACTGATGATGAAAGTGTTTATCTCTGCTGATATCGAAGGGATCGCTGGCGTGATGCGCCCAGAACAGTGCAGCCCCGGCACCGCGGAATATCAGCTGGCACGCGGCCTGATGGAACAGGAAGTGAACGCCGCCATTGACGGTGCGTTCGCGGGTGGCGCAACAGAGGTGGTGGTCGCCGACAGCCACGCGGCAATGGTCAACCTGCGCGCGGAGAACATCGACGCTCGCGCCCGACTGGTACAGGGCAAACCGCGCGGCTATTCGATGGTCGAAGGATTAGAGCAACAGCAGTTCGACGGCCTAATGTTCATCGGCTACCACAGCGCGGCAGGCGAGTTTGGCGTGCTGTCGCATACCATCAACGGCCGTGCGTTCTACCGCGTGCGCATCAACGGTGAAATCATGGGCGAGAGCGACATCTACGCTGCCGCCGGCGTGGAACAGAAGACACCGCTCTGGCTGGTCAGCGGTGACGACACGCTCCAGAGCTGGATCGCCCACTACTACCCTGCAACAGACTACGCCTGCGTCAAACGCGCCATCTCGCAGCACGCGGCCGAATCCCTCAGCACCGAACAGGCACGTCAGGTGATTCGTGACGCGGCAAAAGCGGCGGTGGAAAAAGCACACCGGACGCTGAACTCGCGGATTCAGGCCCCCTACCGCCTCGAACTGATGGTGGCAAAACCGGTACTGGCCGATCTATTCTGTCTGCTGCCGAATGTTGAACGTTTGGATGCCATAACCGTAGGTTATACGGCGCAGAACATGCGGGAAATCACCAGCCTGCTGGGCGCCTTTTCCTATCTGGCGACGACGCAAAACTGATTCCAGTTTATCCGCCCCGTATTCCGGGGCGTAAACCGATTGAAAAGAGAATTTATCGCATGACAAAGCCCGTGATTGTGATCCACGGTGGCGCAGGTGCGCTGACCCGCTCAGCTATGAGTGCTGAAAAAGAGCAACGCTATCTGGCCGCATTGTCCGAGATTGTCGCCAGCGGACAACGCATTCTGGCTGAAAACGGCAGCGCGCTGGATGCCGTAACGGAAGCCGTTCGCCTGTTGGAAGAGTGTCCGTTATTCAATGCCGGACACGGTTCGGTCTTCACCCACGCGGAAACCCACGAACTGGACGCCAGCATTATGGACGGGCGTTCGCTGGATGCCGGTGCGGTAAGCTGTGTCAGCCATATCCGTAACCCAATTCTGGCCGCGCGTACCGTACTCGAAGCCAGCCAGCATGTAATGTTTACTGCCGACGGCGCGGAAGCCTTTGCGCAGCAGCACGATCTGGAAATGGTTGATCCGGCGTTTTTCTCCACCGACGAACGCCGCCAGCAACTCCATAATGCGCAGGCAGGTTCAGGCCGCGTCATCCTCGATCACGACGGCCAGAACGACCCTATCGATCCCGACCGTAAATTCGGCACCGTCGGCGCGGTAGCACTGGACAGCGCAGGGAATCTCGCGGCAGCAACCTCGACGGGCGGCATGACCAACAAACAGGCCGGACGCGTGGGTGACAGCCCAATCATCGGCGCAGGCTGCTACGCCAATAACCAGACGGTGGCGGTTTCCTGCACCGGCACGGGCGAAGTCTTTATGCGCGCCGTCGCCGCCTATGATGTCTCGGCGCTGATGGAATACGCCGGACTGACGCTACAGCAGGCCAGCGATCGCGTAGTCATGGAAAAATTACTGCAAATGGACGGTAGCGGCGGACTGATTGCCGTCGATAAAGCCGGCAACATCGCCCTGCCGTTTAACAGCGAAGGCATGTACCGCGGCTATGGCTATGTGGGTGAAGAACCCGTCGCCGATATTTATCGCTAAATCTGTCGCGCTATCATACACAGGTCGAATTGCACCATCTTCGACCATGACGCACAATTATGGAGCATTACGCACCATAATTGTGCAGTCTAATCATTAGGAAACGCCGCAGGCCGCGCAGGAAAAAAATTAGAAACTGGCGTAATAATTGCAGGCATTTTGGTTATTACTCATACGATACTCATTAGAAAGTATCAGCCGGAGCCTGCACTCATGCGATTACGCCATATTGAAATCTTCCAGGCCATTGTTCAGGCAGGCACCATCAGCGGCGCTGCCCGCTTGCTCAACGTCTCGCAGCCGAACGTCAGCCGGGTATTGAATCACGCAGAACAGCAGCTCGGTTTTTCCCTGTTTGAACGTCGCACACAGGGAATGATCGCCACCGAAGAAGGGCTGCGCCTGATACCAAAAGTGCAGGAGCTTTTCAGCCATCTGCAAAGCATCAGTTCACTCACCGAACAAATCAAAACCAGCAAAGCCCACTCCGTACGGCTGGGCGCAGCGCATGCGTTCGGGCAAATGATCGTGGCTCCAACGCTGGTGGAATTTCATAAGCAGGCAGCCTCGGTTAACGTTGAACTCGTCACCGAACACTTCAGCACGCTGTGCCAGAACATCCTGCAAAACCAGCTCGATTTCGCGCTGATCTTTGGTCAGCAGGTGCCGTCCGAGCTGCTGGCAGAGCCGCTGTTCCAGTCCACGATGGTCGCCCTGTTGCCGAAAGACAGCCCGATAAACGGCCCTGTCTCGTTGGAATGGCTGTGCAACAACAATCTGCTGATGATGCAGCATAAGGATCCGCTCGGTCAGGTGCTACACCGCGCGCTGCGCGACAGAGCGCTACAGCCAGCGGCTTCGCTCTACATCAAAACCTACTCGGTGATTGCCGACATGGTGCTGGCGGGTGGCGGTACGGGCATCGTCGATCTTTTTACCGCCTGTCGCTATGCCGACCAGCTCAAGATCGTCCCTATCGACCAGCCGCTGCCTTTTGAAGTCACGCTGATCAGCCGCCGTGATAACCCACAGTCACAGGCGACGCTGCAACTGAAACAGATGATGAAAAACCGCTGTCGCGACATCGCCAGACAGAACGAAGCCTTACTTTACGCCGCCTGATTCTCGACGGGTGGCACTGGGCAAACGGTTTTTCCTATCCCCTGCACGGGACTCAACGCTATAATCCTTCTCATCATTTGCTTTACAGGTATGCACCAATGATTCGCAGCATGACCGCTTACGCCCGCCGAGAGATCAAGGGCAACTGGGGAAGCGCAGCCTGGGAACTGCGTTCCGTTAACCAGCGCTATCTGGAAACCTATCTTCGTTTACCGGAACAATTCCGCAGCCTCGAACCTGTTGCGCGTGAGCGCATCCGCGCCCGTTTAACCCGTGGCAAAATCGAATGCAACCTGCGTTTTGAGCTCGACCCGAGTGCGCAAAGTGCGCTGATCCTGAACGAAAAGCTGGCTAAACAGCTGGTTAATGCCGCCAACTGGGTCAAGATGCAGAGCGACGAAGGGGAAATCAACCCGGTTGATATCCTGCGCTGGCCCGGCGTGATGTCGGCGGAAGAGCAGGATCTGGACGCCATCAGCGCCGAACTGCTGACAGCACTGGAAGGCGCGCTGGATGATTTCATCGCCGCCCGTGAAAGCGAAGGTGATGCGCTGAAAGGGATGATCGAACAGCGTCTGGCTGGCGTCAGCGCTGAAGTTGTCAAAGTGCGCGCTCAGATGCCGAACATCCTGCTATGGCAGCGCGAACGCCTGCAAAACAAGCTGGAAGATGCGCAGGTACAGCTGGAAAATAACCGTCTGGAACAGGAACTGGTTCTGATGGCACAGCGCGTCGACGTCTCGGAAGAACTCGACCGCCTCGACGCTCACGTCAAAGAAACCTACAAAATCCTGAAAAAAGAAGAAGCCGTCGGCCGCCGCCTCGACTTCATGATGCAGGAATTCAACCGCGAATCGAACACGCTGGCCTCGAAATCCATCAACGCCGACGTCACCGCGTCAGCGATTGAATTGAAAGTGCTGATCGAGCAAATGCGAGAACAGATTCAGAATATCGAATAAGGTTTCGCGCGATCTCGTGTTGTCTCACTAAGTCGCATCAGGACAAAAGGCCATTGTAAATCATGGCCTTTTTTGTTTTATGATGGAGGGAGAAAAACATGGGGCTAACCCATATCAAATGGATTTTTTGGTGCTCCGTCATTCAGTAACTCAGACGCGATGGCATGCACCTCGCCCTGAACATAAGCCCAATATTCAGGATTATCGAGAGTTCTCTCTTTAATTGGCTTAGGGATAAAGCGGCTCATTTCCATATTGAAGTCGTCACGGACTTCATCTTCCGACATCAGCTTGGCTAACTGAATAGACAGCGCCTGTCGAAAGTCTTCTGTTTGCTTCTGTCTGGCGGTGAGCTTCTTTTCAACCAGTGTCTTGGATAAATCAATACCGCGCTGCTTAATCCAAATAATATCCCAGATATCACGAGGTTTAATACGTCTTGCCCGATACGCTAACGCGATCAACTTATCGGCCAATGTTTCTTGTAACGACTGTACCGGAACCAAAATTCCTTCAGTCGGAACAACAATGTCGTAATGATTGATTAGCGGGCGCTTTTCAATATCAAATGACGGGATAGCACAGACGTCAATATGCATTTTTTGCCGTGGCAAATCAGGACGATTAGCTTCTTTTACGATACTAATTTTCCAAGAAACGGTATCCCCTTGCTGCTCGCCAGAAGGTTTGTTTACCCAAACCTCGGTTTCATACTTGTTCTGAATATAGGTTTGGATTTCGGACTCCAGCCCCTCAAACGCTGAGGGCTTGAAATCATGACCACCATTGAAATCAAGATCTTCTGATAGCCTGCTGCTGTTGTAACACATTCGTAATGAGGTGCCGCCAATGAACGTTAACCGCTGCATGACGCCCTGTTTGATCAGCACATCCATAATGTCATGATGCAAGATCTCTTTTTCTATGACGGGTGTCACTGCGGCATAGTCAGGGTTTGACTGGACAATTTGGCGAATTTGTTGCTTCAGCATACGTTATCTCCCATACACTCCCCCATGCTTAGCTCTCCAACATATGTAGATTGCGCTGGCAGTGTTTTAGATCTGCTATCGCTTGTTCCTTGTATGCGCGATACATTTTGATGTCGGGGTCATAATACAAATTAGGTGCAATTTGCTCGACTGGCTTTTTAGTATGGGTAAACTCGATCACGCCATAAGGCGTATCAAAACAACCACTTCGACCTTTAGTCACCACAGTGACTCTACCCATCACAACTTGTGAAATATCACCGGTATGACTGAGCTGACTTTCTAAGCTGATGTAGTTCAATACGCCACTACGCAACTTTTTGATGATTTTATAAATGGCAGTCTCAGGCTCAGGTGGTGTAATAACACTTTCATAGAAGCCTTTCACCACTCGTCTTAGCAACCCCTTCTTTACGCAATCTGCCAAGAATTTTCTAAAGGCTGAGTCACAAGGCACACCCTGCATAAAAGCCAGCTCTGTTACACTGTGAATGCCGCCGCCGGCGTTCACTGCTTTAGCCAACGCGGTTAATAGCTCATCAGATTTAGCCATAGGTCTACACTACATTACCAAATAAGTAATGTAGTGTAGACCTGATGGATGCGTAGGTACAGCTGGAAAATAACCGTCTGGAACAGGAACTGGTTCTGATGGCACAGCGCGTCGACGTCTCGGAAGAACTCGACCGCCTCGACGCTCACGTCAAAGAAACCTACAAAATCTTGAAAAAAGAAGAAGCCGTCGGCCGCCCCCCCGACTTCATGATGCAGGAATTCAACCGCGAATCGAACACGCTGGCCTCGAAATCCATCAACGCCGACGTCACCGCTTCAGCCATTGAATTGAAAGTGCTGATCGAGCAAATGCGGGAACAGATTCAGAATATTGAGTAAGATTTCACGCGATCTCGCGTTGTCTCACTAAGTCGCATCAGGACAAAAGGCCATTGTAAATCATGGCCTTTTTTGTTTTATATAGTCTCATGCTGTATCACTACAGCGCATGTTTCGTGTGTACATAGACGTGTACATAATAGCTGGAAGCGCATCATCATATTTAAATCATAGAAACAATAAACGGAATTATAAAGAATGGGCTTAAAGAAAACACTGTATTATGCTGTTAAGGAATTTATTAACACATATATCACGATGGCATTAACGATTGGTTTAGGATTTTTATTCTACGAATTCATTCCTGAGCATTGGGGAAAACTGACTATTCTTACCATTGTCATTATTATTTATGTTGACGTGAAATTCTTTTCAAAAAATTAGGCGAAAAATAAATTGGCCTTAATTATTAGTAGGCGACATACCAAAGCATGCTTGTTTTCGTATGAACATAAACTCACTCTGTTCTTCCACCGTTATTAATAATCAAACGGATAATGTCACGACTCGCTTTTCTTTTCGTTACAGCAACACGCTACGAAACTCGTAGTATCCGAATCTATAAAAAGTATCGACAATTGGCGGTACTGACTTTCAAGGAGGATCGCCAATGAGCACCATAAATGCCGCCGCTACCGATAGTTCCATTACCGTTTTCCGCGACCTGATCACTTCGCTACCCGTTGAGCACCTTAGTCGTGCTCAACGCGACGATCTCAGCGCAATCGCTGCGGAGTCGGTTGAAGGACTGTGCCACGGTTTACAATATGTTAGCGAATCGCTGACTGAAGAAACCACCACAGAACACCTTCAACACCTCAGCGCCTACCTCAGTACTTGTGCGCACCTGATCCCTGCGCTGATGGCACTCAGCGAACAGGCGGCATCAATTCGCACCGCAAACCTCACCTAAACTGTCTCTATCCGATCCTAATAAGGACAAACCTTCTATAAACTGTCCTTATTGGCTTGAATTTTGTCCTTATCTCTACTACGTTTAGAGACACCGACTACTATTCTGTCCTTATAAAAATGAGCCAAGACAATCGTATACAGCAAGAAAAAACATCAATTTTGAAAGCAATGCTTCAGTTCGATGAAGCAAAAAGCCTGGGCGAAATTGAAGAATTTTTATTATTTTCAATAAATAAGAAAACACTACAGCGCCGACTTAAAGAGCTCTACGACGACGGGCAGATCGTGACGGTAGGGGAAAAACGCAATACTAAATATTATGCAAATAAGGACAACTCATCTTCATTGCGTGTCCTTAAGTCATTCGATAAGGACACTATCGATAACAACATAAGGACAATACGTGCAGATGAGGACAATCACCCCATCTTTTCCAAAGAGGCTATCTCACAGCTCGCCTATTTAGATACGCCTTCATATGCACGTAAAAAATCCAGCTATCAATTTGATATTTTGGATAATTATTTACCCAACGTAACTCAGTACCTGCCGAATCAGATACAAACGACGCTGGCGAAAATGGGGAAACGATTTGATGACACACTGGCAGCAGGGACTTATGCGAGGAATATTAGTCAACGTCTACTTATTGATTTGTCTTATAACTCTAGTCGACTAGAAGGTAATACCTACTCCAAGCTTGATACACAAAAACTCATAGAGCAGGGGCTGACAGCCGATGGTAAAGTTCATGAAGAAACCATCATGATCATGAACCACAAAGAAGCGATTGAATTTTTAATTGAAAATGCCGAAGAGATAATAATTAATCCCTTCACAATCAGAAATATTCACGCCCTGCTTTCGCAAGATTTACTCGCCAATCCCAACGCATACGGTAACATCAGGCAGATAGAAGTCTCTATTGGAAAATCGGCCTATTTGCCGCTAAACAACCCCCATCAACTCGAAGAATACTTCTCTCTATTGCTACGCAAAGCAGAACAAATCCACGACCCATTTGAACAAAGCTTTTTTTTATTCATTCATTTATCGTATCTACAAGCCTTTGAAGACGTAAACAAGCGAACTGCTCGATTATCCTGCAATATCCCTTTTATTAAGCACAATTTTTGCCCGTTAAGTTTTATTGATGTACCGCAAGAGGATTACTTTAAAGCATTGCTGTACTTCTATGAAACCAATGAGCTCCTGCCCGCTTTGGAGCTGTTCAAATGGGCCTATACGAGATCTTGCGAACAATATGATGTAGTAAAAGAATCGATTGGCGAAATTGATATTTATCGCATACAACATCGTGTGGCACGAAAAGTGGCGATGGGGAATATTATCCGGGAAAATCTTAATGAACAGCTTGCAGAACAATATCTTGAGAAATATTGTGCAGAAAATGACATTCCTTCTGCCGATAAATTTATTGCCATGACACTCAGTGATTTAGCTCAACTTCATGTTGGATCAATCGTTGGACTTGGCATTACAGAAAAAATGTTTATTGAGTGGAAAAAATAATTGAATAAGCGGAAGAATCGCAGCGAATCGATAGGAATTACTCGTCAGGACAGAAACGTAATAGTGGCGAGCGGAAAAACGGTATCCAAAGATCACCAAAATGCCAAACTAGACGCCGAATTTGCTCTCATCATGCAGCGCCACGGTCATACCATCGAAGCACTGCATGACCGATGATAAGTGCAACAAAATAGGACTGTATTCCTACAATCCCATCAAGAATGGGAATATAGTCCCATTATCGCAGCACAGGCTGGTGCCAAAAACCGCCACTAAACACCATCTCAGGAACATTCACACCCGCAACAAAATAGGGAAAAACAACCGACATGCGTTATCTCGTCCTCTCCTTTATCCTTCTTGCCTTAACTGGCTGTCAGGCGGTAACCACCTTCGATAAATATGCCACGCTGCGTCTCTACGAAGTTTATGAAGCCGAGAATCTTTCCGCCTGTGACTACAAGCCTAAATTCCGCGACTGTACCGTGGGTAAGCGATCTTTTGACGTCAAGATATCCGACGATAAGAGCAAAATCGCGTTAGTGGTCAGAGAGCGTTACGCCTATTTTGGCTTCACGCGTGATGATTTTGCCCGGCAGACACAGCCGCTGCGTGATTTCCTGATTTGGGCGGAAGATCCGGCCGCGAAAGATAAACAGATCACTCAGTTACGCAAAGCCGGAAACGTTGGCGGGAGTCTGTACGACAACAGAGAAGTGCAATATCAGTTCGATTATCTGCATACGCGTGCCGATGTTCAGCTACTCGTCGTTAAACCCCATGAAAACGCCGACTCGTATGGCCTGACCGTGGATGAAGTGAAAAACCTGCTATCGGTGATGGATGCCTGGTATGCCGGCACGTTTTCTGGAAAACAGCTAACGTAAGTTCGGTGAGACGGCCAGACAGCGTCACTGTCTGGCCAAGCATTAAAAATGCTGCATTCTGGAAGAAAATTGGCCGCAGTTCTTCAGCATCAAATCTTTGACGGGTCGGCGGTCGTAGTAGCCTTTTTCGGTCTTGAACACCTCGTAGACTTCGAGGCGGCGTGGCGAATAAGCACCGGCAAACTCGCCAGTGACATAATAGTAATTCCCGACCACAGGTTTAAACGTGACGGTACTAAATCCACCATTGGCCGCAATCATTCTGACCGCAATATTGTGTTGCGCGCTGACCCAGAATTCACGAATCATCGTTGGCGTTTCTGGGATTTCAGGGAAGCCGAGTTCTTTATTATTGAGTTTAGTTTGGAACCCAAACGCATTATTGGTATAGCCATTTTCTGGTGCATCAATATTAATACATCTGTCGGTCGTCGGATAAACGCGAACATAGTCGAGGTTTCGGTTATCGAACGTCATACCCACGCGGTCAGCGCCCTGATAATCCTCCAGTTTATGACTATAGGTCGCAACCGAACATCCACTGAGTAATACCGCACTGATTCCTATCAGAAGCATTTTCCCAAACATAACCATCCCTTACCTTTATAAAATCAGAACATCCTGATTATTTTACGCCGCTTTTTATTCGAAAATTTATGTTGTATTACCTTAAAGCATTACCTCACCTTAAACACTAATGATAAACGAGGCAACGTGGCAATTTCTCTCTATTACACCGCACGACGTAAAAAATCCCTGAGCCCAAAAGAGATATCTGCCGTGAAGGAGATTGTCCAACGCCATTCCGTTAATGAACACATTGATAAATATCTGACGACCGGCGAAGGCATAAACTGGGAATCATTTAATTTCGCCCTCAACGTGAAAATCGGTAACGTTTTCAGAAAAGGAATCGTGTTCTCCGGCTCGACCAAACTCCCCGATAGCGATGAAGAAGCCACCTGGATTGGCGTACAGCACTGGTGCCAGTGTTTATCCGAAATCCGCACCGCCCTGACACACTGTGAATGGCACGTCGCGGTTGAGGATCGCGGCATACCGTGGGACGTCGAGGCAAAAGCTTATGATCCAACGCGCTGAGCCAGCGAGAATGCTGAGGAGAGAAGCGAGTATGGACGACAACGACATCTACGATGCTGTCACCACCAGCGCATACGGGCTGTCGATGGGTGCGATATGGCAACATATTGCGGTGGAGTGTCGGGGCAATCCCAGAACCTACGCCCAGCGTCAGGCGCTGTTTTTTACGCTGCTGGAGCAGCTAATCGAGGAAGGCAGAATCAGGCTTGCCAGTCAGGGAGACTATCTGCAAGACGATCCGAAACATCAGGTCGATCGGCTCCGCAATGCCTTTCCACCTGAAATGTCCGATGATGAATTTGATGATGTCGACGAATGTGGCCTGTGGTTCTTAGCCAAAGCGCCCGCAGGCGTCGTGTGGATCACGTCCGAAGGGCAAGAGAGTTGGACGTAAGAGGAATCAGCCAAACCAGAGCCAATTCCTCTTACTCACGACCGAATATCACTAACACGAGCAGCGAACTTACTCCGAGGTCTTACGTTCAACCTCCTGACCTTCCGCTGCCTGATTTTCTAGCACCTCATTCTGTTCCGGCTTCGCCATACTCGGATGCTGCCGACCTTCCTCGATAAAATCTTCGTCGATGCCTTCAATATTCTCCTGATTATCGCGACCGGAGAGAATGTTCCAACAGGCGATGAATAGCGCAGCAATCAGCGGGCCAATCACAAAACCGTTGATGCCATAGATTTCCATGCCGCCCAGCGTGGCGATCAGAATCAGGTAATCCGGCATTTTGGTGTCTTTCCCCACCAGCAGCGGGCGCAAAATGTTGTCCACCAGCCCAATCACCAGCACGAAGAACGCGACAATGAAGATGGCTTGCCAGAGCATATCCGTCGCGAACAGGAAGATAGCAGCAGGCACCCAGATAATCGCCGACCCCACAGCGGGAATAAGCGACAGGAACGCCATCAGCGAGCCCCACAGCAGGCTGCCTTCTATTCCTGCGATGGAGAACGCAATACCGCCCAGTGTCCCCTGCACAATCGCCACAACCACGGTGCCTTTCACGGTCGCCCGAGATACAGCGGCAAACTTCACCAGCAGGTGATGCTTAACATGGGTAGAAAGCGGTAGCGATTCCAGAATCAGGTTGACCAGATAAGCGCCGTCTTTCAGGAGGAAGAAAAGCAGGTAGAGCATCACCCCGAAACCAATGAAGAAGGTGAATGTCCCTTTGCCGATCAGCAGCACGCTTCCCGCCAGATATTGCCCACCTTTCAGCACAACCTGAGAAAGCTCTTGCTGTATTTTGGCGGCGTTATCCAGATTGTGTTCCGCGAGGAAATGTCGCGCCCACTTCGGCAGATGCTGAATCAGCTCCGCCAGCACCACCGGGAATTGCGTATTACTGTCCTGCAATCGGGTGTAAACCCCGTTAATTTCAACCACCAGCGAGGAAACAATGATTCCCAACGGAATGAAGACGAGCAGGAAGATGATCAGGACGGTCAGCAACGAGGCAATGCCGTTGCGATCGTTCAATTTTTGCCGAATTTTGCTTTTCAGCGGATGGAAGATAATGGCCAGCACCGCCGCCCATAAGATGGCGGAATAATACGGTGCCAGGATGTCAAAAAACGCCAGCGTGACGATAAATAAGATAAGGATGAAGAATCCCTTCGTAAGCCCTTTAATATTCACAACGATTTCCCCTTCGTTCAATCTGCTCTCGAAATATAGAACGAAGTGGGGCGTTTGCAATACAGGAAAAAACGCCGGATTCGGCGGAAATGCCTACGCAAGCGCCTCATGCGTCGCGATAAAGTCATCTTTTAACTGACTATATCGTGCGGCATCGTTGTCACAAGCCCGTGCGGCAGCACGCTTTATTGCCGCATATTCTGTACATACAGAAGGGTTTGCACGCAGATAATCACGGAAAGCCAAGTGCCGTTGAATATGCCCGTCACCCACCACGAAGGCGTGCAGGTGATGCGTACGATCATCGCCGCCCTTAGTATAGTAACGACGCCCCGCGATCCCATTTTCTCCACGGGGACGATAGCCCAAATCGACCATGACATGATCCAATCGGTCCAAATCGGACAGCGAAATCACTTCCAGCAGCATATCAATCACTGGTTTGGCGGGTAATCCCGGCACGGCCGTGCTACCGATATGATGAAGCCTCACCGCAACCTCACCAAGCGCCTGTGCTATCGCACACGCCGCCGTTTCATACTTCGTTGCCCACTGTGGATCGTAATCCACCACAGTAATTGTTCGCCCACCCATTCACCTATCCCCCAACGCAGCTTTATCGTGCAAAGGCTACCAACGTTCAGGGGAAGGTTCAAAGCCATCACGCGGTAAATGCCTCTCACCGCGTGATTCGTGCTTACAGGCCATCCAATCGCCGCTGGGTCGCCTGCACCAGTGAGTCCGTGGTGATATCAGCAATGGACTTGGCACCCGTGAGCGTCATCGCTACACGCATCTCTTTTTCGATCAGGTTCAGCAGGTTAACCACGCCAGCCTCGCCCGCTGCCGCTAACGCGTAGACAAACGCGCGCCCGAGCATCACGCCGTCCGCACCCAGCGCGATCATGCGCACCACGTCCAGCCCGGTACGAATACCAGAATCTGCCAGAATGGTGATATCGCCTTTCACCGCATCGGCGATGGCAGGCAGCGCATGTGCCGTCGATAGCACGCCGTCCAGTTGGCGACCGCCGTGATTGGAAACCACGATGCCGTCCGCACCGAATTTCACCGCCTCTTTGGCATCCTCTGGGTCGAGGATGCCTTTGATGATCATCGGCCCTTTCCACATCTCGCGGATCCACGCCAAATCCTGCCACGAAATGGAGGAATCGAAATTCTCCGCCAGCCAGCCGATATAGTTCTCCAGCGTTGTCGGCGTGCCACGATAGGCGGAAACATTCCCCAAATCGTGCGGTTTACCGTTCAGGCCAACGTCCCATGCCCACTGTGGATGCACCATCGCCTGCAACACACGGCGTATTGCCGCATTCGGGCCGCTCATGCCGGAATGGGCATCACGATAGCGCGCCCCCGGCGTCGGCATATCTACGGTAAACACCAGCGTCTTGATCCCTGCAGCCTGTGCACGTTCCAGCACATTGCGCATAAAGCCGCGATCTTTTAACACGTAGAGCTGGAACCACAGCGGCCGATCGATAGTAGGTGCAACCTCCTCAATCGGGCAGACGGAGACGGTAGACAGCGTAAAGGGAATGCCCTTCTGCGCCGCCGCACGAGCAGCCTGTACCTCGCCGCGCCGGGCGTACATACCAGTCAGGCCAACGGGTGCCAGCACCACCGGCATCGCCAGTTTTTCGCCAAACAGCTGCGTTTCCAGACTCAGGTCGGAGACATTTTTCAGGATACGCTGGCGCAGCGCGATATCCGCCAGATCGGCGGTATTACGCCGGAGCGTGTGCTCGCCATACGCACCGCCATCGGCGTAGTGGAAAAGAAACGGCGGCAGCTTACGCTGCGCCGCCGCTCGGTAGTCCGTTGAAGCAGAGATGATCATCGTCCTTTCCCATCCTTCTTCTTGTTTGTGCCACTGTTACGGTAAGTGGAATGACCGTGAGTGAAGCTGCCTTTAGTGGAACTGCTTTTAGTGAAATTGAAGGTACGCGACATGCGTTTGCAAATATTCCTGCAAGCCGTGCTTGCCGTCCGCCCCACCCACACCGGATTTACGCCAGCCCGCATGGAAGCCCTGCATTGCCTCAAAGTTCTCACGGTTGATGTAGGTTTCGCCGAATTTCAGCCCTTTCAGCGCCTTCATCGCGGTGTTGATGTTTTGAGTATAGATCGACGACGTCAGGCCATATTCGCTGTCGTTCGCCATCGCAATCGCCTCTTCCAGCGTGTCGAAGGTCGCGACCGGCAGCACCGGACCAAACACTTCTTCGTGCATGATCGGCATGTCCTGTTTGACGTCCACCAGCAGCGTAGGCGGATAGAAATAGCCCGTACCGCTTGCGCGCTGGCCACCGAGCAACACTTTCGCGCCCTGCGATACCGCTTTCGCCACTTTGTCTTCTACGCGCTGTCGCGCCGCCGCACTGATCAGCGGCCCCATATCCAGCGCCTTTTTCTCCGCCGTATTACCGAAGGTCACCTGCTCCATCGCGGTTTTAATACGGGAGATAAACTCGTCGTAAATGCCTTTCTGCACGTAAACGCGCTCGGCGCAGTTACACACCTGCCCGCTGTTGATGACACGGGAACTGACAATCGCTTTCACTGCTAGATCGAGATCGGCGTCGTCCATCACGATAGCGGGCGCTTTGCCGCCCAGTTCCAGCGACACCTTCGTGACGTTCTGCGCTGCTGCTGTCATGGTTGCAATGCCCGCAGCCACGCTGCCGGTCAGGCTGACCATGCCGACTTTCGGGTTCGCGGCCAGCTCTTGCCCGACCGTTGGGCCATAGCCGGTAACAAAATTGATGACGCCTTTCGGCAGACCGATTTTGTGAATAATTTCGGCGAAAATCACCGCATTATTGGGCGTGATTTCGCTCGGTTTGATAACGATGGTGTTGCCCGTAATCAGTGCCGGTGCCGCTTTACGCGCAATCAGGAAGAAGGGGAAGTTCCACGGCAGAATACCCGTCGTCACGCCAATCGCTTTACGGAAGACGAAGATATTTTCATTCGGGCGGTCGCTCTGAATGATTTCGCCTTCGTAACGGCGCGCCCACTCCGCCATGTAGTCGAGGTAGTCAGCGGTGAACAGCACTTCCGTCTGTGCCAGGCCGTGCGTCTTGCCGCCTTCCGCGATAATCGTATCGGTCAGTTCGGCTTCGCGCTCACGGATACCATCGGCAATCTTGTGCAGCCAGACGCCACGCTCAACCGCAGGCAGCGCTTCCCAGCCCGGCTGTGCGGCTTCTGCCGCCTCTATCGCGCTTTTCGCATCGTCAGCGGAGCCTTCTGGGATCTGTGAAATGACCTGCTCTGTGGCTGGGTTCACCACATCAATCCACTTCCCGCTTCTGTTTTCAACAAACTCACCGTTGATGTACATACGTTTCTGGGTGGTGCTCATGTCAGGCGTCTCCAAGGTAGGGTTAGAGAATACAACGCATAAACGAGTTGTTAACAAAACACGTTTTTTTTGTGAAGTTTTGCCATGCTGCGCGTTCTGCACGGTATTTACCTTTTCATCGCTGCCATTTCGGTCTGGTAAGTGGCAAAAAAGTCATGATAGGAACGTCTGACGTAACACTTTTGCAAAGTATCGGAAACTGGCGGGGGAATAACGAGAGTGTGGCGAGAGCGAGGCGGTGACAGACGCCAGCCTACAGCGTCTGTCTGTTGAACAGGGGAGTTTTACGGTTCGTCGACTTTCACGATCTCTTCCTTCACCTTCCACTTGCCGCCCACTAATTCGCGGGTGGTGGCAACCATCGCCTGCTTCTCTTCGGAGTAGGCTTCCGTGCTTTCGACAATCAGGACAGGGTTATTATTGGCTATCTGGTAGGTAGACCATTGGTGCCAGCAGCAGCCGCTTTTGGTAAAGGTCGTGATGGTCTTACTCTTCTCATCAATCTCGAACAGGCCGAGGTTGGAGCTGGCTAACTCGGTCAGCGGCGCGTTCTGGGTAAACTGCTGCTTTTCCACATCAAACAGGTACACATCGTAAGACGGCCCGCCGTAAGCGCCGTTATTGCCATTACGCAGCATGATATCCGCGTGGTGATCGAAGTTAGCATCATCAATCACCAGCCCGCTGTTGTTCTCACCATAGACCTCGACCAGATTCGCTGTCACTTCGCCCTTATTGTTCAGCTCGATGAACATATTTTCCATCGTGATACGCTGGAACAGGTCACCACGCCCTTTCTTAAAGATATCCAGCGTGCCGGGGCCTTCACAGGTTGAGTAAGAAGGATCGAGCGTGCACGTCGCCACGCTGAGAACGAAGTCCCACTGGTCTGATGCCTGAGTAATCAGAGAGATATTTTCACTGCCGGAAAGCGCCTGAATACGGGAAACCATCTCATTCCCCAGACAAACGTCATCCTTACAGCGGTCACGCTCAGCCAGCCACGCGCGCTGCGTCAGGAGCGCCTGCGCTTTGCCCTCTTTTTTCGCGTACCCCTGATAGGCCTTGTTTAATACCGTATCAAGCTGCTGTAAATGGCTGCTGGCACAAATCATTTTCTCAGTGTCTGTGCTGGCCTTGCTGCAATCTATTGCCCAAACGGACGAGGTGCAAAAGAACAGCAGGGATGAAGCGGCCAGAGATAAATAACGCATGAAGTATCGCTCCTTGAAAAACAGATGAAACCTAACTGATTGATAAAACGGATAACGGGCTATTGCTTGCTGCCATTTCCCATCTTTTTAAGAAAACGCTGCTGCTCAACCAAAATCGCTTTCAACGTAATACATTGATAATCAATGCCGTAACGTGGAGCGACGTCTGCAATAATTTTCGATAACGCAGGGTAATGTCGATGATTCCAGTTGGGGAAAATATGGTGAGTCAGGTGCATATTAAGCTGCCCCAGCCAGTAGCCAAGCCAGGCGGGACGAGTCGCCCAGTCCACCGTGGTGGAAAAGACGTGCTGATAGCGACCATGCCTAAATAGGCCATCGTCCGGTGCCTGATAGAACGTGCCTTTTGCCCAGTGCGACCCCAGAATCAGGACGACAAAAATCAGCGATGACAGCATTTGGCTCAGCAGATAAACCAGCAACAGCGCACCAGCGCTGACGGGTGTCGGCGACAACAGCCAATAAGGGATCGCCAGCGCCAGCAGGGCATGCAGCACTTTTGATAACAGAAAAATACCCCAGCCCTTAGCACCCTGAAGCGTCATATTGCGCGTCACCTGCGTTTTCCCCGCACGATCGAGCCAGTCAAAAAACCAGATGATGCAGGGGAATGTCAGCGACGCCACCATCGGCCAGTAGTAGCGCTGGGCGCGCATAAAAAAGCGAAACCGATGATAGGGCGATTGCCGCAAAACGCCGTTCTCTTCGATATCCAGATCGTAGTGCTGCACGTTGACGTGCGCATGATGAAAAATCACATGGCGCACCCGCCAGCAGTCGGAATCCATACCGAGCGGAATACTCACCACGATATTGAGCAGGCGATTCGCCCACGGCCGCCGGAAAAAGACGTTATGCGAGGCATCATGCACCACGTTCACCGCCAGAAACATGGCGGTGAAAATAAAGGCAAAGTAGCAGCCCGCAAAGCCCCACAGCGTCGTCTGCCGGAGGCTGAAACCATAAAATGTCAGACACAACGCCACCAGAAACAGCATCTTGCCGATAAATCCGGCATTGGCAAAACGGTGGTCACCCGTTTCTGCCAGATAGTCATTCGCGGCCTTCATCAACGCCCGATGCAACGCCAGATCGCGACCTTGTTCATAGCGGAGCGGCTTTAGCGGGGCGAGCGTCATTCTTCCTCCGCTCCCGCTTTCACGACACGTTGCGCAGTCCGCTGATCGTTACCTTCGCCCATCAATTTTAAAAACCGGCGCTGACTGGCCAGTAACTCACGATAGGTAATACAGCGGTAGTTCATGCCATGCTCGGCGGCCACGCGCCGTAAGATATCGGCTAACGCAGGATAATGACGATGATGCCATCCCGGAAAAAGATGATGCGTCAGATGTAAGTGTAGCCCTCCCGTCCAGCGCTCAAGCCAGCGCGGCGTCGGTAGCCAGTCACAGGCTGTCGCAAAGTTGTGCTGATACCAGCCCTGAGGCATTGTTTCCGTATCGGTAACGGTATAGAACTCAGCCTCCGCCCAGTGCGTGCCCAGCAGCAAAAATACCACCAGCAACGAGGCCAGCATCTGCCCCAACAAATAGCTCAATAGCACGATGCCCGGGCTAATGCTGTGTACCGCTCCCACCATAATGGGAATCACCAGTAACAGAAGGACATGGCCGATTTTACTGCCGATAAAAATCATCCATCCGCGGTAGCCTAACTGTACTGAACGGGCATTGACGGGGGTTTTACCCAAGCGATCGGCCCAATCAAAAATCCAGGCGATATAAGGGAGCGAGAACGCAGCCACCAGCGGCCAGTAAAGATGCTGATAACGCATGTAGGAACGGTGGCGCTGAAAAGGCGTTTGGCGGAAAACCCCATTCTCTTCCGTATCCAGATCGTAATGTTCCACATTCGGATAGATGTGGTGGAAGTCCACATGACGCAAACGCCAGTAATCGGGATCGATGCCTAACGGTAACGTGACGATGCGCCCGACCACGCGATTCAGTGTTCGATTGCGGAAAAAGGTATTATGGGAGGCGTCATGATTAACGATGATATTCAATAACATCGACAGCATGATGAAAGCAAAATAGCTCAGGAAAAACGTCCACGCCGTCTGCTGCACTAAGCAAACAGCATAACAGGCGATGCAGCATAAAAAGAGTAATCCAGCCTTAACGAACTGCCCGCCATCGGCAAAACGATGATCGTGATTAGCGCGAAGATAGGCTGACGTTTCCCGCTGTAATGCCCGATGAAAAGCCTGTTCGCCCTTGGCGGGATAGGGTTTGGCGGGAAGCACACTAGACATTCTCAGGCTCCTTGGTCAGGGGGCGTCGGCCCCAGCCGACAGCCATTGCCAACCCGTGCAGCACCAGCATCAGCATCGCAATCTTCCAGTAGAGCGCTTCCCAGCCGAGATAGACAAGAAACACGGCAGGGAATAGCAACACCACCACGAGCCAAACGTAAATGGCCCAGCGTTGTCCTTCGGAAATCCCGCCCAGCGCGACCGCACCGGCCACCAGCAGCAGGAAGAGCGCCGCCTGCGACAGATCGGCGGAATCATAGCCGTAGCCATACAGATAAACATAGCCCACCACCAGCGCAAACAGCAGCATCGCCCCAGCAATCAACGCCATTGGCGTACAATGAAACGTCGCCTGACGCGTGCGACTCACCGACAGTTTGAGGTACGACAGAAAAGGCAGGTTACTAGCCCAAAATGGATTGTTCGATGGCGTTTCTTTGCCTGCGCCGTAGCGAAAAGGCGTGTCGGGCAGCTGCGGACAAAAGCTGCCAAACAGCTTGTCCCAAAAAATGAAGGTGCCGCCGAAGTTCTTATCGGCGTACGCACGGTCGTTCACGTGATGTACGCGATGGTGTGCGGGCGTCACCAGAACCTTTTCCAGCCAGCCCAGCTTGGGCGTCATCGCATTATGGTTAAAGAGCTGAACGCTGTAATGCAGGATGGAAACGGTAACGAACACGTACAGTGGAACGCCGAGCAACGCCAAAATCAGGAAGAACGGAATCGAGGTCAGCGAGGAATACCAGGAATTACGCACGCCCAGCGACAGATTAAAATGTTCACCCTGATGATGCACCACGTGCACCGCCCACAGCACGCCGAAGGTATGGTGCAGGCGATGTAGCCAATAGAAACCGAAATCCCAGGCGAGCAGCGCGAACAGCCACATCAGCACCGGCGGCCAGGTGTCCACCCAGCCAAAACTGAAATGCGCCGCAACATAGCCATAGCAAAAAATTTCCACGCTGCGAAAAAGCCACAGCATGATATGCCCTGAATTCAGGTTGAAAACCACGTCATGCCAGTTCACCGTCTCACGCTGCATCCACTGTAAAACCAGCGCTTCGCCAATCACCACAACCAGCATAAAGACAATCGGGAGTGCTAAATCAATCATGATGTCATTCCTGATGGCGCTTATCGTTAGGCAGCGGAGCCGCTGGGGAAATGGCCTTCACCATCTCCCGGCTACGCAGAAAGACCCAGCCGACGATCCCCGCCAGCATCGCGCCGGTCACCAGATCGATGAACAGGTGTCGGCGCAGTTGCAGGATAGAAAGGGCTATCGCCGCTCCCCACAGAAGGTACAAACCGGTTTTCACCTTCTGCTGGCCATCACTCATCGCCCACACCGCCAGCACCGTTAGCGCAATATGCAGCGACGGCAGGCAATTCTGCGGCGAGTCGATATGCAGCAAAAGCTGTAGCACATGGGTAGAGAGATCGTCCCCGACGACCTGTGGATACACCATCGTGGTCGGAAAAATCAGGTACACCACGCCCGCGATCAAGGCAGTCAGCTGCGTTGCTCGACGTAACCCCGCCAGACGCGTAATCGGGCAAGATAAGTAAGACAGCGGCACGATGATAAAAAACGAGAGATACAGCCAGATCGCCGAGGCGCTAAAAGGAATCCACTCATCAACAAACGACGTTGGCAGTACCGTTCCCTGCCCCTGAAACTGCGCACTCAGTTGATATACCAGCCCGACCGTTCCCCAACCGAAGAGCAGCGCTTTCAGTCGCAACAGCAGCGTTTCTTGAGGAAATAGCCTCATGCACTCTCCTTCAAACGGGTAATCCGTCTGCGCTTTTGCGTAAATTCTGGCGCAATCTCACCGGCGGTGAGATGCCACCGTAGCCGCGACGCATCAATACCCTGCAACGCAAACTGCTGCGACAGACTATCCCGACAGGCTTCCAGCTCCGGCAGGCTGCACGCGGCAGATAAATGCAGCGTCGCATCGCCCTGCTGCACTAGCCGATAGTCGGCATGCAGCGGCAGCGCATTGGCAATAATCCGGCTACAGAGATCCGCAAACACAGTCTGAGGCTCGCCGTTACTGTCCGGCAATCGCAGGCTATCATCGCTGCGCCCTTCAATGCGGGCAATCGCCATCGTCACTCGGCCACACGCGCAGGGCGTTTTTTGCTTCACCAACACATCGTCCAGTCGATAGCGCACAATCGGCTGCGTACTGCGAGTAAAATCGGTGATGATGGGCGTAAAGCGTTCGTCATCCAGCCACTGCGGCTCGATGTGAATAAATTCTTCGTTGAGATGCAGCGTACCGTGTTCGCAGGTCGATGCCAGAAAGCCTTCCGTCGCCTGATACACCTCCCCAACCTGCCCGAAGACCTGCTGCAACAATTGCTTGTCCTGCGGTTCCAGCACCTCGGCTACAGAAATCACCTTTTTGACCGACAGGCGCAGCTCACCACGCTGTACCGCCAGCGCCAGTTCGCGCAGCACCTGTGCGGGGGCGACGATAATCGACGGCGACCACGCTTCCAGCCGCGAAAAATGCTCAGAAAATGGCGCGAAGAGATCGTAAAACGACAGGCTGAGCCAACGGTTATCCACGCTGTGATACAGATTGTTATCCGCCCGCAGGAACAACGCCACCCGCTCACCGACACGTAAGCCGTCCGGCAGCATTTTCGCCAGCATACCTCCCGCCCACACCTGTTGTTCACGCGGGCTGACGACAAACAGGCCACGCTGCCCAGAGGTGCCGGACGACAGCCCAACGCTAAACCCGCCCACATTCGGTGTGAAGTCGCGATCTTCTTCACTACGGCGCGCGCAGGCGAGCAGTTCATCCCGCTTAAGCCCGGCGGTGTTCATCCGATCGAATTCGGCCATCATCACGGCTTTATCCATCATCGGCCAGGATGTCATGGGTAGCTGGCAGTAAGGACGAAAATAGGGACTACGCGCCAGCACGCGCCGAGCAAAACGAGAAAGCTGGCGCTGCTGATGGCGTTCAAGCGCCTGACGAGTAGAAAAGGTCAGGCGTCTGGCGCGGAAATAGTGCCAGATCGTCATCAGCGGAATCATAGGTCACCCTCGTGACACAGCCGAATCTCGACTTGCCCGTTCAGGTGCAACTGGTGCAGTTGATCCAGCGTGTGGTAATAGGCTTTTGGATCGTCCATCACCAGATTCGCCAAGCGCGACGGCCCACGCCCTTCGCGATAACTGTGCGGCGACCAAGCGGCATCGCTTGCCAGCAGTACCCAGCCGTTTTCCGTCAGCACAAACGCGCCGAGGTGTCCGGCGGCATGGCCGGGCAACGGCACCAGCACGATCTCTTTATCGCTACCCGGCAGCGCATAGCCTTGCGTAAACGGCGCCAGCTCGGCTGGCAGATCGGTAAGCGGGAAGTTTTCGACAAACTGAAGCGCCTGCTCAAAATGTTCAGGGATCAGCGCGGGCACAAATGCCCGCTTCAAGGCCGCGAAACCGCGCAGATTCCGCGTCTGCTGCCAGCCCAGCGCCGAACAGATAAACGGTACGTTAGGGAAATCCCGCAGCCCCGCGATATGGTCGCCATGAAAATGAGAAATAATCAGGCCATCAATGTCCGCAGGTTGAATCCCCTGCCCATGTAGCTGGTGAATCAGCGCGTCTTTCGTCTCGAAATGCACCGGTGTCATTCTGCGGTACAGCTGGAACAGGCCGGATTGCGTGGCATCGGTAAAATGCTGGGCATAGCCGGTGTCCCACAGCCAGCGCTTACCCTGACTTTCCAACATCCAGACGCGCGCCGGAAAACGGCATACTTTCCATCCCGCACCACGCAGCGCCATGCAGCCGGGATGCAGGCAGTACCCGACTTCAAACGTTGAAATATTAGCCATGTCGGTCAGTGCTCCGCTGTGCAAGATGCGCGTTGAACCAGTTACCCGTTAGCTCGATGCCCTGCTGAAGGGAGAAACGCGGCTGATACCCCAGCTCCTGTTTGGCTTTCTCCGCGCTGAGCGTCATATCGAAATTCACCGCTCCCGCACTGTAGCGCGTCAACAGCGGCTCTTTCCGGCTAAACCACGAGAACAGCTCCATGCCACCCGCCACCGCGTGCAGCAGCGGATACGGCACCGCCCTGACGCGATAGTTCATCCCTAGTTGCCCAGCCAGCAGTTGTTGAAGCATGTCTACAAGGCGTGCGGGTTCATGATTGGTGATGTTGTACGCCGAACCAGACACTAACCCCGTGCGCTGGCTGGCAAGCGCCATCGCTTCCACCACGTTGCCGACAAACGTCAGATCCAGCAACGCCTCGCCACCGCGCGGGAGCCGCAACACGCCGCCGCCCACTGCGATCTGTTCCAGAACTCGCGGCAGAATCACGCGGTCGTGCGGGCCAAACAGGCCACGCGGGCGCAGAATCACGTAGGTAGTTTGCGGGTAGCGCGACGTCAGCGCCTGAAGGCGTTCTTCCGCCAGAAATTTAGTCTGCGCATAGTGATTGGCAAAACGCGCCGCGCGGTAGCTTTCATCGATATTCAGGTGGTGCTGGAAATCGAAGTAAATCGCGGGCGTGGAGATATGTACAAAGCGCGAGATACCCAACTGACCAGCGGCGTCAGCCAGCCGTGCCGTCACCTCAGTATTATTCTGATAAAAATCATTATATTGGCCCCACGGTGATGATTTCGCGGCGCAGTGCCAGACCACGTCGCAGCCCGCCATCAGCGTTCGAAACTGGTCTACCGAGGTTTCCACCAAATCGATACCGACAAACTGCGCGCCCAGCGCTTCAAGCTGTTGCCCCACCGAGCGATCGCGCCCGCAGGCCAGCACCTGATGCCCAGCCTGAAGCAGCCACTCCACCGCATTACGCCCCAATCCGCTGGTTGCGCCCGTGACGAAGACTCTCATGGGATCAATACCATGCCGCCCAGCGTCAACCCGGCGGCCGTACCGACCAGCATCGCGGGTTCCCCCTCAGGCAGACGCTGCGTCACGATGGCATGATGCAGCGCCGTCGGAATCGAGGCCGCCACCTGATTACCGTGATAGCGGTAAATATCAATCAGCCTTTCGGTCGGGATCGCCAGCCGCTTACGCATATGCTCCAGCGACAGGTGACTGGCCTGATGCGGAACCACCGCCGCCATCTGATCCAGCGAATAACCGCTGGCATCCAGCAGCCGTTGCAGATAGCCCTCAATCAGGGCAGAAGCCTGCCTGAATAGCCGTTTTCCCTGCATATGGAACAGAAAATCATGCAGTTCCATCCCCGCACGCGGGTTACGCAAGGTACCGCCTGCGCGGATCTGGCACAGTTCGTTGCCCTTCGGGTAGGTTTCCAGCAGACACGCCGCAATACCGCTGCGCCCATCGCCGCGTTCGACAATCGCACACGCGGCACCATCGCCAAAAATCAGCGACGACTCTTCGTCATCCCAATCGATACCGCGCGAAGCCAGTTCGGTAGAGACGATGGCAATGCGTCGATAAGCGCCGGTATTTAACAACCCGGCCGCCACCTGAAGCGCGGAAATAAAGCTGACGCAGCTGCTGTTAATATCGAAACTGGCCGTCCCTTTTGGCAGGGACGAGGCCTTTAATAAGTGGCTGGCGCTATAAGGCAGCGCCTGAATCGGAATCGCAGAAGCAAACAACAGCAGATCGATGGACGCTGGCGGAATAACGCCCCGCGCCAGCGCGTCATTTAACGCCGCCACACCGAGTTCCGCCTGGCTGGCATGATTATCCGCATGGTGGCGATAAATAATGCCTGAACGGCTTTCGACATAACCAGCGGGCTTATTGAGCCGCACATCTAATTCAGCCGACGTCACCCGCTGCGCAGGAAGCGCGCTGCCGGTAGAAATAATCTTGAGTGGAACCAATCCCTGAGTGACTGCATGACTTTGCGTCTTCAACTTCAATCCTTTCCAGATTTATTATCGTTTTACCCGTACTGAGCAGGTCATCACGTACGGTATTTATTCATTCTGCTGCTAAGAATAACGAAATCACCGCGAATTGAAATCTTAAGCTGTGCGGTCGCCCTATTCCATCCCGACACTTTTTCGCTATTCTCTGTCCATTCGCGATGCTTAATTAAGCCAGAAGTTATACTTATGTCATTGTTTATCAAATCAGTTATTGGCGCGCTAATCGTATTGCTCATCAGCGTACTGGCGAAAAGCCGAAACTATTATATTGCCGGGCTGGTACCGTTATTCCCCACGTTCGCACTGATCGCACATTATATCGTTGGCACCGAACGTGGACTGGAAGCGCTGCGCGCCACCATCCTGTTTGGCATCTGGTCCGTGATTCCTTATCTGGTTTATCTCATCTCACTTTATTACTTTACCGCGTGGATGAAATTGCCCCAGGCGCTACTCGCGGCAGTCGTGTGTTGGAGTGTATCAGCGGCACTGCTAGTCAAAATCTGGACGTGGTATCAAGGGAATTAGGTGTTGGCAGAAGGGCTGGCCCCCTCTGCCATAGGCAGGTGAGATTAGGCGAAGGCGAAGCCTTCATCTTCCCATCCCGTGATTCCCCCTATCATAATTTTTACCGGGCGACCGAGTTGTGCCAGCTTCAATGCCGCCTGATCGGCACCATTGCAGTGTGGTCCCGCACAATAGACGACAAACCGCGTGTCATCAGGCCACTCGGCCATACGCTCAGGTGTAATTTCACGATGCGGAAGGTGAATCGCCCCCGGTATATGGCGCGCGCTAAAGTGCTTCGTCGATCCCACCACATGCAGTAACACAAAGTCCTGCTGAGTGTCAGAGAGCGATCCCGCAACATCCGCACAGTCCGTTTCCACAGACAGACGACGTGAAAAATGGGATAGGGCGATATCAGAAGCAGCAAAGGGATATTCAGTCACGTAACTCATCGATTTTTCTCATTGATTGGAATGAGGCTCGACTATAAAACGGATACATAAAGGCTGGCAGATGGCATTATTGCCATATATCGTCAATATCATGACAAGTTATTGAGGTGAGGAAACCGATGTTCAATCCGCTTGTTGTCGTACTCGCTTATGATGGCCTGTGTACATTCGAATTTGGTATCGCTGTTGAAGTCTTCGGCCTTCCACGCCCCGAAATGGGTGAAAATTGGTATCAGTTTGCCGTTGCGGGTTTAGACAGTGGCGCAATGCGGGCAACGGGTGGAATCCATGTGGTTGCCGATGGTGGCCTTGAGCTGTTAACACAGGCAGGGACGATTATCATTCCCGGCTGGAAAGGCAGTGATGTGCCCGTCCCTGAACATCTGGTCGATGCATTACGCCAGGCACACCAGCAGGGTGCCAGGCTACTCTCTATCTGTTCTGGCGTTTTTGTCCTCGCGGCGACAGGCCTGCTTTCCGGGCGACGCGCCACGACACACTGGCGCTACAGCGACACGTTAAAAATGCAATATCCTGATATCAACATCGAGCCAGACGTGCTTTATATTGATGAAGGAACGATTCTTACGTCAGCCGGAAGTGCGGCGGGTATCGATCTGGGGCTGCATCTCATCCGTCGGGATTACGGCAGCAAAGCGGCCAATCAAGTGGCTCGCCGATTGGTGGTCGCACCGCATCGTGATGGTGGGCAAGCACAGTATATTGAAAAAGCAGTACCTGTAGACTACGAACGCTCGCGACTCGGACCGCTTATCGATCATGTCCGAGCCAACCTCGCGGAAGAGTATTCCGTTACGAAGCTGGCGGCAATTTCTTGTATGAGCCCACGCACGTTCCTTCGCCGTTTTTCTGCCGCTACGGGTACGACACCAGCGCGCTGGCTACTGGCCGAACGGCTGAATACCGCTCGCGATTTACTGGAAAACACGCGCTTATCGATCGAGAAAATCGCCGAAACGGTAGGATTCGGTACCGCAGCCTCGTTACGCCACCATTTTCGCCAGCAGCTCGATCTCACGCCCTCAACCTATCGGTTGCGCTTCGGGCAGAGAGCCGATGATATCTCAGAGAATCTTGCCGCGAAGATAGGATAAGATCATGACAAAAACGACGTACCCCGGCACGATTCATCGCCCCATTCTCTCCTCGCAGGAAGCCGAACGCTTCACGCTCCCGCACTATTTCACGCGGCCTGGACACGATGATCAGACAGAAGCTGACATCTGGCTGCCTGCACCGATTGAGGTCGATCCGGCGACGCCCTGGGTTGTCGGGCCACAGGTCGGGGTGGATGGCGCAACGCACACCCATGTTCAACAGGCGGTGAACGCCGCGCTGCGGGCGCAGAATGGTCGAGCGCGGATTGAGATTAAACTGCTGCCGGGCACCTATACCGGTACGGTCTATATCCCTGCTGATGCCCCACCGCTCACGCTATGTGGGGCGGGAGAAAAGCCGGATGACGTAGTGATTCAACTCGCGCTGGATTCGATGTTTTCACCCGCGATCTATCGGGAAACGGTAAATTCGCACGGCGAATATCAGCCCGGTGACCCCGCCTGGTACCTGTACGATCTCTGTGCATCAAAGCAGAACGCGACGATTGATACCATTTGTGCCGCCGTGGTCTGGTCGCAAAGTGACAATTTCCAGATGAAGAACCTGACGGTGGTGAATACCTTGCTGGATTCAGTAGACGGCCGAGCACATCAGGCTGTCGCGCTGCGCACCGACGGCGACAAGGTTCAGCTTGAAAAGGTTCACCTCATCGGTCGTCAGGACACGTTTTTCGTCAATACCAGCAACCTCCAGAATGAGTACGTCACGGACCGCTACAGCCGAGCCTACATTAAAGACAGCTACATTGAGGGTGATGTCGATTACGTTTTTGGGCGCGCAACTGCGGTATTCGAGCGTGTCCGCTTTCATACAGTTTCCAGCCGTGGGGCGAAAGATATTCACGTCTTCGCGCCTGACAGCATGCCGTGGGTGCAATACGGCTTTCTGGCAGTGGCGTGTCGTTTCACGGGAGACGAAGGCTTCAGCGGAGGAAAAAAGGCCAAACTGGGGCGCGCCTGGGATCAGGGAGCAAGGCAGACGGGATATCAGCCGGGCCAGACGGCAAACGGCCAGTTAGTAATTCGCGACAGCACGATTGACGCCAGCTATGACAGAGAACAGCCATGGGGCGCGGCGGCAACCACCGCACGGCCCTTTGCGGGTAACGCGGATTCAGCCCGCAATCTCGACGATGTGCATTTCAATCGGCTGTGGGAATACCACAATATCGACGAGACGTGAGGTACAGCGAAAGGGATAACAAAATATGAAAGGCGGATGCAACTCATGAAGACAATTAATGTAATTGAGACCTGATGGGCCTGTAAAACAATACAGGCCATAGAGGAGAAAAAGCTATTTTTATTATACTATTGATAAATCTCGCTTAATTAGCATTCCCTGATGTTAGCCAATCATCACGCTTATCCTGAGCGGTGTTTGTTTCTTTTACTTTACGCCCTTAACATTGTCGTATAATTGTATGTTTTTCCACCTCAAAGAAAAGCTATACTAAGGTATAGGTTAGGCTATCGGTATAGGTTCCTATAGATATACCTATAGGTATAGGTATATACTTTTTCTACTACAGGATGTTGAGTTTTCAGGTTGAGGTCATGAGATGTCGCAATTATTCTCCAACAATGAAACTATAAGCAGAGTAATAAAAAATCAATTCGATACAGCATTAAGTCACTATGGCGACATCAAATATTCCTATATGGTATTAAATAAGAAAAAACCTACAGAAATTCTTATCATTTCAAATCACCATGACGAGTGGAGAGAGATATACCGAGCCAATAACTATCAACACATCGATCCTGTAGTCATTGCTGCACTTAATAAAATCACACCTTTCCCTTGGGACGAAGATTTACTTGTAAGCACACAACTGAAGATGTCAAAGATCTTCAACTTATCCAAAGAGCATAACATCACCAACGGCTATACTTTCGTGCTTCATGACCACACTAACAATCTGGTTATGTTATCTATCATGATTGATGAATCTAATGTGAGTAACATTGATGAGGTCATCGAGAGTAATAAAGATAAATTACAAATGACGTTGATGAACATCCATTCAGAAACCATCTCTCTTTACAGAGAGATGATCAGAAACAAAGAGGATGAAAGGTCAAATGATAAAGATATTTTTTCTCAACGAGAAAATGAAATTCTTTACTGGGCCAGCATGGGAAAAACCTATCAGGAAATCGCACTGATATTAGGTATTAAAACAGGAACCGTTAAATTCCACATCGGCAATGTTGTAAAAAAACTCGGTGTATTAAATGCCAAACATGCCATCAGACTTGGCATCGAATTACAACTTATCCGACCGGTTCAGTCATAGGCTCGAAAGACAGTGGCCACTCTCGTAGCTTACTTTCAACGAACTCTTGATTGTTATTTATACGACGAACTAACACATCCTGGCTTTCTTTGTCGACAGGTAAAAACAGTAGATAAACCCTTTCCTGCTTTTCTGACAATCCTTGTTCAACAACAGAAATTTTCCAGCCAGAACGCTTTAATATTGTGAGCATAGGATGGCTGACGATTGTGTAAACACCATCATATCCTTTACTTCTTGAGTAATTCACCGTTGCCAAAAAGAACATCGTGCTAACGGGATAAGTATTACCTAAAATAGTTTTCGACCGAGCTTTATCTACAAAAAAGCGACTCGACTCAATATAGTTTCCTTCGGGAATATCTACTTTATCAAAATAGGGAAAAAATGTGCCGGTAATCATATTAGGGTATTTTGTTTCGATTAACCGGGAACTGCAAATGACCTGATTATCTTCTACGCCGAAAAGATAGGTCGCGTTATCATCATCATATTGATCGAACTCCATCCCATTAATACATTTTACCGCCCAATTTAGCCGGTCCTTAAACGTTTCTTTTCTGAGCGTAAACAATTCTTCCGATTTTTTTTCCGACAATAGTGTGTAACTTACATCGAATATCTCTAACATTTTTCCTCCATTAAAAATTTGCAGCTAGACATCACAAAAACAGATACACCATCCAATACGTTCTTTTGCCTTTTAAAATCCTCGGCTTATTGTCATTGTATTCTGTCGCTTTCCACGGCGGTTGTACAGATGCAACCTGCATTGTCAGCAAGAGTTCATAAACAAAAAAACACCGCGAGAAAATCCAATATAAACATATGATAAACAGATAAAAAAAATCCGGAAACGCGAGACGATTCCGGATTTTTATATTACTCAATCTGTGCGTTATTTCTCTGCTTTATCCTGCAGTTGCCCTACCTGCGGCAAACCCGTGCTGGCGGAGGAAGAGAGCAAGCCCGTTTCAGCATAATTAAACAGTTTTTCACGCGTGTCGGTAATATCCAGATTGCGCATGGTCAGTTGGCCGATACGATCATCTGGCGAGAAGACCGAGTCGCCTTTCTCCATAGTCAGACGTTCTGGCTTATAGGTCAGATTGTCAGACACGGTGTTCATGATGGAATAATCATTGCCACGACGCAGCTCCAGCGTAACCTCACCCGTGATGGCGCTGGCGATCCAACGCTGAGAAGAATCACGCAGCATCAGAGCCTGAGAATCGAACCAGCGTCCCTGATACAGGAAACGACCCAGTTGACGGCCATTGGCGTGGTATTGCTCGATGGTGTCTTCGTTGTGGATACCGGTAACCAGACGCTCATAGGCAATGTGCAGCAGTGCCATTCCCGGCGCTTCATAGATGCCGCGGCTTTTCGCTTCAATGATGCGGTTTTCGATCTGATCGCTCATGCCCAGACCGTGACGACCGCCGATGCGGTTCGCTTCCAGCATCAGTTCAACGTCATCGGCAAAGGTCTTGCCGTTCAACGCTACTGGGTGACCACGTTCAAAACGGATGGTCACTTCTTCTGCTGGCACTTTGATGTTTTCGTCCCAGAACTTCACGCCCATAATCGGGTTAACGATTTTGACGCTGGAATTCAGGAATTCCAGATCCTTCGCTTCATGGGTTGCACCCAGAATGTTGGAATCGGTGGAATAGGCTTTCTCAGCCGACATTTTATAGCCGAACCCTGCCTGTGACATAAACTCGGACATTTCCTGACGGCCGCCCAGTTCATCAATGAAATCGGTATCCAGCCACGGCTTGTAAATCTTCAGTTCAGCATTAGTCAGCAGGCCGTAACGATAGAAACGCTCAATATCGTTGCCTTTATAGGTGCTGCCGTCGCCCCAGATGTTTACGCCGTCTTCTTTCATTGCAGCAACCAGCATCGTACCGGTAACCGCACGGCCCAATGGCGTGGTGTTGAAATAGGTCACGCCCGCCGTCGTGTTGTGGAATGCGCCACACTGAATCGCAGCGATACCTTCAGCAACCAGTTGCTTACGGCAGTCGATCAGGCGAGCATTTTCTGCGCCGTATTCCATAGCCCGACGTGGGATTTCCTCGTAGTCATCCTCGTCTGGCTGCCCCAGGTTCGCGGTATACGCATAAGGCACCGCGCCTTTTTGACGCATCCAAAGCAGTGCAGCGCTGGTATCCAGACCACCCGAGAACGCAATACCAATACGCTGACCAACCGGAAGATGCTTGAGAATCGTTGTCATATATATAATCCCTGCTCGAAAGATCTCTGGATATAAGCTGAGTCGCCCACACCATTATGTTACGCCATACATTCATGAGCGTTCGGGCCCTGTGCACATCCTGCATCAAACGGACCGGTCGATGACCAACATCGACACACTCACAAATGCATATTTATGCAAAATAAGTGAGTGATAATTTAAACATCTTTTTGGCGGGACAGGAAGAGAAGAGTCATACTTTCATGCAAAAAAATTCGTGGCCAATTCACGACCAAGTTAGCAAGTATAGCGCTATCTTCTCTTCAAGCTAAGCAGCAAAAATCGTTTACGCGACCCACTCGACATTAATAAAACATCGTTTCATTTTGGCGATATTTCTTTGCTATTCTCTTGCGGTTAACACCTTCCCTTGCATATTGCTGGAGATGCTATGTCTAAGAAAGTCGCCGTTCTGCTGGCTCCTGGGTTTGAAGAAGCAGAAGCGATTATGGTGATTGATGTACTGCACCGTATGAAGATAGAAGTCACCATGCTGTCATGCTATGACAGACTGGAGCTGCACAGTTATCACAATATTCGCATGTTTGCCGATGCTCTGTTGGAAAGAAATCAGGACACGCTGTTTGATGCCGTAGTCATTCCTGGCGGCCCACAGGGAACGGTAAATCTGGCCGCAAACCCGATGGTCGTCGAGTTTATCCGTCGCCATGACGACGCGGGGAAACTGATTTGCCCACTGTGCTCCGCAGCCGCTCGCGTGCTGGGGGGTAACAAACTGCTGAAAGGCCGCCGCTACGTTTGCTCCGGGAATTTATGGCAGGACGTGACCGATGGCGTTTATGTTGACGAGAAAGTCGTGGAAGACGGCAATCTGATCAGCGGCAAGGGGCTGGGGGTCACATTCGACTTTGCCTTTACCATCGCCAGCCGTCTGACCGGTGACAAAGAAAACGCCAACTTCCAGGTTGAGCACATCGATTACGATTACTGGCGCGTGCCAGCGTAACCGTTCACCAACCTAATGATAAGGCGCGCACCGTCGCGCCTTCCTGTGTGACCTTCCAGCATGACCTTCTTTTATGAATAGCCTTAATAACCTTCCCCATAACGCTCGCGGTACTCTTTCGGCGTGATGTCATACCCTTTCTTAAAGACGGCATAAAAATAGGGCAGCGAAGGGTAGCCACACATCAATGAGATCTCACCAATCGAGAGCGAAGTCGATATTAGCAAGTTACGCGCCCGATCCAGCTTCTCCTCATGAATCATACCGTGAATGGTCTGGCCGACTTCGTCTTTGAAGCGTTTTTCCAGATTCGAGCGGGAAATCCCCACCGCATCCAGCACCTGCTCAACCTTAATCCCTTTGCAGGCGTGATAGCGGATAAAATGCATCGCCTGAATCACAGCAGGATCGTGCACGGAGCGATAATCCGTTGAGCGACGTTCAACCACCCGAACTGGCGGCACCAAAATACGCTGTAGCGGTACATCAGACTGATTCAACAGCAGCTGGTGCAGCAACTTCGCTGCACGATACCCCATTTGGCGCGTGCCCTGCGCTACCGACGAGAGCGCAACGCGAGAAAGGTAGCGAATCAGATCTTCGTTATCGATCCCGATGACGCACAGCTTTTCTGGTACGGCAATATTCAGGTGCTCGCAGACTTGCAGCAGATGGCGCGCACGAGAATCCGTCACCGCGATAATCCCCGTCTGCGGCGGTAACCCCTGCACCCAGTCAGCCAGCCGATTTTGCGCGTATTGCCAGTTATCCGGCGAGGTTTCCATTCCCTGATACACCACGCCCTGATACTTTTCTGCCGCAACCAACTGCCGGAAAGCATGCTCCCGTTCCTGCGCCCAGCCTTTCCCGCCCGATGCCGGCAGGCCATAAAACGCAAAGCGGTTCAGCCCTTTCTCTTTGAGGTGCATAAACGCGCTTTCCACCAGTGCATAATTATCTGTCGCGATATAATGCACAGGCGGATAATCTTCGGGCTGATGGTAAGAACCGCCCACACCCACCAGCGGAACATTCACATCCTGTAGCAGCCGCTTGATCTCGCCATCGTCAAAATCGGCAATCACGCCGTCGCCCAGCCATTCTTTGATGTTATCAATGCGGCAACGGAAATCCTCTTCAATGAAGATGTCCCAGTCACACTGGGAAGCTTGTAAATACTCACCAACGCCTTCAACCACCTGACGGTCATACACTTTATTGGCGTTGAACAGCAGCGTGATGCGATAGCGTTTTTCAAACATGGCAGTTGGCGCTCATTAATCGCAAGTTCCTTGAATAAAGTCTTCTTCCTTGAATAGCACAGCGCCCCAAGAGGCCAAAATAAATTGCTGATTATTGCGAGCCGCCACGTATTTCCTTAGCAGACTCGACGTTGCGTCATACGCGCCGCTTTGTTGCGGTATCCATCCACACCGCCAACAGCAGGATTCCGCCTTTAACGACGTATTGCCAGAACGTCGGCACATCCAGCATGCTCATCCCGTTATCCAGCGACGCCATGATAAATGCCCCCATCACCGCGCCCGCGACACTACCAATGCCGCCCGCCAGACTGGTGCCGCCAATCACGCAAGCGGCAATCGCATCCAGCTCGGCAATATTCCCGGCAGATGGCGACCCGGCCCCCAATCGTGAACTGAGAATCAGCCCGGCAACCGCAACCATCAGGCCGTTAATCGCGAACACCGCCATTTTGGTGCGCTCGACATTTACGCCCGATAGGCGAGCGGCATCGATATTTCCGCCCACGGCATAGATGCGGCGGCCAAATGCGGTTCGCGTCGCCAGAAAAATACCGCCCAACATCAACAGCGTCAGCACCAGAACCGGCGTTGGCACACCGCGATAGTCATTCAGCAGATAAATCGCGCCTAGCACTACCAGTGCCGTAAATGTCTGACGGCCAATATCACCTGCGGGTGGATTTACCGGTAACCCTAATCGGGCGCGACTGCTGCGCCGACGCCACTGCCAGGCAATAAACACCATTAGTCCGATGGCACCGAACATAAAACCCATGCCGGAAGGCAGATAGCTTTGCCCAATCTGCGACATTGCCTCACTGGTCGGGGAAACCGTGGTCCCGTTGGTGATGCCGATCAGAATGCCGCGAAAAGCCAGCATCCCCGCCAGCGTTACGATAAAAGAAGGGACTTTCCGGTAGGCGACCCACCAGCCATTCCACGCGCCCAGCAATAGTCCCAGCGCGAGCGTAACAACGATGATCAACGGCAAGGGCCAGCCAAACCAGACATCAAAAATCGCCGCCGCACCGCCCAGCAACCCCATCATCGAGCCGACCGACAGATCGATTTCAGCGGAGATAATGACAAACACCATACCGACCGCCAGAATGCCGGTGATCGCCGTTTGCCTCAGCAGGTTGGAGAGGTTACGCGCGCTGAGATACGCCCCATCGGTCATGTAGGTGAAAAAGAGCATGATGGCGATGATGGCGGCAATCATCACGTAGACCTGAAGATTGATGCTTTTCAACCGTTGCAGCATCGAGGCAGAGCCGGCGATATGTCGTTGTTCAGACTGCGATGTTTTCAGCACGATATTCACTCCTCAATGCAGCTTCCATAACATGTTCCTGGGTTAAATCACGATTGACCAAATCCGCTTTGATCCGCCCCTGATGCATCACCAATACCCGATCGCTCAATCCCAGCACTTCGGGCAATTCAGAAGAAATAACAATGACGGCAATGTGCTGTTTTACCAGCGCATTAATGAGCTTATAGATTTCATATTTGGCACCGATATCGATGCCGCGCGTGGGTTCATCGAGAATCAGAATGCGGGGGTTCAACAGCAGACATTTCGCCAGCACCGCTTTTTGCTGGTTGCCGCCGCTTAGTCGGGCAATCGCCAGTTCCGGGCTGGAGGTTTTCACTTTCAGGTTCGCTAGCGACTGCCGGATGATGTCCTGCTCACGGGCATCATCCAGCATGAAAAACGCCCCTGTAAATTGGTCGAGTGCCGCCAGCGTCATGTTCTGTGCCACGCTCATCACCGGGACGATACCGTCCTTCTTACGATCCTCCGGCACCATCGCAATACCCAGTGCCATCGCCTGTTGGCAATTGCTGATGGTCACTGGCTTACCGTCAATGAAGATATCGCCCTGCCAATGGCCGTGATAGGCACCAAACAGGCACTGCACCGTCTCGGTACGCCCTGACCCAACCAGCCCGGCAATGCCGAGAATTTCACCTCGGTGCAGAGCAAACGAGACATCATCCACCCGACGAATGTGGCGATTCACAGGGTGCCAGGCGGTCAGGTGTTCTACGCGCAGCACTTCTGCACCAACGACATGCGGTTCATTGGGATAAAGCTCCGTCAGTTCCCGCCCCACCATCATGGCGATGATCTGGTCTTCGCTCAGCTCAGCAGCCGGACGCGTACCAATCGGCTTCCCGTCGCGAATCACACAAATCACATCGGAAATGGCTTTAACTTCGTTGAGCTTGTGCGAGATGTAGATGCAGGCAATACCGTGATCGCGCAGATCCTTAATGATCTCCAGCAGGATAGCGGTTTCCCGCTCGGTCAATGAGGCCGTTGGTTCATCCAGCACCAGCAGACGCACCTGCTTGTTCAGCGCTTTGGCGATTTCAACCAGTTGCTGCTGACCTAATCCAAGCTCACCCACTTTGGTATTCGGGTCGACGGCCAGCTTGACCTGCTCCAGCATGCGCTGGCAGCGGAGGTACATATTGTCGTAATCCATCACGCCAAAACGCGTCCACTCGTTGCCCAAAAAGAGGTTCTCCAGCACCGTCATCTCTTTCACCAGCGCCAGTTCCTGATGAATGATCGCGATGCCTTTTTGCTCCGTATCGCGAATATGGTTGGCGCGCAGCTCGTCGCCAGAGAACACGATCTGCCCGTCATAGCTGCCATACGGGTAAATGCCACACAGCACCTTCATTAAGGTGGATTTCCCTGAGCCATTCTCGCCACACAGCGACAGGACCTGACCCGCGTCCAGCATCAGGCTAACGTTGTCTACGGCTTTCACCGCGCCAAACGCCTTGGTGATGTTTTTCATTTCCAACAGATGCGGCATCATGGCCTCCGTGATTCAGGTGTCTCAGGCCTCGCCTGCGACAGTGGCGAGCCACAACGTTATGTCGTGGCTCGGTAATCCTCTTTCCTACATCCTGAAACTCGAATTATTTAGGGTATATTGGCGGTGGAGTGCGTTAATACACGTCCGCTTTTTTGTGGAAGCCATCGGCAATGACGGTGGAATCGATATTGGATTTATCGACGGGAATCGGGGTCAGTAAGAAGGAAGGAATGTCTTTCAACCCATTGTTTAATTTAGCGTTGGATTCCGGGGCTTTATCGGAACCGAGTGCCACGGCAATATCTGCGGCGTCTTTCGCCAGCTTGCTGATCGGCTTATAGACCGTCATGGTTTGCGTGCCTGCCACAATACGTTTGATTGCCGCCAGATCGGCATCCTGACCGGAAATCGCCACTTTCCCTGCCAATCCCTGTGCGGCAAGCGCCTGAATCGCCCCGCCCGCCGTGGCATCGTTCGACGCCACAACAGCATCAATCTTATTGCTGTTCGCCGTTAGCGCATTTTCCATAATTTTCAGCGCGTTCTCTGGTAGCCAGGCATCAACCCACTGATCGCCGACCACTTTTATTTTCCCACTCTCGATCAGCGGCGTGAGGACTTTCATTTGCCCCTGACGAAACAGTTTCGCATTATTATCGACCGGTGAGCCCCCCATTAAGAAATAGTTCCCGCCAGGCACTTTATCGACGAGATATTTCGCCTGTAGTTCGCCAACCTTCTCATTATCAAATGAAATATAAAAATCCACGTCCGCATTATTAATCATGCGATCGTAAGCAAGCACTTTTATTCCCTCACGTTTTGCTTCCGCAATAACATTACCAAGTACCTGACCGTTATAAGGAATAATCACTAATACATCGACGCCGCGATTAATCATGTTTTCTATTTGAGAAATTTGTGTCGCTTCATTGCCGTTTGCTGATTGAACAAAAACATCAGCCCCCTGCTTTTTGGCTTGCTCAACAAAAAGATCGCGATCTTTCTGCCAGCGTTCGAGACGCAAATCATCAATCGCCATGCCTATTTTAACGTCCTTAGCGAATCCGGGCTGACAAGCAAGAATGAATACGGCACAAGCTGAGAGTAAAAAATGGTTAACTTTCATCATAGAGTACCTTTTTTATTTAAGATGCAGGGCCTAAGACTCCAATCGCCAGCAAAGTATTGTCGCTAAACATCCCTCCATCAATTACAGATTTTTATCCTCCAATTATGTTTTTTGGTTTAATTTCCGTTTTTTGATACGGGTCATATTTTATTGTCGTGTCACATTTTCATTTTGTTACCTATTGCGAAGCGTATTCAGAGTAAAACACCGTTATTTTTGCGACACAGCGCACATTTAATAATTCTCTGAATTTCAGTGTGAAATAACGTAATTGAGGAAACACTCATCCACTCCGAAAATTAATCACATTCCCGTCTCTTCCGTCTGGGTGGTTTCTAAGGAGTTAACGATGCAAGCCTATTTTGAACAGATCGACAAAGTCCGTTATGAAGGTAGCCAAAGCAACAATTCCTTCGCCTTTCGTCACTACAACCCCGATCAGGAAATACTCGGTAAACGTATGGCGGACCACTTACGTTTTGCCGTCGCGTATTGGCACACGTTCTGCTGGAACGGCGCGGATATGTTCGGTGTTGGCTCTTTTTCCCGGCCGTGGCAGCAGTCGGGCGACGCGCTGGAGCTGGCGAAGCGCAAGGCGGATATCGCATTCGAATTTTTTCAAAAGCTCAGCGTGCCTTACTACTGCTTTCATGACGTCGATGTTGCGCCTGAAGGGAACTCACTGAAAGAGTATCTGCATAACTTTGCGGCCATTACTGATGTACTGGCGGAAAAACAACAGGATAGCGGTGTGAAGCTGCTGTGGGGCACCGCTAACTGTTTCACCCATCCCCGCTACGGCGCAGGCGCAGCCACCAATCCTGACCCAGACGTCTTTGCCTGGGCCGCCACGCAGGTGTTCACCGCCATGAACGCGACCCAAAAACTGGGTGGCGAAAACTATGTGCTGTGGGGCGGGCGTGAGGGATATGAAACCCTACTCAATACCGACCTGCGTCAGGAACGTGAACAGATTGGCCGCTTCATGCAGATGGTCGTCGAGCATAAACACAAAATCGGCTTTCAGGGCACGCTGCTCATCGAACCAAAGCCGCAGGAACCGACCAAACACCAATACGATTATGATGTTGCCACCGTTTATGGCTTCCTGAAGCAGTTTGGGCTGGAAAAAGAGATTAAAGTCAACGTGGAAGCCAACCACGCTACGCTGGCAGGCCATTCCTTCCACCATGAAATCGCCACCGCTGTCGCGCTGGGCGTTTTCGGATCCGTCGATGCAAACCGTGGCGACCCACAGCTTGGCTGGGACACCGATCAGTTCCCTAACAGCGTGGAAGAGAACGCGCTGATCATGTACGAAATTCTCAAAGCGGGTGGTTTCACAACGGGTGGCCTGAACTTTGATGCCAAAGTTCGCCGTCAGAGCACCGATCGCTATGACCTTTTCCACGCGCACATCGGTGCAATGGATACGATGGCACTGGCGCTCAAGGCTGCCGCCAGAATGATTGAAGATGATAAGCTCAATCAGTTGGTCGCTAAACGCTATGCGGGCTGGAACGGGGAACTGGGTCAGCAAATCCTGCAAGGTAAGGCCTCGCTGGAATCGCTTACCCGCTATGCGGAAAGCCACCAACTGGCACCGCAGCACCAGAGTGGTCAGCAGGAATTGCTGGAAAATCTGGTTAACCGCCATCTATTTGGCTAAAACGGTACGCTCATCTACGCCACACCTACTGCGACAGACTAAACCCTGTCGCAGAGGCTTATCAGGAGCCACTATGTATATCGGTATTGATCTGGGTACTTCCGGTGTGAAAGCCATCCTGCTGGATGAAGCAGGCGAGGTGGTTGCCAGCCATAGCGCCACGCTGAGCATTTCCCGCCCGCATCCGCTCTGGTCGGAGCAAGCGCCTGAAGACTGGTGGCAGGCAACCGACCAGGCATTACACGGGTTGGCGGCAGCACATAGCCTTCGTGCCGCGAAAGCGCTGGGGTTGACCGGGCAAATGCACGGAGCGACCTTGCTAGACGCTCGCCAGAACGTACTGCGGCCCGCGATTCTCTGGAATGACGGACGCAGCGCGGCTCAATGCCGAACGCTGGAACAGTTGGTACCAACATCACGTCAGATTACCGGCAACCTGATGATGCCGGGCTTTACCGCGCCCAAGCTGAAATGGGTGCAAGAAAATGAAAGTGATATCTTTCGCCAAATCGACAAAGTTCTGCTGCCGAAAGACTATCTCCGCTGGCGTCTGACAGGGGAATTTGCCAGCGATATGTCCGATGCGGCTGGAACGCTTTGGCTAGACGTTGCCAAAAGAGACTGGAGCGATACCCTGCTGGAAGCCTGCTCGCTGAGCCGCAAACATATGCCCACGCTGTATGAAGGCAGCCAGATTACCGGTTATCTGCGAGCTGACATCGCCAGCCGCTGGGGTATGGAGCCCGTCCCCGTCATTGCTGGCGGTGGGGATAACGCAGCAGGCGCGATTGGCGTCGGGCTGTATCAAACCGGTCAGGCGATGCTGTCTCTCGGCACATCCGGCGTTTACTTCGCCGTCAGCGACGGCTTTCTCAGCAACCCGCAGCATGCCGTCCACAGTTTCTGCCACGCATTGCCGAATACCTGGCACCTGATGTCCGTAATGCTAAGCGCCGCATCCTGCCTCGACTGGGTCGCCCGCCTGACGCACGCGGAGAGCGTTCCCGCGCTGTTGCAGGAAATCGCCTCAAAGCCGGCAGATGACACTATAACGCCAGTGTGGTTCTTGCCTTATCTTTCCGGAGAACGCACGCCGCACAATAATCCCGATGCCAAAGGCGCATTCTGGGGACTCACCCATCAGCACGGACGCCCGGAACTGGCAAAAGCGGTACTGGAAGGCGTGGGATTTGCGCTTGCTGACGGCATGGATGCACTGCATATGACGGGGCTCAAACCCGATAGCATTACGCTGATTGGCGGCGGCGCACGCAGCGCCTACTGGCGGCAAATGCTGGCAGATATCAGTGGTCAAACACTGGAGTACCGCACAGGAGGGGATGTCGGTCCTGCACTGGGTGCCGCACGTCTGGCGCAAATCGCCATGCATCCACACACGCCACTGGCAGACCTTCTACCACCGCTACCACTGGAACAGACCCATCAACCGGATCCCCAGCGTCACGCCGACTATGCCGAACGGAGGCGTACATTTAGAGCACTCTACCAAAGCTTATACTCTAAATAATTCGAGTTTCAGGCAGGCGGCAAGGGAAGGAATCCCGATGAGCTTACTCAGGTAAGTGATTCGGGTGACTGACTGAAGCCAACGCACATGCAACTTGAAGTATGACGAGTATAGTCCGCTGATGTAGCACCGTTTGTCCGGTACGCCGGACAAATCGTCAACTCACCCAACGACGCACATCGATTTTCTGTAGCGCCATCGAAAGCAGCAGGCTGGCCCCCAGCGCGATGGCGAAAACAGAGAAGATGTTGAGAACCGGATGAGTTGGCAACATCACATCATGCGTGCGCAGATAATGAATGATCAGCGCGTGGAAACCGTAAATCGCCAGCGAGTGGCGCGAAATAGTGGCAAAGCCCGGTAAAATCCGCTGGCTACCGTAATGCTTAAACACCACCAGAAGGCTGACCGCAGCCAGAAACACCAGCGGGCCACAGTAGATGTAAAACGTCTGGGTGAATGTATCGTTCAGTAATGTGTGGTGCTTCGTTCCCATCGCAATCAACGCGACACACGCAATGAAGAAGGGGATAGCCGCTAGCACGACTTTCTTTGGTACTTCCAGCACGCCCAACGCACGCCCCAGCGCGGCGTACAGCACATAGTAAAACGTATCGCCGTAAATATAGAGATTCACGGGCAGTAATTTAAACCCTTCAAATTCCACTCGCCCCGTATTGGGGTTAGCGACAACGGCCAGCAAGATAATCAAGACGGCTAAATATTTTCCCGATACCGGCTTGATGGTAATAAGTGGGGAAAGCAGATAAATCACGATAATCGCGTAGAAAAACCACAAGTGATAAAAGATCGGTTTTTGCAGCGCATGATGCAGTGAATTCAGGCCATTAATCGGCGTGAGCGTCGCAATATAGATCAGCGCGACCGTACTGTAGAAAAGCAGACATAAGCCGATACGCAGAAAATGCTTCTTCCCCGCTCGACGTTCACCAAAGAATAAATAGCCCGAGATCATGAAAAACAGCGGAACGCAGACGCGCGAGGCAGAATTCAGGATATTCGCCACATCCCAGTGCCCGTCGCCCGGCGTGCCACCCGCCGTAATATAGTACGTTGTGCTATGAATCAGAACGACCATCATGCAGGCCAGCGCCCGCAGGTTATCAATCCAGCCGATCTTATCCGTCATGCACAACCTCTTGAAAGCAAAGCGCTATTCAAAACAGCGTAGCCGTTGTTAAGCGCTGACACAATCGATTATTAACAACCAGCAACTATCCACAACCAGCGCTCAACAATCGGGAAAGTCTGAGTGATAAGGGCAGGTTCATACGGAAAACCCGCATGAATTTAAAGCGATGCGCGCTCACCCCGATGGCAAGCGCGCAGGATCTTACGGAGTATGGTGTTAGAACAGCCCCATCGACTTATCAGAGTAACTCACCAACAGGCACTTGGTTTGCTGATAGTGTTCCAGCATCATTTTATGGTTTTCACGCCCGATACCGGACTGCTTGTAACCTCCGAACGCCGCATGCGCCGGATAGGCATGATAGCAGTTGGTCCAAACGCGCCCAGCCTGAATACCGCGCCCCATCCGGTAGGCGATATTGCCGTTGCGGCTCCATACGCCAGCTCCCAGACCGTATTCCGTATCGTTGGCTATCTCCAGTGCGTCATCCATCGTTTTAAAGGTCGTGACTGCCAGCACCGGTCCGAAAATTTCCTCCTGGAAGACGCGCATACTGTTTTTACCGAACAGGATCGTCGGCTCCAGATAGTATCCTTCCGCCAGCCCACTCGGCATCGCTTTGCGCTGGCCGCCCGTGAGCACGCGTGCGCCCTCTTTCTTACCGATATCAATGTAGTTAAGGATGGTGTCAAGCTGGCCTGCGGACACCTGCGCCCCCATCATCGTTTTGCTATCCAGTGGGTTACCGATGCGGATAGCCTCAACGCGCTTGATTGCCCGTTCCATAAAGCGATCGTAGATAGATTCCTGCACCAGCGCGCGGCTCGGGCAGGTACAGACCTCGCCCTGATTGAAGGCAAACAGCGTGAAGCCTTCGAGCACTTTGTCAAAGAAGCTGTCTTCCTTGTCCATCACATCGGCAAAGAAGATGTTCGGCGATTTGCCGCCCAGTTCCAGCGTTACCGGCGTCACGTTCTGCGCCGCATAGCTCATGATCTGCTGGCCCACCTCGGTCGATCCGGTGAATGCCACTTTCGCAACGCGTTTCGATGTCGCCAGATATTCACCAATTTCGCTGCCCGATCCATTAACGACATTGATGACACCTGGTGGCAGCAGATCCTGAATCAGCTCCATCAAAATCAGCACTGACATCGGTGTCAGTTTGGCGGGTTTCAGCACAATACAGTTACCGGCAGCCAGCGCTGGTGCCATCTTCCAACAGGCCATTAGCAGCGGGAAGTTCCAGGGAATGATTTGCCCGACAACGCCGAGCGGCTCATGAAAATGATAGGCCACGGTATCGCCATCAATTTCGCTAATCCCTCCTTCTTGCGCACGGATACAGGCCGCGAAATAGCGAAAGTGGTCAATCGCCAGCGGTACGTCTGCCCCGCTGGTTTCGCGTATCGGTTTACCGTTATCCCAAGTTTCCACCTGCGCCAGCAGCTCAAGATTTTGCTCCATCCGGTCAGCGATTCGGTTAAGCACCAACGCGCGTTCCTGCACCGACAGGCCACCCCATTCTGCTTTTGCCTTGTGAGCGGCATCCAGCGCGTGGTCAATATCTCGCGTTGACGAACTGGCCACTTCACACAGCGGTTGGCCAGTTACTGGCGTCAAATTGACAAAATACTGACCAGCATCAGGTGGTACCCAAGCTCCGCCGATAAAATTGTCATAGCGTTTTTTCAGATTGAGAGAGCCATATTCGCCAGATGCGGATCGGCCTTCGAGATTATCGTGCGCCATTTCAGTCTCCTTTTCATTTCTGGGTGAGCGGCCATGCCGCAGTGAAAAAAAGAGGCAAACAGTAAGCAGTTAAATTAAGCCTATACGGGGTATGGGGTTAGCGACAGGATTCGGCCAGAGAAGAAGGCAACTCTTCGAGTTAACGCACAGTTTCTTGCGAGAAAAAGTCGCATCCCTTCAGGCACAGTGAGTTATACCCTAAATAATTCGAGTTTCAGGCAGGCGGCAAGAGAAGGCATCCCGATGAGCTTACTCAGGTAAGTGATTCGGGTGACTTAGCGCAGCCAACGCACATGCAACTTGAAGTATGACGGGTATAATACTTTTAATTTCCAGGGTTACTAACATGCAGGTATTTCAGGTGGAAGGGGTTCATTTACCAGCGGATGCCGCCCTTGAAGGCGCAACGCAACATTCAGTCTATCATCCCGATTCGCTGCATCAGCCACAGTCTGACTGGCTGGCGGAAGAGGTGCCCGTTGCGTTGGTTTATAACGGCATATCGCATGTCGTTATGATGGCCTCACCGAAGGAACTGGAGGAGTTCGCTCTCGGGTTTTCCTTATCTGAAGGCATTATTCAATCACCGGCTGATATCTACGGCATTGATGTACAGACCGCCTGTAACGGCATCGAAGTACAGATTGAGCTTTCGAGCCGACGCTTCGCTGGGCTAAAAGAACGCCGCCGGGCGATGGATGGCCGCACAGGCTGCGGCGTATGTGGCGTAGAGCAACTTGCGGAAATCGGCAAACCGATCGCGCCTCTGCCCTTCACGCAGACATTTTCCATTAGCAAACTTGAAAATGCACTGGTGCGGCTGCGCGATGTGCAGAAGATCGGTCAAGTGACGGGTTGCACCCACGCCGCAAGCTGGGTCGCGCCAGACGGCACGCTGTCCGGGGGGAGTGAGGACGTCGGCCGCCATGTCGCGCTGGATAAGCTGCTGGGTACCCGAGCGAAACAGGGGTGGCAGCAAGGCGCAGCGCTGGTTTCCAGCCGAGCCAGCTATGAGATGGTCCAAAAATCCGCCATGTGTGGCGTGGAAATCCTGTTTGCTGTCTCAGCGGCGACCTCGCTGGCCGTAGAGGTCGCACAGCGCTGTAACCTGACGCTGGTCGGTTTTTGTCGGCCGGGACATGCGACTATCTACACGCATCCACAGCGTCTGAGCACGTAAGAGACACCGCCAGCGCAGCGGCGTTTTGCAGGCGGCGGGTATAGATTAATTTGTTTTTACATAGTGCAATAACGACATAAGCGTTTGTTATCATGAAGTAAAGCAATCTGATTCATGCCACCCGTTCGAGAATAATCATTTTCAATATCATTTAATTAACTATAATGAAGGTATTGCTTACGCGGTACTAACAACACAGTGCCGTAACATTTTTTTTACCATGGAGATGCTAAACATGAGTTATTCACTGCCATCGCTGCCTTATGCTTATGACGCACTGGAACCGCATTTCGACAAAGAAACGATGGAAATTCACCATTCCAAACACCATCAGGCTTACGTCAATAATGCTAACGCCGCGCTGGAATCTCTGCCTGAACTGGCTGCATTGTCTGCTGAAGAGCTGATCGCTCAACTGGATAAAGTTCCTGCGGAAAAAAGAACAGCACTGCGTAACAACGCCGGTGGCCACGTTAACCACAGCCTGTTCTGGAAAGGCCTGAAAGTAGGCACGACGCTGACTGGCGATCTGAAAGCCGCCATCGAACGTGATTTCGGCAGCGTTGATGCGTTTAAAGAGAAATTTGAGCAAGCAGCAGCAACCCGCTTCGGTTCTGGCTGGGCGTGGCTGGTACTGAAAGACGACGGCAAACTGGCCGTCGTGTCTACTGCAAACCAAGACAGCCCGCTGATGGGTGAAGCCGTTTCTGGTGCGTCTGGCTACCCAATCGTCGGTCTGGACGTATGGGAGCACGCTTACTACCTGAAATATCAGAACCTTCGTCCAGCTTATGCTAAAGCATTCTGGAACGTGTTGAACTGGGACGAAGCCGCTGCTCGTTTCGCTAGCGCGAAAAAATAAAACCGTTGATTGCCTGATACCATCAGGCCTCTTCTGCGTTTGAGTATAAACTGGAATAACAGTCTGTTATTCCAGTTTTTTATTACATTAACCCCGAATCTTCTGTTCCTCTTCCCTCATGATTCCCCATCAGCACTCCCGGTTGAATAGCGGTGATATCACCTTGTTTACTCATATCTGCTCGTGCGCAGGCGCCAAGCCCGAAAAGCGGGCGACGCGTAAAGTTTCGGAGTAGAGTGCCGATATCTACTGCGGGTTTTTATCATGTTGTTTTGCAGGGATTGGCTTGGCACGCGGTAATCCGAGATGCTAACACCGCTAGTCAAGTGTGCATCAGGATAGTGAATTTGGCTTAATACGATATAGTGGTGGAATGGGATGGCTATAAATTTTGATAATCTAAAAGTCGGTAAAAAATTAGGATTAGGCTTTTTCCTGATTCTGCTGATGACCATGGTGATTGCCGGTGCGGGTATTATGCATATAGGCTCACTAAAAGACAGTATTGATAAAGTGAATCTAAGTAACAATATCAATGATGAAATTAATCAGGCTAAATATTACCGTGCATTATATGGTACCACCTATGATTCTGATAATATAAAAAAGAACGTTGAGCATATTGCCAACGTCAATAAACTCGCAGAAAAAGCAAAAGAATTTACCTGGTCTGAAAACGACGCAAAGAAAATAGCCAGCATTCCTACATTGATTGCTAGTTATCAAGAAAAACAAAAAAATTATATTAATGCAGTCAGTACCAAAGATGACGTTAGAAAAAGCTGGAATATTTCAACAACAGAAGCTCCCCTGCAACAGCTCAATGACCAATTAAAGACGGACAACAACAGCACGAATCTTCAATTATTACTTTCTGACCTGAACCAAAAATTAATTGCTGTTCGCTACCATGTTCGCGGTTTATTACTCTCGACCAACAAAGAGTCCGAAGAAAAACTGACGGATTCCATTAATGCGGCACAAACGTCATTAACCTTCCTGTATCAGAGCTTGTCTGCCGAACAACGTGAAACGCTGGCCCCAGTTCTGACAATCGTAAACAACTACGAAGAGCAGGTGTTGGCCTATATGCCGGCCTATGAGGAAGAAATGGCGCAAGCGAGGCAAATGCGGGTGGTTGCCGATCAGTTGAGCAGCGTTATCGCATCACTACTCAGCGATCAGTTAGCCGCTTCACAGGAAGATATTCGTAGCGCCACACTGCAAATGGGCATCACGGCGCTGATTACGCTACTGCTTGGTCTGCTGATTTCCTGGTTTATTTCACGTCAGATCACGACACCGCTTGGCAACACATTGAGCATGGCTGAGAAAATCGCGACAGGCGATCTCACCATGTCCATCAACACAACTCGTAAGGATGAGCTGGGTCAGTTGATGAGTGCAATGTCGAAAATGAATGACAACCTGCACAATATGATCGATGACATTCGCGTCGGCGTCAGCCAGATTTCTAACGCATCCAGCGAGATCGTCGCAGGCAACACGGACCTGTCATCACGTACCGAGCAACAGGCAGCCGCCGTTGAACAAACTGCCGCCAGCATGGAGCAGCTCACTGCGACAGTTAAGCAAAACGCAGACAACGCACACCACGCCAACAAGCTGGCAATCAGCGCGTCCCAGACCGCCAAACAAGGTGGCGAGCAGGTGAATAACGTGGTGCAAACCATGACCGCGATTGAGAGCAGCTCTAAGCGTATCGCGGAAATCACGTCCGTCATCAACAGCATCGCCTTCCAGACCAACATTCTGGCATTGAACGCTGCGGTGGAAGCCGCTCGTGCTGGTGAACAAGGCCGTGGTTTTGCTGTTGTCGCCAGCGAAGTCCGCAGTCTTGCCCAACGCAGTTCGCAGGCCGCGAAGGAAATTGAAGGCCTGATCTCTGAATCAGTTACTCAGGTATCACGCGGAGCGACGCTGGTTGGCAATGCCGGTAAAACGATGAATGATATCGTCACCTCTATCACGCAGGTGCATGACATCATGGGTGAAATTGCTACCGCATCGGATGAGCAAAGCCGCGGAATTAGCCAGGTTAGCCAGGCGATTGTTGAGATGGACAGCACCACGCAGCAGAACGCCGCGCTGGTTGAACAATCCTCTGCCGCTGCCGACTCGCTGGAAGAGCAGGCAAGACTGCTGAAGCAGGCGGTTTCCGTCTTCCGTCTGGCAAACTCGCAGCATGATGACACCCCAGCGGGTATCGCGTTTGCCGACCAAACGCATCGTCTGCACGCGCCGCGCTAATATCACCACTACAACGTACTAAAAACGACAAAGCCCCTGTTAAACAGGGGCTTCATCAACGAATCTATCACCAGCATCGGTCTGCGCAGAGAAGAAACCTTAGAACGGTTTCGGCGCGAAGCCTGTCATCTCTTTTAAATCCATCTCGCGCCCCAGAGCCGTCATCGGGTGCACTACCACCAAACCGCGAACGCTTTTCTTCAACGTCCCCATATCAGCTTGCTCTTTTTTAGTAATCGCACGTTTGAAAGGCAGGTTCGCCAGTTTCTGCGCTTCTTTGCTGAGCTTCTGTTCTCTCACGTTACGCAGGCGCTCAATTTCAGCCGTTAGCTTCTCGCAGGCCTCCAGATTGAGGGCGATTGCTTCAGCATCACCTTGTTCCAGCAGCGTGGTCTGCTTATGCGTCAGCTTATCCAATTGGTCGCTAAGGCGTTTGATCTCTGCTTTTTCCTGCTCTTTCATAAAAGATAACCTATATAACGGGAGAATAATGCGGGGCACAGCATACACTATACGCTAAATAATTCGAGTTGCGTGAAGGCGGGAACCGCACGCCCCCCGGAGCTTACTCGGGTAAGTGACTGCGTTGAGTAAGACCAGCCACACCTATGCCGCGTGAAGGATAGCAAGTATAAACGCCTGACATGATGCAGTGACGTAATAAAACAGAGTGGGATTAAAACGCCTTTTTCAGACTGATTTGCGCAATCAATGTGGTCAGGGATAGCACCAGCGTGGAACGCACCATCTGCTGATAACGCTGCCGCTGCATACTCACCAAAAGCGGATCGGCAGCGTCTGCCCCCGGCGGCAAGGCAGGCTCTGTAGGCAACGCCGCCACGCAGTGCAGCTCGCCGATAGGCCCCAGAATTTCATCATCGGTAAAACGGTAATGCCGATCGTCATGTGCTAGCTCTTCGCCCAGCGCCATTAACAGTTCCGCATCTTCATACTCTTTACGGCTGATCATTCCCAAGCCATAAATCAGTTTCAGGCGCACGGAAAGGTCGCCCAGCGGGCCCGTTCCCGTCATCAGGGGTTCAACGGCATATTTCACCGCATAATCATCCTTACGGAACACCTGCAACATCAGGATACTGACCGCTTCAGCCAGCAATTCGACGGCGCAGAGCATAAAATCGCGCACGGTCTTCCCTGAGTTCAGCGCTTCCAGAACCCGGTTTTCAAACGCCTGTGTTTCTTCCATCGTCACTTCTCGACCTTTTAACCCCGCCCACAGCATCCCCCATCTCGGCAGCATGCTTACCGGCAGGTGTGGCGACATCCTATCCCCGACGTCGCCCGTATACCTTACACCGTGTCGAAAAGACCACACCTGCCTGATGACGAGACACGCCGATTACTGCATGGCGTTATACACATTCACTGCTTGCGCGACAACCTCGCTGTCAGCATCCAGACCAGAAATCTGCACCAGCGCCGCCTGCGGCCCCAGAGTACGGATTAATTCAGCCAGTTCCAGCGCCTGCGGATCCTGTTCACTGCGATAATGCATCGCGGCGGCAATGCCGGTAATCAGGTTGTCATGCGGCAACTGGTATTCCAGCGTGCCGAGCAGCGGCTTGATCAGACGGTCGCCCGCACTCAGCTTGCGCAGCGGCTGACGGCCAACGCGCTCTACGTCATCGTGCAGATGCGGGTTTTCAAAGCGGCTGAGAATCTTGTTGATATAGGCAGCGTGCTTCTCTGCATCAAAACCGTAGCGTTTGATGAGTACCGCACCGCTCTCTTCCATTGCGCCTTTAACCACGGCTCTGACTTTCGGGTCGAGAATCGCATCACGAATCGTTTGATGACGCGCCTGCTGGCCGAGGTAGGCCGTAATCGCATGGCCAGTGTTCAGCGTGAAGAGCTTACGCTCGACAAACGCCATCAGGTTGTCGGTCAGTTCCATACCGGGAATCGCTGGCGGTTCACCGCAGAACTGGGTTTTATCGACAATCCATTCGCTGAAGGTTTCTACCGTCACCGCCAGCACATCATCGCTACCCGCTTCGGAAGGGGGAACAATGCGATCCACGGCGGAATCCACGAATCCGACATGCTCAACAACCCATTCCTGATGGCCTTCCGGCAGCAGTTTCAACACATGCTGTTTTAACTGGCTGGTGCCACGCACCATATTTTCACAGGCAATAATGTTCAACGGCCGGGTATTGCCGTCGTTATGACGCTTAACCAGCCCCTGAGCGATAGTTCCGGCGATTTTTTCCAGAATCTGCGGCCCCACAGCGGTCGTCACCAGGTCGGCCACGGCAATCAGCGCGACAGCATCCTGGCTGCCGCTGTGAACGGCGCTAACGTTGCTAACGGTATCAACCTGCGTGTTATCACCGACAATCCGCACCGTATAGCTTGTACGGCTGTTCAGGGCATCCAACAGCGGTTGATTGACGTCAGCGAATGTCAGTTCGACGTTGGCATCAGCCAACAATTTTCCAATAAACCCACGGCCAATATTACCCGCGCCAAAGTGTAATGCTTTCATGAGACATAACCTTAAAAAAACATAAAAAGAGGCCGCCCGCAGGCGGCCCTAGCCACATCAATTAGGCACTCTTTTTACCGGAGAGTAAGTCGAGTACTTCCTGAACATCCTGGGTTTGTGCCAGACGTTCAATGACGGCATCATCATCCAGCGCGTTGGTCAGACTGGTGATGACCTGAATATGTTCGTTGTTGCGAGCGGCAATACCGATAACCAGACGCGCAACCTCATCTTCTTCATCGCCAAAGCGAACGCCTTCAGGATATTGGCAGAAGACAACGCCCGTTTTCAGCACGCGGTCTTTCGCTTCAATCGTGCCGTGCGGCACAGCAATCGACTCGCCCAGATAGGTGGAGGTCAGCTTTTCACGTTCCAACATCGCTTCAACATACGCAGGCTCGACATAGCCGCCTTTCACCAGTTGCTCACCGGCGAAACGGATTGCCTGCTCTTTGTCTGTCGCATGCTGATTCAGGAACACATTGCCTGCACCCAGTTGGAACAGGTTAGTCGGTGCGTCGGCTACAGCAGCAGGTGCTGGCGTCACGACGGCTTCAGACTTCACGGCACCCTGTGCTGCGGTAAGACGTGCTACCAGATCGCTATACAGACCGCTATCAAGGAAGTTAGTCAGAGAAATGTGCTGTGCCTGCGGCGCATGACGCATCGCACGTTCGGTCAGATCTCGGTGCGTAATCACCAGATCGACATCGTCCGGCAGACTATTGATCGCGCTGTTAGTCACCGAAATGTTGGTCAGCCCGGCATCCTGAACTTTCTTGCGCAGCACACCCGCACCCATCGCGCTGGAACCCATACCGGCGTCACACGCTACGATGATTTTACGCACGGTGCTCATATCACCGCTGACACCAGCGTTAGTCGCCGTGCCTTTAGAAGACGCTTTCATTTCCTGCATGCGGCGCGTTGCATCGCCCAGGTCTTCTTCTTTTTGCTTGGTGCTTTTCAGCAGAATCGCCGACACAAGGAAGGACACCGCGAAAGCCGCTGCGATGGCCGCGAGGTTAGCGAAGTAAGCGCCTTTTGGCGTCATCGCCAGCACCGCCAGAATGGAACCTGGAGACGCAGGAGAAACCAAACCGCCGCCCAGCACGCTCAGCGTAAACACGCCGGTCATCCCACCCAGAATCACCGCAATAATCAGACGCGGATTCATCAGCACATAAGGGAAGTAGATTTCGTGAATCCCGCCCAGGAAGTGGATAATCGCCGCACCTGGTGCTGACTCTTTCGCGTTACCACGACCGAAGAACATGTAAGCCATCAGCACGCCCATACCCGGGCCTGGGTTCGCTTCGATCAAGAAGAAAATAGACTTGCCGGTTTCCGTCGCCTGCTGAATGCCCAGCGGTGAGAAGATACCGTGGTTAATGGCGTTGTTCAGGAACAGGATTTTCGCCGGTTCAACGAAGATGGACGTAAGCGGCAGCAGGTTGTTCTGTACCATCAGGTTAACGCCGGAAGCCAGCACCTGAGAGAAGACTTCAACCAGCGGACCAATTGCCAAAAACGACAGAATTGCCAACAACATACCGATGATACCGGCAGAGAAGTTGTTGACCAGCATTTCAAAGCCGCTCTTGATTTTACCGTCGACCATGCGGTCAAAACGTTTGATCGTCCAGCCGCCCAACGGGCCCACAATCATGGCACCGAGGAACATCGGGATATCCGTCCCGACGATCACACCCATCGTCGTAATGGCACCCACCACACCGCCACGCTCACCGAATACCAGACGTCCGCCGGTATAACCAATCAGCAATGGCAGCAAATAGGTAATCATCGGACCGACGAGCTTCGCCAATGTTTCATTGGGGAACCAGCCGGTAGGGATAAACAGCGCGGTAATAATACCCCAGGCGATAAATGCGCCAATGTTGGGCATCACCATATTACTGAGGAAGCGACCAAAGTTTTGCACCTTGATCTTAATATCTGGTGAAAGCATAAAAACACACCCCTATTGAAACGCGCTGACAATAAGAGCGCGTGGTAATTATCGTGAGACGGCGTGGCAATAAAAACACCGATTACCACAAGAAGACTTCCGTCATTATTACTGTATGCAGCGCGGACTCTAACACGCTGTTTTCATACCGCAACTCCATGGCGGTAACGTGACAAAAATCACACAACCACCCTACATCAACGATACAAATAGGTGATTTACTTCACAAAAAACCGTTAAAAATGAAAAACTAAACAGATTTTTAGACAAACACCGCGCCTTATATGTGACTTGAATCACACTTTAAAGCCCTGTATTTGTTTTATTTATGTGATGTTAATCACAATTTATTTTTGCCTTCTCACCAGCCACACACATCTTATCCAGAATGCCTCTCTGCCCTATCGCATCGCTAAAGCGTCGGGGCCGACACGGCTAGGGATAATTCACGCCAGTTATTCCTCTGAGCGCATTCATTAAATTCTGCTGCTGTAGAGGTAGCGCTGCCACCATGCTGTTATATTGCGCCACCTGTTGCGGCGTACGGAATTGCACAGACGCGCCATTAAACACAGCCTGATCGCCCTGAGCCTGAAGGAAATCGCCGATCTGAATCAGGCTTTGTGCGAAGGCAATCGCATTCGGAATGGCGGGTAACAGCGCGTTGGTGGGCTGTATTACCGTGCGTGCATACAACCGCTCATAGGGTATCTGCACCTCTTCGGGCTGTTTTAGCAGCCGGTGGGCGTTGTCCGCCTGCACTTTCGCCGCCTGCACATGCTGGCTCAACAGGTTCATTGCCCCGATGGATTGGCGAAGGTCGTCACGCTGCGTCAGATAGTCTTTAGGGACGCGAATGCGGGAAATTTGCCCCAGCATCGGCGTCAAACTGCCGGACACCGCCTGATTAAACTGCTGAGAAAAGGTGGTTAAAATCGCGTAATCGTTGGTGAAATTGCCAAAACTCTTCTTCTGCTCTTCCGTCAATGTCGGTAATTTCCCATCCTGCTGCGACTGCACGCTTTGCAGGAACGCAACGAATGCCTTCCGCTGATCGGCTTCGCTGTCACCACAGGCAGCCAACTGCAATGCCGCCAGAATAACCAGAACTGGCAATAGCCAGCGTGAACGGTACGTCATCAGCCTTCTCATTCCCTACTCCTGTTATGCTTACTGCCCCGCCAGCCGTGCTTTACTCAGACAAAAACACGCTGACGACGGATTTTCCATGACAAGATTTTCTACGACATAAGCATAGTCGAATCAGGCTGGCTGTGCAGAAAAAGGCCAGGTCTGACAACGAATACCGATTGTTTAAGCATCGAGAGACGCGGGACGACCATCGGATTTTACCAACGGGGTAGTCAGTCGATACGGATCGAAACCGTAGGGTAAGGCGGGACGTTTTGCGACGCGGAAAAAAATAACCCCCGAACGGGCGAACCGACTCGGGGGTTGGGATTACGTAATGCTATTGTCGTTATTGCAGGACGGAGATATCTGCAACCTGCAAGAACAGCTCACGCAGTTGGCTCAGCAGCGTCAGGCGGTTCACTCGAACCTGCTCATCTTCCGCCATGACCATCACCTGATCGAAGAACGCATCGACAGGCTCACGCAGTGAGGCCAGCTCAACCAACGCTTCCTGATAGCGACCTTCAGCGAACAGCGGCGTCAGTTTGTCGCGCAGCACGACAAGGTGCGTAGCCAGCGTAATTTCTGCCGCGTCTTTCAATACGGCAGCATTGACGCTCTCATTCAGCGTATCGGTAGACTTCGCCAGAATGTTGGAAACGCGCTTGTTAGCCGCTGCCAGCGCCGCTGCGGCATCCAGCGAACGGAAGTGGCTGACGGCTTTCACGCGGGCATCGAAATCAGCCGGACGGGTAGGACGACGCGCCAATACCGCCTGAATGGTATCCACGCTGTGGCCCTCTTCCTGATACCAGGCACGGAAACGACCGAGCATAAACTCAATCACGTCATCCACAACCTTGGCATTAGACAGCTTATCGCCATACAAACGCACCGCTTCTTCGGCCAGCGTCTGCAAATCCAGCGGCAGACGTTTTTCGACGATGATGCGCAGCACACCGAGGGCGGCACGACGCAGCGCAAACGGGTCTTTGTCGCCTTTAGGATGTTGGCCGATACCAAAAATCCCTGCCAGCGAATCCATTTTGTCGGCAATCGCCAGCGCACACGCCACCGCAGAAGACGGCAGTTCATCACCCGCAAAGCGCGGCTGATACTGCTCATTCAGCGCAACGGCAACATCTTCCGCTTCGCCATCATGACGCGCATAGTGCATCCCCATCACGCCCTGCGTGTCGGTGAATTCGAACACCATGTTGGTCATCAGGTCACACTTGGACAGCAGACCCGCACGCGTCGCGTGATTCACATCAGCACCAATCTGACCAGCAACCCAGCCAGCCAACGCCTGAATACGATCAGTTTTGTCGCGCAATGAACCTAACTGCTGCTGGAACAAGACGGTTTCCAGACGCGGCAGATGATCTTCCAAACGCTTCTTACGGTCGGTATTGAAGAAGAATTCGGCGTCAGCCAGACGCGGGCGCACCACTTTTTCGTTACCGGAAATAATCTGCTGTGGATCTTTGGATTCGATATTGGCAACAAAGATGAAGTTTGGTAGCAGATTGCCGCTGTTGTCGTAAACCGGGAAATACTTCTGGTCACCTTTCATGGTGTAAACCAGCGCTTCGGACGGCACAGCGAGGAATTTTTCTTCAAATTTCGCAGTCAGCACCACTGGCCATTCCACCAGCGAAGTGACTTCTTCCAGCAGGCTCTCGCTCAGATCGGCATTGCCGCCAATCTTGCGTGCAGCTTCTTCTGCATCAGCTTTGATTTTAGCTTTACGCGTATCGTAGTCGGCGACGACTTTACCGCGCTCCAGCAAAATCTGCGGATACTGTTCGGCGTTATCGATCGTAAATTCAGATTCGCCCATAAAACGGTGACCGCGAATAGTACGAGCAGAATTGATACCCAATACCTGACCGGGGATCAGTTCTTCACCCAGCAGCATGGTTACCGTGTGCACCGGACGCACAAACTGCGTTTCTTTGTCGCTCCAGCGCATCAATTTTGGAATCGGCAGCTTCGATAATGCGGTGCTTACCATGCCAGCCAGCAGCGCCTGTGCCTGTTCGCCTTTCGCGTGGGCACGATACAGCAGCCATTCGCCTTTGTCGGTCGTCAAACGTTCAGCTTGCTCAACGGTGATACCACAGCCACGCGCCCAGCCTTCTGCCGCTTTGGTTGGTTTGCCTTCAGCATCAAACGCTTGTGAAATCGCCGGACCACGTTTTTCTACTTCACGATCGGGCTGAGAAGCGCTTAAGCGTGCCACTTTCAGCGCCAGACGGCGCGGTGCAGCAAACCAGCTTACGTCACCGTGTGCCAGATTGGCGGCATCCAGCTCCGCCGTGAAATTAGCGGCAAAGGATTCTGCCAGATTACGGAGAGCCTTCGGCGGCAGCTCTTCCGTGCCAATTTCCACCAGAAAAGTCTTGTCAGTCATGGCTGCCTCTTAGCTCTCTTTCTTATTACACATCGGGAAACCTAGCGCCTCACGCGAGGCATAGTAGGCTTCCGCAACCGCTTTGGTCAGGGTACGAATACGCAAAATGTAGCGCTGGCGTTCGGTAACCGAGATCGCTTTACGCGCATCCAGCAGGTTAAAGCTGTGCGCCGCTTTCAGAATGCGTTCGTAAGCCGGTAAAGGCAGAGGTTTTTCCAGCGCCAGCAGGTGCTGCGCTTCTTTCTCATATTGCTCGAAGCAGCTGAACAGGAAATCGACATCGGCGTGTTCAAAGTTGTAGGTCGATTGCTCGACTTCATTTTGATGGAACACGTCGCCGTAGGTGGTTTTCCCTAACGGGCCATCGCTCCAGACCAGATCGTAAACGCTATCAACGCCCTGAATGTACATCGCCAGACGTTCCAGACCGTAGGTGATCTCACCGGTCACTGGTTTACACTCCAAACCGCCAACCTGCTGGAAGTAGGTAAACTGCGTGACTTCCATACCGTTCAACCAGACTTCCCAGCCCAGGCCCCATGCGCCCAGCGTTGGGTTTTCCCAGTTGTCTTCCACGAAGCGGATATCGTGAATGGTCGGATCCATGCCCAGTTCTTTCAGAGAACCGAGATACAGCTCCTGAATATTTTCCGGTGATGGCTTAATGACGACCTGAAACTGGTAATAGTGCTGTAAGCGGTTCGGGTTTTCGCCGTAGCGCCCATCGGTCGGACGACGAGAAGGCTGCACGTAGGCGGCAGCCATCGGCTCCGGTCCCAGTGCCCGCAGGCAGGTCATAGGGTGTGAAGTGCCTGCGCCGACTTCCATGTCCAATGGTTGAACAATGGTGCAGCCCTGGCGAGCCCAATAATCCTGTAACGTCAGGATCAGGCCCTGGAAGGTCTTGGTATCAAACTTTTGCATGTTGGATTCGCGCGCGATACAAGTGGATTTATAAGGAATTCGCCAGTATACCCTCTGACCGCAAGATATACAGCCAGAATGCGGCAACAAGTGCAAATCCCCGCCATCATCTTTCAAATTTCAGGATCAGCCTGAAAAAACGGTCTGCAACATCTTCAGGCTCAGCAGCAACAGCAGCGCGGCAAAGGCCTTTTTCAACGTCGCCACAGGCAGACGGTGTGCCAGACGAGCCCCAACGGGCGCAGTGAAGAAGCTGACAGCAGAAATCAAGAGAACAGCGGGCAGAGAGACATAGCCGACGCTGTAGTCAGGCAACCCAGTCGATGACCAGCCGTTAATCATGTAGCCCAGCGCGCCGGAAAGGGCAATGGGTAACCCGACCGCCGCCGATGTGCCAATCGCCTGCTGAATACGGACGTTACACCACGTCAGGAATGGCACAGTGAGTGACCCGCCGCCGATAGCCACCAGCGCCGAAATACTGCCAATCACCAATCCTGCCATCGAAACGCCTGCCGTACCGGGCAACTGGCGCTGCGGTTTTGGTTTGATATTCAGCACCATTTGCAGCGCAACGTAGGCCATAAAACAGGAGAAAAAGATCGCCAGCGTCCGCGTCGGCAGCAGCGTCGCCAGCCAGGTGGCCGCGAATGTCCCTATCAGGATGGCAGGCGTAATCCGCACTACCACAGGCCAAAGCACCGCCTGATGTTGATGATGGGTACGTAGGCTGGAAATTGCTGTGACGACGATGGCCGCCATGGACGTTCCCAACGCCAGATGCACCAAATGCGTATTATCCACACCCTGCGCGGCAAACAGCGCCGTCAGCACTGGCACCATAATGCCACCGCCGCCAATGCCCAATAACCCCGCCATAAAACCTACCACCGCGCCTAATGCCAGATAGGCCGCTACCCACTCTACTGCCATTCCCTGTACCCCTGTCTCTGTCTATGCTTTTCTTATGATCGATTGAACAGCCTTTAGCTGTTGGCAAAACATTATTCATGATTCCGCGACGACTTTCTGCCCCATCCGCAAACGACCTTTCATATCTGCGAGCACGCCCGCAAAACACTGGTTGCATATACAGCGACATAAGTGCCATGATCGAATCCTACTTGCGACAGACCGCCTTACAATGAACGGCTCACCCTAATCAGGAGAAAGGTATGCAACGCTGCGGCTGGGTTACACAAGACACCTTATATCAGGATTACCACGATAACGAGTGGGGGAAGCCCTGCACAGACAGCCAGAAGCTGTTTGAGTTACTGTGTCTGGAGGGCCAGCAGGCAGGTCTTTCCTGGATCACCGTCCTGAAAAAACGCGAACACTATCGTCGTTGCTTCCACCAGTTCGATCCTGAGCAAGTGGCACAGATGACGCAGGATGACGTGGATCGGCTGGTGCAGGACAGCAGCATTATCCGCCATCGCGGGAAAATCGAGGCGATTATCACCAATGCAAAAGTGTGGGTGGCGATGGAAAGTCAGGGTGAGAGTTTCTCGCACTTCATTTGGTCTTTCGTCGAACACCAACCGCGTCTCAATCACCCCGCTTCACTCGCCGAGGTGCCAGCTAAAACAGACGTTTCGGATGCCATGTCCAAGGCCCTGAAGAAACGCGGCTTCAAATTTATCGGCTCAACCATCTGTTATGCCTTCATGCAGGCGGGTGGATTGGTCAATGACCATGTCACCGACTGCTTTTGTCATCAGGAAAGCACCTCATGATTCGACCTTACCGCGACCCCGATCTTGCCCCGCTGATGCAGCTTTGGCTAAAGAGCACCACGCTGGCGCATCCGTTTATTCGTGAAGATTATTGGCAAGAAAGTGCCAGCGCGGTACGTGAGATCTATATTCCCCAGTCGCAGACTTGGGTTTATGAGGAGCAGGGAAGCCTCATCGGCTTTATCAGCGTGCTGGAGGAACGGTTCATTGGCGCGCTGTTTGTGGAACAAGCCTATTATGGAAAGCAGATTGGCACAGCGCTGATCCAGCATGTTCAGGCACAGTACCCCTTACTCAGTCTGGAAGTGTATCAGCAGAATACGCGCGCCTGCCGGTTCTACCATAAGCAGGGGTTTGTCATCGTTGAGGAAAACGTCAATCAGGATACACAGGCCACCGCGCTGATCATGCAGTGGACAAACGAGGGAGCAGCCAATGCCACTCCCTCTGGTTCAATCGATCATCTCTGAGCCATCGACTCAGCGTGATATCAGAACGTTGTCCAGTTATCGTTCCCGTTATCCCGCGACGCGAGCGTCGGCAGGCGAGGCGCAGCTTTGTTGCCCGAATTCCCGTTGCCGGTGTTCGAACCTTGCAACCTTGGCAGACCGGCAACATCCGAATCGGATATGCGGAAAACCGACATCAGTTTTGCCAGCTTCGAGGCCTGTTCCTGCAACGAATTCGCTGCGGCAGAGGATTCGCTCACCATAGAGGCATTCTGTTGGATAGTGGTATCCATTTCGGCCACCGCGCTGCCGATTTGCGCAATACCGCGGCTCTGTTCATCCGATGCGGAGGAAATTTCGCCCATGATGTCATTCACGCGGCTCACGGAAGCCACAATGTCATCCATCGTCGTTCCCGCCTGAGAAACCAGCTCAGTTCCGGTATCGACGCGCGAAACCGATTCTGAGATCAGGCTTTCAATCTCTTTTGCTGCCTGTGAACTGCGCTGAGCAAGGCTACGAACTTCACTAGCGACTACCGCGAAACCTCGCCCTTGTTCACCGGCTCGGGCCGCTTCCACCGCCGCGTTCAATGCCAGAATATTGGTCTGGAACGCGATGCTATTAATGACCGTCGTGATATCAGAGATCTTTTTCGAACTCCCTGAAATATCGCTCATGGTGTTAATCACGCGGTTAATAATATCCCCGCCGCGGTTGGCGTTGGTTGAGGCTTCTCCGGCAATCTGACTAGCATGTCGGGCATTATCGGCGTTGTTCTTCACGGTAGCCGTTAACTCTTCCATGCTGGCTGCCGTTTCTACAATCGCCGCTGATTGCTGCTCGGTACGCGATGACAAATCATTATTACCCGATGCGATGTCAGAGGAAGCGCTCTCAACGCTGTACACGCTCTGACGAATATCAGTCATTAAATGACGTAATTTCTCCGTCATGACCATCATAGCTGTCGTTAATTGCCCCAGCTCATCATGACGTTCCACCGTGACATTCGCTGAAAGATCGCCACCCGCAATCCGTTCCGCCAGTTTCAGGTTGGTGATAATCGGTCGGGTAATTTGTCGAGTAACAGACCATGCGATCAATAAACCGAATACGATGGCAATCGCCCCTAAAATCAGCGTTTGCAGTACGGAGCTATTGATAATGTCATCATTCTTCGCACCGAGCTTTTGCAGAATACTGCCGATATCGCTCGTCATTCTGTCTCCGGTTGCCCGGAATTTAACATCTGTCGTTTTCAACTGCCCCAACCGCGCGTAGTACTGTTCTGCCGTTTGATGGTAGTTTTCAAATGCTTGCCAAAATGAATCCACTACGCGACGGCGATCGTCGCTGACCGACGAGGCTAATGCATCGTAGGATGTCTTAGATTCGGCATAGACCTGCTTCTGCGCGTTAAACGCCGCTTCACTATTCTCTCTTTGTAAGGTGTAGGTGCTGTTGACCAGTTTCAGGAACAGCAGCGAGAGGGCTTCCTTCTGCATAGACAACGCATTTTCATCCGCGCCGACAGAGAGATTGGTCATAAATGCCGTTAACGCATCGGAGGCATTCATCTGGCTGATTTTCTTTGCCGTCTCGACCACCGCGTTTGCGGCCGTTTTCATGGTATTCAGATCGGTATCATAATCTGCGAAATCTTGATCAAGTTTATTAAAATCAGACAGGTACTCTGTTTCCCACGTGAGTGCTTTCGCTTTTTCTTTTTGCTGGCTTGCCTGACTAATGTAGGTATTGAGATTCTTGATATTGTCATCCGCAAAGGTGAATGAATATTTTACCCTCGCCATTTTTGACTGATCGAGATAGTGATTCATTTCATTCAAAATTGTCGTTTTAACATACAGATCGTGGATGATAAAAAATCGTACAGCGCCAACGCCAGACGCGATCATGACCAACAACAGGACAATCCCGAAACCGCCGTACAGCTTATGAGAAACCTTGAGGTTACTCATAATTCTGGTAAAAAAATGCATTTCCGCCCCCATTAAAAAACCATGCCTAAAACATCCCCGTAGATAGGGTTATCGGTTTTTTACGGTAATGCTTTACCTGAAAACGAGTGATAATAATCACAAAGGAAATATATTAATCAATTAGCCATAAAGAAGCCTCGCGCCGCTCGCGGGGCACCCCACATGCGGCGGTGGCGCGTCTGTATGCGATCGTTCATCATCGCAATCGTGCAAATCCCCCATTAATCACGGTTAACCTTGGGCAGATGCGGGGGCAGTATCGCTTGCAGTCTCTCGCCAGCTACGCGATTATTCGATGAGCTATTTCTACGTTAACTTCCTTAATCTGCTGGAGTTTGTGATGAAACCTAGCGTTATCCTGTATAAAAAAATTGCTGACGACCTACGCGCTCGTTTAGACCAACACTTCACCGTCACTGAACTTGACGCCTTTCCCTCACTCGACCACCCTGCTCTGGCAACCGCTGAAGGCATCATTGGTTCCGGCGGTAAAGTCGATAAAGACTTCCTGCAACACGCCCCGCGTTTACGCGCAGCCTCCACCATTTCTGTCGGTTATGACACCTTTAACGTCGACGCGTTGAATGAAAAAGGGGTGATTCTCATGCACACCCCGACTGTGCTGACGGAAACGGTGGCGGATACCGTTCTGGCACTGATGCTCGCCAGCGCCCGCCGGGTCGTGGAAGTGGCCGAACGGGTCAAAGCAGGCGAATGGAAAGAAGGAGTCGGCAGCGACTGGTTTGGCACCGACGTTCACCATAAAACCATCGGTATTCTGGGGATGGGTCGCATTGGTCTGGCCGTCGCGCAGCGCGCCCACTTTGGTTTCAGCATGCCGGTTCTGTACAACGCACGCCGCCATCATGCCGAAGCGGAGCAGCGCTTTAATGCCCGTCACTGCGATCTCGATACGCTCTTGGCCGAGTCTGATTTCCTTTGTATCACGCTGCCGCTCACGGCAGAAACTCACCATCTCATTGGCCACGAACAGCTGGCAAAAATGAAACCCAGCGCCATTTTGATTAATATCGGTCGTGGTGCCGTTGTGGATGAAGACGCGCTGACGGAAGCTTTGGTGAAAGGAACAATTCAGGCCGCAGGGCTGGATGTTTTTGTCAAAGAACCGCTGCCCGTCGATTCTCCGCTGCTGGATTTACCTAACGTGGTGGCACTGCCACACATCGGTTCTGCCACGCACGAAACCCGTTACGGCATGGCCGCCTGCGCCGTTGACAACCTGATTGCCGCCCTGAGCGGTCAGGTAAAAGAAAACTGCGTTAATCCGCAGGTGTTGAAATAGCCTTAAGTCGTATATGACATAAGCGTTTGCTTGCAAAACGCCCTTCACGCTCCAGTCACGATGTTTGCTGCGTTTCTGGAGACGTGCGGGTCGGAACTTATGTAGAAAACCGATTTTTTAAATCTTACACACGCCCTGATAATGCATTGCCTGACCCATACGCGAGATAAGAGTATGGCCGAGGTTATTATCCCAATTGAAGCTGTTTTGCAGAACAACCACGGCAATACGATTCTGGCGATCTAACCCGATATAACTTGAATAACCGCCAATATATCCCACCTGATAGGTAATATGCTGCGTGCCGACCTCATCAGTAATCCAGGCAATATTGGCAGCCTGTTTGGTGCGGTTGTAATAGGTCTTCATTGAATCGTTTATAGCTTCGTCCAGCGCGTAATAACCCGTCGGATAAATATGTGCACGGGAAAATTTCAACAGGTCATTGGCACTGGTGTACAAACTGGCAGCGCCTACCATATTGGAAGAAAAGTGCCAGTCAGGTATCGGCTTACCGCGCATAATAAATTTGGGCTGATCGCCAGCGTGACCAATCGCTCGGTAGGGAAAGCGCGTTAATTTTTGTGGGGTAAAACTGGTGTTTTCCAGTCTGAGAGGTTCGATGATATTTTCATTCACCAACCGATCAATGGATTCCCCAGTTTTCAGCTGTAGGACATACCCCAGAATGGCATAGCCAAGATTTGAATACGTCGGCGTTGGATTCGTCGGTACCGTAAAGTCAGCCAAATAATCCAATACCCGATCGTCATCCAATAGCGTATAGAAGTTATTCCCGGTAAATAGATACTCGGCAAAAAGCCCCAGCATCTGCATATCCATCATCTGGCGAGGTAAGCCCGAAGTGTGGGTAACCAACTGTAGTAACGTGATCTTTTTTGCGCTGTCGCTTAAGAGAATATGACCAGGCAGGAGTTCTTCAAGCGTATTATCCCAGCGTAATACGCCTCGCTTTACCAGAATGCCCGTGGTTTCCGCCATAAATCCTTTACTCACCGACCCCACGGCAAACAGGGTATCGCCCGTAATGGGATAACGGTGATCGCTATCCGTAAAGCCATATCCCCAACTACGCATCGTTCCATCCGCAGTTAGCACCCCAACAACCAAGCCCGGTATCGCTTTTTGTTTAAGGAAAGGAACGGCCAGACGATCGACCTCGGCGGTTAAATCCTGATAGCAGGCAAGCCGCAGAACATCGGCATCCGATTCATCAATAGACATATTTGATAATGCACCACACCCTGAAAGCATCAATAATGCTGCCATGCACAGCGTAAATCGAAAGCGTAAACGCATAATAAAAATATCTTAAATTGACTATATGGGCGTTGAATTTTTTCGATCTTAAAAGGTTCATTCAAAAAGCACTATTAATATATTTCCCCCCACTTCACTCTGTTCCAATTTATTCGCGTTATTCCCTTTCTTTCTACCTAAAACTGGATAACCAATACCGGTATTGTTCTTTGCTGTTTCCTACCTCCTATGGAAGTATCGGCTGTAACGAGCGGTTAACGTCTTCTGCTGTATTCCCCCGTTTCAGGACGTAATCGATACGCATATTCACCTGATAAAAAACAAATTTAATAAAAACCATTACCTGTAGGGAAAACCATCGTGGCGACTTTTTTGCATCCTCATCAGAAACTCACTATTTTTGCCTCATTGCTCCTTCTGGGTGGGGCGTTAAGCGCACAGGCAGCGAACGACGCGCCGAAAATCGGCGGCACGCTGATTTATCTGGAGCAGCAGGCGCACACCAATCTCTATACGCCTGCGGGCGGGTTTTACCCGAACGGCGGCATCCTCAACCAGATCACCGATAAACTGACGTACCAGAATCCCGAAACGTTGGAGGTCGAGCCGTGGATTGCAGAATCCTGGACCATTAACGCGGATAACACCGAATACACGTTCAAGATTCGTCCCGGCGTCAGCTTCTCTGACGGCACGCCGCTGGATGCCAACGCAGTAGCGAAAAACTTCGATACCTACGGATTAGGGAATACAGCGCTCAACCAGCCGATTTCAGAGGTCATCAATAACTACCTACGTAGTGAAGTTATCGATCCGCTCACGGTGAAGTTTTACTTTAAGAAGCCGTCTCCGGGCTTTCTGCAAGGTACTGCGACCATCGGTTCCGGTCTGGTTTCTCTCAGTACGCTGGAGCGCAATTTCAATCAGTTAGGCAATGCGAAAAACATTATTGGCTCCGGCCCGTTCGTCGTGAGCAGCGAGAAACTGGGACGCGAACTGAAACTGACAGCTCGTAAGGATTACAACTGGGCTCCGGTTAAATCGAAGCATCAGGGACGCGCCTATCTGGACGGCATTACCTATCTGGTCACCCCGGAAGACAGCGTGCGTATTGGCGCGTTGGTCTCTGGTCAGGCTGACTTCATTCGTCAGATTCAGGCTTATGATGAGAAGCGAGTGCAGAGTCAGGGCTTCAGTCTTTATGCGCCACCGACGCGCGGCGTCAATAACAGCGTGGTTTTCCGCCCGGATAACCCACTGGTCGCCGATATCCGCGTGCGCCAAGCGCTGCTGCACGCCACCAACACCAAAGAGATCATCGATACGCTGTTCTCTGACAACTACCCGCAGGCCACATCACCGCTGGCTAAAACCGCCGCAGGCTATGTCGATCTCTCCAGCAAGCTCACGTTCGATCCCGCGCAGGCCAACAAGCTGTTAGATGACGCAGGCTGGAAAACCGGTTCGCAGGGATTACGGCAAAAGGACGGCAAAACGCTGGAGCTGACCGCCTATGAATCACTGCCGCAGCCACAGAATAAAGAAACCTTACAGCTGGTTTCTCAACAGTGGGCAAAAGTCGGCGTGAAGCTGAACGTGCTGGCAGGCGACGCGGGCAGCAAGACCGTCGATAGCCTCGATCCGCTGAAAACCGGCGTGGCTCCCGCGATGGTAGGCCGTGCCGACCCGGATGTGCTGAAAAGCCAGTATTACCCGACGGTACGTAACGTCCTGCTGCAAAAAGGCGGTTCCAGCGACAAAGTGAACACCTTTGTAGATTCACATCTGAATACGCTGCTGGATGGCATCGCGGCGGAAACCGACCGCAACAAGCGGTTGGCGCTGGTTGGAGAGGTACAGAGCTACCTGATCGATCAGGCCTACGTCATTCCTATTTTTGAAGAACCGCAGGTGTTTGCGGGCGCCCCCACCACAAAAGGCATCGCGTTTGAAGCCGTTGGTCGCCCCAGCTTCTACAACACCTGGCTGGATAAGTAACACAGAAGAAAGAAGGAGGAGGTCATCATGAACCGATATCTGGCATTGCGCATCGGTCAGGCACTGCTCGTCCTGTGGGCGGCATTTACCCTGTCTTTTATCCTGCTTCAGGCGATGCCGGGTGATGCGGTACTGATCAAGTTCCAAAACCCAGAGCTCGGCCTGAGCGCCGAGCAGATCGCGCAGCTGCGGTTGTCCTACGGTGCCGATACGCCGGTACTCACGCAATATTTTCATGCGATAGCCCAGATACTGCGTGGCGATCTCGGCCTCTCTCTTCAGGCGGGCGTGCCAGTCACTGAACTGATTGCCGCAAATCTGCCGCCTACGCTGCTGCTCGCGGTGCTGGGTTTTATTGCTGCCGGTCTGTTGGCGTTTGCCCTCGCGTTCTTATCAACGTTAACGCCGTTCCAGTGGCTGCGAACCGCGCTGCAATCGCTGCCGTCGCTGTTCATTTCCGTGCCGACCTTCTGGCTGGGCATCGTGCTGATTCAGATTTTCTCTTTCCGCCTTGGGCTGATTCCGGTGATTAACCCCGGCGAATGGGAAGGACTGATTCTGCCGGTTCTCACGCTGGCGCTGCCGATTTCTGCCCCGCTTGCTCAGGTGCTGATGCGCAGCATCGATCAGGTGCAAACCCAGCCGTTTGTTGCCGTCGCTCGCGCCAAAGGAGCCAGCCGCAGCGGCGTGCTCTGGCGACATATCGCCCGTAACGCGATGCTGCCCACGCTGACCATCGCTGGTTTACTGCTGGGCGAACTGATTGCAGGGGCACTGATTACCGAAACCGTGTTTGGCCGTAACGGGCTCGGCCAATTGACGCAGGAAGCCGTGAACTATCAAGACAGCAGCGTATTGCAGGCGATCGTGCTGATTTCTGCCGCCGCCTTTGTTGTCGTCAATCTGGCCGTCGACCTGCTCTATCCCCTTCTCGATCCGCGCCTGAAAAGCACGCCAGGAGCCACGCTATGACTACCGTACCGCTGGAAAAAATCACGTTTCCTCTTCTGCGCAAGCGGCCGCTTCTACGTCGCTACGCCTTTCAGCCGGGGCTGGCGTTGGCCTGGCTGGTCATGCTGACCGTCGCACTCTGGGCGCTGTTTCCCGGCTGGTTTACTGGCTATAGCCCGACGGAAGGCATCGCAGGCGCACAGCGGCTGGCACCTGACGCCGACTACTGGCTCGGCACCGACCAACTGGGGCGCGATCTCTATGCGCGCATCGTTTATGGCGCGGTGCACTCGCTTTCGGGCGCGGTTATCGCCGTCGGGCTGGGTCTGATTCTCGGCAGCCTGTTCGGCCTATTGGCGGGTGCCGTTGGCGGCTGGCTGGATAGCGTTGTGATGCGCAGCATCGATGTGTTGCTGGCCATTCCCGGCCTGCTGTTAGCGCTGAGCGTCATCATCCTGCTGGGTTTCGGCACGGTTAACGCCGCGATTGCCGTGGGCGTCACCTCCGTCGCCAGTTTCACCCGACTGGTGCGTTCAGAAGTGCTGCGCGTGCGCCACAGCGACTACGTCGAAGCTGCCTACGGCAGCGGCGGCACCTTTTTTAGCGTGCTGTGGCGGCACATTCTGCCGAACTCGCTGACCACCGTTTTCGCCTTTGCCGCCCTGCAATTCGGCAGCGCGATTCTGGCTATCTCCACGCTGAGCTTCCTCGGCTACGGCGCACCACCGCCCACGCCGGAATGGGGGCTGCTGATCGCCGAGGGCCGCAACTACATCGCAACGGCCTGGTGGTTAACCACCTTCCCCGGCTTGATTGTCGTATTCGTTGTGCTGTCCGCTAATCGTATCAGCCAGTCGATCAGGAGAACGGAACGATGAGCCTGTCAGCCAGCTTACAAACCAGCGCGGCCGTGCCCGTACTGGCTCTGGAGAATGTCACGATTGCCTACCGCAGCGATGACCGCGAGCAGACCGTGGTCGAAGGCGTCTCTTTCCATATTCAGCCCGGTGAAGTGGTGGCGCTGGTGGGGGAGTCTGGTTCAGGAAAGACGACCACTGCGCAGGCCGTCATCGGTTTACTCTCCGAGAATGGTAGGCTCACGCGCGGCGCCATTCGGCTAAACGGCGTGGATATCAGCGGCTGGTCGCAGAAGCGATTGGATAGCGTGCGCGGTGCACAGATCAGTCTGATCCCACAGGATCCCACCAGTTCCCTGAATCCAGTGCAAACCATCGGCGAGCAGGTGGACGAGATTCTGCGTATTCATCAGCGGGAAGATCGCCAGACGACCCGCCAGAAAACGCTGGCGCTGCTGGAGCGCGTGGGGCTAAACCAGCCGGAGCTGCGGGCGAAGCAGTATCCGCACGAGCTGTCCGGCGGCATGAAACAGCGTGTCCTGATCGCGATTGCGATTGCGCTAAAACCCGCGCTGATTATTGCCGATGAACCCACCAGCGCGCTGGACGTCACGGTGCAGAAACGTATTCTCGATCTGCTCGATGAACTGCGGCGCGAAAATGGAACGGCGGTGCTGTTCGTCACGCACGATCTGGGGGTGGCAGCCGAACGCGCCGATCGACTGCTGGTGTTCCAGAACGGCTACATTCAGGAACAGGGCCCAACGCTTGAGGTGCTCAGCGCGCCCTCAAGCCATTATGCCCGCACGCTGCTGGCGAATGTTCCGTCGCTTAACGCCACCCCGCGACCACAGCGTGCCAATACATCTGATCCTGACATTATCGTCTCGGTCGAAAATCTGGTGCAGATCTTCCCTCTGTCGGGCCGTAAAGGGGAACATTTTCGGGCCGTGGATGACGTCTCTTTCAGCGTGGCACGCGGCACAACGCACGCGATTGTTGGCGAGTCTGGTTCCGGTAAAACCACCACGGCGCGTAGCCTGCTCGGATTCCATCATCCTAGCGCGGGGCGCATTCTGATCGACGGCACCGACATCACCCACCTGAAAGGTGAGGCGCTGCGTCAGTTCCGGCAAAAAATCCAACTGGTCTACCAAAACCCTTTTAGCTCGCTCGATCCATCGCAGCGTCTATACGACATCGTCGAGGAACCGCTGCGCAATTTTAATCGCCATACCGCCGCGCAGCGGGAGCAAAAAATTCACGAGATGTTCGAACGCGTCGCCCTACCGGTCGCGCTGCTGTCACGAAAGCCGCGTGAACTATCCGGTGGCCAGCGCCAGCGTGTCGCCATTGCCCGCGCGCTGGTGCTGGAACCGCAGGTGCTGGTGCTGGACGAAGCCGTTTCGGCACTGGACGTCACCGTGCAGGCGCAGATTCTGCGTTTGCTGGCCGAGCTACAGGAATCACTCGGGCTGACATACCTGTTCATTTCGCACGATTTAGCGGTGGTACGCCAAATCGCCGACACCGTGTCCGTGTTGTACCACGGCAAGCAGCTTGAATCCGGCCCAGTGGAGCAGATCTTCGCCCAACCCGAACATCGCTACACCCGTGAACTCATCGAGGCCATCCCCGGGCAACAACACCCGGCTTTTGCCCGCTCGCACCACGCTCACATTCACACTGAAACACATTCACTTTGAAACAAAAGTCGCACTAAACCAAGGACTGTAGAATGACAACGAAACGGCTGGGATTTTTCACGCGATTGCTGGATGACGTATCCGCCCAGCAGCGCTATCGGCTGGCGACGGAACAGATCGTCAAAGCTGAACAACTCGGATTCGACAGCGCCTGGGTCGCGCAGCACCACTTTCACGCCGATGAAGGCGGGCTGCCTTCACCGCTGGTGTTTCTGGCGCTGGTCGCCGCCCGCACTCAGCGTATCCAACTCGGTACCGGCGTGATTACGCTGCCGATGGAAGAGCCGTTGCGCGTGGCGGAAGACACCGCCGTGCTCGATTTACTCAGCAACGGCAGGCTGGAAGTCGGTGTCGGTTCCGGTGGCACACCGTCCTCATTTGCCGCGTTCGGTCATGACAGCACCCAGCGCGGGCAGATCCTCGGGCGCTATCTGGAAAAACTGCGTGCCGCGTGGCGGGGAGAGGCATTGAGTGAAGACGGTAATCAGCTCTACCCTGCCGCGCCGCATTTGGATAAACGCGTCTGGCAGGCCACGTTTTCTCTTGAAGGCGCGGAGCGTGCCGGTAAAGCAGGCGATGGCCTGATGCTCTCTCGCACCCAGCCGCGCCCGGAACATTTCCCAGATGCCACGCTCGCCGATCTGCAAAATCCGATGATTGACGCCTATCTGGCCGCGCTGCCCGCTGGCGTCGCACCGCGCATCCTCAGTTCACGCAGCGTTTTCGTGGCTGACGATCGTCAAGTAGCGCTGAGTCTGGCAGAGAAAGGGCTTAATCGCTCCGCCGCCCGTTCCGGCACATTCCGCCCAATTCCTCACGACTCGGTAGAGGCGCTGATCGCCTCCTTCGATAGCCATGTTGGCACCGCGCAGGATGTCATCGCGTCACTGCGGGCAGACAGTTCGCTGGAGCGTGCGACCGATGTGACATTCCAGGTGCATTCCATCGATCCACCGCATGAGTTGATTCTGCGTTCACTTGAACTGATAGCCACTCAGGTTGCCCCCGCTTTGGGCTGGAAGCCCGCCGTCAAACAGAAAAGCCCGATCGGGCAGGAGATTGCATGACGCACGCTAACACGTTACACACCCATGACGTACTGGATGCGCTGGCTGAAATCAGCCCGGATTCCACCCTCGCCGTCGCCAGAAAAACCCGTGATGCGGCAACCCGCCACACCCAAGGCAGCTACGACGCGCTGTTTAACGCCGACGCCGCAGACAGCGCGACATTACCGTTATCGCTGCGCTTCTGGTTTGCGACCAAAATCAGCGGCTGGCAGCAGGACGAGCAGCTACAGCATTTTTATGCCGAGCGACTGACGGACTTCCCGGAGCCCGCGCTGACACCCGCGCTACAGCTGGCGCTGGATCATGCCGAACGCCTGACGAAAACGCCCGTGCAAGCCTCGGCGTCACACGTCAACGCGCTGGAGCAGGCGGGCTGGTCGGTAGACGACATCGTGACGCTGTCGCAGCTCATTGCATTTGTGAATTTTCAAAGCCGATTGCTGCGCGGCTATCGCCTGATTGCCGGTCATCGCGTCAGCCAACCGCATTCGCAGGCCGCTGTCGCAGGTCAGTGGCATACCCAACCGCAGACGCACAGCGGCAAGTCTGCACCGCAGGCGTTCACTCAGGCAGAACTGGATTGGGAACCGTGGATCGCACCCAAACCGCTGGCCGCCTTCAATGCGGATGAGCAGGCGATTCTGGCACGCTTCGGCCACACGGATTCGGACTATTTCCGTCTGTTAGGACGCAACCTTCCAGTACTGGAACAGCGCACGCTGACAGATAAAGGGATTTTCTATACCGCTGGCGGCCTGCCACGCAAAGAGCGCGAACTGATTGCCGCCGTCACCAGTAAGGTCAACGGCTGCATCTATTGCGCCTCGGTGCACGCGCGTAAAGCCAGCCAGCTCTCCAAACAGGACAGCGACGTACAACGGCTTCTGGACGTTGTCCCCGGCGGGGATTTAAGCATCGGCCAAAGCCCCCGCTGGCAGGCGATTATCGATTTTTCGGCACGCCTTTCCGCCACGCCCGCGCAGGTCAACGCAAACGACCTGAAACTGCTGCAAGAACAGGGATTGGATACGCTGGAGATTGTCGATGTGGTGCAGTCAGCCGCCTTCTTCTCATGGGCTAACCGACTGATGCTCACGCTAGGCGAACCGTTCTGGCCGGAGCATTAATACTCACGCGGTCTGTTTCACTATCTTAGTAAACAGACCGAGCCATTCGGGGTCAATTCTGATCCCGCTCATATTCATGCTACATCAATAACGGAATAGACTAAATTATTTTTAATTAATATATATCACCGTAAGTTTATTTAACACCATTACAATTAGCGCTCACATAATTAAATACATCATTGCTGAATATAAAAAATATCACCCGCCCACTCATGTTTCGGATAACCCATTAAAAAATAAAAACATCCACCACCTACAAGTTAAATAAAAGTAATTAATTTTTATTTAACTCATTTCTTCAATTTAACCAGTGGAAGAAAAAATAAAGACAACTACAGTTTAAGCACTGACTAAATGTAGCAAGTCAGAAACCATCGACTAATATTAATAGCAAGGGAATTACTATGATTGGTATTTTGAAATATGCAGCAGATAAAACACTGGCATTAGGTGTCTCCGATCAGATAAAAGATGCCAAAGCCGTTCTTCTCCGTGCAGACTCTTCTCTCGATAAAATCCTATGGGATCTGAATACTAGCACAGGGGTAATTTCACTGGCGGCGAGTGACGGAAATCTAGCGCTGGCAATTAAAAACAAAGCTATTGCTAGCGGTACAGATATCGTTTTACAGGTAACCAATCAGAATGAACCAACTCAAAAATGGGATTTTGCAAGCAAACCTGGATTTATTTTGAGCCAGGCGAATAAATCCTATGTTATCGACGACGATACGCGTGGTGGTGCAGGAACACGTGTTCAGCTATATGAATTCAATGGTTCAATCGCTCAACAATGGAAATTCGTCCCTCTTGATAGAATCTCTGCATTAGCTAGCGAATAAAATCAACTGACATATATAGCACGCTACATCAGTTTAAAAACCATCTTATTAAAATAAGATGGTTTTTGGTTTTTATAATCTGCTCATAAGTATGAGTTGATAATGAAACGCCGAAGCAGTTGAAAACGAGCAAGGCGCTGTCTCGCAGAGATCGTGACGCGCACAACGCCACATACGCAGTCTCCTCTGCCGAGGGCTGGACATTCACCACGTTTGAAGCGGCCACGCAGGCCGTTTTGCATCAGGTAGCCTACGGCTGGCTACCAGATGCACGGATTTCAGAACACATTATGCGGGGTGAATTACAAGTCCTGCCGTTACAGCAAAGGGGAAAGCGTACCACCCCACTCTATCTGTTAGCCGAAGAGAAAGGGCAGCCGCTCAGCAAAGAGATTCTGACGCTCATCGCGCTACTGTTCGGCAGGCTCTGAGGTATGAGAGGCATTTATCGATAATATCGATGCCAATGCCACCTTACCGCCGGGACAAGACCAGACGCGCGGCGAATGCCAGAAAGAGAACGCCTGTTGTTCGGTCCATCCACTTCACTACGGAACCACGACGCAAAAAACGCGACAGCGGGCGCGTGGCGGCAATCAGCGTGGACGACCACAGCGTGCCGATAAAGACGTGAATAAGAACAAGCAGGTAAGTCCATAGCACGACCGAATGGCCGGCAGGGATAAACTGCGGCAGGAATGAAACGTAAAACACGCCGATTTTTGGGTTTAACACGTTGCCCAGCATGCCACGGAGAAACCAGTTCTGCTGCTTCGGTGCATCTTGTGGGGCCGCCATCACCACTTCAGTTCTGGGTTTCAGGATCATTTGCAGACCCAACCAGCAGAGATACGCCGCACCGCACCATTTCAGGATGTTATAGGCCAGCTCCGACGCGGCAATCAACGTCCCCAGACCAAACGCCACCATCGCGCCCCAAATCAGGCAGCCCACTTGAATACCAAACGCGGCATGGAAGGCTTTCTTACTGCCTTCAACGGTAGCGGTGCGTAAAATCAGCGCCGTGTCCAAACCCGGCGTCAGGGTCAGCAGCGTTGCGGCAAACGTAAAAGCAATCAGCGATTCGGTCAACGTCACGGTAATTCATCACTCCAGCAGGGAAAACCACAAAAATCACCCTTCTCTGCGAGAAGGATGGTGCAAGATAACCGACAAGCTATCCTAATTACGCGCCACGTAATATACGACAGAGCCTGACCCTACCCAACACCTCTCTTCAGCCAGATTGCATAGCAACAGCTCACATCAGACCCAGATTCAGAAAGCGTAAATAAACTCCCCCGATTGGTTACCTTCCGCTACGCTATCCGGCAGGCAATGACTCACGATACAGGCGCAACACCATGATAAAACGCTTTTTCCTCATGCTTTCTTTATTGACGCTTTCCGCGTCTTCACTGGCGCAAGATGCTCTGCCAGATGCAGTGAAGAGCATCGAAAAACAAGGTATTACGATCATCAAGCCGTTCACTGCACCCGGCGGCGTGCAAGGCTGGCTGGGTAGTTATCAAGGCGTGGGCGTGACCATCTACTTAACGCCAGACGGTAAGCATGCCATTTCGGGCTATATGTATGACGAACACGGCAACAACCTGAGTGAAGCACTGATTCAGCAGGAAGTGTATGTACCTGCTGGTCGGGAGATGTGGCAGAAATTACAGAAGGCGTCGTTTATCACCGAAGGGGCGAAGGATGCGCCGCGTAAAATCATCGTCTTTGCCGACCCATTCTGCCCGTACTGCAAACAGTTCTGGCAGCAGGCACAGCCGTGGGTGAAAGCAGGAAAAGTCCAACTGCAAACACTGCTGGTAGGCGTCATTAAACCGGAAAGCGGACGCTATGCCGCCGCGATTCTTGCCGCCAGCGATCCGGCCAAAGCCTGGCATGAATATGAACTGTCGAACGGCAAAACAGTGCCCCCGTTCCCCAAGGACTCATCACGCGATATCTGGAATAATATTCAGCATAATCAGCGGCTAATGGATGAACTGGGTGCAAACGTCACGCCTGCCATCTATTACCTGAACGATAAGAATGATCTACAGCAGGTCGTCGGGCTGCCGGATGAAAAGCAGCTAGCGGAGATGATGGGGAAATAGACACAGGAGGGCATCTCCCTCCTGACGTTTCTCTTAGCGATGCGACCAGTACGCCATAAAGTTGATCGTCTCTTTATCGAGGTGCCGCTCGTCGAGCAGATAGCGGCGCAGCCGTTTGATGGCGGAAGACTCTCCCGCCGCCCACGCGTAAAACGGGTGATGTGCCGTTGCCCGTTCCCACAATAGCTCGTCTTCCGGCGCTTCCTGTGCGATTTCATCACTCTTTGTGCAAGCACTGGCGGGAATCTTCACGTCCTGTTGTACCGCGGCCAGCAGGCGTTCGCCCCATACTGTGCTGCCCGTTTCCTCACGCGGCAGCCAGTGAATCTGCGCAAACGGGAAGTCGCCCGGTGTCACGCAGTCAGCCACTTTTGGTACTTCAAAAAAAGCCTGCACCGACGGCGGAGAAGGCTGGGTAGCCAGTTGCTCAAGAATTCCCATTGCCGCAGGCAGCGCCGTTTCATCCGCAATCAGCAGCACTTGTTCAACGCCTTCGTGCGGTGCCCATTCATAGCCGCCGCTGTCGCCATCGGCCTCTGCATTGGGCGCGACAATCTGTAACGTATCGCCCGGCTTAGCGTGATTCGCCCAGCTTGAGGCAGGCCCGGTATCGCCGTGCAGCACAAAATCGATCGCCGCCTGCTGTGATTCCTGTGAGACGGAACGCAGCGTATAGGTGCGCAAAGTTGGACGACGCTCACGCGGCAGCGCCAGATAGTCCTGATACCAGGTATCGCTCACGGCCATTGGGGTCAGCTCCCCGCTTTCACTGGCGAGCAGCAGCTTGATGCGCTGATCCGGCGCGTCCAGTTTCATCTGGCGCACTTCCGGGCCGGTGAACACACAGCGAACCAATGAAGGCGAGAGTAGCGTCTTACTCTCTAAGCGTAAGTTGAACAGCCGATAGGCGGAAGACGTCGTACGGGTAGCTAAAGACATAGTGAGAAAACCGCATGTTTTGTAAGGGAAAAGTCAACCAGCGGGATAAAACCCATTCACCGCAACTTACCATAAACAAAACACTAACGATAATCATTATCACCATTCAGGTGAATGCCGTGATAAAAGCAGCATTTTCTTCATCTCGTTGGCAGGAAGCCATTCGGAGCGGGCATAAAAAACGCAGAGAGCGTTTTGCAACGTTGCTTGCGACGACCTACAGGGTGACAGACAAGGATATCTGTCATAAAAAATGCTGGCCAAATAGTTAACTATTCGACCAGCATGTTTCGTGTTTCAGAAAAGCAGTAAGACCCGCTTCCCTACACCATTAACGCATCGTCACAAACTCTTCTGACGCAGTCGGGTGAATGGCGACGGTGTTGTCGAAGTCTTTCTTGGTTGCGCCCATTTTGACAGCGACCGCGAAGCCTTGCAGCATCTCATCCATACCAAAACCGATGCCATGGATGCCGACGATTTTTTCTTCTTTGCCCACGCAGACCAGCTTCATGCGGCACGGCTGGCGGTGCTGCGTGACGGCGGTGTACATCGCGGTGAAGGCAGATTTATACACTTTCACCTGATCGTCGCCGTACTGCTCACGTGCCTGCGGTTCGGTCAACCCGACAGTGCCAATCGGCGGGTGGCTGAAGACGACGGTCGGGATGTTACTGTAATCCAGATGTTCGTCCGGCTTGTTGTTAAACAGACGCTCGGACAAACGACGCCCTGCCGCGACAGCAACCGGCGTAAGCTCGACGGCACCGGTATTATCACCTACGGCATAAATGCCAGGAACATTGGTGTTCTGGAATTTATCGACGTTGATATAACCTTTGTCGTTCAGCTCTACGCCAGTGACGCTCAGGTTCAGGTTATCCGTCGCGGGTTCACGACCAATCGCCCAAATCAGGCAGTCAACAGTCTGTGACTGACCGTTTTCCAGTTCCAGCGTCAGGCTGCCATCGGCATTCTTCACAATCGCTTTCGGGATCGACTCGGTATGCAGCGTCGGCCCTTCGGTGTTCATCACTTCCACCAGCGTATCGACAATCAGCGGATCGAAGCTGCGCAGCGGCGCGTGTTTGCGTACAAACAGGTGGGTTTCAGAGCCCAGCCCGTTCAGCACCCCGGCAATCTCTACCGCGATATAGCCAGCACCGACGATAGCCGTACGCTTCGGCAGCGCATCCAGCTCAAAGAAACCGTCGGAATCGATACCGTATTCCGCACCGGGAATAGCAGGATGAACCGGACGACCACCTGTCGCGATCAGGATATGATCAGCCGTAATTTTCTCGCCGTTCACTTCCACCGTATGCGCATCGACAAAGCGGGCAAAACCGTGGATAACATCGACCTTATTCTTACCCAGCACGTTGTCGTACGACTGGTGGATGCGATCGATATAGGCGCTACGGTTCTTAACCAGCGTGCCCCAGTTAAACTGGTTTACCGTGGTATCGAACCCGTAATCCGGCCCGTACTGATGGATCGCTTCGGCAATCTGCGCCGCATGCCACATCACTTTCTTCGGCACACAGCCGACGTTGACGCAGGTGCCGCCCAGATATTTTGCTTCGATCAACGCACATTTTTGTCCATACATCGCCGCGCGGTTGATAGACGCGATACCGCCGCTGCCGCCGCCAATAGCAAGGTAGTCATAGTGTTTGGTCATCAGTGTATCCATGCTTAAGTGAATAAAATTTGCCTAGAGTGTAACGCCAGAGCCATACGCCGAATAAAGGTTATGCCTATGGTTGCGATAGGAAAAACCGACCGCGTCGCCCACCGCAACCATGCGTATTACTCCGGTACGATTTGCTCCACCAGCGTATGTCCGATGCCTTCCGGTACCAGCACGCTATGCAACCACGGCAGCACACTCTTCATCTGAGATGCCAGCTTCCACGGCGGGTTAATCACAATCATGCCAGACGCCGTCATGCCGTAGCGATCGCTGTCCGGCCGCACCGCCAGTTCAATTTGCAGAATGTTGCGAATGCCCGTGGCTTGCAGCTCTTTCAGCATGCGCTTGATGTGCTGACGCAGCACCACCGGATACCACAGCGCAAATACGCCAGTGCCAAAACGTTTATGCCCTTCCTGAATGCCTTTCACCACGGCCTGATAGTCCGTTTTCAGCTCATAAGGTGGGTCGATCAGCACAAATCCCCGACGAGAAAGCGGCGGCAACTGTGATTTCAACTGCTGGTAGCCATCGTCACGCAGCACTTTGGTACGCGAATCTTTCTGGAATTCATTACGCAGCAGCGGGAAATCGCTGGGGTGCAGCTCGGTTAAGTGGAGCTTGTCGTGTTCGCGCAGCAGCTGGCGGGCAATCAGCGGGGAGCCGGGGTAATAGCGCAGCCGCCCATTGTGGTTATAGGTGTGCACAGCCTGCATGTAGGGTTCGAGTTCAGCCGGAATGTCGTCACGCTGCCAGATTTTCGCGATGCCATCCAGATACTCGCCTGTGCGCTCGGCATGTTCGCCGCTGAGCTGATAGCGACCGGCACCCGCGTGGGTATCCAGATACAGGAAAGGTTTATCTTTCTCTTTCAGGGCAGTGATGATCAGGCTCTGAACGGTGTGTTTCAGCACGTCGGCGTGATTGCCGGCATGGAAACTGTGGCGGTAACTTAGCATGCTTGCTTTCCGGTGAAGTTTTTATAAATAACGTCGATTAACCGACAGTATAACCGTCTGCGACGGAAAATATCCCCTCAATACCGAAACAACACCTCACCCTGCGAGCCGCCCCGCAAACCGGCCATTTTTATCGTCTTAAATCAGTAAATTGAGAAACATGGCCGTTTTTCATTCGATTGAAAGCTACCGATATTCAGGCAGATAAAGGGGGCAACGTAGCACTCGGAAAATCAACCACGCCAGAGCGGTAACCTCTTATGGACAGCTAAAAACATTCACGGGGTTGGCGCGTGGGTAGATTTACCTTTCAGGAGCGCAGTGCGTCGTGCGGCCTCAATGCCAGATGCCACCCAACGGACAAACGTTTCCTGCTCTTCCATCGCGTCATCCGGCAGCTGTGAGAAAGACAGGCAAATGGTTTTGAGCTTGCCATCCTCTCCACGGCGGGTGTAGGTGAACGGCTGGCACCCTGCCTTATCAAAAAGACTGCGATTCTGGTCGTCTGTTTTAACGAAAATCTCACCCTGATTGTTGATAAGTAAAACCATTAAGCCATCGTGAAAAATCGCCAGACAGCCAAACATCTTACGCGGAACAAAACGACTGAGCGGTGAGAGCTGATCCATGATGAACGCGGTCAACTCTCCGGAAATATTCATATCAGTCTCCTTTTACGCGGTACGCTGGCCGAGTTTTACAGACACCTAAACAGGTATGGATGAAAGCAGAATGCCGGATAAATCCGGCATTCGATAAGCGAATTAAAGCAAGGGTAGCAGGTTAGGGATTTTTCTTCAGATACTGCGCCGCGGTCAGATAATAATTACGCGCAGTCGCGTTATCTTGACGTTCGCCCAACTCGGTCAGCGCATCCGCTTTAATCTTTCTGGCTTCTGAATGATGGGGTTCAACGGCCAGCACGTAATCCGCCTGTTCGGCAGCCCACTGGAAATCGCCGGACGACAGGGCTTTCTCCGCGCTTTTCAGCATGTTCGCCTGACCTCCGGTCATAGCCAGTAACCGTGTGGCACGATCTTTCTCAGTCAGCGGATAGATGTGTGTAGCATTGCCATCAAACCAGCCCGCCTGCTGCACATAAATACCACGTACGGTAAACGCTACGCTGCCGTAATATTCCTGTAGATAAGGATTTTTTGCCAGTTCCGGCGGCAGTTTCACCGTCTGTACCAGTTCATCCGGCGTCATTCCTTTGGCGATACCGGCCATCGTCTGATCCCAGACGCTTTTTATGCCGTCGCGGTAAGCGGTCAGTGCTGCCTTAACTTCGGCGGCACCGCTGACTGGCTGCATGTGCCCAGGAATGAGGTGCTCTGCGTTCAGTGCAATTATTTTGTCCAGACTGGCAATCCATTCATCAATCTTGCGAGTTGGCAGACCACGCAGCGGGGCGATGTTCGGAAAGGTTTTCAGAAAATTATCACCCGCCAGCAAGACCTTCTGCTCAGGCAGCCAGACAGCGGTGTTTTCATCAGACTCACCCGGCGTATGGAGCAGTTCCATTTTTACGCCTGAAAGGGTCAGGTTCTTGCTGTCACCGTCAAATGTTTGGGTCGGTGGCAGAAAACCTTCACGGGTGTGTGGCGTTTTACGACCGTATTCAAGCTGCGTGCCCGCATTGATAAATTGGTCATCAGGCAAGGAAGTCCCGAAGGCATCACCGCCCTCACGCTTTCCACGGCCGGTATCCGGTTTTGCTGTAACCAAAAGACGGTGGCTGATAATTTCTGGCTTGTCATTACCGGCAAAAACCGTCGCGCCGCCGGAGTGGTCGGGGTGGTTATGTGTATAAATGATGGCTTGCACAGGCCGAACCATACGGCTGCCGAATGCTTCAATGATCGCTTTTGCATCCACAGGATTCGCCGACGTATCCACGATAATCGCGCCATCTTTTCCCTGAATCAGGGTCACGTTTGCAGCCGAATACCCAACAGCCACATAAACGCCTTTTGCGACTCCCACTATCTGCTTCTGAAAATCGGCATTATGTGCGAGCAGCGTTTTTGCACCCGCCGTTTCTTCATGCGCGCCTGCGTAGCCTGCCGCCGTCAGTGCCATAACCGTTGTGAGCAACAATGTCGCTTTCCTCAGTTTTCCGTCGAAATACTGTGTCATCTTTTCTCCGTCAATTCACGACTCTGAGTCCCATTTCTGATTCATGTATCAAAAACGGGAGGGACAGGAACAAAACCCGCACAGAACCTAGCGAATTGGCAGGGTTCCGTAATCCCCGCAGCATAAAAGCAGCAGAGCCAAAAGGGTATAGTCATAAATGACAGTCCACTTCTCATAAGTGAGAGGGTTTAGTGAAAGGGAGCGTTCCGTTTCGAGCCTTCGCCTGACAGGCGTCATCACCTTACCCTGGGGTCTGGAAAACGTGCCCATTGCGCGGCTGATTTCAACTTGTATAAAAATCCAATCTGTATAAAAAACCGCTTTAGCGTGGGATATTTTTCGTTTCCCAGACGGGCCACATACAGTACGATCGCACGCTAACCATGATGGAATTGGACGTTATTCTGATGGAACCTGAATATCAGCGCTGGCTGATGGCGCTTTCCGCCCCGATGGTCGCACTCAATATCAAGTACGGCGCCCGCTTCTGCGAGCCGACCTTTTATGAGCCCGGTGAACCCATCAGTCTGAGCAACAGCTGGGGTATCACCTCCCGCGAAGGCCTGATCGCAATGATTAACGATATGACAGACGGCGGTCACGCCGAGCGTCTGGCGTATTACTATCACCTTTGGCACCACCTGACGGCATCCGAATGGCAGCGGCACTGCGCCAATCAATCTGAAGACGTACAGGGTGCACTCGCGCTGGTGACCGAAACGGCCGCGCTGTGCGGTGAAGGCGGGATCCGCGCCTGGGATCTGGGGCGCATGAGTTTCCTGAGCCGCATCGGATTACTCAACGGCTGGATTAGCGAAAAAGAGAACCTGTGGATTCACACCCGGCTGGCTGACAGAGCGCGTTACTATTACCGCAGTTGGGAAAATTATTACGCCGCATTCCTGATCGGCCGCACCTACTGGCTCGGCTCGGATGAGGAAGATCCAGAATGCCAGCGCTACATTTTCAGCAACTGTAGCCAGATTCCTGACTACATTGACCAGATCGGCACGCTCTATACCCACCCAGACTGCCCGATTCATGACCTCGACTGGGATGTTGATCCGATAGAAATGGATAAGCCCGAGTCCTTACCAGAAGCGGAAATATAATGGACACACTGTGCTGGCAGCGATTAGGCATTGAGCCGACTCAGGATCTGGATGTTATCCGTCAGGCTTATCGTCAGAAAGTGCCACAGTTTCACCCGGAAACCGACCCCGAGGGCTTTAAACAGCTGCGCGACGCGTACGATACCGCCTGTAAGCTGGCGAAAAATCCCGTGCCGTCGGATGAAGAAGAGCAGACTCCTGCCGAATCACAAAACGCCACTTCGGCAACCGAGAATGCCTCCGCCGAGCAGGCCGATCCCCAGTCAGAAGCGCTGGTTAACGCGTTTGAGCAGCTGTTAAGCAACCCAGTTGAACGTTTCGTTCCGCTGCACTGGGAGCGCTACATTCAGTTGTTGAATCAGCAGGATTTCGAGGTGATCGATCGCCTTCGCTGGCCGCTGCTTAAGCGCCTGATGCGCGAATCTTGCATATCAATCCTCTGTGTCCGCATACTGGCCGAACGCCTGCGCTGGCAGCAGCGACAAGGGGAACTGTCCGGCGACGGAGTGGAAGATGTCCGCCACTTCCTCGACTCGCTCGGCTATGAGGATCTGTTCGATTTTTCCCTGCTATCGCACCTGAATCTGCCCGCACAGCTGGAAACCATCTTCTATTTCCAGCAGGCCAACGGAATGTACTGGAATCGACCCGCATTTATGTTGGGCACGCTGCTGCGCACCCCGGCCGCGATTTATTGGCCCGACAGCCCGACGCTGATGCAAAAGCTCGCGCGCTGGCACAGCCACGCCGGTGTGCCCAACGCCATCCTGCGCGATTACTGTCTACAACAGTTGGATGGGGCTCCGAACGACGCAGAATGGCTCGAACTCAGCGCCAACCTCTGTTCGCTTACCGGAGAAAACGAGCAGGCCTTCACGCTGTGGCTGACGCTTTATCAGCAAACCCGCCATGCACAAGCGGAACACTGGCTGATTAACTGGTGCAAACAGCATCAGCCGGATGCGCTTCCCTTACTGATTCAGTCGTTCAACCACACGCCAGCGCCGGACCTGACAGGATTAGCGCTGGACGATCCGCGCCAGCGTTTCTTCATTTCTCAGCACAACACCCAAATGTTGATACGCTGGGGAGAAGCGCTGAAGCTGTCGCTCTCGCCTATGGCGGAAAGCTATGCCTGTTGGAAGCTGGGCAAACAGGATTTGCAGGACATCTACCGACACCTGCTACTACACAGCGGGGACGCGATTCAGGATCGCCTGTATTGGCACGCCAGCATGTTAACCGTGGGTAATGAACGTCTGTTGCAGGACATTCTGGCGCAGCCGTTGCCCGAGGAACCGCTGTATGCGTTGATCTTACAGGGATTACAGTTTCAGGCGACACAGCGTCTCTCCTGGCTGGACACCTCCGGCGCGATTCACGCCTTCACGGAATGGCTGTATTCGCTGTCAGAAGACGCGTTGCCCAGCATATTCACTAACCAGAAATCGTCCGCCTGGCTGCAAGCGCAAACCTGGTTGCGGCAATGGCGTCCGCTGTCGCTGAATCAGCTTAACAAGCTGTATAGCAGCGGCATACATACGGAGGAAATCGACCCGATCAACGATTGTCTGGTCGAGCTGTCCGCACGCTACCGGTGCGATGTGTCTCTGGTGCCGCAAGGGGTGGAGAAACCGCAGGATCTCAGCGCTAAAGAGGAACTGAGACAGGCTATTCTGATCGCATTAATGATGACCGATCCAGCGTCTTGTCTGGGTTTACCGCGTCAATCGGTGCTGCCCGAACTGGCCTTAAGCCACCCTGCGCATTCGCTCTCTCGATTCTTCCGCAAGGCGGAATGCCACGATGGTGATGCGGTGACGCCGTTGAAAAAACAGTTGGAACTCACCGATCCGCTGCACTATCACTGCTGGATGAACTTCCCCGTTTCTATTGAGGAATATCTCGGCAGCAGGGAAACTTACAGCGAATCCGCTGCGAGCCATTTTTATCTCACCGACGAGCATTGGCAGACGGAACTGGCGAAATCGCCCATCATCTACCAGATATTTTTCCACGCGTTTTATGCCCTTGTAGGAGAGGAAGGACAGGCTGAGCAACACCTTGAGCGGCTGGCGGCGATTCCCGTAGAAACGGAGCAGGAAGATGCAATCCGTACCGCCTTTACCGAAGGATCGGATGAACTGGAGAAACAGCTAAAACAGCTCTCCGACGACAAACGGGTCACGCTCATCGGCAAGCTTATTCAGAGCTGTGCGCAGAGCGATACGTCTCTTCTGGATAACAGCGATGAGGACTTTCTAACGACACATCAGTCCTCTCCACACGAAGACGTCACGCTGAGATTGATAGCAAAAATACTGCTTCAATGTGTCGATCGGCGCGAACGCCAGTTCAAAGCATCACAGGCTAAAAAGAGCTACTGGTGGCAGCTATGGCGCACGAACGCTCGCATCGGCCGTCTCGGTTTCCTGATGCAAGGTGGGCTGGGAAGTTACTTTCTCTATCGCGCGGGCGACTGGCTCGGGTCGCCACCGCCCTACATTGAAGGACTGCTAATGGTACTGATGGCGTGTAATCTGCTGAGTGCGACGCGTCGCCGCTATAACGACATCGGCGCTCGTGCCCCTTGGGGAATGAGTTTTTTCAGCATGCTGATACCGATACTCATGCTGATTCCCCTGTTATCATCCAGCCTTAATCGCTGGAATCAATTCGGGCCGCCGCCACACGGTAAGAAAACCTACACCACGTCTGTCTGACAGCAATATTCGGGCGGCACCGCGCGTACCGCCCGAATATCAACGAGATACCTCATCCAGATACTGCTCAATACGCTGCCGCGTTTCGTCAATCGCCGGAGCGTATTGCCCCGCCAGCACCTGTTCAAAATCCCGCAGCCAGAAACCGATCTGCTCCCGCTCTTCCAGACGCGTCTGCGCCCAGGCTTTTTCCAGCCGCGCCAGCAGGTTGCGGTTCATCAGGTTATCTCTGGGGTGAATCTTCATCGCTTGCAGCTTTTGGTGGCTTTTCTGCTGCTGTTCAGCACTTAGTCCCGTCGGGCTGCGATCGATCACTTTCGTGAAGTTATCGCCGCTGTCCGGCAGATTAACATCCACTTCCAGCAGGCCATTGATGTCATAGCTGAAACGCACCTCAATGGATTGCTTATACGTTTTCGCTTTTATCGGCATGGTGAATTCATCGATAAACACGTTGTTATCGACGTAAGGGCTTTCCCCCTGATAGATCGCGATGCAGATATTGTCCTGCCCAGCGGAACCCGTGGAAAACGTCTCGACCCGCGAGGTCGGCACCACCGTATTGCGCTCCAGTATCGGGGAAAACAGGCCATTTTGCTTATCGTTGGCAGTCTTAATCCCGAGGGTGTACGGACAAACGTCCGTCAGGATCACTTCTTCGATATCCTGCTCGCGCAGCCGACAAGCGGCCTGCACCGCCGCGCCTTTGGCGACAACGGTATCTGCATCCAGATGCTGATAAGGTAATTTGCCAAACAGCCTGACCACCAGCTTCTGGATAATCGACATCTTTGATGCCCCGCCGACCAGCACCACGTGGTCTAGCTGCTCCGGTTTCAGGCGGGCATCGTGCAACGCCTGTTCTATCGGCGCGCGAATGCGGTTCATCAACGGCAGCCAGGCCGCTTCGATGTCTTCATTATCCAGTACGAGGCGCCATTCTTCCTCGCGCCAGTGCCATACCAGCTCATTCGATTGGGAAGGAAAGCCGGGCTGACATTTCAGCGCTTCTGCATGGCTGTAAAGACGCGCCAGATCCGTCGCAGGAATCGCCGAATCCTCAAGTTTCCACGCATTCAGACAGGTTTTCACCATCGCCTGCGTGAAGTCTTCTCCACCCAGATAGTTGTCGCCCGCCGAGCTGTGCACTTCGATTAGCGGAAACGCGTATTCCAACACGCTGACGTCGAAGGTGCCGCCGCCTAAATCGAAGACCAGCGTACGCCCCAGTTCCTGCGTGTGTAAGCCGTAGGCCATAGAGGCAGCGGTAGGTTCATTGATTAAGCGAACCGCATTCAGCTCTGCCAGTTCTGCCGCAAAACGCGTCTGCTTACGCTGCTCATCGCTGAAATAGGCTGGCACCGAGATCACCACGTCCTTGATGAGGTGCCCGAGGTAACTTTCCGCATCGGCTTTGAGCGATTTCAACACCATGGCTGACAGTTCGGCGGGAGAGAACGTTTTATCCCCGAGCCGGAAGGCTTTCTTGCTCCCCATGTAGCGCTTAAACAGCGACGCCGACACCTGCGGGTGCGTAGTCAAACGGGAAATCGCGGGTTTGCCGACCAGAATGCTGCCGTCTTCATCAATACTGACGGCCGAGGGAGTGAAGTTGTCATTCAGCGCATTCGGTATCAGGCGGGCCTCGCCATTTTGCCAAACGCTAATCAGGCTGTTCGTCGTGCCCAGATCGATACCAATCGCCAGAGAAGCGTCTTGCGGGTGCGTCATGCTGTTATTCCTTATTTAACCATTCCGTACACTAACTATTCCCAGAGTGCCCATCAGGCGCAGATCGCTAGCCTGTTCGGCGAGCAGGGCAACAGTATATACATACTGATCGGGAAAGACCTCGCACGACGGATTCAGGAATATTTTTCAACAGATCTGGTGAGTGATAAATAAGCGCTATATTATTTACTACATAACGATCATTCACGGAGCATTATCATGGGAAACCATTTTGAGCGGGGCGTCCTCGCGGGGCTGAGATCGGCCAATCCAAAATCCACCAACGACATTAATCCCTACTGCTACGACTATCGGCGCGGCTATATCTGTGGCTATGCCCACAATCTGGCGGAAACTAAAGGCGACCGCCAACAGGCCGCCTTCGAGGCAGGATTGTTGTCACGCCGCTATGGGCTGGAGCGGGAGAGAGTCGCAGAGTTCTTTACCGAACAAGGTAACCCGTACGCGATTCGGTTTTTTTATGCGGGCTATGATGCGCACACGCCGCGCTAGTAGATACCCGCTAGCGGCGCACGTCGCGTAAATCGAAGCTAATGGGGATTGTGATGGTGAGCTGCGCATTATCCCCAATCACCTCTGCTGGTGGAGCAGGAAGCGGCTGAGCACGCTGCGGCAAGGCGACAGACTCCTTATCCAGCGGCATCACGCCGCTGCTGCTGGCTAACGAGACGGCCAGCACATTCCCAGCCCGATCCAACGTCACGCGAATCTGGGCGACGCCCTGCAATCGCTGCCGCACCGCCTGCGCCGGGTAACGCTTATAGCGGCTCAGGTGTGCCAGTAGCTGGCTGCTCCAGTCCGCCACCCCTTTACGCATCTGCGCGGCATCGCTGTTATACGGCGCAGCAACTTGCTGGCTGCTGCCCGGCAGCGGCGCGCTGGTAACGGGAGCAGGCGGTTTTTCCGATGGCGCAATCTCTTCCTGTGGTGTCGTCTCCAGCACCGGCTTTTCCATTTTTTTCTGCACTTTTTTCTGCGGCTGCGGCTTTTCCTTTTGCGCCGTAGTAATAACTGGCTTCGGTGCAGGCGTGAGCGGCGGCGCATCCTGCATCATTTTTTCCGGTTGAGCCGTCGCTTCTTGCGGCGTGGACAGCGTCTGCTGCGGGCCGACTGGCGCATCCTGAGGGCTGGGAGTCGATTGCACGCTATCCGCCACCATTAACATCATGGCGGGCGGCGGTGCTTCAATGGAGGAATCAAGCGCATGGTAACTAACCCAGACAATCAGTCCCGCATGTAGCGCCAATGCCAACAGCCAGCCACTCCCCCAACGAACCGTCGTGGCGGGCCGAACCGTATTGTATTGCAGCGTCTGTGCAGCCATTAATCTACCGCCCCTCGCCGTGGAGACAGGGGCTGCACTCTCAATGAATGGGGTTCCGAGGAGATCATCATACGTTCTTCATCACATCGTTAGGTACATACTCTAAATAATTCAAGTTTCAGGCAGGCGGCAAGCGAAGGAGTCCCGATGAGCTTACTCAAGTAAGTGATTCGGGTGACTGAACGCAGCCAACGCACAAGCAACTTGAAGTATGACGAGTATAAAATGGGCAGCTGATAATAGTAGGTCGTCCAGCTACGAGGATCGGGCAGAAAAAAAGTGAAAACAGCATAAAAAGTAATGTTATTACGTTTTAGCAGGATATTTTATCGCGCAGCAATCTGAACCCAGTAGCGAGAGAAATAACGCACCTGTACAGGCAGCGCCTCCACCAGCGCCGCTAAAATATTATCGGTATCCGATAGCGGGAAGACGCCGGAAAACCGCAGACTCGCCACCTCGGGCTGGCAACGAATGACACCGCTGCGATAGCGGCTCAGTTCATCAACAAAATCCACCAGACGCTGATTATCCGCCAGCAGCTGTCCTTTCACCCACACAGGCTCGGCCTTCGCCGTCTCGATCTGGCCGCAGCGCTGCGTAGTGAACGTCGCAATTTGTCCGCTTTTCACCACCTGTACATCCTGACCGTTCTGCTGCGGATGCAGCCTCACCGCGCCGTCATACACCGCTACCTGTGTGTGTTCATCCTGCACTCGCAGACTAAAGCGCGTCCCCAGCGCCTGCACTTTTCCCTGTGCCGTCGTCACAATGAAAGGACGTGGATACAACGCGGCCTTCTCCGCCTGGCCGGTTTCGATCATGACTTCACCACGAATCAGCGTGAGCTGGCGTAGATCGTCACCGTAGGCCACATTCAGCGCCGTCTGCGTATTCAGCAACAGCGTCGTGCCATCGTCCAATAGCGCATGGCGCTGTTCGCCCACCTGCGTCTGGTAATCCGCCGTCAACGACTGCCAGAGGTCGGTACGCGATCCCGCCATGCCAGCGCCTCCGGTCAGACAGAGAATCGCCAACGCTTTGAGTACGCTACGGCGCTGCATACCGTTAAGTGTTGATAGGCTCTGGTGTGCCGCCCGTGCATTAAGCTGACCCAGATTGGCACACACGGATTCGATATGCTGCCACGCCTGTTCGTTATCCGGCGAAGCGTCCCGCCAACGCTGCCACTCGCGGCGATCCTGTTCCGTAACGCTGTCGGACATCAGTTGCGTCAGCCACGCCACGGCTTCACGAGCGCTGTCCGGCTGAATCGGCTGACCCTGTCTGTCACGATAAAAAGTGCGATCGTTCATAGCGGTAGCGCAAAGAAACACTGGAGGTTGGCGCGTTGCAGATACTGTTTCACCGAACTGCTGGAAACCCGCAAGCGTTCGGCAATATCGCTGTAGCGCATGCCGTGGAGATGTGCGAGCAGAAACGCTTCCCTGACCGGTGCTGGCAGGCCGTCCAATGCGGCATCAAGCTGTTCAAGAATTTCGAGGGTAAGCAGACGCGTTTCCGGGGATGGCATACAGGCATCCGGCTGCGTGCTCAACACATCCAGATAGGCATCTTCAATCTTTTTACGACGATAATGATTGGCGACCAAACGGCGGGCCACGGTAGCCAGAAACGGGCGCGGCTGGCGAATCGTGAGCAGTTCTGGGTTCATCAGCACGCTCAGGAATGTGTCCTGTGCCAGATCTTCCGCATGCTGGGCGCAGTCCAGTTTATGGCGCAGCCAGTTACACAACCAGCGGTGGTGATCGAAATAGAGCTGCTGGGCAAAGTCATTAACGCTGGCCGTCGCTTTCCTCACCATCGAACTTTACCCCAGAGCACTATTTAAACATAAGAATGATAATCGTTCTTATTTATGTTTTTTCCCTCTGACTGTCAAGTTCCGAAACGAAAATTATTCAAATTTGCTGAATTTGCATTACGCCCATGCAACATCATCCGCTAACGGGGCGGCGTTCCTAGCCGCCCCGAGCATCGCAATCAGAAACGCTGTAACACGCTGATTTTTACGTTACGTCCTACGCCAGATACGGATTCGCCCAGATACGGGTAATAATCGGTATTCAGCAGGTTATCGACCGTCACACGTGCTTCAAATCCTTTTATCGCCTGCGGCTGCCAGCTGGCGAATAGGCCATGCAGCACGTATCCCTTACTCTTCGGCAACGCCCAAATATCGGCCTGTGGATCGCCATCGGCAGGTGAACGATCCTGCTTACGCACAAAATCACCCGTCCAGCCTACCGCCATATCCAGACTTGGGATTTTGGTGCCCAGCGTGGCGTGTGCTGTCGTCGGTGGAATCTCGGCGATCCAGGTTTTATTGCCCCACGGATTACGCGGTGACGCATCGCGCTCGCCACGAATTGAGGAGAAGGACAGGCTGCCAAACAGCCAGCGGCTGTCGTAGAAGGATTCAATCTCTACCCCTTCAATCGTATAACCCGGCAGATTACGGTAGTTAGAGAGCGGCTGCCCACAAGATGATGACGTACCGCTCTGCGTCTGCGCTTCACACAAGATACCGCGACGGTAGAAAATTTCGTTTTTACCGCGGTTACGGAACAGCGTGGTGCGGATTTGCAGACTGTCTTCTTCCAGCATCAGGTTGTTGAAGTCCAGAATCGCGCCCAGACGAAATGCTTTGATGCTTTCCACTTGCAGATTACGGCTGGTTCCCGGCACGCTGGACGCGGCAGACTGCACTTCATACTGTTCATCGACGACAGGCGCGCGCCAGGTACGGCTGGCATCGGCAAACAGCGACAGATTGTCCGTCGCCTTCCACAGCGCACCAATACGCGGCGACCAGCCGGTGTAGGTCACACTGCTGTAGTCATGCCCTGCAGCCGGAATGCTGCTGTTATAACGTGGTGCCGCGTTGGGTTTCCCCGTGTTCGTCACGTGGTCATAACGTACGCCCGGCGTGATCGTCACGCTACCCAGCGTCACCGCATCCTGTACATACAGGCTGCGGGTTTCCTGTTCCCCAGCCGGCATATAGTAAGGCTGGAAATAGCCGTAGTTATACTCGGCGTTATTCTTACCGGATGGATAGTAGATCAGCGTGTCGCGCTTATGCTGATGCCAGCGCATACCCACCAGCAGCTTATGATCGAGCGGGCCGGTAGTGAACAGACTTTCATTACTGACCTCCGCAAGCTGATCCTTGTAGCTCACCCAGCTTTCGTTCCCCAGCGAGCCCAGATAGCTACTCTGTGAAGCTGAATCAGGGCGTCGGTCATGCTGTTCGGTTTTTGAGGTGGCAAATGACGCCGTCAGATTCAGCCACGGCTGATCCTCCGGTGCAATATTCCATTTCAACGAGTAGTTCTTATCCACCTGATCGCGGTAAACCAGCTTACGCCGCCAGGCCTCTTCCCAGCCGTAGCGAGTAATTTCCGCTTGTGTGGGCGACGCCATGTCGTCACGCTTAGCGGCAAACGGCTGCCAGCCGTCAGATTCGGAGCGCATCGCAGAGAGCGTCAGCGTCTGAGCATCCGTTAGATAGATGTTGGTCTTCAGTAAGTAGGACGCCATGTCGCTGGTCGAGTAGACAAAGCGTGTGCCGTCAGGGCGTTCGATGTTGTCGCCATCGCGCTTGCTCATGTAGAGCAGGCCGTCAGCCATTCCCTCTTCCGTGCGGCCATACAGCGCGCCGCTGTAGATATTTTGCCGATCGTTGGTGTGATAGCTGTATTTGACCATCCCACCGAAATTTTCTCCCGGCATCAGCAGATCGCTGGCGTCTTTGGTATCAACGTGAATGGTGCCGCCGAAGCCGCCGTTGCCGCTGCGAATATCATGCGGCCCTTTATCAACATCAATACGTTTAATCAGCTCAGGCTCAATAAATACCGAGCCCTGACGGTATTTCTCAAAGCCTTTCGGCGCGCCGTCCAGCACGACTTTGACGTCTTCCATATCGCCCATGCCCCAGATATTCAGGCTCTGCCCACCCGGACGGGGTGACCCCGCCATCGACACGCCGGGGAGTTTATCGAGCAGGCTGGCAATATTATCGGCCTGCACGCGGTCAACATCGGCCTGACGTAGCACGGAACGTCCGGCGGCAGCGCTGTCCGATGTGCCGCCAACAACCGAAAGCGTCGGGATCATCAGGCTACCGTCGCGTCCCTCAGCGGCAAGCGCAGATTCCAGCCGATAGCCCGTGGCCGTCTGGACCGCACTCAGCCCCGTTCCGGCCAGTGCAGCCGCAAACGCGGCCTGAACGGTGTAGGTTCCCTGTACGCTCCCGCTGGTTTTATTCTGTGTTTGATCGGGAGAAAACGTGAGAATGACATTGGCGCGGCTGGCAACGGCCTGTAGCGTGGTGCCGAGCGGCCCCGCCGGAATGGAAAACGCCACTGTCGGTGCTGTGGCAGAAGCGGTCGTTTCCGCCGCCAGCGCCGAGCCGACCGTTCCGGCACCCAAGATCAACACGCCAGACAGTGCCAGATGCACTGCCCGCGCCACCGTCAAGGCGGGTTTGTGCGCGAAGCGCCCGCCATTATGATTATTTATCGCCATTGTCATTCCCCTGAAGTATTGAAAAAAAAGACACATCAGGTAGGTCACGCGAAAAACCAAATCGGGCAGAAAAAGTGCAAAAATTTTCAGGAAAACCTCTTCAATGCGATGTAAGCAGCCGTGTTCAGGTGACAAACGGGGCTTCTCTTCGGCCGAAAAACGCACCTTCGGTCACGAACGGCATCCCCTCCGCCATTGATTTTCACGGCGCTTGACCTCATCTTAGTGATTAATCCGCAATAGATATCCGCCTTGCCGGTTTCTCTCTGCAACGGATTTCACTTACCGGCAACGAGATCACCCACAATTATCAGGACGGCACCATGACGAATCCATTACTGACCTCATTTACCCTGCCCCCGTTCTCCAGTATCAAAACGGAAGATATTGTCCCTGCGGTGAAGTCCGCACTGGATGAATGCCGCGAGACAGTAGAACGCGTGGTGGCGCAAGCGGGGCCGTTTACATGGGATAATCTGTGCCAACCGCTGGCAGACAGCGACGATCGTCTTGGCCGCATCTTTTCACCCATCAGCCATCTGAATGCGGTGAAGAACAGCCCAGAGCTGCGTGCGGTTTATGAAGAATGTCTGCCGCTGCTGTCCGAGCACAGCACCTGGGTCGGCCAACATGCCGGGCTGTATCAGGCTTACCGCAGCCTGCGTGACGGCGAGCACTACACCGCACTGAGCGTGGCGCAGAAGAAATCCGTTGATAACGCGCTGCGCGATTTTGAACTGTCCGGTATCGGCCTGTCGCCAGAAAAACAGAAACGCTACGGTGAAATCTCCGCTCGTCTGTCCGAACTCGGTTCGCAATACAGCAACAACGTGCTGGATGCCACTATGGGCTGGAGCAAGCTGATTACCGACGTCGCCGAGCTGGATGGCATGCCGGAAAGCGCGCTGGCAGCGGCCAAAGCGCAGGCCGAAGCGAAAGAACAAGACGGCTGGCTGCTGACGCTGGATATCCCAAGCTATTTGCCAGTGATGACCTACTGCACCAATCAGGCGCTGCGCGAAGAGATGTACCGCGCCTACGGCACCCGCGCGTCCGATCAGGGGCCGAACGCGGGCAAGTGGGACAACAGTGAGGTGATGGCAGAAGAGCTGGCACTGCGTCACGAGCTGGCACAGCTACTAGGCTTCGACAGCTATGCGCACAAGTCGCTGGCGACCAAAATGGCGGAAAACCCGCAGCAGGTGCTCGATTTCCTGACCGATCTGGCTAAACGCGCCCGTCCACAGGCTGAAGAAGAACTCGCGCAGCTGCGTGCCTTCGCCAAAGAACACTACGGTGTAGATGAATTGCAGGCTTGGGATATCACCTACTACAGCGAACAGCAGAAGCAACATCTGTATTCCATCAGCGATGAGCAGCTTCGTCCGTACTTCCCGGAAGAACGCGCGGTGAACGGCCTGTTCGAAGTCGTCAAACGCATCTACGGCATCACCGCCAAAGAGCGTAAAGACGTCGATGTCTGGCACCCGGACGTTCGCTTCTTCGATCTGTTCGATGAAAGCGGTGAGCTGCGCGGTAGCTTCTACCTCGATTTGTACGCCCGTGAACACAAACGCGGCGGTGCCTGGATGGACGACTGTGCGGGTAAACTGCGTAAAGGCAACGGCGAACTGCAAAAACCGGTCGCTTATCTGGTCTGTAACTTCAACCGTCCGGTCAACGGCAAACCAGCGCTGTTCACCCACGACGAAGTCACCACGCTGTTCCACGAATTCGGTCACGGCCTGCACCACATGCTGACCCAGATCGATACCGCCGGTGTCGCGGGCATCAACGGTGTACCGTGGGATGCAGTCGAACTGCCGAGTCAGTTCATGGAAAACTGGTGCTGGGAACCGGAAGCGCTGGCCTTTATCTCCGGCCACCACGAAACCGGTGAACCGCTGCCACAGGAACTGCTGGATAAAATGCTGGCGGCGAAGAACTATCAGGCTGCACTGTTCATTCTGCGTCAGTTGGAATTCGGCCTGTTCGATTTCCGCCTGCATGCCGAGTTTGATCCTGCGAAAGGCGCACAGATTCTGCCAACGCTGGCTGAAATCAAAGCGCAGGTGGCCGTGGTGCCAAGCCCAAGCTGGGGTCGCTTCCCGCACGCGTTCAGCCACATCTTCGCTGGCGGTTATGCCGCAGGCTACTACAGCTATCTGTGGGCGGACGTGCTGGCGGCGGATGCTTACTCCCGCTTCGAGCAAGAAGGTATCTTCAACCGTGAAACTGGTCAGTCATTCCTGGATAACATCCTGACCCGCGGCGGTTCCGAAGAGCCGATGGAGCTGTTCAAACGCTTCCGTGGCCGTGAACCGCAGTTGGATGCCATGCTCGCGCATTACGGCATCAAAGGATGAGCATCTGCTTAATCGCAGAAGAAGGCGCCGATAGTGGCGCCTTATCTTCTCTGGCCGCACGCTGGGGGCTGGTTTCCGATCCCGATGCGGTCATGGCGCTGGTGCTGACTGCGGAACGTCTGGAACTGCGCAAGCAGAACGAACCGAAGCTTGGCGCTATCTTCGTCGATTTCGTTGGTGGGGCGATGGCGCATCGTCGTCGCTTTGGCGGCGGACGCGGCGAGGCCGTCGCTAAAGCGGTTGGTATCAAAAAAGATTACCTGCCGGATGTCGTGGATGCGACGGCCGGGCTAGGTCGCGATGCTTTTGTGCTGGCCGCATTAGGCTGCCACGTACGTATGGTGGAGCGCAATCCGGTGGTTGCGGCACTGCTGGATGACGGGCTACAGCGTGGCTATCAGGACGCAGAAATTGGCCCGTGGCTACGGGAGCGGTTGACGCTGCTGCACGCGTCAAGCATGACTGCGCTGCGCGATATCACGCCGCCACCGGATGTGGTTTATCTCGATCCGATGTTTCCGCACAAACAAAAGAGCGCGCTGGTGAAGAAAGAAATGCGGGTGTTTCAGTCGCTGGTGGGTGCAGATGACGATGCCGATGCGCTGCTGGAACCCGCCCGTGCGCTGGCGAAAAAACGCGTCGTGGTGAAGCGACCAGACTATGCACCGCCGCTGGCTGGCGTACCGGCACAGTCTATGCTGGAAACCAAAAGCCACCGCTTCGATTTCTATCTCCCCGCCTGACCCCTCGCCGCTGCGCCGCTAAGCGCATCGGCGGCTAAAAACTTACCCTGCTTCGCATTTTCTATGCTGTTTTTGCAAAGTCTATAGCACAAATGGGAAGCAAATCGCATAATTCCGCGCTATCACCATTTATGACACTAAGATGACATAATGAAAAAAACGCTTCTGTCACTTCTGCTTTGTTTGAGTACTTCTGCTATGGCCGCTCAAGAACCCGTCAATATTACGATTCTGGGGACATCCGATCTGCATGGCACCTTTGTTCCCTGGGATTACGCTACCGACACCGCCAACATGGCTGGCAGCCTGAGTCAAATCGCAACACAGGTGCATAAAGTTCGCGCACAGCAGCCGAATGTGATTCTGGTTGATGCGGGCGATACCATTCAGGGCAACTTTGTCGAAACCTTTAAGAATGACAACACCAGCCCGATGATCCTCGGTTTTAACGCCCTGAATTATGATGTCTGGGTACTGGGCAACCACGAGTTCGATTTCGGCCTGAACGTGCTTTCCACCTCGCTTGACCAATTCAAAGGCACCGCGCTAGCGGGCAACATTTTTTGGGAAAGCGGTAAACCTTACTTACCCGCCTATAAAATTGTCGAACGGCAGGGCGTGAAGATTGGCATCATCGGTATGGATACGCCGATGACCGCGGAATTCGCCAAAGGCACTGACCGTGTGAAAGGGCTGAACTTTACCGATCCTGTCGGAGCAGTAAAAACCGTTATACAGCAACTCCACGGCAAAGTGGATGCCATTGTGCTGGTCGCCCATATGGGAATCGATAACGAGAACCAGCGACCGGGCACCGGCGTTGGTGATATCGCTCGCGCAAATCCTGAATTAGCCGCCATCGTCGCGGGCCATATGCACGTAAAAGTGGATAAAGAGGTGATTAATGGCGTGATCGTCACCGAACCGGACAGATATGGCCGTGCACTGTCGCGCATCGATTTGCAGTTTGAGCAGCAGAACGGCAAGTACGTGCTGATCAACAAAGACAGCTATACCTATTCGATCAAGGACGTGGATTCTGACCGCAAGATGGAAGACATCTACGAGCCTTATCATAATACTCTGCGCGCCAACGCTAACCGCCCGATTGCGCAACTCCTCGGGCACGATCTGGTGCCGCAAGATGCCGTGAAAGGCATTCCTCAGGTACACGTTCAGGACACCGGTATCAGCGCCCTGTTCCAGGAGGCCAGCCGCTATTACGCTCCTAAAGCGCAGGTTATCGCACTGCAAATTGATAACGATCGGCCCAAGCTGAACGTCGGCACCATCGCCGCGAAGGACATTGCCTTTAACTATCAATACGCTGGCGGCGAGATCACGGTTTATCAGCTCACCGGTAAAGAGCTGAAGAAATACATGGAATGGTCAGCGGGTTACTTCAACCAACTACAGGACGGCGATGTGACTTACAGCTTCAATCCGCAGCGCCGCGCGTCCAAGTATTCCACTAACGATTTCTTCGACGGCGTGACGTACACCATCGACCTGACGAAACCCGCCGGGCAGCGCATCACCGACCTGAAAATGAATAACGGCATGCCCGTTACCGACGACATGCCAATTCGTCTGGGTATGAACAGTTACCGCATGGGCCACCTGACGCAGAAAGGCGGCGTGCTGGAAGGGATGCAGTTCCCAGTGCTGTCGGATACCAAAGCAAAATATGGCGAAGAGGCCGGCACGATTCGTAACCTGACCATCCGTTATCTGACCGAGGTGAAAAAAGGCCAATACGAGGGTACGGTGCCGCAGCGCTGGAAGCTGGCGGGATTGCAGGGCTATGAGCGCGAACGCCACATCGTTGAATCGCTGCTCAACAGCGGAAAAATCAGCGTACTGACCTCAGACGATGGCCGCTACAGCAACGTGCAATCCATCAACGTGAAAGCATTATTGCTGCCGGATGCCGCGCAGAAGGAGAAACGCGTGGCGGAATTGACGCAACAGCGCGACAGCGCCACCAACGCGTTGACCAAACAGCGGCTGAACGATCAGCTGACGATTATCGCAGCCATTAACTAACCGACGCCTCAGCGGGAATCCAAGACCGCTGACAACGTGCGTCGAGCAGTGATAATGGATAGATCACAGCCTGCCATTGGCAGGCTGTGTTATCTCTCGCTGCGGGCTTTCCAGCGTTCGCTCGTCAGGTAGCCGTTCACGCCCACATCCAGGAAAGGACGCGGCGGTAGGTAGTTAGCCTGTCCGAGCGATTGCATATCGGCGATCAGCGGGTTGTCTTCACCCAGCGCCAAATCCGCCAGAATATGTCCGGCAGCGGTTTGCTTCGACAGCCCCGCCCCGTTACAGCCTGCGGACGCGTACACATTGTCGCTTAACTGCCCCCAAATTGGCGCGCCGTTGCGCGTTACGCTAATCAAACCTGACCAGGTATGCGCCATCTTCACATCGCTCAACTGCGGGAACATCCGGGCAAAAATAGCCGCGTGACGACGCGCGTGGCGTCCGGTTTCTACCGCGCTATTGACCAGCTCCGGGGTAAATTTCACATGCTCCCGAATCAGGAAGCGATGGTCGCGCGTATAGCGCAGCGTCGCACTGGCCAGCGCATTGACCGGCGTCAGCCCCCAGTCCGGCATGTCACCCATGCGTGCTATCTGCTCTGCGTTCAGCGGTTCTGTCAGCGTCGCGAAGGTCGCCACGGCAAACACCCGGCCATTGAACAGCGGCAGGCCGCGCGCCGCGCCGTTAATCGCCATCATCAGCTTATCTGCCTGAATCTCGCCGTACGGCGTTTCCACGCGAATGCGCGATCCGGTTTCGATATTCAGCGCAGGTGAATGGGCGTAAACCGTCACGTTCTTCGGCAGATTCGCCACCAACCCGATCACCAGCGCCGCTGGGTTTAGCAGAATGCAATTGGGGGTATACACGGCGCGATGATAGAAAGACGTGCCGAGGCGGCGAGCAAGCTCGTCTTTTTCCACCACCTGATAGGGTTCACCCAGATCGTTCAATTCACGGACATAGGTATCGATCAGGCCGTTAAACGTTGAACTGACGGCGCAGTGATATTTCCCCGCCACGCTCCAGTCGCACGCAATCGCATGGCGATCCACCTTCTCTTTCAGATGCGCCACGCCGGACTGCAACAGGCGACGATACGCCGCCGCTTTTTCCAGTTCGGCCGTCGAGCTACCGATGTTGTGCGGCAAATCGATAACGAAACCGGAGTTACGCCCGGAGGCATTGTCGCCAATCTCGCCCGCATCCAGCAGGATAATGTGTTTATCCGGGCGCAGCTCAGCCAGACGCTGTGCAAAGGCGATCCCCGCATAGCCAGCGCCGATCACCAGCCAGTCTGCCGTTGTTTTTCCACGCTGCTGCGGGTAATTCGGTTTATCGATAAGATCTGCCGACCAGCCATTACGATTCTGATCGAAAGGAAGATGTTTGATTTTCACAGTGGTGTAAGCCTTGAAGAGAACGGGTTGTACCAGAAGACTGACGATACGTAATGCTGATTAAGATAAAGAAAGGCGGGAAGCGGTGTCCAGCAAGAAATGTCGCTAAAACTTAGAGAAATAAGTGAGAAATCAAAGCGCCTGCGAATACAGGCGCTCAGAAGGACTAAGGCGTTACACGACGCCCTGCGCCAGCATCGCGTCGGCCACTTTTACAAAGCCCGCCACGTTGGCACCGCGCACGTAGTTAGTCTGGCTGTTTTCACCGCCGTACTGCACACAGGCATTGTGAATATCCAGCATGATGTGGTGCAGACGCGCATCCACCTTCTCTGCTTTCCAGCCCAAACGTGCTGCGTTCTGCGCCATTTCCAGACCGGATGTCGCCACGCCGCCCGCGTTAGCCGCTTTGCCCGGCGCAAATAGCACGCCAGCATCCAGGAACGCGTCGGTTGCTGGGATCGTGGTTGGCATGTTGGCACCTTCTGCCACGGCTTTCACACCGTTAGCAATCAGCGTCTGCGCCGCAGGCAGATCCAGCTCATTCTGCGTCGCACACGGCAGCGCGATGTCTACCGGTACTTCCCACGGCGTTTTGCCTGCGAGGTAGGTCAGCTTCGCTTCGCGCGCGTAATCTTCCACGCGGCCATAGCGTTTGTTTTTAATCTCTTCCAGCAGCGCCAGTTTCTCTGGGGTAAACCCGCTCTCATCCACCACCGTGCCGTTAGAATCCGATGCCGTAACCACGCGTGCACCCAGTTCCATCGCTTTTTCAATCGCGTACTGCGCCACATTACCGGAACCGGACACCGCGACACGCATGCCTTCAAAGCCCAGACCGTGGCGTTTCAGCATCGCTTCCGTGAAGTAGATCAGGCCGTAGCCCGTCGCTTCAGGACGAATCAGACTGCCGCCGAACGATAATCCTTTACCAGTGAAGACACACGCGGTGTTGTTGGTCAGTTTCTTCATCATGCCAGTCATGAAACCGACTTCACGGCCGCCCACGCCGATGTCGCCCGCCGGAACGTCTGTGTCCGCACCCAGATGACGATACAGCTCCGTCATCAGCGCCTGACAGAAGCGCATGACTTCGCCCTGGCTTTTCCCTTTCGGGTTAAAGTCCGAGCCGCCTTTGCCGCCGCCCATTGGCAGCGTCGTCAGCGCATTTTTGAAGGTCTGCTCGAATCCGAGGAATTTCAGAATCGACAGGTTAACGGACGGATGGAAACGCATGCCGCCTTTGTACGGACCGATCGCAGAGCTGAACTGAACACGCCAGGCGCGGTTCACCTGTACCTGACCTTTGTCGTCCGTCCATGCGACGCGGAACTGAATCACGCGTTCCGGTTCTACCAATCGTTCCAGCAGGCTGTAATCCGCATAGTGAGGGTTCTGTTCCAGAAAAGGCCACAGAGTGGAAAGGACTTCATTAACGGCCTGTAGAAACTCAGGCTGATGCGGATCGCGTTGTTGAACAGAATCAAGAAAACTTGCCAGAGATACGATTTGTGCCATGAACAGCTCCTGATTGAACGAATAAGTTCCCGTCTGCTTCTTTATTTTTAGACACGCAGAAGCTTGTGGGATCGGTGAAAATGATGTTGTGTCCTCTGGACTATAACACTGGCGATGGATATTTAAGCAAGCGTTTTCTTTTCAGATAAACGTTATAATCCAATGGGATAGGAAGGGTTTTTTGGCGATTTGAGAAGAGAAATTTGCTATAAGTTTTTGTTATATAACAAAAGGCACAGCTAAGAAGCCGTGCCTTTCGTCACTGAAAAAAAATGCAAAAAAAGCTAATTTTTATTCGTCTTCCTCATCGCGCAACGGCACGATGAGCATGTCGACATGTACGGTATTAATCAGCTGGCGAGCAGAAGACATCAGTTTGCTCCAGAAGTCCTGATGGTGACCGCACAGCACGAGATCGACATCGTATTTCTTAATCGCATCAACCAGCACCTGCCCTAAATCGCCGCTGCCGCTCAGCGTTTCGCTGATAGGGTAGCCCGCATTCTCGGACAGCTCAGCCAACGCGTTCTGGGTTTCTTCGGAGATACGCTGTTGCATGTCACCCAGATTGACGTCAATCAGCCCGGTGTAGAGATCGGAGTAGTTCACATCGACGTGGATTAACGACACTTTCGCATTGTACGGTCTTGCCATTGAAACCGCTTTTTCCACTAACACTTTGCTTTCTGGAGAAAGGTCAACAGCAATAAGGATGTGTTTGTAAGCCATAATAAGACTCCTTCCGTAAAGACTAATTAAGGGTTAGCAGATATTTCTCCTGCCAATCTGATACTTAACAGCGGATTATAGGATAGCACTCGTCCGCGCTATCGGTATGTTCAGTCGATCACAACCTGTTTTCAAACCTGTTAATTCTATTGATAAGTGTAGTAGAAACTGCTCCTTTTCACAGTTAAATCGCGCAGCTTCTCCTTTCAGAAAGGGCGTTATCTCGTCGAAAATCGTCCTTCATGCCGTTTGCGCCAGCCTCTCTGGCACAAACGAACATTCTTCTTCTACACTAGAAGTAGGGAGCGGCGAGCCTGTCCGCTGCACCCTGGGATGGAAAACGAGAATGGGGCTAGCCGTGATGCCGTTGGCTATCCAAAATGACAATAAAATCGTGCGCAAGCGCGTGGCATAACTATTCGTAGAAAAATGTCACAGACAAACGTCGTCGATAAGCGTCGCGGATAAATAAAGAGTAGCGCTTATCATCGGTGACAGGTGGGCAATCGGAAGGCATGGCCATCGTATCTGACGAATAGAACGACCGGGAGGGAAGCATGATTAGTACATTTGCGCTTTTCTGGGCTTTATGTATCGTCTGCATCATCAATATGGCGAGGTACTACTCTTCATTACGCGTGTTACTGCTGATTTTGCGTGATTGTGACCCGCTGCTTTACCAATACGTTGACGGGGGTGGCTTCTTTACATCGCACGGCCAGCCAAGTAAACAAATCCGGCTGGTACGCTATATCTACGCGCAACGCTATCTTGATCATCACGACCCTGAGTTTATTCGCCGTTGCGAGCGAGTGCGGGGACAGTTTCTACTTACGACCGCCCTGTGTGGCCTTATCGTCATCAGTCTGTTTGCAATGACGATATGGTATTAAACGCGGGTACTGACACAATTCTCTGGCATTAACATAGCTATTGTTATTAACACCCTCATTGGTATGACAACCATGAACGTCGATAAAAAGTAAAAAGGCGATTCCCCACAGAATCGCCTTTTTTATAACGTAAGCGACGTTGAAAAACGTTCCCTACGTTTTTTGATGCGTGATGAGTTACCGCCGTTAGATCAGCTTCAACGCCAGCCAGTACAGCGTACCGGACATCAGCATTGAGACCGGCAGCGTCAACACCCAGGCAAGCAGAATACTTCTGATCGTTTTGCCCTGTACGCCACCACCGTCCGCAATCATCGTCCCGGCAACCGCCGAGGACAATACGTGCGTGGTGGAAACCGGCATACCGGTATAGCTGGCAACGCCAATCGACAGGGCCGCCGTCACCTGCGCCGAAACGCCCTGTGCGTAGGTCATGCCTTTCTTACCAATCTTCTCACCGATGGTCACAGCCACGCGTTTCCAGCCCACCATGGTGCCCAGAGACAGCGCCAATGCGACAGCGACGATAATCCAAAGAGGCGCATACTCAACCGTCTGCAGCATGTCTTTACGCAGGTTGCTCAGGTAGCGCTTATCTTCGCCTGACGTTTCTGGCAGCTTGATCACCCGATCCATCGTATCAGAGATACACATCAGCAAACGACGTACTCTGCTACGATCGTCAGGGTTCAACTGGTCGTAACTTTTCAGGTTATTCAGCAGGCCCTGTGTACGGTCAATCGCAATCATCACGCGTGAACTGTCACAGTGAAACTCTTTCTGACCGTTGCCAGGTATCGTGCTTTCTGGCGTAGGTATCACTGGCGGAGACAGGTCGATAACGTGCGTCAACGCGTCGCCGTGCTGCTTGTAGTATTCCTGCAAATTGACAACAGCATCACGGGTACGGCTGATGTCATAGCCAGACGCGTTCATGTTGACAATAAACCCGGCTGGCGCGACGCCAATCAGCACCAGCATAATCAAGCCGATACCTTTCTGACCGTCGTTTGCACCGTGAGAGAAACTCACCCCAATCGCCGATAAAATCAGCGCGGTACGCGTCCAGAACGGCGGCTTACGTTTGCCGTCCTGCTTTTCGCGATCGACAGGCGTCAGATGCACGCGTTTGCGTTTTTTACTGTCGTTCCAGAACCGACGCAGCACCAGCACCAGCAGGCCTGCAACCACCATCCCCACAATCGGCGAGAGCAACAGCGACAGGAAAATGCTGATCATTTTCGGCACGTTCAACGCATCCACGACGGAGGTATCCGTCAACAGCGCGTTGGTCAAACCAATACCGATAATGGAGCCGATCAGCGTGTGAGAACTGGAGGCAGGAATACCGAAATACCAGGTACCCAGATTCCAGATAATGGCAGCCAGCAGCATGGAAAAGACCATCGCCAGACCGTGCGCCGAACTCACGTTCAGCAATAAATCAGTGGGGAGAAGGTGAACAATTGCATAGGCCACGCTCAGGCCGCCCAGCAATACACCGAAGAAATTAAAGACACCCGCCATAACAACGGCAAACTCGGCGCGCATAGCTCGGGTATAAATAACAGTGGCAACGGCATTCGCAGTATCGTGAAAACCGTTGATGGCTTCATACATCAGTACAAACAACAAAGCCAATATCAACATCAGGCCAGTGTAGTAATCCAAACCGGCAAATAAATGTAGCATAAACGTTAGGCCATTTAGTGGTCATGAACGCGGCGCATTATCGGCGACAAGCAGGGGTCTGGAAAAGCGAAATATGACATTTTTTTGACTTAATATGTGACAACGATCGATGAACAAAGCACTTAATCAATAAAAATCAAATAATTATATATTTTTACTAAAATATGCAAATTGTTACGCTGGTATCGAACAAAAACCAACACTACAATTTGCCGCCCTACGGCTTATCGGCCTGCGGCAATCCAAGAAGATAAAATCACTCATCGGAGAAATGCATTGTGGAACAGTTTGACGCTGTCATTATCGGTGCCGGTGCAGCAGGCATGTTTTGTGCAGCACAGGCAGGACAACGCGGACTGCGTGTTCTACTGCTCGATAACGGCAAGAAGGCTGGCCGGAAAATATTGATGTCCGGCGGCGGACGCTGCAACTTTACCAATATGTATGCAGAGCCAGCGGCCTATCTGTCTCACAATCCTCACTTTTGTAAATCGGCACTGGCGCGTTATACCCAATGGGATTTCATCAGCCTGGTCAACAGCCACCGCATCGCTTATCACGAGAAAACGCTCGGTCAGCTATTCTGCGATGATTCCGCACAGCAAATCGTGGACATGCTAGTCACAGAGTGCGAGCGGGCGAACGTCACCCTGCGTCTGCGCAGCGAAGTGACCTCGGTGGAGAAATCAGACGATTTGTTCACCGTCCAGCTAAGCAACGGCACATCATTCCAGAGCGCATCGTTAGTCGTTGCCTGTGGCGGCCTGTCGATGCCCGGCCTGGGCGCGACGCCGTTTGGCTACCAGCTTGCCGCACAGTTCGGTATCAACGTGCTCCCAACTCGCGCTGCACTGGTGCCCTTTACGCTGCACAAGCCGCTGCTCGAACAGCTGCAAACGCTCTCCGGCGTCTCGGTGCCGACTGTCGTCACCGCAGAAAACGGCGTGACGTTCCGTGAAAACATTCTGTTTACGCATCGCGGGCTGTCTGGCCCGGCTATTTTGCAGATCTCCAGCTACTGGCAAGCGGGTGAATTCGTCACCATCAATCTGCTGCCTGACCGCGATCTTACCCAGCTTATTAATGACGAGCGCACCGCTCACCCGAACCAAAGCCTGAAAAACACGCTGGCACAGTGGCTACCTAAACGACTGGTTGAATGCCTACAGGAGTTAGGACAACTGCCGGACGTCACGTTGAAACAGCTCAACAGCGCACAGCAAACGCAGATTGAACAGAGCCTGCAACAGTGGCGCGTGCAGCCAAACGGTACGGAAGGTTATCGCACGGCCGAAGTCACCATCGGCGGCGTTGACACCCGCGCGCTATCCTCCAAAACCATGGAAGCCAGCGCGGTGCCGGGGCTGTATTTCATCGGTGAAGTGGTCGATGTGACCGGCTGGCTCGGCGGCTATAACTTCCAATGGGCGTGGAGCTCTGCATGGGCATGTGCGCAGGCGCTGCCTTTTGTAGAAAGCTGATAGACATAGAATTGATATAAGGCGAGCAAGGCAAACGGTTCAATGTACCTTGCGAGCCTCAACAGCAGTCATCCTTCCAAAGTGGGTTATGACAGCCCTTCGCCATTCAGCCGCGAATACCGCCGTTTGTTCGGCGTTCCAGCCAAGAAAGAGATTACCGCCCTGCGCAAGCAGACTTCCCCATCGGGTATGCGGTCATAACTTAAACCAATCCTCACCAAAACGTTCGCACAGACCAGCCTGATTGATGAGATAAACTCATAAAGGCTATCGATTTTCATTAATTATCTTTCATACCAACTCTGCTAAATATCACTGGGGTAGTACAAAACTTAATTTCATAAATATCCGCCCCATTATTTCTTTTCCCTCTAACGGAGTTAGTAATGAATTTTAAAACCTCTTCGATCGCTGGTGCATTTCTGTTCTCAGCCTTTGCTGTACCAACGGCTCTGGCGGCAGACGCCCAAATGACAATTTCTGAAAGTGGAAGCCGGGAGTTTATCCGCGCCCCGGAAGCAAACTTCACCGGCAGAGCCTGGATTGATCCGCTGTTCATCAAAGCGCAGTCGCCTCAGCGCACGACAGGCGCTTACGTATCCTTTGAGCCCGGCGCACGCGCGGCTTGGCATACTCATCCTCTAGGCCAGACGCTGGTGGTCACTTCTGGAACCGGCTGGATTCAACAGTGGGGCGGGGAGAAAAAAGTGATCAACGCAGGTGACGTGGTTTCCTGCCCACCGGGCGTGAAGCACTGGCACGGCGCGACCGCAACAACCGGAATGGTGCATCTTGCGATTCAGGAAAGCGACGCTGAAGGGAAAAACGTTCAGTGGATGGAGAAAGTTTCCGACGAGCAGTACGGACATTAAGGAGAACGCGATGAAAAAAACATCCCTTTCACTGATCGCCGCCGCGTTTTTCCTGTCTGGTTGCGCGACACAAGGGCAGCATAATTTCCCTGCTCAACCAGACGTTAATACTGCCGTTCGCACAGCGGCACCCGCCATGAGCGCTTATACACAAAAGCTGACCGATGGCGAACTTTGGCAGCGACAGCAGCTCTCCGCCCGTGACCGTAGTCTGGTCACTCTCGCCGCGCTTGTTACCCGCGACAATACCACCCTTCTGCCTCATTACCTGAATGTGGCGCTGGATAATGGCGTGAAGCCGTCCGAAATTTCAGAGCTGCTTACGCATCTGGCGTTTTATGCTGGCTGGCCTAACGCATCCTCAGCTGCGGTGGTCACAAGCAGCGTGTTTGCCAGCCGGGGGATCCGCTCAGAGCAGCTTCCAAGTGTTGACGTCAAATTGCTTCAAATTGATGAAGCTGCCGAAGCTCGACGCGTCAAACTCGCATCAGAAAGCCTGGGCAATCTGGCGCCTGGCGTGGAGAAGTACACCACTGAGGCTCTTTTCCGCGATCTGTGGCTGCGGCCGGGGCTGGCTCCGCGAGACCGCAGCCTGATCACGGTCAGCTCACTCATCACTGAGGGCCAGTCAGCCCAACTGCCTTACCACCTGAACCGGGCAATGGATAGCGGGCTCACCAAAGAGCAGGCTTCCGAAACGCTTACCCAGTTGGCCTTTATTGCTGGTTGGCCAAAAGTATTTGCCGCGCTGCCGGTATTTAAAGAGGTCGTCACGTCCCGTAACGGAAGCTGACGATCGCAAGATGCCCTGTGTAATGCACAGGGCAACATTCAGCTCGTGTGAACAGTAATCCAACCCCCGCTTATTCAGGTTACAAACTTTATTGTCGCCGAATCTCTTTCAGCAAATAACCACTATAATAATCTCTATTCAGCACTCTCCTTTGATTCATGGAGAAAAGGACGTCTCTACATAGGCCTCTGCTGCCAGACAGGAGATGTGAATGAGCCCCAGACGTAGTGAACATAAAATCAACATATTGCTGCTACTGGTTGCAGGCATGCTGCCACTGCTGCTTGGATTATTGTTCACTTTTGTTGAGTCCAGATTAATGGTAAAGCGCGATTTGGAATCCACTGCGCAAATCGCAATGAATCATGCCGAGAATATTTCGACACAGGCATGGCAGATGGTAGATCGCCTCCAGCGCTTTCATGGTCAGCCCTGCGACGTCATCGGCGATGAACTGCAACGTCTTGGTTCGGTCTTTTCTTACTTCCGCGCTATCGGCGTTATCCATAATACCGACGTCTATTGCTCTTCAACATTTGGCAGCACGCTGACGCCACTCAGCCGCGTCATTCAACAGCCGCTACCGGAGACCTATTCTGAACGCTGGAGCCTATCGATTTCCGGTTCAGACAACGTGAAAGAACGCCCGGCGCTGATCTTCGTCCAGATGCCTCCTACGGGATACGGCGCTTACGCCATGGTCGATGCGCAATATCTGATCGACCTCATGACTGCGATTAGCAAGATTCGCGGCTATCAACTTATCCTGCAAATGGATAACGGTCACCCGATTCAAACGGGCCCAACCATTACGCCGCACAGGAGCCTGTTTTCTACCTCTGCGCTTGAAATCAAGTCGAGCCGCTTTCCGCTTACCCTCAATGTTACCGCCCCTGCCACCCAAGAAATCACCAACTGGAAGCAGGCATTTTTCACGTTTCTGCCACTGGCCATTATTCTCTCTCTGCTTTTCACTACGGCGATGTGGTACTGGCAAAAACGTAAGTTATTCTTCCGCGAAGAAATCCGTAAGGGCATCGCTAACGGCGAGTTTTCCGTCTATTACCAACCGATCTATGACACGGAATCACAAGCCTGTACTGGAGTAGAAACGCTACTGCGCTGGCGACGCAGCGATGGCCAGTGGATTAGACCCGATATATTTATCTCTGCCGCCGAAGCAGAAAGTATGATCATTCCCATCACTCGACATTTATTTGATTTGGTGGCGTCAGATATCGCCAGTTGGCAGGTAAAACCGGGATTTCATCTGGGGCTCAACGTTGCAGCAGAGCATTTGCATCACCCGAGTTTCGTATCAGATGTACACCGCTTCGCAGAGAAAGTCGCCGCTCATTCATTAAGCATTACGCTGGAACTGACAGAACGTAACCTCATCAGCAACGGTCCTGAAATCATACAGCGCCTGCATCAGCTGCGTGAAGATGGCTTTATGATTGCCATTGATGACTTCGGCACCGGCCACTGTTCACTTTCTTATCTGCAAAATTTTCCGCTGGATTGCCTGAAAATAGATCAGGGATTCGTCGGCGCGGTTTCATCACCGGATGAAGAAGCCCCTATTCTTGATGCCATTATTACTTTGAGCCATCGCATCAAGCTTCAATCCGTAGCGGAAGGTGTGGAAACCGAACAACAGCTCATGTATTTACAACGGCGCGGCGTCAAATATATACAGGGATTCCTTTATGCCAAGCCAATGGACAATGAATCGTTGCTGGTCTGGCTTCACTATAATGGCAATAAATCGATTGAGAGCTTTATAAATAAAAAAAAAGAAGGGAAAAAGCAGTAATAACCGGCAGAAACTTGTCCACCGGTATTCAATAATCGGCAAATCAGAAACGGTAACCGACGCCAATATTAAAGCCGTCTACACGCGTTTCATAAATCTTCGTGCCTTCGTAACCAATATCAATCGCCCAGTTAGCTACTGGCGTAATTTGAATACCGGCACCATAGGCGAAGCTAGATTTACTTTCACTACCAGATTGGCGGAAGGCATCCCCTTCTTCCCAACTGGTTTTTCCGTATCCAATACCCGCTAAGCCGTAAACGCTGACATATTCGTTAAAACGGTAAGACGGACCAGCCATTAGTGAAGAGTATTTCAGCTTATAAACATCACTGCTTGAATTCTGATAATACTCAGTTTGTTCCGCGCTCACATAAGTGAAAGAGCCGATAATACCAAGTGCAGAATCGCCCTGATAATGATATTTGGCCGTAATCCCTTTTGGATCTTTAAAGCCATCGACTTTCGCCTGAGCATAACCCAAAGACACCGTTTGTGTCGCCTGAGCAGCAGACATTCCCATGGCACAAGCAATCAAAGTGGAGAGTAGCAGTGTTGTTTTTTTCATGATCGAAACATCTTCCATATTTGAATAAAAAGACGGTTTCAACAAAGCGAATATATAAGTATCGCGAATGTTGGCCGCACACAAACTTACATTTAAATACAGAGAGGTAAAGTCAGTCTTATTTTTAAACAACTGAGATTTATTTCAAATAAATCATTAAAAAACAAAAATATAGACATTATTTTTGATAATTAACGCGCGATTTTTCCCGATGTTTTTGGGAGGATTCTGAACTGAATATAGAGGGAATATGGAAATTTTCGACGCCAAAGAATATTGAAATAAACCCTAAGTTTATAAAGGTTTCTTACAAGCGGCTATTTTTTAAACGAAACGTTTTTTAAGTGAGACTATTTTTTAAACAGATAGTGTTTTTTTAAACAGATAGTGTGAGCAGACGATAATTAAAACAGGAGAAAAGCTGAGAATGATTCACTGAAGGAGGGTGGTGGTCGGCGAGAGAGGATTCGAACCTCCGACCCACTGGTCCCAAACCAGTTGCGCTACCAAGCTGCGCTACTCGCCGAATGCGGGCGCATATTACTGCTACCTTATTAGAGCGTCAATACCTTTTTAGCAAAAGGATTTCAGCTGCCGTTAAAGTGTCCATCTCTTGTATTTACAGCCTGAAACCGACGTCCTTGTCCGTGATTCATATCAATTAGCTGGTTTCTGACACCAGTTATTTTTAGGGTTAATACCACCGTCAGGCGATGTGTATCCCACACATCCAAGAATCGTATCAAACAGCTCTTCATGGCGATGTGTTTTGCCAACGCGCTGCTGAGCCTTCAACTGCTCGAACGCATGCTGATTATCGGCGTCAGCCAGAAACTTATCCGATGTCCAAACCATCATCGGTGAACGGAACTGTTCAGGCGGTGCCATCTGACGCGGCGTGCCGTGCAGATGATAGTTATCATCGATGGATTCACCGTGATCGGAGGCATAAAATACAATCGCTTTCTTATCCCTCACCTGGTCGATCACGCTATCAATAAAGCTATCGGTATAGAGCACGCTATTATCGAAAGCATTAATCAGTTGCTCACGCGTACAAGAGGCATCAACGCCCATACATTCTGGCTGATAGCGCGCATAGCTGCGGGGATATCGCATGGAATACAGGTAGTGAGAACCTTTGGTATGCAGCACAATCAAGTGTTTACCTTTGGGGTAGCGTGCCAGCGATTCCTTAACTTCATCGACCAGCAACATATCCTGCACCGACTTACCGTCATTGTGTTTCTCTGACGCAATCATTTCACGGAAAGAATAGTTGTTTGCCTCGATGCTATTGTAAAACCATACCTCACTTTGCATAGCAAACAGCTCAGAGGTAAAGCCCAGCTCTTTCAGTACGGAAAAGATATTCCGTTCTTTCAGCGTTCGCTGCGGGTTGTCTTCCGTACCGCCTTCTCGCACAAACATACAGCGCATGGAAAGCTTGGTTGAGGTATCACACGACTGACCACGGAATGCGACCAGGTTTTTTTCTTTTGATAGCTTCGGCGTCGTGTCTCGCTCGTAGCCTAACAGCCCCATATGATCCCAGCGGGTTGTTTCGCCGATAATGAAAACCACGTAGGTATCGTCAATGCCTTTCGGCGGGACATAGGTAAAATGCTGAGCCGGATCGAAAAGATTGGAGGAATCCTGGTTCTCGTCATACTTGGTATATGCAAATAATCCTAATGCAGACAACCAGTTAGACGGAAGATACGAGTGCGCCACTACACCCCCATAGCTGGGCAAATCCACATTGGATTCTCGCTCGGACACTGACTGAACGTTGTCCATATAGCGAAGCGGCATCCAAACCAGTGCAACGACGGCGACAAGAACCAGAAGAGGAACTAAACGCTTTCCCGGTGATTTAAGCTGTTCGATCAGCGTATGACGCAGCGAATTTTTCCAGATCAAAAACAGCGGCAGCGCACTCACCACCAGCATCCACAGGAAAAAACGAAAACCAATAACTTCTTTAGAAAGATCAATATCCGTAGTCATGACCGCCGCAATAATGCCATAGCCAATTACGACATTAAAAAACGTCATGTAATAGCTGGCGGCAACGGAAATCAGCACCAAGAGAGAAGCGACTATCCGATAAAAACGACGTCCCCCGAGTGAAATAATCCTCATCAGGAAAAAGGTAAATAAGATACTCGCGGTCAATTCGACAAGAGCGGGAATAAACGTTGGAACCTGGCTACCAGCAGAGAGTGAAAAATAATCAAACCGGCGATAATACACTGAGATATTGAGAAAAAGACCAATATAGACTGCCAGGACAAACGATAATCTGGGTTGCGAAAAAGATGCTACAAACTTCATTATGACAAGTGCTCCAACAAACCTTTCTTATTATCTGAAGCTATACGACAACATCCGTATGCCTGAGTTCAACGGAAATAATCAGACTATCAGGCATTTCTATATCGCAAAACAGCAAATAGGCGTAGATCTTTAATTGATAAATCTTACTTATGATTAAGTAGAGAGAACAGAAAAAAATTGTCCTTTTATGTGAATGAATCCACGAAAAAATAAAAGATGCGCTCCCAACCTATTCTGAAAAATCATCACCGCTTATCTCTGTATGCCTTCACGATCTAATCGGGTCATTAATCCCACCACGATAGGGTGCTTCAGGAACGCCATAATCTCTTCTGCACGTCGCTCTCCAATACCGGAGAACTGTCGCCACTGTTGCGCCGTCCACTGCTGTAACGCCAGCCAATCCACATCATCCAATGCGCTAATGGCGGAGCGAGGAACAGGAATACCCAGCGCAAGTAGCCAGCGGGATAACGGCATCTGCCGTGCCGACTGTAAGCTATCATAGATATCTCGTGCCCGCTTATCGCCCATGCCATTGACCGCATTAAGCTGTGCCTCCGTCAGAGATAGCCATGACAGCACATCCTCCAGTAAATCATGTTGTATCAGGCGCAGCCACATCCCTTCACGCACTCCCGCCAGATTTAATCCATGCTCGCCACTCAACCAGACTAAGCGCGCCAGAAATTGCTGCTGGCAAACCACGCTATACCGAAAACAGCTAAAAGCATGGAAATCATGTTCACTGGGAAAAACGATGGCTGGCCGCTCAGTGCCACGCCATACCACATTATCCAGACGTGGAATCCCCTGCCCCGCCAGGCTGACGCTCACCCGATCGCCAGGCAACACGTCCCACTGTTTCCAACGAGACAGCGAGCCCACATTCACCCGGCTGACCGATTTGTCATCCAATTTAAGAGGATTGAGTTTTAACACCACGGCGATCTTACCCGTTCGTCCGACAGAAAACGCTACATCAGCCACTTCCGCAACCTGATTAACAGGCGGATATTTCCATGCGATCGCCCAGTCGGCCGATGTATTACGCCAATAGCGCCCCTGCGGCTCTTTAGTCTGGCGGATAACCACACCATCCGTCACAAAAGGCAGTGGGTTGTGGTACCAGTGATGACGCCATTTCTCCGCATCAGCGAATGACCCAATAGCATGGGTATAGTCCGCCGTCATCGCAAACCCCATTTCCTTCAATTTCTCCAGACGCTCGGGCATCGTCTTTGGTCCATCCGGCCATTCCCAGACAAATAGACCAATCTGCGGCAACACAGGAGATGGCTGATGACGACGCATCTCACCGGCCACGACCGAGCGGGCATTAACACCGCCCTGAGTACGCTGACGATGATCGGTCATCTTCAGGAATAGTTCCCCTTGTAATACTAATGAGGAAGGCGCATCGGTTAATAGATGAGGAATTCCCGGAATCTGGCGGACTTTTTCCGTCCAGTCTTCACCTTGCAGACCGTTACCTCGGCTAACTGCGGACATGAGCTTGCCGTGCTGATAGACGAGCGTGACAGCCACTCCATCAACTTTTGGCTGAATCCATAAATCCTCACGCAGTGCGATCCATTGCACCAGTTGCCGACGATCGGACAACTTTTTCAGTCCCGTATGAGCAACAGGATGAGGCTGCTTGCCATTATCGGGTAACCGTACGGGAATCGAGTTTTGGGACTGAAAACAGCCTAACCACTGGTTTAACTGGTCCCGCAGCTGATCATAAACGTCATCTTCTATCGGGCTTTTCCCTTCGGTGTAATACACGTCATCCCACTGTTCTAACTGATGACGCAATGCATCAATTTCTTTGCCAGCCCGTGTGTTATCCCAATCAGGGCACACCGCAGCCACAGTTGGGAAACTGCTGATACCCCCAACGACGATGATGATCAAAAATGTGCGGATCCTGAGCCACATAGAACCTCCTGCCATCCATTAGCGAATGGCCGCAGTACATAGCAACGGAGAGAAAAATACGAGGTGGAAAAAGGAGAAATGCCAAACGCGCCGCAAGATGATTCATCGTTTGCAGCAGCAATAAAAAAGACGGGAACGCGCTTCGCAATCTAAAAAAGAAACGTTGGCAAAAAGTTTTCCCGATGGCATAACGAAAAAACAGTCACCGGAGAATTTATCGCAGCGCGACTGATGACATATAGGCGTGTATAATGCGGGGAAATGCACATTTTTCTGCTGCATATCACCATTCACCACCGTAACCGTTAATAAAACTTCATTATGGCTCAAGGCACGTTATATATCGTTTCTGCTCCCAGTGGAGCTGGGAAATCCAGCCTGATTCAGGCGTTATTAAAAACTCAGCCGCTTTACGACACTCAGGTATCGATTTCGCATACCACGCGAGCTAAACGACCGGGAGAAAACCACGGCGAACACTATTTCTTCGTCGAAGTCGATGAATTCAAGCGTATGATTCAGAACAGTGAATTTCTGGAACACGCTGAAGTCTTCGGTAATTACTACGGTACATCTCGGCCAGCAATTGAGCAGGTATTAGCGACTGGCGTTGATGTTTTTCTGGATATCGACTGGCAAGGTGCCAAGCAAATCCGCGCCCAAATGCCGCACGCGCGCAGTATTTTCATTCTGCCGCCGTCAAAAGAAGAACTGGCTCGCCGCCTGCGTGGCCGTGGACAGGACAGCGATGAAGTCATTGCCCGTCGTATGTCTCAGGCTGTGGCTGAAATGACGCACTACGGCGAGTATGATTACCTGATTGTGAATGATGATTTTGATCTGGCGCTGCTCGATCTAAAAACCATTATTCGCGCCGAACGTCTGCGTTTGAGCAGACAAAAGGTTCGGCATGATGCATTAATCACCAAACTATTGGCAGACTGACGCCTCTTTCAGTATGATGCCCAGTCATTTTATTTCCTGTGGAGTAGCACATTATGGCACGCGTAACTGTTCAAGACGCTGTAGAGAAAATTGGTAACCGTTTTGATCTGGTGTTGGTGGCTGCTCGTCGCGCCCGTCAAATCCAGACTGGCGGCAAAGATCCGCTGGTTCCTGAAGAAAACGATAAGTACACCGTGATCGCACTGCGTGAAATCGAAGAAGGTCTGATCAACAACCAGATTCTGGATGTTCGTGACCGTCAGGAACAGCAAGAGCAGGAAGCCGCAGAGATTCAGGCGGTTACCGCAATTGCTGAAGGCCGTCGTTAATCACACCACGAGTCGCCCTTGTACATTTTCGAAAGCCTTAATCTGCTGATTCAACGTTATCTGCCAGAAGATCAGATCAAACGTTTACAGCAGGCTTACTTAGTTGCACGTGATGCTCACGAGGGGCAGACTCGCTCCAGCGGTGAACCCTATATCACGCACCCCGTTGCCGTCGCCTGTATTCTGGCGGAGATGCGTCTCGATTACGAAACGCTGATGGCAGCATTGCTGCATGATGTCATAGAAGACACCCCCGCCACCTATCAGGACATGGAACAGCTTTTCGGTAAAAGCGTTGCTGAACTGGTAGAGGGCGTGTCCAAGCTGGACAAGCTGAAGTTCCGCGATAAGAAAGAAGCGCAGGCTGAAAACTTTCGCAAAATGATCATGGCGATGGTGCAGGATATTCGCGTCATCCTGATCAAACTCGCAGACCGTACCCATAACATGCGCACGCTGGGCTCATTGCGCCCGGACAAGCGCCGCCGCATTGCCCGCGAAACGCTGGAAATATACAGCCCGCTGGCACACCGGTTGGGTATCCATCACCTCAAAACCGAGCTGGAAGAGCTGGGTTTTGAGGCGCTGTATCCGAACCGTTATCGCGTCATTAAAGAGGTCGTCAAGGCCGCACGCGGTAACCGCAAGGAAATGATTCAGAAAATCCTGTCGGAAATCGAAGGACGTTTGACTGAAGCCGGGATTGCCTGCCGCGTGAGCGGTCGCGAAAAACACCTGTACTCCATCTACTGCAAAATGCACCTGAAAGAGCAGCGTTTTCATTCCATCATGGATATTTACGCGTTTCGGGTCATCGTGAAAGAGCAGGACACCTGTTATCGCGTGCTCGGTCAGGTTCACAGCCTGTATAAACCCCGCCCGGGCCGGGTAAAAGACTATATAGCCATTCCCAAAGCCAACGGCTATCAATCACTGCATACTTCTCTAATTGGCCCGCACGGCGTGCCAGTCGAAGTGCAGATTCGCACCGATGATATGGATCAAATGGCGGAAATGGGTGTCGCCGCGCACTGGGCCTATAAAGAAGGTGAAAGTAGCACCACCGCACAGGTACGCGCCCAACGCTGGATGCAAAGCCTGCTAGAACTCCAGCAAAGTGCCGGTAGCTCGTTTGAATTTATCGAAAGCGTTAAGTCCGATCTCTTCCCTGACGAGATGTACGTCTTTACGCCAGAAGGCCGTATTGTGGAACTCCCCGCAGGCGCGACGCCCGTCGATTTCGCCTACGCAGTACACACCGATATTGGCCACGCCTGCGTCGGCGCACGCGTCGACCGCCAGCCTTACCCGCTGTCACAGTCGCTCACCAGCGGTCAAACCGTTGAAATCATTACCGCACCTGGCGCCAGACCGAATGCCGCGTGGCTTAACTTTGTGGTTAGCTCCAGAGCGCGCTCCAAAATTCGCCAGATGCTGAAAAACCTCAAGCGTGATGATTCCGTGAGTCTCGGCCGCCGCTTGCTGAACCATGCATTAGGCAATGGCCGCAAACTCTCCGACATCCCTGAAAAGTCGATTCAGCTTGAGCTTGAGCGCATGAAGCTCGCCACGCTGGACGATCTGATGGCGGAAATTGGTATGGGTAATGCCATGAGCGTCGTTGTAGCGAAAAATCTGCTGAACGAACAATCTGAACTAGGCACAACCGGGCTGCGCAAGTTGCCGATCAAGGGCGCAGATGGCGTCATGATCTCATTTGCCAAATGCTGCCGCCCTATCCCTGGCGACCCGATTATTGCCCACGTCAGCCCCGGTAAAGGGCTCGTTATTCACCATGAATCCTGCCGCAACATTCGCGGCTATCAGAAAGAACCTGAAAAATTCATGGCGGTAGAGTGGGATAAGGTGACGGAACAAGAGTTCATCGCCGAAATAAAAGTGGATATGTTCAACCATCAGGGCGCACTGGCGAATCTGACGGCCGCGATCAACGCTGCAAACTCCAATATTCAGAGCATAAACACGGAAGAGAGAGACGGCCGCGTATACAGCGTCTTCATCCGCCTCACTACCCTCGATCGCGTTCATCTGGCCAATATTATGCGTAAAATTCGCGTGATGCCGGATGTCATCAAAGTTAACCGTAACCGAAATTAATCGTCATGACTCCTCAACGTTATGCACGCATAAAAGAAATGCTCAACTGTCGTCAGCCCGATCTGACGATTTGCATGGAGCAGGTGCATAAGCCTCATAACGTTTCTGCGGTTATCCGTACGGCGGATGCCGTCGGAGTGCATGAAGTCCATGCGATTTGGCCCACCAGCCGGATGAAAACGCTGGTCTCCTCCGCCGCAGGCAGCAATAGCTGGGTGCAGGTTAAAACCCATCGCAACATAGGTGATGCGGTTGGCCACCTGAAGGCCGAAGGCATGCAGGTTCTGGCGACCAATTTGTCTGAGCACGCGGTCGATTTTCGGGAAATTGATTACACCCGCCCGACCTGTATTCTGCTCGGACAAGAAAAAACCGGTATTACAGCCGAAGCGCTCAAACTGGCCGATCGGGATATCATCATTCCGATGACTGGCATGGTGCAGTCGCTGAATGTGTCTGTAGCCTCGGCGTTGATCCTGTATGAAGCCCAGCGCCAACGTCAAATCGCCGGTATGTACCAGCGTGAAGACAGCCCGCTTGATGAAGAAGAGCAGCAGCGCCTGCTTTTTGAAGGGGGCTACCCGGTACTGGCGCGCGTCGCAAAACGTAAAGGGCTGCCTCGCCCTTATATTGACCATCAGGGTCAGATTGTAGCGGATACCCCGTGGTGGGCCGCGATGCAATCGTCGGAGTGCTGATGAAAGGCCGCCTGCTGAACACCCAACCGCTGAGTACACTTACCGGCGTGGGTGCAAGTCAGGCAGCGAAGCTCGCACGACTTGGGCTGGAAACCGTGCAGGACCTCCTGCTGCACTTACCTCTGCGCTACGAAGACCGCACGCATCTTTACCCGATTGGCGACCTCCTCCCCGGTATGTATGCCACCGTGGAAGGTGAAATCCTACGCAACGACATCACCTTTGGCAGCCGTCGCATGTTGACCTGCCAAATCAGCGATGGCAGCGGCATGCTGACCATGCGCTTCTTCAATTTCAGCGCCGCGATGAAAAACAGCCTCGCACCGGGACAGCGCGTTACCGCTTATGGCGAAATCAAGCGTGGCAAAATCGGTGCGGAAATCATCCATCCTGAATATCGTGTTCAGGGAGATAGTACGCAGGTCGAGTTACAAGAATCGCTCACGCCGGTTTACCCCTCCACAGAGGGCGTTCGTCAGGCGACGCTCCGCAAACTGACCGATCAGGCGCTGGCATTGCTCGATGCAAACCACATCGATGAGCTGCTACCTGAATCTCTAAGCCGATCGCTCATTAGCCTGCCGGATGCGCTGCGCACGTTACATCGTCCTCCGCCGGATATGCAGCTCAGCGAGCTTGAGCACGGGAAACACCCGGCGCAACAGCGGCTGATTATGGAAGAACTGTTAGCGCATAACCTGAGTATGCTCGCCGTGCGAGCGGGGGAGCAGCGGCATAAAGCCTCGCCGCTACAGGCGCAAGACGGCTTAAAGCAACAGTTGCTCGCTGCCCTGCCGTTCAAACCCACACAGGCGCAAGAACGTGTTGTAGCCGAAATTGAAACGGATATGGCGAAAGACTTCCCGATGATGCGTCTGGTGCAGGGCGATGTCGGTTCAGGGAAAACGCTGGTCGCTGCGCTGGCAGCATTACGTGCCATTGCCAACGGCAAACAGGTTGCGTTGATGGCGCCAACAGAGCTATTGGCCGAACAGCACGCCCATAATTTCCGTCAGTGGTTTGAACCGCTAGGGCTTGAAGTGGGCTGGCTAGCTGGCAAACAAAAAGGGAAAGCGCGTCAGGCGCAGCAGGATGCCATCGCCAACGGTCAGGTTTCCATGGTTGTCGGGACGCACGCTATTTTTCAGCAGCAGGTGAAATTCAACGGGCTGGCATTGGTCATCATTGACGAACAGCACCGCTTTGGCGTGCATCAACGCCTTGCGCTGTGGGAAAAAGGCGAAGAACAGGGCTTTCATGCCCATCAATTGATTATGACCGCGACACCGATTCCCCGTACGCTGGCGATGACGGCCTATGCCGATCTGGATACGTCCGTCATTGATGAACTGCCGCCGGGCAGAACGCCAGTCACTACGGTCGCGATACCGGATTCACGCCGCAGCGACATTATCGAGCGCGTGAGCAATGCTTGCCAGCAGGAAGGACGGCAGGCCTATTGGGTGTGTACGCTGATCGAAGAATCCGACCTTCTGGAAGCACAGGCAGCAGAAGCCACCAGCGAAGAACTGAAGGCAGCCCTGCCGAATCTCAAGGTCGGATTGGTCCACGGTCGCATGAAAGCACAGGAAAAGCAGGCAGTAATGCAGGCCTTCAAACAGGGCGAGCTGCAACTGCTGGTGGCGACTACCGTCATCGAGGTGGGTGTAGATGTACCCAATGCCAGCCTGATGATCATTGAAAACCCGGAGCGTCTGGGTCTGGCGCAGCTGCACCAGTTACGTGGGCGCGTAGGTCGCGGCGCGGTGGCATCTCACTGTGTGCTGCTCTACAAAACGCCAATGAGCAAGACCGCACAAAAACGGCTTCAGGTTCTACGCGACAGCAACGATGGCTTTGTTATCGCGCAGCGCGATCTAGAAATTCGCGGACCCGGTGAATTATTAGGTACGCGCCAGACGGGCAATGCCGAGTTTAAAGTGGCCGACCTCCTGCGCGATCAGGAACTGATCCCACAGGTGCAGCGCGTTGCTCGCCATCTTCATGAGCACTATCCCGAGCATGCCATCGCGCTAATCGAACGCTGGCTACCAGAGCGCGCACGGTACACCAACGCCTAATCACAGCAGCGCATTCTTCATTTTTCTTAAAAGTATCCCTTTAAATAATAAGGCCTTGCTTGCCAGACAAAATTCATATCGAAAAGATGAGTTAGCAAACGTTTGCTTTCAGCAAAGAGATCATTAAAATGCGCTCTTTGTCGTTTCAGGAACGCCAACTTACATCATGACTACCACCACGGAAACGTCCCAAACAGAAGCCGCTGCCGCACCTCAGCGCAGTGAACTCATCTATCATCTTGAAGACAGACCGCCGCTGCCGCAAACGCTGTTCGCCGCCAGTCAGCACCTGCTTGCCATGTTTGTTGCGGTGATTACCCCCGCGCTACTGATCTGCCAGGCATTAGGTTTACCCGCTGAGGATACGCAGCGCATCATCAGCATGTCGCTTTTCGCTTCCGGTCTGGCCTCTATTCTACAAATTAAAACCTGGGGCCCTGTTGGTTCTGGTCTGCTGTCTATTCAAGGCACCAGCTTTAACTTCGTGACGCCGCTGATTATGGGTGGACTGGCGCTGAAAAACGGCGGAGCGGATGTTCCCACGATGATGGCAGCACTGTTCGGTACGCTGATGGTCGCTTCCTTCACCGAAATCATTCTTTCACGCTTCCTGCATTTAACCCGCCGCATCATTACCCCGCTGGTTTCCGGCATTGTGGTGATGATCATTGGTCTATCACTGATTCAGGTCGGCCTGACCTCCATCGGCGGCGGCTATGCCGCAATGGGTAATAACACCTTCGGCGCGCCCAAGAACTTACTATTAGCGGGTGCAGTGCTGCTGGTTATTATTCTGCTTAACCGCCAACGTAATCCTTACCTGCGCGTCGCCTCGCTGGTGATTGCCATGGCGGTGGGTTACCTGGGTGCCTGGTTGATGGGAATGCTGCCGGAAAGCGCCCCTGCTCAAAATGAGACGATTATTATGGTGCCTACGCCGCTGCATTACGGTCTAGGCTTTGACTGGAACCTGTTGATTCCGCTGATGCTGGTCTTCATGGTGACATCGTTAGAAACCATCGGTGACATCACCGCAACCTCCGACGTTTCTGAGCAGCCAGTCAGAGGCCCGCTGTACATGAAACGCTTAAAAGGCGGCGTGCTGGCAAACGGCTTGAACTCTTGCCTTTCTGCCGTATTCAATACTTTCCCTAACTCTTGCTTCGGCCAGAATAACGGCGTCATCCAGCTTACCGGTGTTGCCAGCCGCTATGTAGGCTTCGTGGTTTCACTGATGCTGATCGCGCTGGGGCTGTTCCCTGCCGTTAGTGGATTTGTGCAGCATATTCCAGAACCAGTTCTGGGCGGTGCCACTATCGTGATGTTTGGTACGATCGCCGCTTCTGGTGTGCGCATTGTGTCCCGTGAGCCGCTGAATCGTCGTGCGATCATGATTATTGCGCTGTCGCTGGCTGTTGGTCTTGGCGTATCGCAGCAGCCGCTGATTCTGCAATTCGCGCCGGATTGGATTAAAACATTACTGTCTTCCGGTATCGCCGCTGGCGGGATTACCGCAATCGTGCTGAATATCGTCTTCCCACACGAAGAAAAATAGCGCCAGCCCGCAATAATTTCAGTTCATGTAAAAGCGAGCGGTGATGCAACACCGCTCGCTTTTTACTGTCTGTAACAGCATTACCTATTGAGCCTTCAGGGAAATTGCGGCATAAGAACAGTTCTCCCTGACGATTGGCATGGACTGACACGATGAAATTTATCGGGAAATTATTGCTGACCCTACTGCTGCTGGCCTTTTTAGCGCTGGTGGTCGTATATGTATTGCTGCAAACCAGTTGGGCAGCTGGCTGGGTAAGCAATTGGGTAAACCAGAATACCGACTACCAGTTGTCACTGGGCAAAATTAATCATGACTGGTCAACAGCCGATCATATCCAACTCACCGATGTCAGTTTTGGCCAGAAAAATCAGCCGCCGACACTCACTGCAAAGCAGATTTCAGCTGGGTTTAGCGCCCGTCAAATTACCGAGCCGCGCCATTTCGCCAGTCTTGAACTGGAAGGCGGCACGCTAAACCTTTCCTCACAGGCCGCCACACTCCCTATCGAAGCCGATGTGCTACAGCTGCGTACCATGGCGTTGCAGGCAAAGGACGGCGATTGGCGTCTGAATGGTCAACAGATCAACGGCGGAATGATGCCGTGGCAGCCCGAAGCCGGCTACCTGCTGGGTAAACAGGGACAGTTCCAGCTCAGCGCACGTTCACTCGAACTCAACGATATTCCCGCCAGTCAGGTATTGGTTCAGGGCGAAATCAATCACAACCAGCTGATTCTGAGCAATTTCGGCGCGGATGTTGCTCAAGGGCAGCTAACAGGCAACGCCAGCCGCGCAGAAGACGGCAGCTGGCAGATCGGTAGCCTGCGACTCAGCAATGTCCGTTTGCAAACGCAGAGAACGCCGGAGGCCTTCTGGGAGCCCGTTACCGAACTGCCTTCTGTTACCGTTGACCGCTTTGATCTGATTGATGCCCGTATTGAAGGGCCGGGATGGGCGTTTATCGACCTTGATGTTGCCCTGCAAAATGTCACGTTCAAGCAGAATGACTGGCAGAGCGAAGGGGGAACGCTGTCATTCAATGCGACCGACATTGTGAACGGCAACATGCACCTTATCGACCCTATCGTGAATCTGGATTTGTCACCGGCAGGCATTAACATCAAGCAGTTCTCTACGCGCTGGGAAGGCGGTTTACTGCGAACAAACGGCAGTTGGCAGCGCAGTAACCACCGTTTACAGCTGAATGAATTTGTTGTCGCAGGGATGGAGTACACCCTCCCCGGCGATTGGCGTCAGCGCTGGCAAGCGACTCTGCCATCATGGCTAGCAGAAGTGAATGTGCGAAAATTCACGGCGAACCGCAATCTGCTGATCGATATCAACCCAGATTTCCCCTTCCAGCTAACCGCATTGGATGGCTACGGCAGCGATTTGCTGCTGGCTCGCAACCACCAGTGGGGAATGTGGACAGGATCGTTGAATCTTAATGCCAGCGACGCGACGTTTAATAAAGCCGATGTGCGCCGTCCTTCGATGGCACTGGTAGCCGACGATAATCAGATCTCCATTAACGAACTCAGCGCATTTACGCAAAATGGCATGATGGATGCCAAGGCAACGATCAACCAGCAACCTACTCGCAATTTCTCCCTGTCACTGACAGGACGCGCTGTACCGCTGGATGTTCTGACGCGTTGGGGATGGCCAGAACCCGCAACCGCACCGACGGGTAATACGAATCTGCAATTGCAGTTGAATGGGCGACTTGCCGCAGATACGCCACTGAAGCCGACACTAAACGGCACGCTGCAAGGTGTAGATAGCAATGATCATCCCATCAGACAGCAAATGCATCAGGGAACCGTGACAGAAACGCCGTAATTATTACGTTTTCAAAACACGGTGATGAGGCTTCCGCAGGGATGCCTCGCACCGTGGTAGCCCCCGGTATCTCGATCTTTAAGCGATCGAGATTAGGGTTAATCCACTACTGAGCCACCTTCTTCCAGCGGCGCATCCGGTTGAGCAGGCAGCACGATATAAACCCCTTCGAACAACGCCCCTTTATTGTCATCACCGAAGAGCTCAACATTGAGCTGCACACGCGCCTTGCGACCGCGCGCAAGACGATCCAGATCGCCACTGAGCGACCCTAAATCAGCGATGGCGTTCGGGCGGCCACTCACCGGCGTACTGTAACGAATGTGCGCATCCGCCAGAATGATCGTTCCACCGAGGTGTCGTTCACGCAGCAACAGCCAGATTAATCCCCACCCGGTGAGCGTAGCGAGAGAAAACATGCTGCCAGCAAAAAGCGTGTGATGCGGGTTCTGGTTGCCCGTTTCAGGCATGGTGGTAATAAATTGCTTTCCAGTGTACTGGCTTATCCGCACACCCATTTTTTCACTCAGGGGAATGTGCTCGTACCACGCCTGCTGCAACTGTCCGCACCAATCAGGACGATGCAAAATGTCATCCAGCGTCGCCACCGGTTTAATCATCAGGAAGTGCCGCACAGGTGTGGTTTGTGGCGCGGTGATCTCTCCCTGATTCACAAAACCCAGCTTGGAGAAGAAATCTATTGCGTCTTCACGGGCGCTACAGACCACGCGCTTGACGCTTTCCTGACGCGCGACTGACTCCAGGGTAATCGCAAGCAGCGTGCCTAACCCTTTCCCTCGGACGTCGGGGTGAACAGCTAAAAAACGGATTGCCGCTTCATTATCCGCATTGATAGAAAGACGCCCAATCGCAACCAGCCTTCCCTGTTCATCCACCACAGTTTGGTGATGTGCCAGAGCATCATAGGCATCACGTTCGGAGCCCAGCGGTTGGTGCAGAGGTTTACGCAGCATTTCCCAGCGAAATTGATAGTACGCATCCAGTTCTTCAGCGCTTTCAGGTACTCTCAAATGATACATAACCCTTCCTCTATACCGAGATGCCTCATTGCATCAGGGTTCATGAAATCAGACTGTTGAAGCAAATTTATACGCGGAATGGCAACGGTAATAGCATGTTACAACACCATGACATTACAGACCTATGACGCGACAACGCTATGTCTGTAGCCAGAACGTCACCGGGCCGTCATTAACCAATGCCACTTTCATATCTGCCGCAAACTGCCCCGTTTCCGTGTGAACGCCTTGCTCACGACACTGTCCGACAAAATATTGATAGAGGCGATCGGCCTCTGAGGGATGCGCACCGCGAGAAAAACCAGGCCGCATGCCACGCTGCGTATCGGCAACTAGCGTAAACTGCGAAACCACCAGCACATTGCCGCCTGCCTGACGAACATTGAGATTCATTTTTCCGTCATCGTCGCCGAATATGCGGTAACCCAACACGCGTTCACAGAGTCGCGTGGCTTTTTGTTCGTCATCGCCCTGCTCAACGCCCAGCAAGATCAGTAAACCTTTATCGATTTCCCCAACCACACTGCCTTCTACCGTAACGCTGGCGCTGGATACTCGTTGAATTAGCGCAATCATAAAACCCAACTACTCCTGATGTTATCATTCCCAATAGGGGCTGTGCCCGCCCCTACGATATAAATCATGCTTTAGCCGTCGTCGCCTGCATGGCGAAAAAATCCGGCACCACCAGACGATCGGTCACCAGAATGCTGTGAATGCCTAGGCTTTGTGCCGCATCGACGTTCGCGGCATTATCGTCAAAAAAGACGGCTTGCGCAGGCGGAACGCCTTCCTCTGTCAGGACATATTGGTAAATCGCCAGCTCCGGCTTACGTAATCCAATATCTTGCGACAGGTAGAGCTTGTCGGCCGCCGTCGCCACTTCAGGGAATAGCGCAGGCCAGTGTGAACAGTGGAGACAATTGGTATTCGACAGAATCACCACGCGGTGCCCTTCCTGACGCAGGCGTTGCATGATGTCGATAACCTCAGGACGCAACGCGACAAAAATAGCCAGCCAGCCAGCGGTGAATTGTTCGAAGCTCAGAGCGATGCCCATTTCCTGGCACAGTCTGGTGGCAAATTCCTCGTCGCTGATCTCACCCCGCTCATGCTGTTCAAACGCTTCGCCCATGACAAAACGCTCTTGCAACGTCGCGAGCGGCGCGCTGCTCAGATTACTCCAGACACCCAATACTCTATTGAAATCAATATCTATGACGACATTGCCTAAATCAAAGATATACAGCATGGCAGTGACCTCCTGACGTAATCGTAGGATTTTCACTGTAGCGGGAAATGGAGAAACTGAACAGAGAGGAAATATAAAGGAAAGGTTAAAGTGGAAGAAAGCGCATAAAATTCAGGGCACCCGAAGGTGCCCTGTTGCGTAACAAGACAAATCCGTCTGAAATTAGACGTCTTTGCTGCCGCGGCTAGCGCGTTTACGATCGTTTTCGGTCAGGTGACGCTTACGAATACGGACAGACTGTGGCGTAACTTCAACCAATTCGTCGTCATCAATGAATTCCAGCGCTTGTTCCAGAGACATTTTGATCGCCGGAACCAGTGTGGTTGCTTCATCAGTACCCGATGCACGCATGTTGGTCAGTTTCTTACCGGTCAGACAGTTTACTGTCAGATCGTTAGAACGTGAGTGAATACCGATGATCTGGCCTTCATACACTTCTGCACCGTGTCCGAGGAACAGTTTACCGCGATCTTGCAGGCTGAACAGTGCAAACGCGACTGCTTTACCTTGACCGTTGGAAACCAGCACGCCGTTCTGACGTTGACCGATTTCACCTGGACGCACGTCATCGTAGTGGCTGAACGTGGAGTACAGCAGACCAGTACCAGACGTCATGGTCATGAATTCGGTACGGAAACCGATCAGGCCACGAGCAGGGATCAGGTAATCCAGACGGATACGACCCTTGCCATCTGGGATCATGTCTTTCACATCACCTTTACGCTCACCCATGGCTTGCATGACTGAACCCTGGTGCTGTTCTTCGATGTCCAGCGTCACGTTTTCAAACGGCTCTTGGTTACGACCGTCGATAACGCGGTTGATAACTTTCGGACGTGATACGGCCAGTTCAAAGCCTTCACGACGCATGTTTTCGATCAGAACTGACAGGTGCAATTCACCACGGCCAGAAACGCGGAACGCATCAGCGTCTTCGGTTTCGTCAACGCGTAGGGCAACGTTGTGCACCAGCTCTTTGTTCAGACGCTCCAGAATCTGGCGCGACGTAACATACTTACCTTCTTTACCGCAGAATGGTGAAGTATTAACGTTGAAGAACATAGTAACGGTAGGTTCATCGACGCTCAGTGCTGGCAACGCTTCGACATTCTGCGGATCGCAGATGGTGTCGGAAATGTTCAGCTCGCCCAGACCGGTGATCGCGATGATATCGCCTGCTTCCGCTTCAGTCGCGTCGATACGCTCCAGACCCAGGTGAGTCAGGACTTTACCGACTTTAGCGTTACGGGTTTTGCCTTCGCTATCAACAATAGTGACTTGTTGGTTAGGCTTAACTTTACCGCGCTTGATACGGCCGATACCGATAACGCCAACATAGTTGTTGTAGTCCAGCTGAGAGATCTGCATCTGGAACGGCGCATCCATCTCAACTTGAGGCGGAGAAACGTGATCGACAATCGCCTGATACAGCGGAGTCATATCTTCCGCCATGTCAGCATGGTCAAGACCCGCGATACCATTCAGCGCAGAAGCATAAATGATCGGGAAATCCAGTTGCTCGTCAGTCGCATCCAGGTTCACGAACAGGTCGAATACCTGATCGACAACCCAGTCAGGACGCGCACCAGGACGGTCAACTTTGTTGATAACCACAATTGGCTTCAGACCGTTGGCAAATGCTTTTTTGGTCACGAAACGCGTTTGCGGCATCGGGCCATCCATCGCATCAACAACCAGCAGTACCGAGTCAACCATCGACATTACACGCTCAACCTCGCCGCCGAAGTCGGCGTGTCCCGGGGTATCTACGATGTTAATACGGTAGTCTTTCCAATTAATGGCGGTATTTTTTGCGAGGATGGTAATTCCACGCTCTTTCTCCAAATCGTTGGAGTCCATTACACGCTCGGTTGCTTCGACACGTTCACCGAACGTTCCGGATTGTTGCAACAGCTTGTCAACCAGGGTGGTTTTCCCATGGTCAACGTGCGCAATAATGGCGATGTTACGCAAATTTTCGATCACAGCTTTGCCTCAGGCATTTAGAAATAGCGCGCTATTGTACACGTATTAATCGAGGGACTAAACAAGATCACAAGCATCTATGATAAACAACCTAGAGCTGCCTGCTTTGTGATCCCTTTCACGGTGCAAAAGCGCTACAAGCGAACATGAATGCACCAAATAAGTGCAATAATTCACATATGGAGCACCATTTTGGTGCTTTAGACTATAATGGTGCAGTGGGTTTACGTGAGAAAGCCCCAAGGAGCAACACATTGCACACATTTAAAAAGTTGGCACACTTTTAGCTTTAGTCTACTCACGGCAACAACATCAATCCACAACGATATTCGTTCCACGACGATAAATGACCAATCGGGAGAACCAAGTATGTCCGCAGAACATGTTTTGACGATGCTGAATGAGCACGAAGTGAAGTTTGTTGATTTACGCTTCACTGATACTAAAGGTAAAGAGCAGCACGTCACCATTCCGGCTCATCAAGTCAATGCCGACTTCTTCGAAGAAGGTAAAATGTTTGATGGTTCTTCGATTGGCGGCTGGAAAGGTATTAACGAGTCAGACATGGTTCTGATGCCCGATGCCAGCACCGCAATGATCGATCCGTTCTTCGAAGATTCTACACTGATCATTCGTTGCGACATCCTCGAGCCAGGCACGATGCAAGGTTATGACCGCGACCCGCGTTCTATCGCGAAACGTGCGGAAGATTTCCTGCGTTCTTCCGGCATTGCCGATACCGTCCTGTTCGGGCCTGAGCCAGAATTCTTCCTGTTCGATGATATCCGTTTCGGCAGCAGCACTTCCGGTTCCCACGTAGCTATCGATGATATCGAAGCTTACTGGAACTCAGGTAAAGCATACGAAGGCGGTAACAAAGGTCACCGTCCAGGTCTGAAAGGCGGCTACTTCCCAGTTCCGCCAGTCGATTCATCACAGGACATCCGTTCTGCTATGTGTCTGACCATGGAGCAAATGGGTCTAGTTGTTGAAGCTCACCACCACGAAGTGGCTACCGCTGGTCAGAACGAAGTGGCTACCCGCTTCAACACCATGACCAAAAAAGCTGACGAAATTCAGATCTACAAATATGTCGTGCACAACGTGGCTCACGCCTACGGTAAAACCGCGACCTTTATGCCAAAACCTATGTTCGGTGATAACGGTTCTGGTATGCACTGCCACATGTCTCTGTCTAAAGACGGCACTAACCTGTTCGCTGGCGACAAATACGGCGGCCTGTCTGAAATGGCGCTGTTCTACATCGGCGGTGTTATCAAGCACGCTAAAGCCATCAACGCCTTGGCGAACCCGACCACCAACTCCTACAAGCGTCTGGTCCCAGGCTACGAAGCCCCTGTTATGCTGGCTTACTCTGCCCGTAACCGTTCTGCTTCAATCCGTATCCCAGTGGTTGCTAGCCCGAAAGCACGTCGTATCGAAGCGCGCTTCCCAGATCCAGCAGCTAACCCGTACCTGTGCTTCGCTGCACTGCTGATGGCTGGCCTCGACGGCATCATCAACAAAATCCACCCTGGCGATGCGATGGACAAAAACCTGTACGACCTGCCGCCGGAAGAAGAAGCAGAGATTCCAAAAGTTGCTGGTTCTCTGGACGAGGCCCTGGCTGCACTGAACGAAGACCGCGAGTTCCTGACCCGTGGTGGTGTGTTCACTGATGACGCTATCGAAGCGTATATCGAACTGCGTAAACCAGAGATCGACCGCGTTCGTATGACTCCGCACCCAGTTGAGTTCGAACTGTACTACAGCGTTTAATAGCTAAGCGTCTAATAACTACAGCGTCTAATCTCTACCTCGGCGTGGTTGGGTGTGCTGATACCCGACCATGACCGATAAACAACAGAATACTAAGAAGTTTGTTTTGTTGCCGTGGAAACGCTTCAGCCCATCTTCGGATGGGCTTTTTTCACCACCGGCATTGGCCGTTGCGACGTAACATCCATCATCCACACTACAATGCACCACGACGGTGCGGGAGTCTGCGTTATGGCAACAGGCACGCTGCCCGATGCTGGGCAGATCCTAAATTCCCTGATAAACAGCATCTTATTGCTGGATAACGATCTGGCGATTCACTATTCCAACCCGGCAGCACAGCAATTACTGGCACAAAGTTCGCGTAAACTATCCGGCACGCCGCTGCCCGATTTGTTGGGATATTTTTCTCTGAATATCGATTTACTGCGTGAAAGTCTGGATTCAGGGCAAGGTTTTACGGATAACGAAGTCACCATCGTCGTAGATGGCAAAGCGCACATCATGTCGCTCACCGCTCAGCGGGTACAGAACGATTTTATCCTACTGGAAATGGCACCGATGGATAACCAGCGCCGTCTCAGTCAGGAACAGCTTCAACATGCACAACAGCAGGCCGCCCGTGATTTGGTCCGAGGTCTGGCGCATGAGATAAAAAATCCGCTTGGCGGATTGCGCGGTGCCGCGCAGTTGCTTGCTAAAGCACTGCCTGACCCAGCGTTGACGGAATACACCAAGGTCATTATCGAACAGGCGGATCGCCTGCGTAATCTGGTTGATCGCCTGCTCGGGCCACAGCAGCCCGGCCTGCACGTCACCCAAAGTATCCATCAGGTCGCTGAACGCGTTTGCCAGCTTGTCTCACTGGAGAAGCCGGATAACGTAACGCTGGTGAAAGACTATGACCCCAGCCTGCCAGAGCTGACGCACGACCCCGATCAGATTGAACAGGTACTGCTGAATATCACCCGCAACGCGCTACAGGCGCTGGGCGAGGAAGGCGGAACGATTACGATACGTACCCGCACGGCTTTTCAGCTCACGTTACACGGTGTGCGCTATCGTCTCGCCGCTCGTATTGACGTGGAAGATGACGGCCCCGGCGTACCTGCTCAACTACAGGACACACTGTTTTACCCGATGGTGAGCGGACGCGAAGGGGGAACCGGTTTAGGGCTTTCCATCGCCCGCAGTCTTATCGACCAACACTCCGGTAAAATTGAATTTAACAGTTGGCCAGGACACACCGAATTCTCGGTTTACCTGCCCATTCGCCAGTGAGGTTCACAATGCAACGAGGGATAGTCTGGATTGTCGATGACGATAGCTCCATCCGTTGGGTGCTTGAGCGCGCGCTTGCTGGTGCGGGTTTAACCTGCGCAACGTTTGAGAACGGAAATCAGGTACTGCATGCGCTGGCGACACAAACGCCCGACGTTCTGCTGTCCGACATCCGTATGCCAGGGATGGATGGATTAGCGCTCTTACAGCAAATCAAACAGCGCCACCCAATGCTCCCGGTCATCATTATGACGGCACATTCCGATCTGGATGCCGCCGTCAGCGCTTATCAACAGGGTGCGTTCGACTATTTGCCGAAGCCGTTCGATATTGATGAAGCCGTTGCGCTGGTTGAGCGCGCGATCAGCCATTATCTGGAACAGCAGCAGCCGGTACGCAACCAGCCGATCAATGGCCCGACAACGGATATTATTGGCGAAGCCCCCGCGATGCAGGATGTTTTCCGCATCATCGGCCGCCTGTCTCGCTCGTCGATCAGCGTGCTGATTAATGGCGAATCGGGAACCGGTAAAGAGCTGGTGGCACATGCCCTGCATCGCCACAGCCCACGTACCAAAGCCCCTTTTATCGCGCTGAATATGGCAGCCATTCCCAAGGATCTGATCGAATCAGAACTGTTCGGCCATGAAAAAGGCGCGTTTACGGGCGCAAACCAGATTCGTCAGGGCCGCTTTGAGCAAGCCGATGGCGGTACGCTGTTTCTGGATGAAATCGGCGATATGCCGCTAGACGTACAAACACGTCTGTTACGCGTATTGGCAGACGGGCAGTTTTATCGCGTTGGCGGTTATGCCGCGGTAAAAGTGGATGTTCGTATTATCGCGGCAACGCACCAAAATCTTGAACAACGCGTGCAGGAAGGCAAATTCCGCGATGACCTGTTTCACCGCCTGAATGTAATCCGCGTTCATCTGCCACCGCTACGTGAACGTCGGGAAGATATCCCTCGCCTGGCACGTTATTTCTTGCAGGCTACGGCCAAAGAACTGGGCGTCGAGCCGAAGAATCTACATTCAGAAGCGGAAACAGCGCTAACCCGTTTACCGTGGCCCGGCAACGTGCGCCAATTGGAAAACACCTGTCGCTGGTTGACAGTCATGGCCGCCGGTCAGGAAGTGCTGATTCAGGATCTGCCGCCTGAATTGTTCGAGACCACCGCACCGGATTCCACCGTGCATATTCTGCCGGACAGTTGGGCCACGCTATTGGCACAATGGGCCGATCGCGCGCTGCGTTCCGGTCATCAAAACCTGTTGGCAGAAGCCCAACCGGAAATGGAAAGGACATTGCTGACGACGGCACTGCGGCACACGCAGGGGCATAAACAGGAAGCGGCAAGATTACTCGGATGGGGCAGAAATACCCTGACGCGTAAATTAAAAGAGCTGGGAATGGAGTAGCGGGATTGCTTTTTTATTGCTCAATTGTTAACAAGTAATTTGGTGATAAAAAATACAATCTGGCGCACGAAATTGTCATTAATTTGTACTTTACTTGCCTCGAGTCAGCAGTATGATCGTGTCGCTGATTCGGGAGGAACACCATGCTGGACTCATTGATTTCCGCGGCAACACATGGCGCTGAAATTGGCTCCGCGGCAAGCCATTCGCCGCAGGCTGCTATTGCCGCCGTTTTGTGTGCTGCACTGATTAACTTCTTTAGTTAATCCAATAAATGTTCGAGAACAGCCAGTCGATGTTTGCATCGACTGGCTGTTTTTTATTTACGCTTTTCAGCGTCCGCATAGGCTGGCATGTCAGCCACTTTCAGGTCAGGATGCATCGCTTCAATTTCTTTAATCAGCTTATCGAATACGTCCACGATGCCATTCCCAACAATGCCGCGAAATTTCTTGTGCTCGTCTTCAGGCACTTTCCCCTGTAATGTTCTTACCTCGTTGTACATGAGGTTAACGAGGTTAAGCGCCTTATCCCGATATTCTCTGGCAATCTCTTTATCTGAAAACATGCGATATCCTTGTCATTAAAGTCTTTTTTCCTCCCAGAATAGCCACATATTTCCAGCAAGGTGCCTTCAGGAAGCTAAATCACGCGGGAAAATTGCTGCGTTCTGAGCTTGCTACGTAGATAGACATCAAAGCACATACAGATATTGCGGATCAGCAACCGTCCCTTCGGCGTCACCACCAGCCCGTCCTCCTGACTATCGACCAGTCCATCGGCCACCAGCGGTGCCAGCAGCGCTAAATCCTGCTCAAAGTAGGTTTTAAAATCGATAGCGTATTCCGCTTCAATGGGCGCATAGCTGAGCTGGAAATTACAAATGAGCGTCTTAATCACATCGCGGCGGAGGCAGTCATCACGCATCAGCTGTAACCCACGCCACAAACCATTCCCTTGATTTTTGACCTGCGCATAATACTGCTTCAGCTCTTTCTGGTTCTGAGCATAGCTATCACCGATCATACTAATCGCCGACACACCCATACCGAGAAGATCGCTATCGCCCTGTGTCGTATAGCCCTGGAAATTGCGATGCAGTTTCCCTTCTCGCTGTGCCACCGCCAGTTCATCGTCCGGCCGAGCAAAGTGATCCATCCCGATAAACTGATAGCCCGACTGCGTCAGCGATCCAATCGTCTGTTGCAGAATATCCAGCTTTTGCTCCGCGCTCGGTAAATCCGCTTCTTTAATCTTGCGCTGCGCGGCGAACAGGCTGGGTAAATGCGCATAGTTAAAGACGCTAAGCCGGTGCGGGTTTAATTCCGCAACGCGCTGTAGCGTAAAGGCGAAGCTTTCCGGCGTTTGTTTCGGCAGGCCGTAAATCAAATCAATATTGGTTGAAGTGAAGCCAAGCACTTTTGCCCGCTCAATAAGAGCAAAAATAAAGTCTTCATCCTGCTCACGATTGACCAGCTTCTGAACGTCTTTATTAAAATCCTGCACGCCCATGCTAAGGCGGTTGAATCCTTCAGCCCGCAGATGATCGAGGACGTCCAGCTCAATTTCTCGCGGATCGACTTCAAGCGACAGCTCAGCCTGATCGGAAAAAGAGAACAGCTCACGCAGCAGCGACATTAGCCGACTGATTTGTACTTTATTCAGGTAGGTTGGTGTACCGCCACCCCAATGCAATTGCGTCACCGTTCGTCCAACGAATAGCGGCGCACGCTGGCGAATCTCCAGCTCCAGCACATCAAGGTATTCATCCGCTTTATGCTGCTGACGCGTAACCAGCTTATTGCAGCCGCAGAAATAGCACAGCCGATGGCAAAAAGGGATGTGGATATACAGCGACAGCGGTCGCTGCGGATAACGGGCAATGGCATGCTGAAACGCAGGCTCATCGTAAGCTTCACTGAATTCTAACGCTGTGGGATAAGACGTATAACGCGGCCCAGAATAGTTATATTTTTGAATCAGGGCCAGATCCCAGTCAACGGACGGTATCGACATATTCGCTCACTCCTTCCAGTTTTTACTCGGTGGGTTATCCTTCCCCTCCTTCAGATCACCAAAAAATGGCGTTCAAAAACGCTCCCGGCGTTTTGTTACTCGTCTCATCCCTGAGACTCGCCCTAAGGGCCGTCACGTTGTGGCGTTCAAAAACGCTCCCGGCGTTTTTGTCTCGGGCGTAGGCGTCGAACCTGATTCACGCGCCCGTTAAACAGGGCGCGATGCAGCCGGTGCTTACGCTTAGACAATAGCCATAGTTTACTGAACAGACAGAGCAGATAAAACGCAACCAGCAATATCAGGAACAGAAACAGCCATTTCATTGATTAGAACGTGTCTTTCGGGTTATTACGTTTCAAAAGCTGCAGCATATCTTCCTGCTGCTCTTCTTCGTCATCATCACCCAGCTCGATTCCAAGCTCTTCCATCAGGATGTCGATACGATCCAGCGTTTCATCAACCCATGATTGTTCTTTGGCGCTCAGCGTCTCGCCGCTATCCAGACGATCCAACAAGGCATCCAGGCGCGTATCGTTTTCTAACATTTCCAGCTCTTCTTCCGGTGACATCGTCGGCTTGGCAGCAACGACTTTCTCCACAGGCTCAGAAGGCTTTGACTTAGGCTTCGGTTTAGCGATATCGCTATCCAACACGCCAAGCTGTACAGGCTTTTTGCTGCCGATACGCGGATCGGCGACTTTACGCTGACCAGAACGCTGATCGGCGGATGCTTTTTCCTGAGTTCGGCTGCCTGATGCGTGGCCACGATGCTTTTTATCTTTTTTGCGCTCGCGCGCTTCACGCTCCAGCTCTTCGCGGGTCTTTCTTTTTACTTTGGGTTTCCCTGCCTGATCGGCAGCCCCTTTGACAGGTCGGTTCATAATATTGTTCTCAGGTACACAGATATAAGGGAAGTGCGGCGGAATCTAGCAGAAAGCCCGCGAATAAAAAAGCGTCCACATCAGACAGCTGGGCTTTTCTTTTCGCATCAGTCTGCTGCATTTCGAGACAGATAAAGCCGCCTTTATTGTCAGTTACAGGTATAATCCCCAACCAGACAGAGATCCAGATAGAGATAACCACCGTGACCCAGCAATATAACTACCACATGACGCGTTTTATCATCAGCGCCCCGGATATTCGCCATCTGGCAACAGATAGCGGTATTGAAGTGGCCTTTGCTGGGCGCTCTAATGCCGGAAAATCCAGCGCACTGAACACGCTGACCAACCAGAAAAACCTGGCACGAACCAGTAAAACACCAGGCCGTACTCAGTTGATTAACCTGTTCCAGGTGGTAGACGGCGTACGTTTGGTCGACCTTCCCGGCTATGGCTATGCCGAAGTGCCGGAGCAAATGAAGATCAAATGGCAACGTGCGCTCGGTGAATACCTGCAAAAGCGTAACAGCCTTAAAGGTCTGGTTGTACTGATGGATATTCGCCATCCGCTGAAAGATCTCGATCAGCAAATGATTCAGTGGGCTGTCGATGTTGAACTTCCAGTCTTAGTGCTGCTGACCAAAGCCGATAAGTTGGCTTCAGGCGCACGTAAGACACAGTTGAATATGGTTCGCGAGGCTGTCTTGCCATTTATGGGTGATATTCAGGTCGAAGCATTTTCGTCACTGAAAAAACTCGGCGTCGATAAACTACAGCAGAAATTGGACAACTGGTTCAGCACGCTGCCACACGCTGAAGAAGAACAAGAAGCAGAATAATCCTTTCACGTGGTGCAGTGTATCATCACTCGCATCACGCCCCCACTTTCCCGCAATGATCGCCCACCAGAGACGTTCTCTTCACACGCGAAACCGTGATGACTCACAGCTATCGATCAGGCAGTTACTCGCGTTTTAAGGGCAAAAATCCTGGATAAAGCCCATAAAAAACGCCCCGCTCAAAACTGAGCGGGGCGGCTAATATTCAGCCAAATCCGATTACGTGAAGTAAAAGGTCTGAAAGATAGAACATCTTACCTCTGTACCCTACGTCTTTAACTCTACCCTATTTTTTCACGGGAACAAAGGCTTTTTTGTTGTTTACTTTCATAGAAAATGGTTATCGATTACACAAAGTTAAACCAGGTCACACAATACTGTTATTTAATTACAGAAATAGCATAAAAATCGGCCATTAATGTGCTTCATCCCAGTTCATGCCTGTACCGATGTCTACCTGTAACGGAACATTCAATTGCATACAACCTTCCATTAATGCTTTGATTTTACTAATGGATTCCTCAATAACCGAATCATGAATCTCGAAAACCAACTCATCGTGAACCTGCATGATCATCTTCACCTTCGGCGTGTCTTTCTGTAGCCAATCGTCAATTGCGATCATCGCTTTCTTAATAATATCAGCAGCAGTGCCCTGCATTGGGGCGTTAATCGCCGCACGTTCTGCGCCTTTACGCGCCATCGCATTACGAGAATGGATATCGGGCAGATAGAGACGGCGACCGTCAAGCGTGGACACATAGCCATGCTCAGCAGCCTGTTGGCGCGTCCGCTCCATGTAATCCTGCACACCAGGGTAACGCTCAAAATACAGGTTCATGTATTTCTGCGATTCGCTACGCGGAATATTCAACTGACGCGACAGGCCAAACGCGCTCATGCCGTAGATCAGGCCGAAGTTGATCGCTTTAGCACTGCGACGCTGTTCGGATGTCACCTTATCCAGCGCGATACCAAACACTTCTGACGCCGTTGCCCGGTGGATATCCAGCCCGTTCGCGAATGCGTTCAACAGCCCTTTATCACCCGATAAGTGCGCCATGATGCGCAGTTCGATCTGCGAGTAGTCAGCCGCAACAATGCTGTAGCCCTTAGGCGCAATGAATGCCTGACGAATACGGCGCCCTTCGTCATTACGCACCGGGATATTTTGCAGGTTCGGATCGCTGGAAGACAAACGCCCGGTCGCAGTAACAGCCTGATGATAAGACGTATGAACACGCTTCGTCGCCGGATTGATCATCAGCGGCAGCTTATCGGTGTAAGTAGATTTCAGCTTGGCTAAGCCACGATATTCCAGGATCAGCTTCGGCAGAGGGTAATCCAGCGCCAGCTCAGCCAGCACTTCCTCATTGGTTGATGGCGCGCCTTTTGGCGTTTTCTTCAGAATCGGCAGCTTTTGCTTTTCATACAGAATGCCCTGTAGCTGCTTGGTCGATGAGAGATTGAATTCTTCACCCGCCAGCTCATACGCTTGGATTTCCAGCTCCGCCAGGCGTGCTGTGAGCTCTTTTGAGTGTTCAGCCAGAATGACGGGATCGATCAGTACGCCTGTACGCTCGATGCGGGATAAAACCGGCACCAGCGGCATATCGATAGTCTGGAAGACCTGACACAGATCGGCATGCGGCTGGAGTTTCCCCCAGAGCTTCTGGTGCAGATGCAGCGTAACGTCCGCATCCTCGGCGGCATAAGGCCCAGCCTGTTCCAGCGCAATCTGATTAAACGTCAGCTGATTTTTACCCTTACCCGCGATCTCTTCAAAGGTAATGGTTTTATGATTCAAATAGCGTTCGGCCAGGCTATCCATATCATGGCGGCCCGCCACGCTGTCGAGCACATAAGATTCCAGCATGGTATCAAACGCGATGCCGCGTAAATCGATGTCATACCGCTGCATCACGCCTTTATCAAATTTGAGATTCTGGCCAATCTTAAGCAGCTTCTCATCTTCCAGCAGCGGTTTGAACAAGGCCAATATCTTGGTGCGATCCAACTGTTCCGGCGCGTCCAGATAGTCATGGGCCAATGGCAAATAAGCCGCTTCACCCGGCTTAATCGCAAATGACAAACCAATCAGATTAGCCGTGAGTGTATCCAGCCCGTCGGTTTCCGTATCAAAAGCGAAAACCTCAGCCTGTTTTAAACGCTCAACCCAATCGAGCAGCGTTTTTTCATCAAGAATCGTGACATAACCGTCAGCAGAAAGCGTAGGTGCGTTGTTTTCTTCAGCAACTTTCTCAACCACCGCGTTACTCGCCGCCTGAACAGGCTGGCTACTCTTTTTACCCTGCATCCAAGTGCCTGATTCAATATCTGATAACCAGCGCTTAAATTCATAACGGGAAAAAAGACGATGCAACTCATCCACATCCAACTCGTTAACGGTGAGCTGATCGCAGCTAAGTTCCAGCTCGACATCCGTTTTAATTGTCGCGAGCTGATAAGAGAGGTAGGCCACGTCTTTGTGCTGTTCAAGCTTCGGCGCCATGGTTTTCGCACCACGGAAGGAAAGCCCGGCAATTTTATCAAGATTGGCATATAGCGAGTCCAGCCCGCCGAGCCCTTGCAATAGCGCTTGAGCCGTTTTTTCACCCACGCCTGGTACACCGGGAATGTTATCCGATGCATCTCCCATCAGCGCAAGAAAATCGATAATCAGCTCAGGGGGGATACCGTACTTATCACACACTTCCTGTGGGCCAAGAATCGAGTTATTCATGGTATTAATGAGCGTCACGCTTGGCGTCACTAGCTGCGCCATATCTTTATCGCCGGTACTAATCAGCACTGGCTTACCCACTTTTTCCGCCTGAACGGCGAGCGTACCGATCACATCGTCCGCTTCTACGCCGGAAACCGCCAGAAGCGGTAGTCCCATCGCTTTCACCATCTTATGCAGAGGCTCTATCTGTTCGCGTAGATCCTCCGGCATAGGTGGACGGTGAGCTTTATAGTTTTCGAACAGCTCGTCGCGAAACGTTTTCCCTTTCGCATCAAAAACAACGGCAACGTGGCTGGGCTGATATTGCAACAGCAAACTGCGTAGCATATTCAGTACGCCATACATTGCACCAGTTGCTTCTCCCGCGCTGTTTGTTAACGGAGGGAAAGCGTGATAAGCACGATACAAATAGGATGAACCGTCTACCAGTATTAAAGGGTTTTCTGCAATCTGAGCCATAGCCTGCCGTGATCGTTGTTGTCTGTCATAGCGCTAAGCATGCCATAGGTCAGGGAAAGAGACGATCCTTAACGTGAGATATTGGCTGATTTTGCATGGATCCTCGCAAGATCTTCCTGTGGATAACTTTGTGAATAGTTTCCCCCGCTTAATTGCTAATTTTTCCTATTATCTTAAGCTATTTTTTTATATTCATTAATTTCATGAAGTTATAATATAACCTGTTTGTTTTTAAGGCATGAAAAACCGTCATCCAATTTGTGGATATAAACAAAAAGATAAATAGATATTGCGAACTGATGAGATATAAAAGATAAGAAGATGAAAAACGGGAAGGTATACCCTAAATAATTCGAGTTTCAGGCAGGCGGCAAGGGAAGGAATCCCGATGAGCTTACTTGAGTAAGTGATTCGGGTGAGTGAACGCAGCCAACGCACAGGCAACTTGAAATATGACGGGTATATAAAGTCATGCGGTTTTACCCGCATGACTTATTAAATAATTACTTCTTGGTAATGAGGAACTTCACCACGTCAGCGTACTGTTTTACATATCCATCCATTGAACTGGTATCAAGACCATCATTCTTGATCATATATTTACCGTTAACGAACATGGCTGGAACACCGCGTAATTGTAAATCTGCCGCCGCTTTTTCCTGCTGAGCAACCAGAGATTTCACAACAAAGCTATTCAGAGCACCATCAAATTCTTCCGCACTCACGCCAGCTTTCACAAAGACTTCGCGAATATCATCCGGTTTTTGTACAGTCTGTGTTTTCTGAACGGCATCAAACATCAGCGGGGTAATTTTATCTTCAACGCCCAGCGCCATAGCGACAGCCCATGCCTGCGTCAGGTTTTTACCCAACGGGCCCAAGAAGTCCACGTGATAACGTGTCATCTTCGTACCCTCTGGCAACGCTTTTTTTACTGCATCTGGAACGTGGTAAACCTGTTCAAATTGATAGCAGTGTGGGCAATAGAATGAGAAGAACTCAAGAACCTGGGGCTCTTGGGTTGCAGGTTTATCTAATTCTACATATTGCTTGCCGTCAGAAAACTCTGCAGCAGAAGCACTAAATGCCAGAACAACGCCAATCAGCGCAAGCCATAATCTTTTCATAAATTTCACTCTCTCCATTTAATTTCAGTACATTGGCATTAGCTGTAGAGGAGGTTCCTGCAACAGCTGAGTTTGCCCAATAAATATTGCCGTTTGCTTCAACCAGAAATCAGCATCCGTCATCCAGGGGAAATTTTTTGGAAAAGCAGGATCTTCCCAGCGACGAGCAACCCAGGCTAGATAATAAACCTGCCGCATCGCACGAAGAGGCTCAATCAGCGCGAGCTCTTTCTCCTGAAATTCCGCAAATTCGCTATAGGCTTCTAACAAGATATCCAGTTGAATACGTTGTTCACGACGATCACCATGCAACAGCATCCATAAATCCTGAATTGCTGGACCATTGCGGGCATCATCCAAATCCACAAAGATCGGGCCATCACGCCACAAAATATTGCCTGGATGACAATCCCCATGCAGACGCAGTGGTCGCCAGTCGTTATGCCAATAAGTTTCAACTGTATCAATCAGTTGACGGATCGCCTGTAAAAAATCATGTCGATGTATTTTCGGTATTAGCGGACATGTCTCCAACAGCCGATAAGGTTCATGCAGATATTCATTTACCCCGATCGTAGGACGCTCGGTGAATAACGATTTCTGACCCGTCTGGTGAATCCGGCCGAGAAAACGACCAACCCACTCTAGCTGGTCTTCATTATCCATTTCATACTGTCGCCCGCCCACGCTGGGGAATACGGCAAAATGAAATCCTTCATAGACATTCAACGTCTGCCCATTAAGCGAGACGGGCGCGACAATAGGGACTTCATCTTCTGCCAATTGCTGGGCAAAAATATGCTCTTCCTGAATCTGTGCCGCGCTCCACCGTTCCGGGCGATAAAATTTCACCACGAATCGTTTACGATCTTCATCCGCAAACTGGTACACCCGATTCTCATAACTGTTTAATGCCGTCAAACCAGAATCAACGCGCAGCCCAACATCCAGCAAGGCATCCACGATCAGATCGGGGAATAGCGTCTGGAAATTAAATATCGAACTATTCATCACGGCCACAAATGGTTAGAGGCGACATAAGAGATATGCGTGCAATAGTTAGCATCATGAACGTGTTATTCCTTTCCACTAGTCTTTAATAACTCCCCGGGCACGAAGCAAAGCTGTCTTAAAATCTTCTTCGTAGTCCTTCTTCAAACCGGGGATGACTTGTTCTTTATCTGCATCACGCATTTTTAGATGGTAAATAAGGATATCATCAGTCAGTTCATTTAACTGCCCCTCGAACCCCGCCTCCTGTGCAAGGTTTTGTAAAAATTGCACCAGATTTAAATCGGGTTCTTTTTGCCAGGCTGGATGCAGCAGTTCAATCAGCTCATTAACGCGATGGCATTTCATTTTTTTCTCCTTAAAAACGATTTGTACTCAATAAATTTCAATATGCCGGAAGCCGTTTGAACGATATTGAGCATATAGTGATAAAAATAACAGCCTTGTGCACATGAGGAAAGAACTTGGTCTTCAGCGAAAGTTTTTAGAGAATAACGCATGGTTTATCCCTCAAAGCATTCAGAACAGAAGAAAGTGAGCATAGATACTTGGAAAGTAAAATGATTACTGGCGTTATTCTCGCAGGCGGACGGGCAACACGCATGGGCGGGCACGATAAAGGTCTGATAACACTGAACGGAGTACCGCTATACCAGCACGTTCTGTCTCGGCTTAAAGCACAGGTCGATGAGGTCATGATCAGCGCTAATCGCAATCAGGCTGTGTATGCACAAAGTGGCTGCCGCATTATTGGTGACTTTGATGCAAGCTTTCCAGGCCCGTTGGCGGGCATTCTGAGTGGGTTACATGCTTCTCCATCCGAATGGGTCGTATTTGTCCCTTGCGATGTCCCCGCACTCCCCCTCGATCTGGTGCACCGCTTATGGCAAGCACGTGGGGAAGCAAATGCGACTTATGCCACAGACGGAGAACGTCCACATCCCACATTACTCCTAATCAATAGAAACCTTATTGAGACGCTGGAAGCTTATCTGCATCTTGGAAACCGTAAGCTGATGCTATTTATGGAACAGGTTGGAGCAAACGCAGTTTCATTTAGCGATCAGCCTAAAGCCTTTCGCAATATGAATTCGCCTGAAGATTTATCCAATTGGGAGGATCAACACCGTGAATCCTAATCGTGTCCCCTTGCTCGCTATTGCTGCTTATAGCGGTACAGGTAAAACGACATTACTTAAACACGTCATCCCGCTGCTACTGACTCATCATGGTGTTCGAGTCGGACTCATTAAACATACGCATCATCAGATGGATATTGATACGCCAGGTAAAGATAGCTATGAGCTCCGTAAGGCTGGCGCAGCACAAACGATTGTCGCCAGCAGCCAAAGGTGGGCGCTAATGACGGAGACTCCTGAACAGGAAGAACCCAATATTTACCATCTAGCAGAGAAAATGGATGCATCAGCTCTCGATCTGGTGCTGGTTGAGGGGTTCAAACATGAGAAGATCGCTAAAATAGCCTTATTTCGCCAATCGTTGGGTAGAGAATTAAGTGATTTGCTCGATGAGTATGTCATCGCGATTGCAGCAGATGGTGAGATCGACACCATGCTTCCAGTGCTTGATATCAATCAACCAGAGCAGGTTGCTACTTTTATCCACCAATGGCTCAAAAATAACCGTCGGTAGTGCGGAATAGGCTACCGTTCACGCTGATCCATTAGGTAATGTCTGGTAGAAAATGGGCTTCTGAACCCAAAAACCAAACTTTCCCATGCGCTGTATCCATCATGCGATCTGCAGGCTTTTGTAAATCCACCCAAAATTCGCATAGCAAAAAGCCCCTGTCTTTCGACAGGGGCTTTCCACTTATTTGATGCCTGGCAGTTCCCTACTCTCACATGGGGAAGCCCCACACTACCATCGGCGCTACGGCGTTTCACTTCTGAGTTCGGCATGGGGTCAGGTGGGACCACCGCGCTATCGCCGCCAGGCAAATTCTGTTTCATTCTAACCGTTATGCGTTGCTTACGCGTTCGCACAACCATCAGAACCAATCTTTGAACAAGCTGAGTATTGTTTTTTGAGTCGTCTCAAAACACCTTCGGTGTTGTAAGGTTAAGCCTCTCGGGTCATTAGTACTGGTTAGCTCAACGTATCGCTACGCTTACACACCCAGCCTATCTACGTCGTCGTCTTCAACGGCCCTTCAGGGGCATCTAGTGCCCAGGGAGACTCATCTCGAGGCAAGTTTCCCGCTTAGATGCTTTCAGCGGTTATCTCTTCCGCACTTAGCTA
>NZ_JAULSZ010000007.1:0-187989 GCF_051707265.1 Pectobacterium sp. S5
TACGGTACGGTACTGATGAAGTGAGTTCAGGGACTGGCTAAAAAATTTATGGCAAACTTGTGAAGCAGGCATAGAGGCGTGACCTTACTTTTTGGTGGAACACTAAGTAGATCACAACCTTCTATGCCTGTCTTTATTTATGGGGAACCGTCAGCACATCAGTGGCCTTTTTCGTATTCTCGGTTCTTTACTTATCTATCTCGTCAATCAGGGCAGCACTTTCGCAGACTGAATCACGATGGGTGCGGTCGGCACATTCTGGTAAGGCCCGACATTCTTCGTTGGCACCTGAGAGATCTTATCCACGACGTCCATGCCCTTCACGACTTTACCGAACACGGCGTAGCCAAAATCACGCTGGCCGTGATCGAGGAACGCATTGTCCGCGATGTTGATAAAGAACTGGCTGGTTGCACTGTCTTTATCAGACGTGCGCGCCATCGCGATCGTGCCGCGCTGGTTACGTAAACCATTATCGGCTTCATTCTTAATCGGTGCGTTCGTCGCTTTTTGGCTCATTTCGCCAGAAAAGCCGCCGCCCTGCACCATAAAGCCAGGGATCACACGGTGAAATGTCGTCCCGTTATAAAAACCGTTGTTAACGTACTCGACGAAATTTTTTACCGAAACCGGTGCCTTTTGATTATCTAAAGACAGTTCGATATTGCCCGCAGACGTCGTCAACAGCACACGCGTAGTGGCGTCGGAAGCCGCAAAAGCGGGAGAAAATGCCGTCAGTGAAATAAGGGCTGCCGCAGCAACCAGAGTACGTTTGAACATGAGAATTCCTTTTTGAAGAGGCCGACTACAGAAAGCGTAATGATTGTAAGTATCCGCACTCTTCAACGCTACCCATTTACCTTTTTTTACGTATAAAAGTCTGTTCGTAACCAACTGTGAGCGAAAACCTGTGCGTAAGATAAAAAAAGGGCCGATTGCTCGGCCCTCATAATAATTATCGCGCAACGCACCTAGTCCATATTTACTTAGTCCATACGTACTTAGTCTATAAATAGCTAGCCCATGCGCTCCGAACGCACCGCCAGATCGCGGCTGTACTGACGGCTGGCGTCCACCAGCATGGAGGTATAAGCGTCCTTCGGCATATCGCTGGTCAGGTCATCGGTTTCCAACGTTTCCAGTATTTTACCGTATTGCATCACCGCCACTTTATGACACAGGTGGGAAATCACGCCCAAGTCATGCGTCACCATCAGGTAAGTCAGCTTTTCCTGCTGCTGCAACTCCGTTAGCAGATTGAGAATTTCCGCCTGCACCGACACATCCAGCGCCGACGTCGGCTCATCCAGCAGCAGAACTCTCGGCTCCAGAATCAGCGCTCGGGCAATCGCCACACGCTGACGCTGCCCCCCCGAAAGCTGGTGCGGATAACGGCGGCGGAAGTGCGTTCCCAGCCCCACTTTCTCCAGCAAGGTATCGATACGATCGTCACGATCGTCAAAGCGGTGGATCGACAGCGGCTCTTCCAGAATCGACTCCACGGTATGACGAGGATGCAGCGATCCGTACGGATCCTGAAACACCATCTGCACCCGACGACAGCGCGCCTGATCGATTCGGTGTGCCAGTTTCTTCCCATCAATATGCAGCGTGCCTTCCCAGTGATTAAACAGCCCGGCCAGACACTTCAGCACGGTGGTTTTACCGGAACCCGATTCCCCTACCAGACCAAAGATATCGCCATCGTTAACAGTGAGGTTCACATCGTACAATACCTGATTCGCCGTGCTGCCCTGCCCAAAAGAGAGATTCAGGTTATTCACTTCGATCATCGGCTTACGCTGACTCATTGCTTCAGTTGCCATGATTATCCCCTTTATCCATTGATCCAGGCTGGATCGCGATTCATCACCGGCAAACGCGGGCGTCGATGGTCGATATCCGGCAGCGAATTCAGCAACCCACGCGTGTACGGATGCTGCGCGTTGTCCAGATCGGCGGCGGCAATGGATTCCACGACGCGTCCGGCATACATCACCAACACCCGATCGCAGAAGCTGCGTACCAGATTGATGTCGTGGCTGATGAAAATCAGCCCCAGACCGCGCTCGCTGACCAGATCGTCCAGCATTGCCAGCACCTGCAGACGTACGGACACATCCAGCGCGGAGGTCGGTTCATCGGCAATCACGATTTCGGGTTCAGTAATCAGCATCATCGCAATCATGATGCGCTGCCCCTGCCCGCCCGAGATCTCATGAGGGTACAGATTGTATACGCGCTCTGGCTGACGAATACGCACCACGTCCAGCATCGCCATGACCTTTGCCTTTGCCTCGCGGTGCGACACCCGGTGGTGTGCCAGATAGGCTTCGGCAATCTGATCGCCAACGCATACCACTGGGTTCAGCGAATATTTAGGGTCCTGCATAATCATGGAAATGCGCTTGCCACGGATCTGACGCATCCGCGCCTCATCCGCTTTCAGCAGGTCGGTATCGCCGAAGCGCAGTTTGTCTGCCGTAATCCGCGCGCTGTGCGGATGTAGTTGCAGCAGCGCACGGCCGACCGTCGATTTACCGGAGCCGGATTCGCCGACAATGGCCAGCTTTTCACAGCCCAGCGTGAAGGAGACGCCGCGCACGGCATCCGTCACAGCACCACGATTCACGAAGCTTACCCGCAGATTTTCCACTTCCATCAGGGGCGAGCTTCCCGGCGCAGGTTGAGAAGACTTATTCAGTTCTGGGATCGAGGATGTCACGTAGGCCGTCTCCAAGGAAGTTGAACGCCAGGCTGTTAATCAAAATCGCCAGCCCCGGAATAGTTACTAACCACCAGCACTCCATCATGTAACGACGACCCGCAGAGATCATCGCGCCCCATTCAGGATCGGGCGGCTGTGCCCCCAACCCCAGAAAGCCCAGACCCGCCGCTGTCAGAATGATGCCCGCCATATTCATGGTGATACGAATAATCACCGACGGCAGACACAGCGGCACAATGTGGTGCAGCAGGATGCGGATAGAGGATGCGCCTTGCAGCTTCACGGCAGACACAAAGTCCGCGTGACGCAGCGACAGCGTCTCCGCCCTTGCCAGACGGGCAATCGGCGGCCAGGCCGTCAGCGTAATCGCAATCACCACATGCTCCAGACCCGGACCAAGCGCCGCAACGAACGCCAGCGCCAACACCAGACTAGGGAACGAAATGAAGATATCGGTGATACGCATCAGGATGGTATCGACGATACCGCCGTAATACCCGGCCACCACGCCCAGCGCCAGCCCGATGGGCCCCACGGTTACCGACACCAGCGCAACGATATACAGCGTGATGCGTGAACCATAGACCAGACGACTAAACACATCGCGCCCAAACTCATCGGTGCCAAAGTAATGCGCCGCACTCGGGGCCTGTAGCGCGTTAGCCAAATCCTGTACCAGCGGATCGTGCGTGGCGATCCACGGGGCGAAAATAGCGACCAGAATCAAAACCAGCACAATCGCAGAACCAATCGCGGTCAGCGGATTGCGCATCATCGTCAAGAGAAACCCGCCGATTCGCGCACCGCGTAGCCGCAGGCGGCTCACACGTTTTTCCGGCGGTGTCCGCATTACCGATTCACGGCTGACCGGCGGCTCAGAGGAAATATTCATGCGTTCGTCCTCGGATCAAAGATTTGATACAACATGTCCGACAGCAGGTTAAGCGTCACGAAGATCAACCCGACTAGCAGCACACATCCCATAACCGCGTTCATATCCCCCAGCAGCAGGCTGCCTGTCAGATAAGAGCCAAAGCCAGGCCATGAGAAGACCGTTTCGATCAGTACCGCCCCTTCCAGCAGCGAGCCATACGCCAGCGCCACCACCGTCAGAAGCTGAACCAGAATATTGCGAAACGCGTGCGCCCAGACAACGCGGAACTCAGACAGCCCTTTCACTCGCGCGGTAATGATGTATTCCTGCGAAAGCTGCGCCAGCATGAAGCTACGCGTCATACGGCTGATATAAGCCAGCGAGTGGAAACCAAGAATCGTGGCTGGCAACACCAGATGGTTCAGCGCGCTGCGGAATACATCCCACTCGCCTGCCAGTAGTGAATCCACCAGCAGCAGACCGGTACGGTTCTCCACCAGGCCGTCGTAGGCCATATCAACCCGTCCGGCACCGCCAACCCAGTTCAGCCAGGCATAGAACACCAGCAGCCCCATCATCCCGACCCAGAATATTGGCGTGGAATAACCGGCCAGACTGATAAAACGCACCACATAATCCGCCCACTTGCCGCGTCGCGCCGCAGCCAGCACGCCGAGTGGTATGCCCAGACCCGCACCGACAATAATCGCCATGGTGGCAAGTTCGATGGTGGCAGGGAAAACGCGGATAATGTCATCCATTACCGGTCGCCCGGTCAGGAGGGCATTGCCCAAATCCCCATGCATCAGAGAATTGAAGTAAATAAAGAACTGCACATACAGCGGCTTATCCAACCCCAGCTGTTGGTAAACCTGTTGATAGGTACTTTGGTCGGCGTCCTGTCCGACAATAGCCAGGACTGGATCGATTGGCATCACGCGGCCGATCACGAAGGTCAGGATTAATAACCCGAACAGCGTAACGACGACCTGAAACAGACGTTTTGCCAAACGACGCAGTACTCCACCCGGCTTGATCCAATCAGAGAAAACCATGTTCTTTCTCCTGATATCCCGGTGAGCGGCGACAGCAAACCACCACTCACGCGGTCATCTCTTTTTAACGTATCTGATCGGGATGATTAGCCGGGAACGTATCGGCTAATCATCCGGTTTAACGTGTGGACACTAGCGCTGCTTATACACCTCACGCAGATGCGTCGTAGAAGACGGATGCGGCACATAGCCTTTCACGTCCTTACGCAACACCACAGAATCGATCATCTGCGACACCGGAATGATGGCCGGGAACAGTTCTTCATAGCGATTCTGTACGTTGATATACATCTGCTTCTGTTTCTGAGGGTCTTTCTCCAACAGCGCCTGATCGATCATGTCGTTCAGAGGCTTGTCGTAGAAAGACGTGCGCCAGCCCTGGAAGTTGGTCAGTTTGGCTTCGTCGCTGTTATCCGGGTTATAGACAACAGAACGCAGGCTGGAGTGAGGATGCGGATCGACGCCGCCACCGCCGCGGCCAACCAGCATATCGAAGTTACGATCGCGCATTGCGCCGTAAACCTGATTACCGGTGCCGGAGATGATTTTGGCTTTGATGCCCGCCTGTGCCAGCGTGGACTGTACCGACGTCGCCAGATTCAGGAACGGCTGATCGGACAAGACACGCAGCGTGGTTTCAAATCCATTCGGGTAGCCCGCTTCAGCCAGCAGTGCCTTGGCGCGTGGCACGTCCAGCTTGTAGCCAGGATCCGGCAACGTCGCATCCATCCCTTTCTGGATAGGGCGCTGATGATAGAAACCATAGCCAGGCATTACCGTCTTATTGACGCCATCGTAATCAATCAGGTAACGAACCGCTTCGCGCACTTTCGGTTTAGCGAAGTATTCGTTTTTCAGGCTCATTGCAACGTAGTACAGCGTGCCTTTTTTCACCTCATCAACTACAACGTCTTTATCTTGTTTTAATGCATTGATATCCGGCACCGACATGCCAGAGGCAACGTCAATATCGCCTTTTTCAATCATCAGGCGCAGCGCCTGTGATTCAGTCATGTGACGGAAAATCACGCGGCGCATTTTCGCATCGCCCTGCCAGTTGTTCTCAACCTTGCTGATACGCAGCACGTCTTTCGCCTGCCACACGTCCAGCTTGAACGGGCCGGAACCGGCTTCGTTCGTGGTCAGCCAACCGTTACCCCAGTCGCCGTTTTTCTCATGCTGCATCACCGTTTTACTGTCCAGCACCGAGCCACTACCCAGCGTTGCCAGCGAGTAGAGCACCAGTTTTGGATCGTTCGGTTTTGGCAGTTCGATTTCAACGGTGTGAGCATCTTTGGCGCGGATCATTTTCTCCACGTTTTCCGCGGTGAAGCCGTAGGATTTCCACGTCGTGGCCTGTGCCATGTTGAGGTTAAGCAGACGCTTCATCGACCAGGCGAAGTCTTGCGCCGTTACGGGGTTACCGGAATGGAATTTGGCGTTATCCACCAGATTGAAGGTAATGACGTTCCCATCATCACTGACGCTCCAGCTTTTCGCCAGAGAAGGCTGGATGTTACTCAGGTTGGCGGGATCCAGCACCACCAGCGAGTCATAGAGGTTGACGATAATGCCCACCACTTCGTTACCGGTCATGGCGGCCGGATCGAGTGAGAGCATGTTGTTCATGTTCATCCCCACGATCAGCTGATCGTCAGGGGTTTTTGCCGATAGAATGGCCGGCGTGGCGGCCATGCAGAGTGAACCTAACAGCAGGGTACGGAGTATTGCTCGTGCTTTCATCATTATTCTCCAAGGTGTGGGAGCATGGAAGACGACAACTTTTTATTTTTTAGGTAAGGCTATCTTTCAGGTAGAACAAAAAACCATTAGAACAAAACGTTATTCTTTACTTAGGGTATGCTCCTCAATCCAGTCAAAATTAATATCTTCTCCCAGCCCTGGACGTTGCGGCAGATGCACAAAGCCCTCGTCGTCCATTGGATCGACAATCGAATTCAGATAAGCAGCAGGTTCGTCGTAATCGAGGAAAGGATGCAGCAGCCCGCGCTCATACCAGCGGCAGTTTTTGATAGCACCCACGACGTTGAGGTTTGGTGCACCGTTACCGTGAATTTCGCAGTCCATACCGAAGGATTCCGCCAGGCTCGCGACTTTCATACACGGCCAGAGACCGCCCACGCCTTGCACGCCCGCACGTAAAATGTCGCATGCACCTTCTTTAACCCAGTCAGCACGGCTGAAGTATTTGCCTGACAGACTTTCCGGCCCGATAACATCGATATCCAGGCTCTTGGTCAGCCAGCTGTAGGACGCCATGCTCTGTTCTTCCATCGGCTCTTCAAACCAGGTGAAATCGAGCTTTTGCAGTTCACGGCCGATGTACAGCGCATCGCTACGGCTGTACCAGTGGTAACCATCCAGCATCAGACAGATGTCTGGGCCGACTGCTTCACGTACTGCCGCACAGGCTTGTACGTCAATCTTCGGGCTAGGCGCGAATGACACCGGCGGCATCCAGGTATGCAACTTGATGGCTTTATAGCCGCGCTGCACCAGTTTTTCTGCAAACTGACCAAACTCATCCGGTGTAGATAAACCGCCTTCCAGCTCATCACCACACATGGTGCTGCCGTAAGCAGGGACTTTTTCACGATAGCCGCCGAGCAGTTTATGCACCGGCATATTCAGCACGCGACCTTGCAGATCCCACAGTGCGGATTCCACAATCGACAGCGCGCGGTCGGTCAGCTGGTTAGCGCTACCGCGTTGCCAGTGCACCAGATCCTGCCACAGGCGCTCACGGTCAAACGGGTTTTGCCCGATCAGCACTTTGCGGAAGAAAGCATTAACGATATGAGGACGAATCACTTCCGGCGGAGCGAAAGCGTAGCCTTTTTGCCCATCATCTGCCGTGATGGTTAACAGCGCCATCTTAGCCTGATTTTCAGGTCCCGGGTGTGAATGACCCGCACTGTCGGAAACCCGGCGTGTGGGATAAGTGAAGACGGTGACATCAATTGATTCTATTTTCACGTTGTTACCTGCCTTGATGTTTAACACAACTCATGTACACGATGACGAATGTAAGCCACATAAATAATTAAAGAATAACTTCACTAACTGTGTTGGTCCTGTCGATAAAAAACATCGCTATTTTTCTGGTACAGCCTCATAAGTCGATCAACGTCACAGAAAAAGAAATAGCGTGCTAATTAAAAAAAAATGCTGTTTTATTTTCAATTATTAAGGTTGCGACGCCGTTAGTCATTAGGCAATTTCTTCCATATGACGAAATTATGTCGCCGATAACTGTGCAATTGCACACAACCTTGTGAGCATTATCACCAGAACATTTCATATCCTTATTAAACAAATGGATAATCCCTTAGTTTTATTTTTAAGCGCTCAGGAACGTGAATGATTGACGAGGGGAACGATTACTCTGATAGCGGATTGGCCGCTAATCAGTCGGCTTCTGACCAAAAGCGTGCTATAGGTCTCATTTTTGCTAATCGCTAAAACCCCAACAAAAACCAAGGCTTAAGAAAAAATAAGTAAAATCATCAACATACTCATAAAGTAGTATATAAAAGACTATTTGATGTACATCAATAAGCGCCCAGTGTGGAGCGATAAGGTAACCTCAGAAGAAGCAATTTTGAGGCAAAAATGAACAAAGTCAGACTCGCTGTTATCGGTAACGGGATGGTTGGCCACCGTTTTATCGAAGAGTTGCTGGATAAGGCCCCGACATCCACCTACGATATTACCGTTTTTTGTGAAGAACCCCGCGTCGCCTACGATCGTGTCCACCTCTCTTCTTACTTCGCGCACCACACGGTAGAAGAGCTCTCTTTAGTACGCGAAGGCTACTACGAAAAAAATGGCGTTAAAGTCCTGCTCGGTGAACGCGCCATCACCATCAACCGCAGTGAAAAAGCCATTCACTCCAATTCCGGCCGTACCGTGTATTACGACAAGTTAATCATGGCAACCGGCTCCTATCCGTGGATCCCGTCAATCAAAGGATCAAACGGGCAAGACTGTTTCGTCTACCGCACCATTGAAGATCTGAACGCCATCGAAAACTGCGCACGCCGTAGCAAACGCGGCGCGGTGATCGGCGGGGGTCTATTAGGTCTGGAAGCGGCTGGCGCGCTGAAACACCTTGGCGTGGAAACGCACGTCATTGAGTTCGCCCCGGTGCTCATGGCCGAACAGCTGGATGCACAGGGCGGCGCCCTGCTGCAACGCAAGATTGAAAACATGGGTGTGCGTGTGCACACCAGCAAGAATACGCAGGCCATTCAGCATTCCGGTCTGGAAAACCGCAAGACGATGGTGTTTGCCGACGGCAGCACGCTGGAAGTCGACTTCATCGTGTTCTCGACCGGTATCCGCGCACAGGACAAACTGGCGCGTCAGTGTGCGCTGGAAATCGGCCCACGCGGCGGTATCGCGATTAACGACTGGTGCCAGACCTCCGACCCGGACGTCTACGCTATCGGCGAATGTGCCGCCTGGCATGGCCGACCATTTGGTCTGGTCGCACCCGGCTACAAGATGGCACAGGTTGCCGTCGATCACCTGTTAGGACATGAAAACCGCTTCCAAGGTGCCGACATGAGCGCCAAGCTCAAGCTGATGGGCGTCGATGTCGGCGGGATTGGCGACGCACACGGCCATACGCCGGGCTCTCGCAGCTACATGTGGCTGGATGAAAATAAAGAAACCTACAAACGTCTGATCGTCAGCGCCGATAATAAAACGCTGCTCGGTGCCGTACTGGTCGGCGACACGCGGGATTACGGCAACCTGCTGCAATTCATGCTGAACAAAATCCCGCTGCCGGATTCTCCTGAAGCGCTGATTCTTCCTGCGTCCGCTGGCAGTGCGAAACCGACGCTGGGTGTCGATGCTCTGCCGGAAAGTGCGCAAATCTGCTCCTGCTTCGATGTGTCCAAAGGCGACATCATCAAAGCGATTAACGGCGGCTGTCACACTGTCGCGGCGCTTAAGGAAACCACCAAAGCCGGTACGGGCTGCGGCGGCTGTATCCCGCTGCTTACGCAGGTGTTAAATTCAGAACTCAGCAAGCAGGGGATCGAAGTCAATAATCACCTGTGTGAGCACTTCGCCTATTCGCGTCAGGAGCTGTACCACCTGATCCAAATCGAAAAAATTAAAACGTTCGATCAACTGCTGGAGAAACACGGTTCAGGCTACGGCTGTGAGGTCTGTAAACCAACCGCCGCGTCCCTGCTGGCGTCCTGCTGGAACGAGTACGTGCTCAAACCGCAGCACACGCCATTGCAGGATTCCAACGATAACTTCCTCGGCAATATCCAGAAAGACGGCACTTACTCCGTGATCCCACGTTCCGCAGGCGGGGAAATCACGCCGGATGGCCTGATCGCCATTGGTCGCATCGCGAAGCAATATAACCTGTACACCAAAATGACCGGCTCTCAGCGCATGGCGCTATTCGGTGTACAGAAAGGCGACCTGCCTGACGTATGGGCTCAGCTCATCGAAGCCGGATTTGAAACCGGCCACGCTTATGCCAAGGCGTTACGTATGGCAAAAACCTGCGTCGGCAGCACCTGGTGCCGCTTTGGCGTCGGCGACAGCGTGGGCTTTGGCGTCGAGCTGGAAAACCGCTACAAAGGCATCCGCACACCGCACAAAATGAAATTTGGCGTCTCCGGCTGTACGCGGGAATGTGCAGAAGCACAGGGTAAAGACGTTGGGATTATCGCCACCGAAAAAGGCTGGAACCTCTATGTATGCGGCAACGGTGGGATGAAGCCGCGCCACGCCGACCTGCTGGCAGCCGACTTAGACCGCGAAACGGTAGTCCGCTATCTGGACCGCTTCATGATGTTCTACATCCGCACGGCCGATAAGCTCCAGCGTACGTCAGTCTGGCTGGATAATCTCGAAGGCGGTATCGACTATCTGCGTAATGTGATTGTGAAAGACAAACTGAGCATTAACGATCAGCTTGAAGCCGATATTGCACGGCTGCGGGAAGGTTACCTCTGCGAATGGCAGGCGACGCTGGAAGATCCAGACGCACAGAAACGCTTTGCCCACTTCATTAACAGCCCAGAGCGTGACCCTAATGTGCAGATGGTGGGTGAACGTCAACAACACCGTCCGGCGCGCCCTGCCGAGCGCATTCCGGTGAAACAGATTGAGTTAGAGGAGGAAAACGCATGAGCCAGTGGACGACCGTATGTAAGTTAGACGACATCCTGCCCGGCACTGGCGTTTGCGCCCTCGTCGAGCAGCAACAGGTTGCCGTGTTCCGCCCACGTAACGATGAGCAGGTTTACGCCATCAGTAATATCGACCCATTCGCGCAGGCTAGCGTATTAAGTCGCGGGATAGTGGGCGAGCATCAGGACGATCTTTGGGTCGCAAGCCCATTGAAAAAACAGCATTTCCGCCTTTATGATGGCTTCTGTCTGGAGGATGGAGCCTATTCTGTTGCAGCTTATGATACTCAGGTAACAAACGGTAATGTGCAAATATCCATCGCAGACCGTGACATCGCGGTTGATAATAGCCAACCATTACCCTAATAACCTGAGTTTTTAAGAGGCGTTACATGGATTACCTACCAATATTCTGTCAGTTGCACGATAAACCTTGTCTATTGGTAGGAGGAGGTGAAATAGCCGAGCGCAAAGCCCGGCTATTGCTGGATGCTGGCGCAGTGATTACCGTCAATGCGCTCGATTTTAACGATCAATTTCGGGCGTGGGAGCAGGATGCTCAATTAACGCTGGTACACGGCACTTTCGATCCCACGTTACTGGACGCGGTGTGGCTGGTGATTGCCGCTACCGACGATCAGGACGTCAATAACCATGTCTATGCCAGCGCCAGCGAGCGCCGGATTTTCTGTAACGTGGTGGATTCACCAGAACGCGCCAGCTTCATTATGCCGTCGATCATCGACCGTTCACCGCTGATGGTCGCGGTGTCTTCTGGCGGCGCTGCACCGGTATTGGCTCGGCTACTGCGGGAAAAACTGGAAAGTATTCTGCCGCAAAATCTCGGTAAGCTGGCGACATATGCAGGTGAATTGCGCAGTCGGGTCAAAAGCCGATTCCGCAATATGAGCGCGCGTCGTCGCTTCTGGGAAAAGCTCTTCGTACACGATCGGCTAGCGCAGGCGCTGGCAAACGACAATAGCCAGAGCGTTAACCAACTGACCGAACTGCTTTTCTCCGCGCCGCTTGATGACCGGGGCGAAGTGACACTGGTCGGCGCTGGGCCGGGCGACGCAGGGTTACTGACGTTAAAAGGCCTACAGCATCTCCAGCAGGCCGACATCGTCGTTTACGATCGACTGGTATCGAAAGAGATCCTCAACCTGTCACGCCGCGACGCCGAGCGAATCTTCGTCGGTAAAGAGTCTGGCTATCACAGCGTTCCTCAGGATCAAATCAATCAGTTGCTGGAAGAAAAGGCACGCGCCGGTCATCGGGTTGTCAGGCTGAAAGGCGGTGATCCCTTTATCTTCGGCCGTGGTGCCGAAGAGCTGGAGCACCTGCAACAGGCGGGCATACCGTTCTCCGTCGTCCCCGGTATTACGGCCGCGTCGGGCTGTTCAGCCTACAGCGGCATCCCGCTCACCCATCGCGACCACTCACAGGGCGTCAGGCTGATCACCGGACACGTCAAGCACGACACCAATCTGGATTGGTCCAGCCTCGCTGCGGAAAAACAAACGCTGGTGTTTTACATGGGTCTTCAGCAAGCTGAGCACATTCAAAGTAAGCTCATCGAGCAGCGGTTACCGGAAACCGTGCCTGTCGCGATTATCGAAAACGGCACCTCAACCAAACAGCGCGTGCTGAGTGGACAGCTCTCCCAGTTGGGCGAATTAGCACAGAAGGCCAGCAGCCCGAGTTTGATCATCATCGGCAACGTTGTCGGGCTGCGGGAAAAATTGAGCTGGTTCTCTGACCAGACAGCATAATCCTCTCCCTACTGCCCTACTCACCCGCTATCCGTTCTGCCGGATAGCGGTTATTGCACCATCATAATGCAACGCCCCGCCAAATAGCATAATAATGCACTATTTTGAACATACTCCCTTACAAAATGTCACTTTAATGCTTTACCGCAGGCCACATCTGCCTTATTTTGACTAAAACAAAACCCATTAATAAGCAGACTATATGAATAAATAATCAATAATCGTTTACGTAAAACGTGGCCCGACTATTGCTTAGCTTTCTAATAGATTCGCGGCACGACCTCTGAATCGTTCCTATCGAACCGATTTCATCGTCAAGCCATCGTGGTTTATCGAAACATGGTTTATCGAAACGCGGGTTATCGAAATTAGTGCCTCATAGAATGAGTCCATATCGAAAGGTGATACATCGCGTCATGACGTATTTCTACTCTCGTTCCTGAACGGAGTATGTAGTCCTCTCATCACAAAAACAGTTCTGTTCAGCAGAACAATAAGCAAGCAGTTTGGAGTCACTTGTGGAAGACGTTACTTTCTGGCAGCTCATCAGTTTTGGTGAACAGGGCTGGGGGAAATTATTACTCATCGGGGCAGGAATGACGCTCGCACTGGCGATCGGCGGCTTCCTGCTGGGGGCGGTTATCGGCACGATCGGTGCCTGGTCCAAAATTTGCGGCAATCGCCCCGTGCGCTATCTGGCCGATGGCTACACGACGCTTATCCGTGGCGTCCCCGATCTACTCATCATCTACCTGCTGTATTTCGGCGGCAGCTCTGCCTTAACTCTGCTCGCCAAACTGTTTGGCAGCAATGAGTTCTTTGGCTTTCCCGGCTTCCTCGCCGGGGTAATCGCCGTCGGCATTTCCTCCGGCGCGCAGCAGACGGAAGTCTACCGCGGAGCCTTCTACGCCGTGTCCAAAGGGGAAATTGAAGCTGCTAAAGCCTGCGGTATGCCAACGCTACTGCGCCTGCGCCGCATCATCATACCGCTCCTGCTGCGCCACGCGATCCCGCCACTCGGCAACGTGTGGCAGCTGGTGTTGAAAACCTCCGCGCTGGTTTCCGTTACTGGCGTCGCTGAACTATTGACGCAGGCGCAAACTGGCGCAGGCTCTACCGGCAAACCGTTTGATTTCTTCATGGCGGCCGCGCTGCTGTATCTGGTTATCTCAATCTGTTCCGGCTGGATTATGCGCCGTGCTGAGTCTCATTATTCCCGGGGTGTGAAACGCTGATGGATTTTCCTTTTCTGTACGAAACGTTTCTGGAGATTATTCCCGGTATCCCGTTAACCCTGCAACTGGCGGTCAGCTCGGTCTTTCTGGGCTTCTTTCTGGCGCTGGGCTTGGCATTGATGCAGTTATCATCCTTTGCTGTAATACGCGCCATTGCCCGGACCTACGTACTGTTTTTCCGCGGTACGCCGCTGCTGGTTCAGCTGTTCCTGATTTACTACGGGCTGGGGCAATTCACCTGGGTTCGGGAAAGTATACTTTGGCCATTCCTGCGGGAACCACACTGGTGCGCCCTGCTGTCGCTCAGCCTGTGTACCGGTGCCTATGCCAGTGAAATTATCCGTGGCGGATTGCAGTCCGTTCCGGTTGGTCAGATTGAATCGGCACGCGCCTGCGGCATGCCGTCATTCATGATTTTCAAGCGTATCGTTTTTCCACTGGCAATCCGTCAGGCACTCCCCGCGTACGGCAACGAGCTAATCTCGATGGTCAAATCGACCTCGCTGGCTTCCATCATCACGCTGATGGAAATCACCGGAATCGCAGCACGCCTCATCGCGGAAACCTACCGGGCGCTCGAAGTGTTCCTGGTCGCCGGTGCTATTTATCTGTTTATTAACCTTATTCTGACACGTTTACTGATGTGGACAGAATTTACGCTTACCCCTCATCTCCGTGCGCCGGGTGCGCAACCGGCAGCGAAAAAAATTAAGAAATTGGGAGATTTGCAATGACGACACCCGCCATTAGCCTGCGCAACATCCATAAAAGCTTCGGCTCTCTGGACGTCCTGAAAGGGATTTCGATTGAGGCCAATCAGGGGGAAGTCATCTCCATTCTGGGATCGTCCGGTTCCGGTAAATCGACGCTGCTGCGCTGTAGCAACCTGCTTGAGCTTCCCGATCAGGGCGAGATTATCGTCGGCGGAGAAGCGATTGAAATGAAGCCGAACCGCAAAGGGCAGAACCGCCCGTCGAACCTCAAACAGATCGACAGAATTCGTACTCAGTTGGGCATGGTGTTCCAGAATTTTAACCTCTGGTCACACAAGACCGTGCTGGAAAACATCATCGAAGCGCCCGTGCACGTCTTAAAGCGTCCACAGGCGGAGTGCGTGGAGCACGCCGAGCAGCTGTTAGAGAAAGTCGGTCTGGCGGATAAGCGTCACTACTATCCCGCGCATTTGTCCGGTGGACAGCAGCAGCGTGCCGCAATTGCCCGTGCGCTCGCGATGGAACCGAAAGTGATGCTGTTTGATGAGCCGACTTCCGCGCTCGACCCAGAGCTGGTCGGCGAAGTGCTGCGCGTCATGCGCACGCTGGCGGACGAAGGGATGACCATGCTGGTCGTGACCCACGAAATGGATTTTGCCCGCGAAGTCTCCAACCGCATTGTCTTCCTCCATCAGGGGGAAATTGAAGAACAGGGAACGCCGGAGCAAGTTTTCACTGCCAGCCAGTCAGCTCGCTTCCGGCAATTTATTGCCAGTTGGTAAACACAATCTCACCACTCTCGTTACAGTGGTGGGAAATAAACAAAATATAACGATATAACACGCCGGGAGAACACCAATGATCAAATCAAAACTCACTCTGCTCGCTTGCTCGCTGTGTATGGCAGGCACGCTGGCCGCCTCATTCACCGCCTCAGCGGAAGAGAAAAAATGGACGACCGTCCGCATCGCGACCGAAGGCGCTTACCACCCGTATAACTTCACCAAACCAGACGGTACTCTGGATGGTATGGAGATCGAGCTGTACAAAGTGCTGTGTAACAACATGCAGGTGAAATGCGAGATCATGGTTCAACCCTTCGCCAGCGCGATTCCTGCGCTGAACGCGGGTAAATATGATGCGATCATCGCAGGTATGTCCGCCACGGCAAAACGTCGTGAAGTGATCGATTTCAGCCAGCCGTACACGCAGGCAGGGCAGACTTTCGCCGTGCTGAAATCCAGCTCACTCGCCAAAGATTTCCCAGACGCTGGCGTGCGTTTCTCCATTGAACCCGCCGATGAAGCGAAAGCACTGGCAGAAGTTGAGAAGCTGAAACCGCTGCTGGAAGGCAAAACCATCGGCGTGCAGTCCGCCTCTATCGCCAGCGCCTTTTTGGATAAATACATGAAAGGCGTGATGAAAGTACGCGAATATAAAACCACGCAGGAACACGATCTGGATCTGAAAGCAGGCCGTGTGGATCTGGTCATCGCTTCCGCGCCTTATCTGAAAAGCACGACGGACAAACCGGGCAATGACAACATCGTGATGCCAGGACCACAGTTCATCGGCGGCATTCTGGGCAGCGGTTCTTCCGTTGGCCTGCGTAAAAGCGATCCTGAGCTGAAAGCCATGTTCGACAAGGCAATCGATCAGGCTAAACAAGACGGTACCATCAGAAAGCTGAGCGAAAAATGGTTCGGCATGGACACCACGCCGCTCTAAGCGTTACCCAATCGCTGAATCGCGTGTCATGGCTGACTGGTTGTGACACGCTCCTCGCCAATGCCATCAAAGAAATCAAACGAGCACACCACGCATGAATGCAACACACAATGAAGGAACGCTGCCGACCGTCAATCGCCAGACCGTGGAAGAGATCTGCGATCTGATTGCCGCCAAGCGGCAGCAGTTCTGTACGCTGAGCGACGGCATCTGGGATACGCCAGAGCTGAACTACGAAGAGCATCGTTCGGCGGCACAGCACGAAGCCATCCTGAAAGCAGAAGGCTTCCGTCTGACGAAAGGCATCGCCAGCATGCCGACCGCGCTGCTGGGAGAATTCGGCGAAGGTCTGCCGATTATCGCCATTCTGGGTGAATACGATGCGCTGCCGGGTCTGAGCCAGCAGGCGAACGTCGCTGAACCGAAGCCGCTGGAAAACGGTGGCAACGGCCACGGCTGCGGACATAACCTGCTCGGTACCGCAGCGCTACAGGCAGCGACGGCAGTGAAAGATTATCTGCAAAAGCACGCACTGGCTGGAACCGTCCGCTTTTACGGCTGCCCTGCGGAAGAAGGCGGATCGTCCAAAGGCTTTATGGTCAAGGAAGGCGTTTTTGACGACGTTGATATCGCCCTCTGCTGGCACCCGGCGACTTTCACCGGCGTTAACAGCCCAGTATCGCTGGCCTGTAACGAACTGAATTTTCACTTTAAAGGTCGTGCGGCTCATGCCGCCAGCAGCCCACATCTGGGACGCAGCGCGCTGGATGCCGTGGAGCTCATGAACGTTGGCGTGAACTACATGCGTGAGCACATGCCGTCCTCTGCCCGTATCCACTATGCGATTACCGACAGCGGCGGCCACGCCCCGAACGTCGTTCAGGCCAACGCCACCGTGCGTTACCTCGTACGGGCACGTCAGTTGCCGGAACTGCACCAGTTGGTCAAACGCGTGAAGAAAATTGCCGAAGGCGCGGCGCTGATGACGGAAACCGAAGTCAGCAGCGAAGTGATCAGCGGTGATGCCAATCTGTTGGCAAACCCGCCGCTGGAAGCGCGTATGCACGAACATCTGCTGGCGCTCGGCCCGATACCGTTCGATGACGAAGACCGCAAAATGGCTGCGATGTTCCAGACCGCGCTGAGCGCCGAAGACATCGCCGAATCCTACGCGCGTTTCGGCGTTAAACCGCAGCCAGGTTTAACGCTGCACGACGGAATTTATCCGCTGTATAGCCCGAATGACGCCTTCATCGGCTCTACCGACGTGGGAACGGTCAGTTGGGTTGTGCCAACCGTGCAGATTCGCAGCGCCACTTACGCCATCGGCACGCCAGCGCATTCATGGCAGTTGGTCGCACAGGGGAAAACCGGGGCCGCACACAAAGGCACGGAATACGCGGCGAAAGCAATGGCCTCACTGGCTATCGATCTGCTGGCCACGCCCGAACTGATTGCACAGGCGAAAGCCGACCATCAGGAAAGATTGCAGCAGACACCGTTTGAGAACCCGATTCCAGACGACGTGTTTGCACCTATCCCACAGGGATAAGAGGCCGATTCGAAGGGATTAGGTAAGCAGTAGCAGGACACCGTCAGGAGAGAGCCTCCTGACGGTAATTAAGCCTTACGGGCGGGTAACAAAACCGATAGCGTCGTAGACTTTCTTCAGCGTTTCCTGTGCGCGAGCACTCGCTTTATCAGCCCCTTCACGCATGATCTGTTGCAGGAAAGCCTCATCGTTACGGTAGCGATGATAACGTTCTTGCAGCTCAGACAGCATACCGGATACGGCATCCGCCACCGCGCCTTTCAGGTGACCATACATCTGGCCGTTAAATTCCTGCTCCAGCTCAGGGATGGGTTTTCCCGTGACGCCAGACAGAATATCCAACAGGTTGGATACCCCGGCTTTATTCGCCACGTCATAGCGAATGACGGGCGGCTCATCGGAATCCGTCATCGCGCGTTTGATCTTCTTCACCACCGCTTTCGGATCTTCCAGCAGCCCGATAACGTTATTGCGGTTATCGTCAGACTTGGACATCTTCTTGGTCGGTTCCAGCAGCGACATCACGCGGGCACCCGATTTCGGAATGAACGGTTCTGGCACTTTGAAAATGTCGCCATACAGGCTGTTGAAGCGCTGCCCGACGTCACGGCTCAATTCCAAATGCTGTTTCTGATCTTCACCCACGGGAACCTGATTCGTTTGGTACAACAGGATATCCGCCGCCATCAGCACCGGATAACTAAACAGACCGGCGTTGATGTTCTCTTCATAACGTGCGGATTTATCCTTGAACTGCGTCATGCGGCTCAGTTCGCCGAAATACGCGTAGCAGTTCAGTATCCAGCTCAGTTGGCTGTGCTCAGGCACGTGCGACTGAACAAAAATGGTGCTCTTCTTCGGATCGATGCCACAGGCCAGATACAGCGCCAGCGTATCCAGCGTCGCTTTTCTCAGCGCCTGCGGATCCTGACGTACCGTGATGGCATGCAAATCCACAATGCAATAGATGCAGTCGTAATCGTCCTGCATGTTGACCCACTGACGTAACGCCCCCATGTAGTTACCAATGGTCAATTCACCAGACGGCTGCGCACCGCTAAATACAATGGGCTTGCTCATACTAAGGGTTCCTGATTGTGTGAAGAAGAATGCCCGATCAGGGGCAAAATATCGGCAAAACGATCCAGAACGACATCCGGCTGACTCAGCTCGATCGCTTCACCATAGTTATAACCATACGTCATGCCGACACTGCGGCAGCTCGCCGCCTGTGCCGCCTGAATATCATTGCGGGAATCGCCGACGAACAGGAGTTCGCTGGCACGCAGCCCCAGCTTACCGAGCACCAGATAGAGCGGCGCAGGATGCGGCTTTTTCACAATGACGTCATCGCCACCGATGATCAGCGAAAAATAGTCGCCAATCCCTAATCCTGCCAGCAGCGGCGCAACGAACGGCGTTGGTTTATTGGTCACCACCGCCATCGGAACGCCCTGCTGCGCCAACTGCGCCAGCGTCTCTTTTACCTGTGGAAACAGCGTACTGCCGCTATCCACGGTCTGCGCATAATAGCTATCGAACCGCTCACGGGTTTCCTGCAAGCGTGCGGCAGTTGGCTCAACGCCAGCCCAGCGCAGCGCCCGTTCAACCATCACGTCCGCACCGTTACCGATCCAGGTTGCGACGCGAGCTTCGCCCGCAGCAGGCAACGACTGCGCCACTAAGGCCTGATCGATAGCCGCCGCCAGACCCGGAGCACTGTGAATCAATGTCCCGTCCAAATCAAAAGCTAATCCGCGAACTGCGGTTAATTCAGTCATGTGTCGTCCTTGAAATTTCACTACGCATTTGATCAATGACGGCACGGTAATCTGGATGACCAAAAATAGCCGATCCCGCCACAAACATATCTGCGCCCGCTTCAGCAATTGCGCCGATATTTTCTACTTTTACGCCGCCATCGACTTCCAGTCGAATGTCATAACCGCTGTCGTCGATCAAGCGACGAACCTGACGCAGTTTATCCAGCGTGCTGGGAATAAAGGACTGGCCGCCAAATCCAGGGTTAACCGACATCAGCAGAATGATGTCCAGCTTATCCATGACGTAATCGAGATAGCTCAGCGGTGTCGCCGGGTTAAACACCAGCCCGGCTTTGCAGCCGTGATCTTTGATCAGTTGCAGTGAACGATCGAGATGATCCGTAGCTTCGGGATGAAAGGTAATGAAACTGGCTCCCGCATTGGCGAAATCCGGGATGATACGATCGACCGGTTTCACCATCAGGTGAACGTCAATCGGCGCGGTAATGCCGTAATCGCGCAGGGATTTCAGGACCAGCGGACCAATCGTCAAATTTGGCACATAGTGGTTATCCATGACATCAAAATGGACCACATCAGCCCCGGCAGCCAATACGTTAGCGGTATCTTCACCAAGACGGGCAAAATCAGCCGACAGAATGGACGGCGCGATTAAAAACGGTTTCATTCATTTCTCCAAACGATAAAGTCTGAATGCCTGCGGGTAACCTATTCCCGGCTAATGACGCTTCTCAGACGGCATTAACCGATTCACCGCGCTCTGTGTACCCCAAACGGTATTACCGATATAGGGCTAATAACTCGTTTACTTTACTACGCCCTAAAATATTACGGCTAATCGTTCTGCGCGCTTTAACAACATACAGCACAGCTTCCTGATACCACTCACGAGTCAGTAACGTGTCATGATTGGAGATCAGTACCGGAATCTGGCTTTCTGCTGACAAACGGCGTGCCAATTGCGCCAAACTCTGCTGGTCGGCACGACTGAAATTATTGGTGTGATAGGCCGTAAAATTCGCGGTCGCAGACAGCGGCGCATAAGGCGGATCGCAATAAATGACCGATCCCTTCTCTGCTTTTTCCAGCGTGTCCTGATAATGCTCACAGACGAAAGTGGCATTTTTCGCTTTGAAAGCGAACCAGCGAATTTCTTCTTCAGGAAAATAGGGCTTCTTGTAGCGCCCGAAAGGAACATTGAATTCACCGCGCATGTTGTAACGGCACAGGCCGTTATAGCAGTGGCGATTCAAATAGAGAAACAGCAGCGCGCGCCGATAGGCATCGCTGCAAAGGTTAAATTCTTCACGCAGCAGATAAAACGTCTCTGACGTGTTGACCTCATCCGTAAAAAGTTTACGGGCGTCGGCAACAAACTCATCTGTATTCGATTTAACGATATTGTAGAGATTAATCAGGTCGCTATTAATATCAGCCAGTATGTAGCGATCGTATTCCGTATTCAGAAATACGGAACCCGCGCCAACAAAGGGCTCAATGAGACAGTCTCCTGCGGGTAAATAGCGACGAATTTCTTCTACCAGCGGATATTTACCACCAGCCCATTTTAAAAAAGCGCGGTTCTTCTTCATGCCGTCGTTAGTTACTCATACGTTTCAGAGCCGCGGATTGTACTCTGTGTCAGACAGCACATCAGGGCTAAAATTGGTGTTACTTATTCAAGTCCTGCTTCACCTGGCGGATCGGCTTAACCCATGGTTTTTTCGCTTGTACCTCTGCGGGCAACGCGGCAATCGCCTGTTTCGCTTCCGCAGAAGAAGCATAGACTCCGGTCACTAACACATACCAGGATTTTCCGTCTCGTTTCGTTTCATACACCCACGAATGGGCGAGATTATGTTGTTTTGCGTAGGCTTTCAGCGTATCCGAGCGTGACGCGCTGCTCAATTGCAACGTAAAACTGCTGGCAGGCGCATTCTGTACGGAGACGTTCTGTCCGGCCGCCGCAGGCGCTGCTTTGGCGTTAGCCGCAGGTTTACTTGCTACTGGCGCTTTTGGCGCGCTGTTCGCAGCAGGCTTAGCGTTGCTAGCGTGTGCAGGCGTCGTATTGTGCGTATTTTTAGCGGATGTCGCCGCAGGCGTTTTCCCCGTTGGGGCGACCGTCGCAGGCGCCGTTGGCAGCGTCGAGTTTCCTGCCGCACCCTGAGAGAATTCGCTAACGCGCCCTTGCTGTTGCGACAGCGCATCGGTGATATTGCCCGGCAGCTCAATACGCTGCTGGCCTGCCACTGGCGGTTGAATCTGTGCATCCGTCGGCGTACCAGAAATCGGTGGAGCACTTAATGTCTGAGGCGACGTCGGCGTTTGAGAAGACGCCTGCCCTGGCATTTGACCATGACTGGCCTCGCCGGAAACGGCCGCAGGGTTTTCACTCGGTGAGGAAGGCTGCGCGCTCTGGGTCATTGCAGACGAGGAAGAGAGATCGATATTTCGCTCACCACCCGCTTGATTCTGCGTCTGTGATGTCTGTGGCTGAGAAGGTGCCTGCAAAGCCGATCCAATACCCACGATCAGCAACACCAGCACCACGATCCCGATGCCAATCATCAGGTGCTGTCTGGAAAGCGCGATCTTAGGTACCGCGAAATTGCTGCTTTTCTGCTGACGAGTAGGTCGACGGTCACTGGTATCAGGCTTCAGTTCATCTTCCGGCTTGAACTCATCCATTTAACATCTCCCCACTAAAAAGCTCGAATTCGCCACGCGGTCGCCAAGGCGAATCATTGAATCGTAACGCATTGTATTTTATTAACCATAACCCATCAGGGCTTGTCTGTCGTTAATACTTATCTTTCATAACGGATAGTCTTTCATAGCGGATTGTCTTTCATAACCCGATAGCATTACGCATCAGGCAAGACAATCAGCTATCGAAGCCAACACCATGTCATGCGCGACGCCGCCACGAACTTCTGATTGACCAATCGCCGTTGGCAGCACCAAGCGTAACTCACCCGCCAGCACTTTCTTATCGCGCATCATATGAGGAAGATAGGATTCAGGTGTCATTTGCGTCGGGCCGTTCACCGGCAGGCCAGCGCGAATCAGCAGAGACTTGACTCGCTCGACATCCTCAGCGGAGAACTGCCCAAGGCGACGTGCCGTATGCGCAGCCATCACCATGCCTGCTGCAACCGCTTCGCCGTGAAGCCAGTTACCGTAGCCCATTTCTGCTTCAATGGCATGCCCGTAAGTATGGCCCAAGTTGAGCAGCGCACGCATACCACTTTCACGTTCATCTGCTGCAACCACCGCCGCTTTAATCTCACAGCAGCGACGAATGCAGTAAGCCAGCGCGTCATGCTCTAGCGCACGCACGGCTTCAATGTTTTCTTCGAGCCAAATAAAGAAATCGCGATCCAGAATAATGCCGTACTTGATCACTTCCGCCAGCCCGGATGACAATTCCCGTGCAGGTAAAGATTTCAGGCAGTCCAGATCGATCACGACCGATACGGGCTGGTAGAACGCCCCGATCATGTTTTTACCCAACGGGTGGTTGACGGCGGTTTTACCACCGACGGAGGAATCTACTTGCGATAACAGCGTTGTCGGCACCTGAATAAACCGGACGCCACGCTGATAACTGGCCGCGGCAAAACCGGCTAAATCGCCGATGACACCGCCACCCAAGGCAACAATCGTCGTATCACGACCATGCGGTTTCGCCAACAGCGCGGTAAAAACCTGATCCAATACGGTCAACGATTTGTGCTGCTCGCCGTCAGGTAAGATAACCTGATCGACATGCACGCCACTGTTTTCCAACACACCACGAACGCGGTCAAGGTACAGAGGAGCCAACGTCTGGTTCGTCACCAGCATGGCCTGCTCCCCCGCTTTCAACGGCATAAAAGAAGCCGAATCATCAAATAATCCAGCGGCTATCGTAATGGGGTAACTACGTTCCCCTAGTGTTACGGTAATTCTTTCCATGCGCGTTAAACAACCCGTTCAGGATCCGCTCAATGCGGATAAGGTATGCTCTTAGTTACTTTCCAGCATATTGATAATCTGGTTAGCAACAACCTTGGCACTTTGCTCGTCAGTCCGAATGGTAACGTCAGCGATTTCTTCATAAAGCGGGTTCCGCTCTTTCGCCAGCGCTTCCAATACTTCACGTGGAGGGGTTTCAACCTGAAGTAACGGACGCTTCTTATCACGCTGCGTGCGGGCCAGCTGTTTCTCGATTGTCGTTTCCAAATAAACGACAACGCCGCGCGCGGAAAGACGATTGCGCGTCTCACGTGATTTGACTGAGCCACCGCCTGTCGCCAGTACGATGCCTTGCTTTTCCGTCAATTCATTAATGACTTTCTCTTCACGATCGCGGAAGCCTTCTTCGCCTTCCACATCGAATACCCAGCCCACATCAGCCCCAGTGCGTCGCTCAATTTCTTGATCGGAGTCGAAAAACTCCATATTGAGTTGCTGAGCTAACTGACGGCCAATAGTGCTTTTGCCGGCACCCATAGGCCCAACCAGAAAGATATTGCGTTTCTCTGCCATGTTTTTTGGTATTACTAAGACAATTCGTTAATGATAACCCGCCCCGCCAATCAACCCAGCGGCGGGACCTAAACTGAAACCTCATGAGCGATAGTGCGAGAATCAGACAAAAAATTATCTCAAGACTCAGGGTAGTTTGGCAACCGAATAAAATGTCACACCGACCACAGGTGGTCAATGTAGTATGTTTTATCGACATTTTCGGTGGAACAACACTTCAGTGCTCAATTCGCTAACCCTTGTAAGCTAAATCCGCCGCAGCGTCAAACTCATAAGCGCCGAACGTGACAAAATATTGCACCCGATCCGAAAAAAAAATACCGTACGACATCAGAGCCCGCCTGGGTTTACTCACGATGACGCGGGTATCAGCGTCGGCGTAATGAAAATGACCAATTCTCGTCGCGTATGCTGCTGAGTATGGTTTCTGAACAGATGACCAAATACGGGAACCTCACCTAATATTGGTACCTGTCTGTCACTATTCTTTTTTTGCTGCTGGAAAATGCCGCCTAAAACGATGGTTTCTCCATCAGCGACTGTCACTTGGGTTTGGATTTCCTGTTTATCGATCGCTAATGCTTCGCCATTATCGCCCTGCTTAATCGTCTGCCCCGGCATGTTTTGGCTGATTTTCAGGTTCAGCGTAATCCGTCCGGCTCGCAGAATGTCCGGCGTGACTTCCATCCCTAATACCGCCTCCTTGAACTCGATAGACGTCGATCCACTGGCGCCGCTGGAGACCTGATACGGAATTTCCGTACCTTGTTTAATACTGGCGGTCTGCTGGTGAGCGGTAAACAAACGAGGGCTGGCGATAATTTCGACCTGGCTTTCCTGTTCCAGCGCCATTAACTCCAGATCCAGCAAGCGACCATTCAAGCGCGCCAAATGGAATCCGGCATTGATCGCGGGCGTATCGACTGGCAGGCCAACGTTAAAATTATTCAGCCTGAGCGCCTTGTTCGCCGCGTCCCCTTCTCCCAGTCCCCAGTTCACGCCCAGCGCCTGCAAGTGCTCGCTGCTGATGGTGACGATATGCGCCGCCAGCTGTACCTGCGCTAACGGCAGATCAAGTTCTTTCACCCACGGTTCGAGCTGTGCCAGAGCTTCTTCCGTATCGCGAATCAGTAAGGTGTTCGTCCGTTTATCCACGGTTACGCTGCCACGCGTAGACAGCAACGTTCCACGCTGAACCTGAACGCTGGCCGCCACTTCCGTCGCGTCAGCATATTGCAATGCAACAGAGATATTATGCAGCGGCAATTTCTGCGCCTGTTCCGCTGCATGTTCGTCCCGTTCTTTCTGCAAGGACTCAAGGTGCCCGGCAGGGAAAACCATCAGCACGTTGCCGTTACGCTCGACGCTAAGCTTCCCCATGCGTAGAACGATATCCAGTGCCTGCTGCCAGGGAATATCTGCCAGCCTCAGGCTAAGATTTCCCGTCACACCCGGTGCGATCACCACATTGAGCTGTTGGTGATCGGCTAACGCCTGTAGCACCCGAGGTATCGGTGAATCTTCAAACGCCATCGATACCGAACTTTCCGCACTGGCCTGAAACGGCGCGGCGAGAAGAAGCAACCCACTCCACGCCACGACCCGACATAACATCCTCATATTCATAACCTTCCTTGTTATCGAGATACGCTGTTGCCAACGTTGTTTTCAAAGAACAATTGTCTAACGACTGCGTTCAAAATACCTGTCGTCAGGCAGACTTCACCTATTCCACTGGCTTAGTGATAAACGGAGAAGCCAGCAGCAGGTTCTCTGGCAGGCCGTCACAGCCTGCCTCATGCGCTGTCGGGACAAGTTTGGCCCCTGATTTATCCAGTTGACTGACTAGCCAATTCCCTGGGGGAATCGTTTCGCCGCGTGTCAGCCTGATCCAGCCAACCTCCGGCTGCGCGAGCCAACCAGTCCAACGGTCACCAGAGCCAATCACGCCTTTTAGCTGCCACGCTGGCAATGTCGCTGAAGGCAGACAACGCGCCGCAGCCAGAGGCTGAAAAGGGTCGATACGTTCTGCGAGTTTTTCTGCCTGCACGCTATGGGGTACGAAGAACAGCATCAATGCGATACAACGTGTTATGTGGCTCATGGCACCGCCTCTGGCCTGATTAGCGATAGCTCAACCTGTAATCGTGGTATTTCTGATGACTGCTCCGTTGGAGCAGCGTCAGGCTTTATGGTCAGTTGCGTTATTCGCAGCACATAAGGTAGCGCCGTCAGCTCATGAAGCACCTGCAACACGCCCGTATAATTCGCGCTAAATGCCAGTTGCCAACGTTCCTGATGGGGTGCTCCCACGTGAGGCGGAGCGGGCTGCCAGGATAGAAGCGAAGCCCCCGCCAGCGACAGAGGCTCAGCGATAAGCTGTGCCAGTCTGTCGGGCTGAAAGGGCTCGTCTTGCGCGGTTTTCTCCGCTAATTGCGTGCGTAGCATCGACAGTAACGGCATCGCATCGAGTTTTTGCTGGAGTTCCCCTACATCCAGACGCACCTGAACGGTTTGCTCTTCTATGCCAATCACCGCCTGCCGTACTTCACCGATGAGGAACCAGCCTGCTAGCAGCCCAGCAGCGGCGACAAACGCCAATTGAAGCGCTAGCTGCTGCCAGAGCGGTTTATTCACTAGCCCAGGCCGATTCAGTACAACGTGAGTCACGATAGCTTGATTAATCATGGTCTTCCCCCGGTGAGGAAATACCCGTATCACGCCAGTTGGCCTGAAAGGAAAAGCGCAGCCGGGTATTCACACTGCGCTCTCGGGACGTATGCAGTAGCTGTACACGCTCAACGGAAACATGGCGTGATAACGCGTGCTGTAGCGTAATGATATCGTGATAGTTTTCACTCACGCCGGACAGCAGCAGATGCGAGCCACGGTCGGCGATTTCCGTCAGCCATAGACGTGTGGGCATCATGCCAGCAAGTTGATCTAACAGATGGAGATTACGACGATTGTCATGCTCGACTATCGCCTCAGCGCGTTCCTGTTCCAGATAGCGACGCAGCGCTTCTCGCGCCTGATGCGTTTGTTGATACCGTGCCGTCAGTTGCTGCTGTTGGGCCAGCACCGCATTGAGTTCATCCTGCGCACATTGCTGTCTGTGTTGCCAAAACAGATAGCTCGCGGCGATAAGGCATAGCATCAACCCCATCTGTAGCCACAGCAGCCCTAACCAACGACGAGCCCGCTGGCGCATCTGGGTTTTGCGCCAGGGTAAAAGATTAATCAGCAGCATAGTCAGGCATCCTCAGGACGCAATGCCAACCCACCCGCAATCGCAAAAGCCGAGGGGAAACTCGGCAACGGCGGCTGCATGTGGTTAAACACCGTTAACGGCGACCACGGCTGTAATACGTCGGTCTGCTGGCTGGGTAAATCGGGCGATACGCTAGAGTAATAAGCTATGCCATACACATCATGCTGATAGCGAGTGCTTACAACCGATAAGATATCAGCCTCGTCATTCAGCTCATCAAGATGTATCACGCCCGAGTGAAAAGCGTGGTTCAACGGGGCAACCCACAGCCAGCCATCCAACAGCCGATGCAAAAGCAGACGGTTAGCTTCAAGCCCAGCCCGCTGCGCCATCGCCCGAAGCGCACAGGTTGAAACCTCAAGCACATCGGGATGTAGCCCCGCGCTATTCAGACATGCCAGCCATTTATCGACCTCCTGTCGGCGCGCGGCTGTCACCAGCAGCGAACCCTGCCTCTGCGGGTCTTCCCGATAGTCTATCGCCAGCGATTCGCTGCTGATAGGCAGCTTACGAGCCGCCATAGTTTCGATGTAGAGGCTACGCTCTGGCTCATGTAAACGCTGGTCAGGCATCGGTAAATGCTGCTGTAAAATCAACTGAGCAGGAAACCCCACCCGTAGCGAAATGTGTCCAGGCAGTAAACGTCGCCATGTTCGCAAGGTCTCACAAAGCGCGTCAGTATGGTGTAGACTACCCGTGCGCAAGGTGTCGTCTGGTAGCGGATATTGCCACCAGTGACGAAGCTGCCAGCCATCGCGGCGGCGCTGAACCGCCAGCGCACGCATGAAGCCGTTTTGTATATCTACTCCAACCCGCCAGATGTGATAAGCCATGTTCAACCCGATTTCCTTATCCCTTAAAAGAACGTATCCACAGTGCTGGCTTACCTTTATACTAGCGCCCGATTGTTTATAAACTGTCCAAACGCTACTGAATGGAAAATCCCAGGTGAAGTTCGTAAAGTATCTATTCATCCTTGCAGTCTCTTGCATTCTGCTGGGAGCTGCCTCGATATACGGTTTGTACCGTTATATCGAACCCCAACTGCCCGATGTCGCCGCACTGAAAGATGTTCGGCTGCAAACGCCGATGCAGGTCTACAGCGCCGATGGCGAACTGATCGCTCAGTTTGGTGAAAAGCGCCGTATCCCGGTCAAGCTGGACCAGGTTCCCCCTGAGTTGGTACACGCTTTTATCGCGACCGAAGACAGCCGCTTCTATGATCACCACGGTGTCGATCCCGTCGGGATCATCCGCGCCGCGTCTATCGCGCTCACATCGGGTCACGCCTCTCAAGGGGCGAGTACCATTACGCAACAGCTCGCCAGGAACTTCTTCCTGAGCCCGGAACGCACCCTGATTCGTAAGATCAAGGAAGTGTTTTTGGCTATCCGTATTGAGCAGTTGCTGACCAAGGATGAAATCCTTGAGCTCTATATGAACAAGATTTACCTCGGCTATCGCGCTTATGGCGTTGGCGCGGCGGCACAGGTTTACTTTGGCCGCCCTGTTGACCAGTTGACGCTGAGCGAAATGGCGATGATCGCCGGTCTGCCGAAGGCACCATCGACGTTCAACCCGCTCTATTCCTACGACCGTGCCGTTGCCCGTCGCAACGTCGTCCTTGCACGTATGAAGGATGAAAACTACATCACGCAGTCGCAATACGATGCCGCGCGTAACGAAAAGCTGGTCGCGAATTACCACGCACCGGATATTTCGTTCTCCGCCCCGTATGTCGCAGAAATGGCGCGACAGGAGATGTTCAAACGCTACGGCGAAGATGCTTATAACGACGGTTATAAGGTCTACACGACGGTGACCAAAAAATTGCAAACCGCCGCACAGGATGCGCTGCGTAATAACATCCTCGCCTATGACATGCGCCACGGTTACCGCGGCCCGAGCAAAGTGCTGTGGAAAGTCGGCGAAGGCGTCTGGGATCAGGCGAAGATGATTGCCGCTCTGAAAGCGTTGCCGGTCTACGGCCCGCTGTCTCCGGCCATCGTTACCAGCACCACGGCTGACAACGCGATTGCGCTCATGTCTGACGGCAGCAACATTGCTCTACCAATGGCGGGCATGCGCTGGGCACGTGCATACCGTTCCGATACGCAGCAAGGGCCAACACCGAAGCGCGTCACGGACGTGGTACAGGCAGGCCAGCAGATCTGGGTGCGTAAAGTGAACGATGACTGGTGGCTGGCACAGGTGCCGGACGTCAACTCTGCCATCGTCTCGCTTAACCCGAAAAACGGGGCGATAGAAGCGCTGGTTGGCGGTTTTGACTTTAACCAAAGCAAATTCAACCGTGCGACGCAGGCACTGCGTCAGATTGGTTCCAACATCAAACCGTTCCTGTATACCGCTGCGATGGACAAAGGTTTAACGCTGGCAACGATTCTGAACGACGTACCGATCACCCGTTGGGATGCTGGTGCAGGATCTGACTGGCGGCCGAAAAACTCACCGGCAACCTACGATGGTCCGATCCGTTTGCGTCAGGGGCTGGGTCAATCCAAAAACGTGGTAATGGTGCGTGCCATGCGTGCGATGGGCGTGGACTATGCGGCGGATTACCTGCAACGCTTCGGTTTCCCGGCGCAGAATATCGTCCATACCGAATCGCTGGCGCTGGGTGCCGCCTCGTTTACGCCGCTACAGGTCGTACGTGGCTATGCCGTCATGGCAAACGGCGGCTATCTGGTCGATCCTTATCTGATTAGCAAGATAGAGAGCGAGGCGGGTGGTACGGTGTTTACCGCGACGCCAAAAGTGGTCTGCGATACCTGCAATCTCCCGCTGGTCTACGGTGAAACGCCACGTTCTCCAGTGTTAGCGACCACTAACGTTGAAGACGTTGCCACATCAAACGAAGCACCGCCGGTAGGCCTGCCGCAGCCAGAACTGGAACCTGTTACGCCAGAGGCCGCACAGCAAAACACCGCTCAGCCTTACGCACCGCATGTGATCAACACGCCGTTGGCGTTCCTGATTAAAGACGCGCTAAACAGCAACGTCTTTGGCGAGCCGGGCTGGATGGGAACAGGCTGGCGCGCGGGTCGTGATTTGAAACGTCGTGATATCGGCGGTAAAACCGGTACAACGAACAGTTCCAAAGACGCTTGGTTCTCCGGCTATGGCCCGAATCTGGTGACTTCAGTCTGGATCGGCTTCGACGATCACCGTCGCGATCTGGGTGCCAGCAGCGCATCGGGTGCTATCAAAGATCAGATCTCTGGTTATGAAGGCGGTGCGAAATCAGCACAGCCTGCGTGGGATGATTTCATGAAAGCCGCGCTGGATGGCGTACCGGAACAACCGCTGACGCCGCCAGCAGGCATCGTCAGTGTGGTGATTGACCGCAGCAGCGGCAAGCTATCCAACGGTGGTGGGAACAGCCGTTCCGAATACTTCATTGACGGAACGCAGCCGAAAGAATACGAAGTGCATGAAGTCGGAACCACGCTGATGGATAACGGACAAAGCGAAGAATTATTCTAGCCAGCGTTCGATAGCATCAGACAAGGCAAAGAAGGCGCAGGAAACTGCGCCTTCTTTTTTTGCTATGTTGGCTTATGAAAAACAGGTTGGTTTATTAAAAATTAGCGGGGTGTACGACGCAGCCAGTCGTGGGCCAGAAACAGCGCGCTGACATTACGCGCTTCGCGGAAATCAGGCTCTTGCAGCAGCGACATCATGTTATCTATCGGCCAGCGGACTTGCGGCATCGGCTCCGGCTCATCGCCTTCCAGACTCTGCGGATACAACCCACGCGCCACCACGATATTCATTTGGCTGGAAAAATAGGAGGGCGCCATCGTTAACGTCGCCAGCAATTCCAGCTTTTCCGCCCCAAAACCGACTTCTTCCATCAGCTCGCGGTTAGCGGCTTCAAAGACCGTTTCGCCGGGATCGATCAGCCCTTTGGGAAACCCCAGTTCGTATTCCTCAATGCCGACGGCGTATTCGCGGATCAACAGCAATTCATCATCAATGATCGGGACAATCATCACCGCTTGTCGGCCGCTTGGGCGCATCCGTTCATAAACCCGCCGTACCCCATTGCTAAATTCAAGATCGACGGATTCCACATTGAACAGGCGCGAATGCGCTACCGTTTCTACCTTGAGGATTTTAGGTTTTTTCAGGTTATGACTCATTGATGCCCCCCAGAGAGTTACGACCAGAACGGCACCTTAGCCCAACGTGCATGAAAGACGGCGTTTATCGCAACCTGAACATGGCATGCTGTTGAATAAGAAGAGATCGTAAATATTCTTTTTTGATTCTGTTCACATTGTGCGTTAACAGCCGCCTCCGCTGCAACTATCGTGACGATGAATTTACGTGTGGGCAACATGAAGGATACATCCTGTATGAGAAACCACCAGAAAAAGTCAATAACTTAAAAAAAATAGGAATATCCTCATTCAAGCGGCATTTTTTGCTTGTTACTATCATCACCTTATGCGATTAATTCCATTCACAATTACGTTATTAATCTAAGAAAACAATGCCATACGGGTTATCATCGATTGTATAATTTTGTTAAACTCCGACGAGAACAAGGAGCATCGAGTTTTGGAATGGAGATGACATGAGCACAATATTTACCCTATTGGCGATATTGCTTGCCTGTCTGATCGTTGTCGGAGGTCTTGTTGCCTACCGTATGCGTCACCGCTTCTTATCCGCTCCGCCGTTACCCGTTTCGCAATCGCTTCCGCGACGGTTGACTGAAGATGAACGGATCGCCATTGAGCGTTATCTGGCTCAGGAAAACAGTCAACAAACCACGCCGCTTGATACCCCCAATGAGCAGCCCAAACTGCCGCGTTCCCTGGAAAGTAATCGGGTTTACCCCATCACCCATACGATTACACGCTACGGTCTGAGCACTGATGCTCAGAATAAGTGGCGCTACTATATCGATACGCAAGAAGTTCATTTGCCGCCCAGTTGGGAACCGTTCATTACCGAAAATAACACCGTCGAACTGATTAAGACGCGCTCAATCCCGCTGGTCATTTCCCTGAATGGACACTCGCTAACCGAGTGTCTCGACGATCGTCCACTCGCTCCACTGCCGAGCGAAGTCCCTGTCCCGAACGCCTCCATCCGTCAGGAAGGCAGTGAGCATGCCGAGCTGGTCACCATCCGTAAGGAAACACGTGAAGAGCACGCCATGCATCACTCTAGGGGCTTGAAGGAAACGGCCGTCCTCTGCGTGTCTTTTCTGCTTTTGTTCATCAGCCTGAATAGCCCTATCGCCCTGCTCCCCTGGCTGATCGGGACTGCATCATTATTAGCAGGCTGGAGTCTATGGCAGCTTTTCCGCTCGCCGTCCGCTCAGGAACTGCGGGATGTGCACTGCCTTCACGGTACGCCGCAAGGGCTGGGGCTGTTTGGCGAATCCAATCAGGGGCCGCTTGGCAATATCTCGCTCGGTAATATCGATCTGATTTACCCACCGCACTGGCAGCCCTATATCACGCAGGATCTCGGGCGAAAAACGGATGTCGATATCTATCTCAACCGACAGGTGATCCGTCAGGGAGAGCACCTGTCGCTGCATGATGAAGTGAAATATTTCCCGCTACAGCGCTGGGGAAGGAATCTACTGCTGGCCGCGGGTTCACTACTCAGCCTGATTTTGCTCGTCACTAACGTGCCGCTTGAACTGCCGCTAAAACTCAGTCTGGCCTGGCTTCAGGGCGCGCAGCGCATTCAGGTCACGCAGGTCAGCGATCTGGAAACCGCTCAGCTCCGTATTGGCGATTCGCTGGCTGTCCGTGGCAACGGTATGTGCTACGTGCCCGCAGGCATTCATCCCGTCTCCGCACCGTCGTCGTATGCGTTCAGCCCTTTTGACTGTTCCGCCATTTACTGGAATAAAGCCGCGCCGCTGCCATTACCGGAATCCGAGACGATTGAAAAAGCCTCTGCCCTGCTGAAATCCGTCAACAGCCAACTTCATCCGCAAGCAGACAAAGAAGGTCAAGTTAACTCTCAGTTAGCGTCGACGATCCAGAAATCAGGGCTGATTCTGATGAAAAACTTCGCTGAAGTTGTCCTGAGAACACAAGATTTGTGTCGGCAGGAAAACGATTGCTCCCGTCTGAAAAATGCGCTGGTGAATCTAAGCGACGTCAAGAACTGGAATACGCTGGTAAAAGACGCCAATTCCGGCACGCTGAAAGGCATGAATGTGGTGCTGCCTGCCGTCAGCGCAGAAACGCTGGAATCCTTGGTCAACAGTTCTACCGATCAATTCTTCTATCAGGAAATCAATAACGCGGCAGATTCGCTGAACAGCCCGCCGCCCGGTGGATTCCTGATTCGCAGCGACGAAGGCCGACAGTTCGTTAACCACCCGCTTCCTCCGATGCCGCTGAATGAATATCGTCCATCAGATCAGTGGCAGGAACTCCAACGGCTTTCCGCGATGCTATTGCATACGCCGTTTAATGCCACGGGCGTTATCACGCAGCTCAATAAGGATGCCAACGGAACCCAGCACATCAGCCTGCACAGCGAGCCTGACGTCATTACCGTCTGGCGCTATCTCGGCAGTTGTCTGCTGCTGCTGCTCTTTTCCGCAACGTTTATCGTTAATGCGGTTTTGACCGGGATTAAGATGCGTAAAAGCCAGAAGCGAGTGACCGATATTCAGCGCTATTACGCCTCACGGTTCAATATGATGACGAATTTGTTCCCGGACAATCGCCCACAGCTCCCCCGCTAACGGCATCGTGCCCGCTCTGCGGTTATGCTAACCTAGCGGCATCAGTTTCCCGTCACTACTGTCACAATTGCATTGCGCGCCTTCTGCTGCATCATCCCTATAGCACGGCGCGACATCTGGAGTCGTTATGAATCCCCACGTTAACTGGCACGACATTGACACCGTGATACTGGATATGGATGGCACGCTGCTCGATCTGGCGTTTGACAGCTATTTCTGGCTTCAACTGGTGCCGCAGTCGCTCAGTGAAAAACGTCGCATCAGCCTTGAACAGGCGCAGCAGCTTATCGAACAGGAGTACCAGGCCGTTCAGCACACGCTCAACTGGTACTGTTTCGATTACTGGTCAGAACGTCTCGATCTGGATATCTATCAAATGACGACGGATATCGGTACGCGAGCCCGATTGCGCGATGACACAACGCCGTTTTTAGCGGCGCTGCGCGAATGCGGTAAAGAGACGATTCTGCTGACCAACGCCCATCCACACAGTCTGGCGGTAAAAATCGAACACACCGGGCTGGATCAGCACCTTGATTTATTACTTTCCACCCATACTTATGGGTATCCGAAAGAGAATCAGCGCTTGTGGCAGGCCGTACAGCAGCAGACTGGCTTCAACCCCGCCAGAACGTTATTTGTGGATGACAGCGAACCGATTCTGGATGCCGCGAAAACATTCGGTATCCATTACTGTCTGGGCGTGCGTAATCCCGATTCCAGCCAGCAGGAAAAGGCATTCCTGCAACATCCGTCAATGAACGACTACCTTGCGCTGCTACCGGCTCTGCGTCACTCCATTAACGCAGGGTAATCAGGGGGATTTATGGTGAAAGCTACCGAGCAGGCCGACGATGCCGTTCGTCTGGACAAATGGCTTTGGGCCGCCCGTTTCTATAAAACCCGGGCGATGGCTCGCGAGATGATCGACGGCGGCAAAGTGCACTATAACGGGCAACGCGGCAAACCGAGCAAACAGGTCGAACTGAATGCCGAGATCAAACTGCGTCAGGGCAATGATGAACGCACCGTTATAATTTTGGCCGTCAGCGGCCAGCGCAGAAGCGCAACAGAGGCGCAGGCGCTGTATCAGGAAACGGCCGCAAGCATTGAGAAACGAGAAAAGCTGTCGCAGGCGCGGAAAATGAATGCGCTGACGATGCCACACCCCGATCGCCGCCCTGACAAAAAAGAGCGACGCGATCTGATTAAATTTAAATACAGCGATCAGGAATAACGCTCCGCCCTTCATTTGTTGGTCATCAAACTGCTGACAATAGAGAGAAGGCTCAGCGATTGCCGCACCACTCATCGCAACACAACTCATCTCTGCACAACGACGAGAAAATATTATGGCTCACGACCAACTACATCGTTATCTGTTTGAAAATTATGCCGTTCGTGGCGAGTTGGTGACAGTTAACGAAACGTATCAACGTATTTTGACCAACCACGACTACCCAGCGGCGGTACAAACGCTGCTGGGTGAAATGCTGGTTGCCACCAGCCTGTTGACGGCCACGCTGAAATTCAGCGGCGATATCACCGTTCAGCTTCAGGGAGATGGCCCACTGAAACTGGCGGTGATTAACGGTAATCACCAGCAGCAGATGCGCGGCGTTGCCCGTCTGCAAGGGGATATCGCACCGGGGAGTTCGCTGAAAGAGATGGTTGGTAATGGCTATCTGGTCATTACCATTACACCGACTGACGGCGAGCGTTATCAGGGCGTCGTCGGCTTAGAAGGTGAAACCGTTGCCGAATGTCTGGAGAGCTATTTCCAGCAGTCCGAACAGTTGCCGACGCGGTTGTTTATCCGTACGGGTCAACACGACGGGAAACAGGCAGCCGCTGGTATGCTGCTCCAGGTATTGCCCGCACAGGACGCCGATCGTAATGATTTTGATCATCTGGCACAGCTCACCACGACGGTCAAAGCCGACGAGCTGTTTACCCTGCCTGCCACCGAGGTGCTGTACCGCCTTTACCATCAGGAAGAGGTAACCGTGTATGAGCCGCAGGATGTCGAATTCCGCTGTCACTGTTCGCGCGATCGTTGCGCAGATGCATTAATGACGCTGTCCGATCAGGAAGTGAATGAGATGATCGAGCAGGACGGTGAAATCGATATGCACTGTGATTATTGTGGTACACACTACCTGTTTAATTCGCTGGACATTCGCGCCATACGGCACGATTCATCAGGAAATCTGTTGCATTAATCTTTCTAACGGGTACGACAGTACCCGTTTTCTTTTGCTTATTTTCCCACTTATAAACCGCCGTGATTATTTTTCACACACCCTAAATAAGCAAAGTTATTAATGAATTTATTTAATTTTATGATTGCTATCGCGGTTAAAATAAGCTCACTCCCTACAATGTTTAGTAGTACGACTATAACTTGAGGAGTAGCAACATGCAGATCAACGGTATTACCCCGCAAGCCCTGACGGCTTATGGAATCCATGATGTCCGCGATATTGTCTACAATCCCAGCTATGAACTGCTTTTTGAAGAAGAACGCTCCCCTACCCTACAAGGCTATGAACGCGGCATCGAAACCCAACTGGGTGCGGTAGCCGTCGATACCGGCATCTTTACTGGCCGTTCCCCGAAAGATAAATACATCGTGCGCGATGACGTGACCCGCGACACCGTGTGGTGGTCCGATCAAGGTAAAGGTAAGAACGATAACCAACCCTTGAGTCAGGAAACCTGGACGCACCTGAAGCAGCTCGTTACCACACAGCTGTCCGGCAAGCGGTTGTTCATCATCGATGCCTTCTGCGGTGCTAACCCAGACAGCCGTCTCAGCGTGCGTTTCGTGACGGAAGTGGCCTGGCAGGCGCATTTCGTCAAAAACATGTTTATCCGCCCGAGCGATGAAGAACTGGAAGGCTTTGAGCCAGATTTCATCGTGATGAACGGCGCAAAATGTACCAATCCAAACTGGCAGGAACAGGGGCTGAACTCCGAGAACTTTGTCGCGTTCAACCTGACGGAGCGCATCCAACTGATTGGCGGCACCTGGTACGGCGGCGAGATGAAGAAAGGCATGTTCTCCATCATGAACTACCTGCTGCCGCTGAAAGGCATCGCGTCCATGCACTGCTCGGCAAACGTCGGCGAAAAAGGTGATGTGGCGGTCTTCTTTGGCCTGTCCGGCACGGGAAAAACCACGCTGTCCACCGATCCGAAACGCCAGCTAATTGGCGATGACGAGCACGGCTGGGACGACGACGGCGTCTTCAACTTTGAAGGCGGCTGCTATGCCAAAACCATCAAGCTGTCTAAGGAAGCAGAACCGGATATCTACGGTGCTATCAAACGCGATGCGCTGCTGGAGAATGTCACCGTGCTGGCAGACGGCACCGTGGACTTCAACGACGGTTCCAAAACTGAGAACACCCGCGTCTCTTATCCGATCTACCACATTCAGAATATCGTTAAGCCAGTCTCTAAAGCGGGCCATGCAACGAAAGTGATCTTCCTGACGGCGGACGCGTTCGGCGTGTTGCCACCGGTTTCTCGCCTGACGTCCGATCAGACCCAGTATCACTTCCTGTCCGGCTTTACCGCCAAACTGGCGGGAACCGAGCGCGGCGTGACGGAACCGACGCCGACCTTCTCCGCTTGCTTCGGCGCGGCATTCCTGATGCTGCACCCGACGCAGTACGCTGAAGTGCTGGTGAAACGCATGAAGGCGGCTGGCGCACAGGCCTATCTGGTGAACACCGGCTGGAACGGCAGCGGCAAACGTATCTCCATTAAGGATACGCGCGGGATTATTGACGCCATTCTGAACGGCAGTATTGATGATGCAGAAATGCAGACGCTGCCTGTCTTCGATTTGGCGATTCCGACCTCGCTGCCCGGCGTCAATCCTGACATTCTCGACCCGCGTGATACCTATGCGAGCGTCGAACAATGGCAGGAAAAAGCAGACGATTTGGCACAGCGCTTTATCACCAATTTCGATAAATACACCGATGCTCCGGCAGGCGCAGCACTGGTGAAAGCAGGACCAAAGCGGTAAACGCTGAAGAGAATCCATCACGAAAAAGGCGCGGAATCCGCGCCTTTCTTATTCATGCCAGTACTGCCCAAAATACTTATGACTCTTTCGCGATGCCCGCATCCGCTACCGCGATGTCCGAGAGCAGCGGCAGATACGCGCGGACGCAGAGCCCACCGCGTTCGCTGCTGCCGACATCCAGCACACCATTGTGCGCATCGATAATACGCTGCACAATCGCCAGTCCCAGCCCTGTACCACTCGTGGTTCGCGCACTATCGCCACGCACAAACGGCTGGAACAGGTGCTGTAACTGATCGGGCGCGATGCCTTCTCCGTCATCTTCTACCTGAAACCAGACGCGCTGTAGCTCACGCCCGGTACTGACTTTTATCCAACCGTTCCCGTAACGCGCCGCATTCACAACCAAATTCAGCGCCGCACGTTTGATCGAAAGGGAGCTAATGCGCACCAGCAGTTCGCCAGTAGCAAAATCGCTGTCGATCTGGCGTTCATAACCGCTTTCCGATGCCACCACTTCGCCCATAATCGCGTTCAGGTCGGCCACTTCCGTCTGCATTTCCTGACCGGTACGCAGGTAGTCAAGGAACTGCTCAATAATCGCATTACACTCTTCAATGTCCTTATTGATCGACTCCGCCAGATAGTCATCTTCCTTGCCCATCATTTCGGTCGCAAGACGAATTCGCGTCAGCGGCGTACGCAGATCGTGGCTGACGCCCGCCATCAGCAGCGTGCGGTCATCGGCCAGCAGCTTCACGCCGGAAGCCATCTGGTTAAAGGCGCGCGTCACGGAACGCACTTCGGAAGCACCGTACTCACGCAGCGGCGGCGGAATAATGCCCTTCCCGACCTGCAAAGCCGCATGCTCCAGCTCAACCAAGGGTCGGTTCTGCACCCGAATAAATAGCCACGCACCGCCAATCACCAGCAACATAATCGCCAGCGTATAGCGGAAGAGCGGCGAAAAATCGCCCTGATGAATTTCGGTGAGGGGAACGCGCACCCAGATATCCGGTGACAGCCAGGTTTTCAGCCACACCACTGGCGTGTTTTTACTGACTTCAACCCGTACATCCGTCGGGCCGCCCAGCTGTTGCGCCATCTGGTCACTCAAAAACTTGTAGTGCTGGGCCCAACGCAGGCCGCTTTCCTCCGCCGCTGCATTGGTGTACAGCGATATACCCAATTCGCGGTAAATCTCACGTCGGAACGCAGGCGGCACCTCAAGCGTGGAGCCATCTTCCAGTTGCAGACTGTCCGTCATCAGCATTCTTACTTCGTATGCCAGCACTTTATTGAACTGCTGCAAACTCGGCAGAATAGCGAAGTTGAGCACCACCAGATAGGTGGTGACCAAACTGACAAACAATAACGTGACAATCAGTAGCAACGTCCGTGCAAATGAGCTGCGCGGAGAAAAGCGCCATTGCATCATGCCTTATTGCCGTCCGGGACAAACACGTAGCCAAGACCCCACACGGTCTGGATATAGCGCGGGTGCGCCGGATCCTCTTCCACCATGCGGCGCAGACGAGAAATTTGTACGTCGATGGAACGCTCCATCGCGCTGTATTCACGACCACGGGCCAGGTTCATCAGCTTATCGCGAGACAGCGGTTCACGCGGGTGGCTCACCAGCGCCTTAAGCACGGCAAACTCGCCGCTGGTTAACGGCATCGGTTCATCATCACGGAACATTTCGCGCGTGCCCAGATTCAGCTTGAATTTGCCAAACGCGATAATGGCTTCTTCCTGCGATGGCGCGCCCGGCAGTTCATTCGCCTGACGACGCAGCACCGCACGGATGCGAGCCAGCAGTTCACGCGGGTTGAAAGGTTTAGGAATATAATCGTCCGCGCCGATTTCCAGCCCGACGATACGATCAACTTCTTCCCCTTTTGCCGTCACCATAATGATCGGCATCGGATTGCTCTGGCTGCGCAAGCGACGGCAGATGGACAGCCCATCTTCGCCAGGCAGCATCAGATCCAGCACCATAAGGTGAAAGGATTCACGGGTCAGTAAACGGTCCATCTGTTCAGCATTGGCTACGCTACGTACCTGAAAACCCTGCTCAGTCAGATAACGTTCTAACAGCGCACGTAAGCGCATGTCGTCATCTACAACCAGAATTTTATAGTTTTCTTGCATTCTCTTTCTCCAAAGGCGTAATAGCGCCGACGATGCTATTGTTCAGAAACATACGAATTACTGACAGTCGTTTCTGGTATACATTCTAGGCAAAATTGTTACAAAGCATATTAAAATTCGTGTAATCAATCATTTCCTGTGCTCTCAGGCATGAAATGATCGGCGATTAATGACGATTGCGGTTAGCGAGAATTGTCGTTTACGAAGATTATAGTAACGCCGCCGCCAATAAAAAGGCGCGGTGGCAGCAAAAGCGGGAGAAAAACGAGCAGAGAAGACGTTGCCGCCGGCATTCCACGTTCGACATATCGACATTTTCAGAGGGAAGCAGGAAAGGCGTAAGAGCAATCTGGTAGGTCACACTTCAAACACGCTCTACCTCCTGACGTAACGGTCTCGTGTCGCTCCGGCATAAGTACCGGAGCCGACGGTGAGTGACTTACTGCGCAAGACTGACGAAATAGCCCGACTGGTAATCAACCGGCAGGAACTGCTGGTGAAGCTGGCGGAAGGTGTCATCCGCGTTGAGATCGCGGAATAAGTCCGGGTGGAACCACTCGGCCAGTTGCTGAATGGCGATAAAGTCATACGGGCCGTTGTAAAACTGATGCCAGATGGCATGAAACGCACGCTGCTGCTTGGCGATGCTGTTGGTGTAGGCGGGACGACCCAGAAACCATTCGAGACGCTTACGCCCTTCCGTCATATCCTGCCCCGGCCCCAGACCAATCCAGCGTCCGCCGGGTACGAAGGCCTCAAAGTTGCCGCTGGTGATCACCACAATTTCCGGATTTTCCACAATCACCTGTTCAGGGTGCATCTGCATAAAAGTGCTCGGCGCATTCTTCGCCGCGACGTTATCGCCACCGGCCAGTTGCACGAATTTCCCAAAGTTATCTGGGCCGAACGTCAGGCAGCATTCATCGGTATAGCCACCCAGTCGCTCAATAAAAACGCGCGGTGAACGCGGTTTTTTCGCCGCCAGCACGTCGGAAACGCGCTTTAGCTGCGCCTCACGGAATGCGAGAAATGCTTCGGCACGCGCTTCCTGATTAAACAGCTTGCCGAACAGACGCATGGTCGGCGCGGTGTTTTCCAGCGGGTGATAGCGAAAATCGACATACACAATCGGAATGCCGACGCTGTCCAGTATCCGGTCATAACCCGCATCGACAATCGACCGCTGCGCCTCAATGTTCATAATGATGACGTCCGGCCTCAGCGACACCGCCTGCTCCACGTCAAACGTGCCCTTTTCCGTGCCGTCAAACGTTGGGATTTTCGTCAGTTGAGGAAAACGATCGCGATACTGGTGCCATGTTGCCGGATCGGACTGAATCAGATCGCGCTTCCAGGCAACAATCCTTTTCGCCGGATCTTCGCGATCGAGCATCGCGACCAGATACAGCTGACGCCCCTCTCCCAACATGACGCGCTGCACCGGCGTGTTGACTCTCACCTCGCGCCCCAACACGTCCTTGATGACAGTGGAAGTTTGCGCGATTTGCTCAGCCTGCCCCACCAGCGGCGACAGGCCGACCATCAACAGCGCACTCAGCAATAACCGACGGCAATGTTGCCGCGTCCAACGATTACACATTTTCAATATTTCCCTTCGTCGAGAGAGAGTCATGTTTTTCCGCCTGTATCCGCAGGCGTCGTAGCAGCATCAGCGAGACCAGAAAGGTCACCAGATACGCAGCACCAACGCAGAAGAACAGCGAACGTAGTCCGGGGGAATAGAGAACCAATCCCCCCAAAGAAATGCCCAGAATCGAGGCAAACTGGCTGACGCTTTGCGCCACGCCGAGTATGTAACCCTGCTGCCCAGCCCCCGCAGCACGGGAAATCAGCGCCATCAGAACGGGCGTTGTCGCCCCCAGCAGCACGCCCCACAGGAAATACAGCGGGATGAAAATCGCAATATTCAGAATCGTGGCGGCCGTCAATGTCACGATGGCGCAGGCCAGCATGACCACACACAGGCGGCTCAGCGTTTGCGACAGCGAGAGGTTTTCAAAATAGCGCGCCCACAGCGACGCGGAAACAATCACGCCGGTCGCCTGCAAGCCATAGCACAGTCCGATAACCCACTTATCCACCTGAAAGACGCCGTCCAGATAGAGGGAAAACGGCGTTTGCGGGATCATACGGCTGGTCAGCAGCAGGCCGGAAATCAGCAGTAAACCGGGGATCGGCGACAACGCCCAGAGCCGCCTGCGGGGAAGTGCTTTCGCCTGCGCGTCCGCTGGCGGAGCAGCAGGAGCCTCGGGGGCAACATGCGGCAGGAACAGCGCCACGGTAATGCCACACAGCGCGCACAGGATCGCCGCACTCAGGTTGATCCAAAAGAAGTTCAGGTAATCGAGGATCAGCCCGCCGACAATCGCTCCCAGCAGCGATCCTACGTTGGTGGATACCTGAAGCCAGGCGAACAGACGTGTGCGCTGTAGCGGACTGACCACCGCGACGCCATACGCCTGCGCGGGCGCAATATAGCCCGCACAGGCACCCTGAATAAAACGTAGGGCGACTATCGTCCAGATGTCGTTTGCCCACGCCAGCCCGAGCTGGGTTAACGCCAGCCCAAACAGCGCGCGGATCATCATGGCTTTGTTGCCCAGCCGGTCGCCCATCCGTCCCCAGAAGGCGCTGGTCAGCATAATGCCCAGCATCGGCCCGACGTACACGGCAATCCCCGCGATACTCAGTTCCGCGCCGGATGACATACTTTCCAGATGCAGCGGCCAAAACGGTCCGCTCATCTCCATCGCTCCCATCGCGACCAACTGTACGACAAACATAAAGTGGATGATGAACGCAACCTGTCCGCTCAATCGCATGCGTCAGCTCCTTCTGATTCCACGGCGTCACCCGGCCTCATTCCCGCTACGGTCATCACGTCAATTCATCTCATCCGTCAGCCAGTGCGGCGGGAAATAGTCGGGACGATCCTGCGTGGAGGTTCCCATGTAATCGCTGCACCACCGGTAGACTTCCTCAATGTACGGCACGCTAACGGCCAGATTCTCCGCAATCGTCACCAGCAGGCTCAGGCCGTAGGCGATATCCTCCTGAAACACCCGATGCTGCGTATCAAACACATACCCGCCAGCGCCATACTTTTGCAACGGCAGACCGATGCCGTGATAAGCCTGATTGGTGCGTAGCACGGAGAGCATCGTGTGCGCATCAGCAATCTGATTGCCATAGGCATCGATAATCTCCTGCTTGAGCGGCAGCACGGAATCCAGCCGCACGCCAAGCCGCGTCTCCAGCGCGGCGCACAGTTGCTGGTTCTCTTCATCCATGCGTTCCAAATAATAGGCGCCGAGTTCCGGGCAATCATTCCACCAGCATAGCGGCTGCGAGAGCGGTCGGGCGTGCCACTGCCCGTAGGGGCCGATCAGGCCATAAATCACCGCACTGTGCATAATCGGGTTACCCGGCGTCAGCGTGATTTCCAGATAATCCGGCAATAGCACCACGGGCGCAGAATAGAGCCGTTGCAGCAGCACCATCAGCGCCTGCTGGCTCGCAGCGGTTTCGCGCCGGTGTGTGGCGACATACAGCGTGGCCTTTTCGCCGCCCATTTTGATCGACTGACCCGGCAGCAAATCAAACGCAATGTGCGCGACGTCCTTCATTCCCCAAATCACCGCGTTTGGACGCGCGGCCAGCTCACGTTCGGCCAGCCAGTCAAAGCCGCAAAAACCGGGGATCGCCCCAACGTACACTGGCTTGTTGGCAGGCAGATGGGGAACGATCCGCGCCAGAAGGTCGGCGCGGAAGTTGGCGGGAACGGTGATGATAACGACATCCGCATCGCGGCAGGCTTCCGCCGGGTCGCAGGTGACACAGTCCGGCGTGGCCGTCAGCGTCTCGCCATTCGGCAGCAGCGCGTGTAGCCGTTTACCGTGCTGCTGATAGGCTTCCGGCAGACGAGGATGGCTGCCCAGCAGTGTCACCTTGACGTCCGGCAGTTGTTTAAACAGCACCGTGGTGAGATGGCCGGTCTTGCCGGCCCCGCAAATCACCACGTTAAGCGGCTGCCCGCTTAGCGTTTCGATCATCCTTGACTCCTTAGCTTGCCTGCTCCAGAGAGATCGCGTTGCCCAGCCAGCGATCCAGATCGTGCCACACGCCGCTATCAATCAGGTTACGCGCCGCCAGCCACTCTTCGTTAAACACCGTGTGCAGGTATTTCTCACCGCCGTCGGCAATGGCCAGCACGACGTTGCCGCCGATGCGATCCTGATAGATCAGCTCCAGCGCTTTATAGATCACCCCGCCCGTCGAGCCGCCGACCAGCAGACCGTAGTGCCGTGCGATATAGCGTGCCGTTTCAAATGCCTGCGTATCCGAAACCTGCTCGCCGCAGTCGATGCAGCTGTAATCCAGCACCAGTCCTACGGTATCCCCCGCGGGTGTCCCAGTGCCGGATTGATAGTAAGGCTTGCCGGGGTGGCCGAAGACGATAGAGCCCACCGGTTCAACGGCAATGGTCGTGATATCCGGGTTATGGACTTTCAGGCCGTGCGAAATGCCAGTCATCGATCCGCCGGTGCCCACGCAGCCGACAAACGCGTCAATCTTGCCAATCTGGCTGAACAGCTCGCGGACAAAATCGGCATAGCCGCCCGCATTCGCCGCGTTGTCCGACTGGTTCATAAACACCGCGCCGGGTATTTCCTGCGCCAGCTGTGCCGCCATGCGCTGGCGCTCCACCACCGCGACTTCATCTTCGCCGTAGTCGCCGGAGACGTAGCGAATTTCCGCGCCGAGTGCGCGCATGATGGCAATTTTGTCCTGTGCCGCGTGATGATCGACCACGGCGACAAAGCGCAGGCCGTATTCAATCGACGCCAGCGCCAGCCCGATACCGGTATTCCCCGATGACGACTCGACAATGGTGCCGCCGGGGCGGATTTTGCCTGACTTCAGTCCGGCGACAATCATGTTTCGCGCCATGCGATCTTTCATGCTGCCGCCGGGATTGTTCTTCTCTACTTTTAAAAATAAACGCGTATCCCCATAGGGAACCGGAATTTGTATAACGGGCGTATTACCAATCAAATCAGTTACTTTATTCAGGATCATGGTTCTGCTCCATTCAGTTATCACTGGAAAAAATCAGCTCACCTTTCTTACCTTTAAACGCACACAGGCGCGCAGGCAGCGGATGCCGATGAAACGCGTTTTCCAGCAGGTCCATCTGGTATCCCGCCGTATTCGCGTAAATCAGTAAGTCGCCAGGCTGCGGCACGGTTCGAAAATGAATCAATCGGTTCGTAATGACATCGTCGTCCAAACAGCTGTGTCCGGCGATCCAGGCTTTGCCCGGCACCAGAGGCGTGTCTTTTTTGACGGAAAAAACATGCAGAGGATCAATCAAAAACTCAGAGTTAAACCAGGTTTCGCATGCGCTAAAACTGCTACCTTCCACAAACACGACGTGATTGCCATCCGGCTGGCGGCGCGTGCGCGTGACACGAAACACCGTAATCGCACTTTGGTCAGCGAGGCTGCGTCCCGGCTCTATCGCCAGAATCAGGCCGTGCTGCTTGAGCACATCCAACACGCGATCCTGTCCGATTGAGGCGGAAAGGAATGCCTCAAGATAGTCGACTGCCGAACGCTCGCCGCCATATGGGTAAAACGAGGTCGGCACCTGACCGTGGCGGTAATTCGCCCCATTCTGCTGCGCTAAATAATCCTGATAGCGTGAAGCTGGAAGATATTGAATCGGCAATCCCCCGCCGATATCCATAATCGCGGGCTGTAATCCCTTTGACCGCGCCCGTTCCAACAACGGCAGTACCTCAGCGAATGCCGCCACGCGAGTATCGGGCTCATAGCCGCCGAGATGGAAATGGAAGCCTTCCAGATGAAGCGCATCCTGTCTGGTGCTCAACGCCTCCAGACAGATAGCGACCTCATCGGTCAGCATGCCAAACCGGCTGGTCTGAGCGAACGACGGGCGATAGCGCAGCAGAACCCGCACGGGATCCGTCACGCGCAGCAAATCCGCCAGCGCGAGCACCTCGTCAAACTCTTCCGGCGAATCCAGCACGATAAGGGCGCGATGATGAACCAGCGCCGTCAGGAACTCGCGCGTTTTGGCCGGGCCAGTGGCGCACAGCCGCGCGCCGTCACAGCCTGCCCGCAGCGCATCTTTCAGCTCCTGTAAGCTGGAAACATCCACGCCGACGCCCGCGTTAACCGCCGCCTGAACCAAACCCGGCGACTTGTTCACCTTCGCGCCGTAGTACAGGCGGCAGTCCACGTCGTGACGCTGCAACACTGTCCGCAATGCCGCGATATTGTTGGCCACGGTGTGCGGCCAGACAATATTCAGCGGCGACCCATACTGCTCAACCAACCATGACAACCTTTGCGGCGAGTTGAAAAGAAACTGCTCAATCTCACCGTCCAGATAAGGCGTCAGTCTCTCAGGCCAGTGGGCCTGCGCGACAGGGAGGGAAGACACTGCGGCAAAGCTAAACAGGTTGCTCATCGCTATCTCCTTAACGTTCGGTTCCTGAAAAACGCATATCCTTAGAAATCAACCGCGACGGACAGCATCAGCGTCCGCGGCGTTCCTTGCGATACCGTGCTGAACGACGTCACGCCAGACCAGTAATTGCGGTCAAAGGCATTAAGCACATCGGCACGGAACGTGGTGGGCGCGTTATAAATTCGTGTCTTGTAACGCGCGCCGAAATCAACGGTGGTCCAGGAAGGAATCGACTGGGTATTGATGGTGTTGACGTTCTGCTTCCCGTTATGAGTAACGTTGGCGTTGAGCGTCAGATCGCGCAGGAACGGCAGATCATATTCCACTCCGGCGTTCGCCTGAAAACGCGACGTGCCCGGCGCGCGCTTGCCTTGTGCCCCCGGCGTCACACTTTTAGTCAACTCGGCATCCAGCAGCATCACGCCGCCGGTCAGGCGCAGATCTTCCAGCGGTGAACCAACGACATCCAGCTCGATACCCCGATTGCGCTGTTCGTTAGCGGTAACGAACTCACTCCCCGTACCGTTAACCAGCGCGCCACTCGGCTTGGTGATCTGGAAAACGCTCAGCGTGGAGATCGTCCCCAGTGCGTCCACTTTCACCCCAGCTTCGTACTGCTTGCTCTTATACGGCGCAAGCACCTGACCCGGATTGCTCGCTGTGTCTGGCGCGATATCGCCTTTGCTCAGCCCCTCAATGTAGTTGGCATAGAGCGAGACGTGCTGCCAGGGTTTAACAATCACTCCGAGCATCGGGGTGATTGCGCTCTTGTCATAAGAAGAGCGCGCCCCGCCATCCGGCGCAGCGAAGTTATCCGAGTTGATCTGCTGATAACGCAGCCCGCCCGTCACTTGCAGCGCATCGTTCCAGAAGCCGAGCGTATCCGCCAGTGCTATACCTGACAGCGCGGTGGAAGAGCGTTTATACACGCTTGGTGGAGCGGCGATATTCTGGGCAGGTGAAGAAACCGGATTATAAATATTCGAATTAATGGTCGCTCCCGGCACATTAGCGCTAGCCTGACGATCGCGATAGTAGCTGGTCTGTGCCGACAGCTTGTGCGTCACCGAACCCGTTTCCACATCCGCGCGAACACCGGTCGCGAAATTGTAACGGCTGGTAGTAAAGCGATAATTCCTCACGGCGGAACTCACATCGCCATTATTATTCGTCACCTGCGGCACCTGCTCCGACAGTCGGCTTACGTGTGCGCTGGAGCCGCCCAAATCGGTAAACCAGGTGACGTTATCCGCCAAATCGTATTCGGTATGCAGCAGCACCGACTGGTCTTTGGAATGCCAGAAGCCCCACGGCTGGGAAATGTTAGTATTGCCATCCGGTGCGTCAGGCACGGTCACGCCGGGCGCAAACGAGTAGGGCCGCGACGGCGCACGCGTTTTCAGGTGCTGACTGATGAGATCTAACGTGGCGCGGAAGCGTTCTGACGAGAAATCCAGCCCAAGTGCACCGACCTGCGTACGTTTGTCGCTGCCGTCCCACACCGTATCGCCGTAGCCGTAATTGCCGTTAAAACGCACGCCGAGCAGATTGTTATTATCCAGCGCATAGACGCGGGAAATATCCGCATGCTGTGTGAGTTGAGAATCAGACTGCCAGCTGGTGGTTAGGCGGGTCAGATTGCCGACGGTGGTCGGACGTTTGGTGACGGCGTTAATCACGCCCCCCACACTGCTGTTCGGCGACAGCCCATACAGCAGCGCCGACGGCCCTTTCAGCACTTCCACTCGCTCGATGTAGTCAGTCATCAGCTGATAGTTGGGCGCAACACCGTAGACGCCGTTCATGGCAATGTCGCTCAGGTTCCCTTCGTTGAGTGGAAAACCGCGGATGTAGTAGGAATCCAGCAGACCGCCCTGAGAACTGCTCACCCGCACCGATGCGTCATGCGCGACCACCTGCCCCAGCGTCTGTGCCTGTTTATTTTCAATAAACGATGAGGTCATGTTGCTGACGTTAAACGGCGTATCCATCACGTCTTTTTTGCCCAGCAGCCCGGTGCTGGACGACCGCGCCGACATGCCGCCCGCGACCAGCCCCTGTACGGCTTCCGCGTCTTTAGCTTCCACCACGATCGTGGAATCATCGCGCTCGCCCGTTGCAGCCTGCGCGGGTATCGCGATGCCGCTTAGCACAGCCGTGACGGCGACGGCCAACACGGAGGGAATAGGAAAACGAGTCTTCCCGGTAGGTGGAGTGAAGTTCTTCCTGGCGTTCATCAACAAAGTTATCCATCTCAAAATGAGGAGTGAAAAAGATGCTCCCGTTTTCAGCCTGTGAGTCGGGAGCATCGCCATACATCACGATCCGATGCGGGTTTCTCCCCCTTCCGTGAGGAAGGGATTGCTCAGACCGTGCTGAATCCGGTAGTCGCGATATTCCTGGATGTGCATGCGCAGCAGCGAACGCGTATACCAGGGCTGGGTCAAAAACATGTCGCGTTCGGTCTGCCACAGCTCGCCATCAACGCGCGACTTCACCGCGTCAAACGCCGCGGCAGTTTCTTCTTTCATCACCTGCCACAGCCGGGCATCGGCAAAGCCGTATTCAGCGCTGAGCGCCAGAGCTAGCTCGTGCAAGTGGCTGACAAAGCAGGCATCGACGACAAACATCCGCACTGGCTCGATGTCGTCTTCAAATACCGTGGGCAGAATGCCGGGCCAGACGTAGGGTTGCAGATGATGGCCGCGCTGACGCAGCAGCGGCGCGTAGGTGCGCCCGTCGCCGAAATCACGGATTAATAATCCCTGCGCGACACCTTCCGGAGAAAAGAGGATCTGGCTGTTCTGCTGATGCGCTTCCAGCCCAATGCCGTACAGCAGATAGATAGCGATAACAGGTCGGGTTACGGCGCGGACGTATTGGCGGAACCACGCTTCGGGGCCAAGCCCGGACAGCGTCACCAGCTCGGTGAACAGCGGCTGGTCGCGGTGAGGCAGCGCCGTAAACAGCGTCGCGACGGTCACGGGCAGCGCGCCATCGGTGCGTTCATAAATTCGAGCATCGCGGAACACGACGGAGAGGTGTTTTCCCGGCGCGTCATCCTGATGAATCGCGTGCTTGTAGTGGAACGCCGTCTCTTCGCGGAAAAACTCCAGCCGCTGTTCGAACCCGCCTTCTTGCGCCAGAATCGCTGCGATAATGGTGCTGATACGTGGCCCCATGTGGATGGATTTCGCCTGTAGGCTGCGCATTTCGCTGGTCATCCAGATGGCGACGGGCAGTTTGATGAAAGGGGAAGCTGGCGGTTCAACGGGCAAAACGGTACGGAACGACATACCCGGCAGCGTGATGAGATCGGGGCCGTCGGTAAGCAGAATCCCTTCGGCAATTTCATCCGCATAGTGGGATTTCACCCAGTTTTCCAGATGCCAGCTGTGGATGGGCAGCGGGAGCCACTGCGTCTCATCCAGCCCTTGCTGATTCAGGCGCTGCTTCCAGTCCTGCCAGAGCGCAGGGAATGCCTGAGCAAACCACGCATGAAAATCATCGACGTGCAGCATGGATTCTACATACGCCATATCGCGGCGCAGTGCGGTGATACGCAGCGGCACGCGGGCGTTAAATTCGGGTGACAGCTGCTGGACGTCTTGGTCACTCAGGCCGGGGCGGGATTTCCAGGTCGGATAGTAAGGATGCCCTTCCAGCGATCCCCACTGATCGAGAAACATGGCGGCATCGCGAATACTTAACTGCCGACGCAGCCACGACGTGAAAGCGTTCTGCCCATCTTGCTGCATGGCATCAGCCACTTCAGCACGCCACTGGCACCGATAGCGCCGGGCGTTGGTATCATTACGAATGCTGTTACCGACATCTTTTTTCAGGCCACTGATGCCGCTCTCGTCAGGCTGAAAATCGAAATTGTCGCGAAGTAAATCAATCAATCGCTCGTGGCTGGTGACGGGAAAAGACGTCCCATCGGAATGAATGAGATAAATATTTCCATTATTAATATAGGTGTTTGCTGGTGCGGGAGAAATATCATCAAATTTCAATATACCTTTGCCACCCTGCAAAATTAGCGTTGCTTCTCTGGAATTACCCTTAATAAACCTCAGGTCATTTTTATTCAAAATCCCTTCAGCGAAAAAGCAGCGAACCAATCGCCTTAGCGCATTTTTATTTGAATAATCAGAGAGAAAATCATCTACATCCTGATGTATATCCCTGTGTTTAACATCGTCAGCCTTGATATTCATAACCACTCCTCATACCGATAAAACAAGTAAAAACCGATTGCAGTAACGTATAAAAGGGTGTCATTAGGTCTCGGGTTAACACGTCCCGAGACTTAATAAAAATGTCGTGATAGATGGATTTAAAAATAATGAACGGAAAACTAGCATATCAACCATAGAAATGTAAATAGATATCATTCCTATTTGCAACCAATTAGTTACATTTTAATAAAATCTCAATTAATCAATTAACTAACAGAAAAAAAGCAGCATGGGACACGCTAAAACCTATCTCTTTATGCCTGGTAATGCGCCCCACCGCTTTCAACAAGCCGTCTGCTGGGGTGCCGATGCCGTGATAGTTGATTGAGAAGATGCTGTTCATCCTGATGAAAAAACCAGGCCAGAGAGAATATTATCCAGTGGAATAAAAATGACACGCCCGTCTCTGAAATAAATTGCAAAATATATATACATTTAAACAAACTTGGTTAAATGGAATTCAGTGAAGATATTGAGTTTCTGAATAGACTCAATAATAAAGATAAATTAAGAAATAGCGAAAAATACAAACATAAAATAGTCACATGGGGAATTGTATTACCTAAAATAGAATCCAAAGAAATGCTGAATGACACGCGGGAGATGATAAATCGTAATAGATTAGAAAACGTGAACATTATTGCGATTATTGAAACCGCGCGGGGTTGCATCATGCGGAAGAGATTTGTGCAGCAGGCATTCGCGACGGACCGTAGCAAAATAGAAATAACTAAGCCCGTTTATCTTGATAGACGCGAGACGGAGATGCTTCCCAAAAAAAGATGAGGTGGCCCGGTATGTCGCACACATGCAAATTCCCTCTACATGCCACTACCGGGCCGCTTATTACTTAACGTACTCAATCGAATTAACAAACCACTCACGCGGGCCGTCTGGCGTGTTCACGATGAACTCCTCATCAACCGCTTTTTTCAGCATGGCGCGCGCCATCGGGGAATCGATCGAGATATAGTCTTTATTGTCGCCGTAGATCTCGTCCGGGCCGACAATCCGCAAACGCTTCGTCTCCCCTTGTTCATTCTCGATCTCAACCCAGGCGCCAAAGAATACGCTGCCATCCTGCTGCGGCGAGTAATCAACGATTTTCAATTCCGTCAGGCATTTTCTCAGGTAGCGTACACGACGATCGATCTGGCGCAATAAACGCTTGTTATAGGTGTAGTCCGCATTTTCTGAGCGATCCCCCAGACTGGCTGCCCAGGAGACAATTTTCGTAATTTCCGGGCGCTTTACATTCCAGAGATGCTCATGCTCTGCCCTCAGTTTTTCATACCCCTCGCGGGTAATCAGATTGGTTTTCAAGTCAGTAACCCCGTTAGGCTCTTAGTGCGTACAACACGCTTCGATATCCCTCGCCCGAAAAAATCGCGCGTTCATTACACAGATTTACAGTTTTGGCTAATAATCTATCAACAGACATAAATATGTCATTTCTATCCCGTACTTTTAGCCACGGAGAGCTACGGAGAACGATTTATGTTTAGCTTAGACGCCATTCTGCAAGATCTTGTCCCGCATCGCCATACGCCACCCTGGCAGAAAACGGTTTTGCGTTCTCTGCTATTTGAAAATGAAATGCAGCAATTTGCGCGGCGTTACCCGCATTTGAAGGGATTGGATCTGGTCGAACAGATTCTTGACTACTTCAACTTTAATTGTGAAATGGTCGAAGGGGATTTAGAAAATATCCCCAGTCAGGGACCGGTGGTGTTGGTTGCCAACCACCCCATAGGTTCACTGGACGGTCTGGCGCTATTGCGCACCGTCGCCAGCGTCAGGCCCGACGTCCGCATCGTCGCCAGCCAGCTACTCTCTTATGTCGCCCCGCTCAAAAATCTGTTTTTTTCCGTCGATAACTTCAATAACCGTACCAAACGCCAGCAAATCAGTGCCATCCAGCAGCATCTGGAAGGCGACGGCGCGATCATCGTTTTCCCGGCGGGCGAGGTTTCACGCGCCAGCCTGCAAGGTATTCGCGACGGTCACTGGCACAATGGATTTATCCGCATGGCGAGCAAAGCCCGCGCGCCCGTGGTTCCAATTCATATCGGCGGACGCAACAGTGCGCTGTTCTATCTCTCTTCCATGGTTTATCGCCCGCTCTCCACCCTCTTGCTGGTGAGAGAAATGTTTGGTCAGCGCGACCAAACCCTCAAGCTGCGTATCGGTGCCAGAATTCCCTATGCGTCCTGGAGTCAGGGCGAATGGAACGCCAACGATCTGGCGGCTCGTTTCCGGCGTCACGTTTATCGACTGGGACAAGGAAAGCCCGGCTGTTTTACCGGTGAAAAACCCATTGCGCTGGCCGAAGATCGCGTGCTGCTGAAGCGCGCGCTGTCAGAGTGTGAAACGCTGGGCACCACGCCGGATGGCAAGATTGTCTATCTGTATCGTCGCGGTGAAGAAGATTACGTGCCGCTGTTGCGCGAACTCGGACGCCTGCGCGAAATCGCCTTCCGGGCCGTGGGCGAAGGATCCGGCCAACGTCGCGATCTGGACAGCTATGACGATGACTATCTGCACCTGATCCTGTGGGATGACCGCGAACTGGAGATTGTCGGTGCCTATCGCTTTGTCTCGACGGCCAGTTTGATCGCCGAAAAAGGGAAAAGCGGCCTCTACAGCCACAGTTTGTTCCAGTACGGCGACGAAATGGATCCGATACTGGCATCCGGCATTGAGCTGGGACGCAGTTTCATTCAGCCTAAATACTGGGGTAAACGCGGATTGGATTATCTCTGGCTGGGCATTGGTGCCTATCTGGCGCGCTATCCAGAACACCGCTACCTGTTCGGTCCGGTGTCGCTTTCCGGCACCTTGCCGCCGCATGCACGTGATTTGCTGGTTGCGTTTTATCGTCTGCATTTCACGCCCGATCAGCCGCTGGCTACGTCGCGTCGCCCTTATCCGGCCTCGCTGCCTGACGTGCTGAAACAGTTTGAAGGAACGGACTACCAGCAAGATCTCACGCGGTTGAAAAGCATGCTCAGCAACATGGGTTGTGCGATCCCCACGCTCTACAAGCAGTATTCGGAGTTGTGTGAGCCGGGAGGCGTGCGGTTTATCGACTTCGGTATCGATCCCGATTTCAACAACTGCATCGACGGTCTGGTGCTGGTCGACCTGCAACAGCTGAAAGAGTCACGCTATCAGCGCTATATCGCCCCTTTTGTCGGCGATAAAGCGTCTTGATTGATCGGTGCGTTAGCCTCTAAAGGGGTTAACGCACCACTCTCCCATGTTTTTCTCATTATTCCCATTAGCCAACGCCATACCCGCACGCATTTTGTCTCTCAGATCACACATTTCATACGAAATCCCATTCGCCGTAATTTACGTGATCAACTGAACGCTTTTCTTGCCGATATTAAAGATATTCTTATCTATATGCTTTTGAACGCGGGAGTTACCGATGTATCCCGAAAATGCGAAATATAGCTATAATGCCTCGTCATTACTTGCATCGATTACGATAGCAAGCCCCCTCCGCTGTGCCTTCATAGCATGTCAAAAAATTAAGGATGTTTATGAATATGCTGAACAGAATCAAACTCGGCAAGATGCTGGGTATGGGATTTTCTCTGGTTATTATCATCAGCCTGATGGTGGCATTCTTCGGACGACTCCAACTGGTTGGATTGGGTAACGACATCAACCGGCTTTCCGGCACCACGTTGGCGAATATGTTATTGATTCAGGAAGTTAAAGCCGGCTTTGACGCCAATGCTCGCCTGATCCGTAACATGGCACTCAGCACCGACCCTGCACAAATCAAGCAGGAAAAGCAGTTCGTCGACGAGCAAATCGCCCGCAATACCGCCAACCTGAAAAAGCTGGGACAACAGCTGGATACCGAAGGCACCAGCGCGCTGCTGAAACAGTTTCAGGACACCCGTCCGCCCTACCTTGCCGCCTTTTTGAAAGCGATGGAATTGGTGCAATCCACCGATCCACAGCAGCGTCTACAGGGTAACGCCATTATTCTCAATGAGATGCAGACGGCACAAAACGCGCTGTTCAAGGTGCTGGACGCGATGATGGCCTCGCAGCAGCAGGATACCAACGAGATTGTCAGCGGGGCGCAGCAGGATGCGCAGTCCGGCAGCGTTATCATGCTGATTATCGCGCTTGTCGCCGCCGTCATGGCCGCTGCCGTGGCCTGGCTGATTACCCGCACGCTGAAAAACCAGCTAGGTGGCGAACCGCTCTACGCCACCCACGTTGCCCGTCAGGTGGCCGATGGCGATCTGGCCGTCGATATCAACATCAAGCCGAACGACCACAGCAGCCTGTTAGCCACCATGCGTCATATGAGCCATAACCTGGGTGATATCGTCGAACAGGTGCGGCAGAGCAGCGAAGCCATCGCTTCCGGCTCCAGCCAAATCGCCGCAGGCAGTGAAAACCTGAGCCAGCGTACGGAAGAACAGGCCGCCAGCCTGCAACAAACGGCCGCCTCAATGGAGCAGATGAGTCAGGCGATTCGTCAGAATGCACATACCGTGCGTAGCGCCACTCAACTTGCCAGCCAGGCCAGCGAAACGGCAACCAAGGGCGGCGATGCCATCAGCGATATGGTCATTACGATGAAAGAGATCTCCACCAGTTCACACAAAATCCGCGACATTATCAGCGTCATTGATGGCATCGCTTTCCAGACCAATATTCTGGCGCTGAATGCGGCGGTCGAAGCCGCACGCGCGGGTGAACAAGGTCGTGGTTTCGCCGTGGTGGCTGGGGAAGTACGCTCGCTGGCACAGCGCTCCGCCTCCGCCGCGAAAGAAATCGCAGTCCTGATCAACACCAGCGTCGAAAAAGTGGAAGCGGGGAATCGTCTGGTGGAAGACACCGGTAGCACCATTGATGAGCTGGTGCGTCAGGCGCGCAGCGTGGCAGATTTAATCAGTGAGATCGGGACAACAACGCAGGAGCAGGAATCCGGTATTTCGCAAATTCATGATGCCGTGAACCAGCTCGATCAGGTTACTCAACAGAACGCGACACTGGTGGAAGAATCCGCCAATGCGGCAACCAGCCTGCGCGAACAGTCCTCTCATCTGGTTACGCTCATGAACCATTTCCATCTGCGCGGCACGCCAGCAGTCCGCGCAGCGCCGATGGCGAAGAAAGCCCAACCGACTCGTTTAGCGCTCGCGCCAGTCGGCAACGCACAGGATAACTGGGAAAAATTCTAGGCTTATCCTGCCCGCTATCGCCATGATGCCTATGCCGCGACATAGGCATCATGGTGACAATCACCTCAGTCTTTCAGCGCGGAAACATAGTCCCGACGCGGCTGCCCGGTATAAATCTGGCGCGGACGGTAGATGCTGATTTCATCCTGCTTATGCATCTCATCCCAATGCGCAATCCAGCCGATCGTTCTGCCGACGGTGGAAATAACCGTAAACATTGACGGCGGCAGCCCCATCGCTTTGAGAATGACCGAGGTATAGAAATCGACGCTTGGGTAGAGTTTATTCTCCAGAAAATAGGCGTCGGTCATGGCGATGTGTTCCAGCTCCATCGCCACCTGCAACAGGCTGTCTTCCGTGCCAAGTTCATTGAGCACTTCGTAACAGGTTTTACGCAGAATCGCCGCGCGTGGGTCAAAATGCTGGTAGACCGAGTTACCGAATCCCATCAGGCGGAATGAATCGCAGCGGTCTTTCGCGCGTCGTACAAATTCAGGGACGCGATCGACCGTTTTAATCTCTTCCAGCATGCGCATACAGGCTTCGTTCGCCCCGCCGTGCAGCGGCCCCCACATCGATGCCAGCCCAGCCGCAATGCAGGCAAACGGGTTCGCACCGGAGGAACCTGATGCTCTGACCGCCATCGTAGACGGGCACTGACCATGATCGGCATGCAGAATCAGGATGCGGTTCATCGCTCGTTCCAGCACCGGATTCACTTCATATTTCTCCGCTGGAATCGAAAACAGCATGTGCAGGAAGTTACCGGTATAGGAGAGCGAATTACGGGGATACACGGACGGCTGTTCGATGGAATATTTGTAGCACATCGCCGCCAGCGTCGGCATTTTCGACAACAGCCGCACGGCCGCCAGCTCGCGGTGTTCCGCGTTATGGATATCCAATACATCGTGATAGAACGCGGCCAGCGCCCCCACCACCGCGCACATCAGTGCCATCGGGTGGGAATCGCGACGAAAACCACTGAACATGCGGGAAATTTGCTCATGAACCAGCGTATGGCGGGTGATGTTGTCGGCAAATTTCGCATACGCTTCCGCCGAAGGCGCTTCGCCATGCAGCAGGATGTAACAGACTTCAGTAAAGTCACACTGCTCGGCGAGCTGTTCGACAGGGAAACCCCGATGCAGCAGCACGCTATTCACCGCATCAATATAGGTAATTGCCGACTCGCACCCTGCCGTATTGGCAAAACCGGGGTCATAGCTGCACAGCCCGTGCTCAGCGAGTGGGCGAATATCCACCGCCGTTTTCCCCAGTACGCCGGAACGCATATCCAGCGTGATATCCGCCTGCCCTTCTGCCGTCAACGTGGACGTTCTGACTGTCATGAACCTTTCTCCTGCCCGAATAATGATGTTGTTCTCGTCCGCTCTTACGGGCTTCTGGATAGGACATCCCGTGCGGCACTCAATTTACAGCGCTCAATTTAAAGCAACACAAAGCCAACGTATGTCATACGCTAAATTCGTGAGTGGGTTGCAAGAATCTGAAGGAATATTGATGTAGGTAAATTTTGTTGCACTGAACAACGCGAGATCATCCGCGTTTTCCAGACGGCAGCGGCTGGCATTTTGCACGCTCAATCCGTATAACTGTCCTCACTGGTTTACTCCACTACTTTTATTCCACTACCTTTTATTCCACTAATTTGACGACGACTGATATCAGACCTATGAATGATTCATTAAGCCAACTTATCGCCAGCGAATTGCAGGCGCGTACGGAGCAGGTAGACGCCGCAGTCCGCCTGCTGGACGAAGGAAACACCGTCCCTTTTATCGCCCGTTACCGTAAAGAAGTGACCGGCGGGCTGGATGACACTCAACTGCGCCAGCTCGAAACGCGCCTCGGTTACCTGCGTGAACTGGAAGACCGACGCCAGACTATTCTGAAATCCATCGACGATCAGGGGAAATTAACCCCACAACTCGCCACCGCCATAAAAGGCACGCTGAGCAAAACCGAACTGGAAGATCTCTACCTGCCGTATAAACCTAAGCGCCGCACGCGCGGGCAGATCGCGATTGAAGCCGGTCTGGAACCGCTGGCCGATGGCCTGTGGCAAGACCCAAGCCAGGAGCCGGAGCTGACGGCACAGGCTTATGTCGATGCCGAGAAAGGCGTAGCGGACGTGAAAGCCGCATTGGACGGCGCACGTTACATCCTGATGGAGCGCTTTGCCGAAGATGCCACGCTGCTGGCAAAAGTGCGTAACTACCTGTGGAAAAACGCCCATCTGGTTTCCCGCGTCGTGGAAGGGAAAGAGGAAGAAGGCGCGAAGTTCCGCGATTATTTCGATCATCACGAACCGATTGCTCAGGTGCCTTCACACCGCGCACTGGCGATGTTCCGTGGCCGTAACGAAGGCGTACTGCAACTGGCGTTGAACGCCGATCCACAGCATGAAGAAGCGCCGCGTGAGAGCTACTGCGAACAGATTATTATCGACCACCTGAACCTGCGTTTGGGGAATGCCGCAGCAGACAGCTGGCTGCGCGCCGTCATTAGCTGGACGTGGCGCATTAAAGTGCTGCTGCACCTTGAAACCGAGCTGATGGGCAGCGTGCGTGAGAAAGCGGAAGACGAAGCGATTAACGTCTTCGCCCGCAACATGCACGACCTGCTGATGGCCGCGCCTGCGGGTATGCGTGCCACAATGGGTCTCGATCCCGGCTTGCGTACTGGCGTAAAAGTCGCGGTGGTGGATGCCACCGGCAAGCTGGTCGCGACCGATACGATTTATCCGCATACCGGCCAGGCTGCGAAGGCCGCTCCAATTGTTGCCGCACTGTGCCTCAAATATCAGGTTGAGCTGGTAGCGATTGGCAACGGTACTGCCTCACGTGAGACCGAACGTTTCTTCCTCGACACGCAGAAACAGTTCCCAGCGATCAACGCGCAGAAAGTGATCGTCAGCGAAGCTGGCGCGTCGGTGTACTCGGCCTCCGAGCTAGCGGCGCTGGAATTCCCCGATCTGGATGTGTCGCTGCGCGGCGCAGTCTCTATCGCCCGTCGTTTGCAGGATCCGCTGGCTGAACTGGTGAAGATCGACCCGAAATCCATCGGCGTGGGTCAGTATCAGCATGACGTAAGCCAAAGCCTGCTAGCGAAGAAACTGGATGCTGTGGTCGAAGACTGCGTTAACGCCGTTGGCGTTGATCTGAACACCGCGTCCGTGGCGCTGTTAACGCGTGTCGCCGGACTGACGCGCATGATGGCGCAAAATATTGTGACCTGGCGTGATGAGAATGGCCGCTTCCACAACCGCGAACAGCTGCTGAAAGTCAGCCGTTTGGGGCCAAAAGCCTTTGAACAGTGTGCAGGCTTCCTGCGCATCAACCACGGCAACAACCCACTGGATGCCTCTACCGTTCACCCGGAAGCCTATCCGATCGTAGAGCGCATTCTGGCCGCGACCGAGCAGGCGTTGCAGGAGCTCATGGGGAACCCCAATGCGCTGCGTAACCTGAAACCTTCGGATTTCACCGATGAGCGTTTCGGCGTGCCGACGGTGACCGACATCATCAAAGAGCTGGAAAAACCGGGCCGCGATCCACGCCCTGAGTTCAAAACCGCCAGCTTCGCCGATGGCGTGGAAACCTTAAACGATCTCCTGCCGGGCATGATTCTGGAAGGCGCCGTCACCAACGTCACTAACTTTGGTGCGTTTGTGGATATCGGCGTCCATCAGGACGGTTTGGTACACATTTCATCACTGGCCGACCATTTCGTCGACGATCCGCACAAGGTCGTAAAAGCGGGCGATATCGTCAAAGTGAAAGTAATGGAAGTGGATCTGCAACGTAAGCGTATCGCGCTGACCATGCGCCTTGATGAACAGCCGGGCGAGACGGCATCACGCCGTGGCGGTGGCAATGCGCGTAGCGATAGCAATGCCTCATCTCGTCAGCCAGCCGGTAAATCACGTCCTCGTCCCGCTAGCGCCCCTGTCGCTGGCAACAGCGCGATGGGCGATGCGCTGGCCGCTGCCTTTAAAAAGCGCTAACCGCCGTTCTGTCATTTAAATCAGCCTGACTCCCATTTATGGGGTCAGGCATCTTTCCTGCCAAAATACCGCCATTTTGTTTCCCTAATAAAACTACGTTTCATTTATATTGAAATATTCAACCACTTCGCGATTATTTTGTGATCTGCATCTAGGTAAATAAATTACCGTTGCGTTATTATTGTTCTATATAGGAAACCATAGTTTTATATATAGAACATCCATGAATATATTCCAACAGCTCGAACACAGTAAAGCGCCAGCAGCCGTCCGTTTAGTGATGATTATTGACTACATCGCCAAACATGACGAAGCCAGCTTCACTGAGATTTGCACTGATTTGTCTATACCCAAAAGCAGCGTACATCATCTACTGGAAGTGCTGGTGGTTACGCAATTGTTACGTCAGCGCGCTGACGGTCGTTATGTTTTGGGGTTGAGACTGTTTGAGCTTGGCGGTTTGGTAATAAAGAATATTGATCTGCGTAAAGACACGATTAACTTTATGCATGAATTAGTCAAAGAGACAGAGTTGACCTGCCATCTTGGTATTATGGACGGCGATAACGGCTTCTTCCTGAGTAAAGTCGAATCGCCCAAGGCCATCGTAAAAACATCCTGGGAAGGTAAGAAAATTGTATTTAACCGTATGTCTCTGGGAAAAGTGCTCGTCGCCTGGCTACCGCAGGAAAGAATTGAATCACTGATTGCCGATTGCACCTTTGAGTATTTGACTCCTCGGACAATTACCAACAAAGAAGATTTTCTACAGCACCTGAAGACCGTCAAGGAACAGGGCTGGGCAATAGACGACGGCGAAGATATAGAAGAGATTTGCTGCATGGCCGCGCCGATCTTTAACCAAAATGGTGAAGTCATCGCCGCTATTGGCGTTAACGGTATGCAGTCGCAATATGCTAATGGAAAAAAAGAAAAGCATCTGGCAAGCCTGATTAAAACCAGCAAAGCGATTACCGCTCATATTAACAGCCGGAATATTGATATTAGATAATATATTTAGTGAAAATAATCCTAGTGGATTTCACTTTATGATTTATTGAAATTCATCATAGTCGCGTAAATAGCGTGACGGATATGTCACGACATAATGACCTGTAAACGCTAATTAAGCATTACGGGAAGGCCAACTATAACTAAAAAAACATTAAAGAAGTCATCATTAAGATGACGAAAATTATTAATTATCAATTTTATAATGGGGACAACCATCTTCAATAGTTAATGAAATCGGGTAATAACCCCTTGGGTTTTATTCCCCCCTATTTATTACTTTATACCAATACTCCATCTGCTTTCACTGAAAGCGGGCTGAACATGCTTTTATCTTTTAATGAGGTCTTTTATGAAAATCAAACAAGCTATTGATAAAATCCCTGGGGGATTAATGCTGGTGCCGCTCTTTTTGGGCGCATTGTGTAATACCTTTACGCCAGGGGCCGGGAAATTCTTAGGTTCTTTCAGTAACGGCTTGATTACGGGCACAATCCCTATTCTGGCAGTCTGGTTTTTCTGCATGGGCGCATCCATTGAATTTAAAGCAACAGGAACGATGCTGAGAAAATCAGGCGTTCTGGTGGTTACCAAAATCGCCACCGCCTGGATTGTGGCGCTGATCGCTGGCACATTCTTGCCGGGTGACGGTATCCAAAACGGGATGCTGGCTGGGATCTCCGTGCTGGCGCTGGTCGCGGCAATGGACATGACTAACGGCGGTTTGTACGCTGCACTGATGAACCAATACGGTTCGAAAGAAGAAGCGGGCGCGTTCGTACTGATGTCTCTGGAATCCGGTCCGTTGATGACCATGGTCATTCTGGGTGCCAGCGGTATCGCGACCTTTGAACCTCAGTTATTTGTCGGTGCCGTACTGCCCTTCCTGATTGGTTTTGCATTGGGCAACCTGGACCCGGACTTGAGAAAGCTGTTCGGTAATTCAGTACAAACGCTGATTCCTTTCTTTGCCTTTGCGCTGGGTAACACCATTAATTTATCCGTGATCCTCCAGACGGGTTTCGCAGGTATCTTCCTCGGCCTGTTGGTGATTGTTGTTACGGGTATCCCGTTGATTCTGGCGGATAAATTTATCGGCGGTGGTAATGGAACCGCAGGCGTGGCCGCATCCAGTAGTGCTGGTGCCGCCGTCGCCACTCCTCTGTTGATCGCGAATATGGCTCCGGAATTCGCTCCGGTCGCTCAACAGGCAACAGCGTTAGTCGCCACCAGTGTGATCGTGACATCAGTACTGGTACCCATCCTTACGGCAGTATGGGCAAAACGCTTTTCACCTAAAACCGCATAAGAAGGTAGCAAAATGGACGTACGACAAAGTGTACACAGTGAACATGCGAAAACGCTTGATACCACTGAGCTGAGAAAGAAATTTCTTATTGAGCAGATATTTACGCCAAACCAATACACCATGACCTACAGCCACATCGACCGTATCGTGGTGGGCGGGATCATGCCGGTGGATGGCGAGATAACGTTTGATGACGGCATCGGCAAACAATTTGGCGTGAACTATTTTCTTGAGCGTCGCGAGCTGGGGCTTATCAACATCGGCGGCCCGGCAAAAATCGTTATCGACGGCACAAGCTACGAAGTTGGCAATGAGGAAGCGCTCTATGTCGGAAAGGGCACGAAAGCCTTAGCGTTCAGCAGCCTGGACAAAGCCAAGCCAGCGAAACTGTATTATAACAGCGCACCAGCACATGCCGTTTTCCCAACACGCATCATTACGCAGGATCAGGCGATCAAGGCACCACTGGGTGATGTCAAAACCTGTAACAAGCGGACGATTTGCAAATATCTGGTGCCGGAAGTGGTGGACACCTGCCAGCTGAGCATGGGATTAACGCGTCTGGCGGAAGGCAGCAACTGGAATTCAATGCCGACGCATACCCATGAGCGCAGAATGGAAGTGTACTTCTATTTTGATATGGCGGAAGACACCATTATTTTCCATATGATGGGTGAACCACATGAAACGCGCCATCTGGTGATGCATAACGAGCAGGCAGTGATCTCCCCGAGTTGGTCGATTCACACCGGTGTCGGCACCAAAAACTACGCCTTCATTTGGGGCATGATCGGCGAAAACCTGACGTTTGACGATATGGACCATATCGCGATGTTGGATTTGCGCTAATCCCCTCTGGCGTCACGCCAAGAGAGTAAAATGCAGCAGGGTGAACCACGTTCACCCTGCTTTTTTATGTCACGACGGTAAGACAGCGAAGGACAGCATCGGACGCAGAAACTACACGTCTGATGCTAATAGAGCTAGCGTAGCGACTTGCTCACCACGCTCATTCGCCACACTTACTCGCCACGCAGTGCCGTTGCAGGAGATTGACGGTAAGACAGCATGGCGGGGATGGTAAGAACCACGGCGGCGACCAGCAACAGGAGCAGGACGAAGTGGATGTCTTCCCATTCCAGCGTCACCGGCAGGACAAAGCCGCTTTTCTCGCTCATGACCACCGCAATCGCACGTGCGGCAAGGTAGCCCAGACCAACACCCAGCAGCACACCGACGCTCACCAACGACATCAACCCGCTCCAAATCAGCGTGAAAATACCGTAGCGCGGTGCGCCAAAGGCACGGAGTGCGCCGATCTGTTTCTGCCGCTGCCGCAGGTGGATAACCGCCACCATCGCCACCGCGACGCCCACGAGTCCCTGCGTGCCCAGCGAGATATAGGTCAACAGCTCACGAATATCGCCCAACATCGAGTAGAGCTTCACCAGCACTTCGCCGGGGAACACTGCCAACGTCGTGTTGCTGCGATACAGCGAACGAAGTTGATAGGCACCCGCGATCGTTTTTGGCTTAACGACGATAGCGGGCAAACCAGCCTGATGCGCGTGGCCGTGTGCTTCGGCTTCGCCGTGTTCATCAGCGTGTGACGCCGTTACCGGTTGAGCGGCATCCGCATGATGGTCACCGCCTTCCGCTGGATGCACGTCATTGTGATGCTCATCGGTATGCAGCTCACCTTCCGCCTGCGTGGTTTCATCATGCGAATGGCCATCATGTTCACCTTCGTGCTCATGTTCGCCATGCTCATCACCGTCGTGATCATCGCCCGCAGCATGCGGTGGATGGATACCGTGTACTCGCCACACCGCGTTCACTGGCACCAGAATCGCTTTATCCCATGCGCTGCCGTCAGCAGGTAAAACACCGACAACGGTGTAGATGACGTCATCGTGCGCGTGCGCCCCTTCCGTCCCCACCTGACCGTGAATCGGGCTAAATGTACTCCCCACCGTCAGCCCCGTTTGCGCCCCTACCACGGCTTCAAAGCCGTCGTTGAACACGCGCCCGGCGGTAAGCTGCCGCTTGCCGTTATCCGTGGCCAGCGGCGGTGTGGTGCCGATAATCGGCATCCCCTGATAGAAATCACCAAACGCAACCGGTGCCGCCCAGGCAACCAGCGGGTTCTTTTCCAGATCGGTCAGCACCTGCGCAGGAATCAGCGTCAATGCCGACGGTTGCAGGAACACGGACGACAGCACCAGCTGGGTTTCGCTCCCCGGCGCACCGATCACCAGATCGAAACGGTCAGCCGCTTTGGCACTGCCCATGCGCAGCGCCCTTTCCTGCAAACTCACCGAAATACTTAACGCTGTCGCCACGGCGATCAGCAACACCACGACCAGCACACCCGGCCAGAGCCGACGCCAGTCGACCCAGATAAGACGCCAAGGAATCATGCGCGATCCTCCTGATACAGCGTGTCCGCCACGAGGCGTCCTTTTTCCAGTTGAATACAGCGCGACATCTGTGAAGCCAGACGTGCATCGTGCGTAATCGCGATAAGCGTCGCGCGACTATCGCGCGCCAGCGTCACCAGCAGGTCGGCGATCTGCTCGCCGCTCTGCGCGTCCAGACTGGCCGTTGGCTCATCGGCGATGATGATGTCAGGCTTGCTGAGCAACGCTCTTGCGACCGCCACCCGCTGCTTCTCGCCGCGTGATAGCACTTCAATCGGACGTTTCGCGGTATCCAGCCCCACCTGTGCCAGCAAATCTGCCGCCCGCTGCCTGAGCGCCGCAGGTATCCGCCAGTGGTGAAACTGCGCAGGCAGTAAGACGTTCTCTATCGCACTCAGGCCGGGGAACAGGTGGAAATCCTGCATCACCAACCCGATATGCTGCGCCCGCCAGCGGTCGCGCTCCGCTTCATTCATCTGCCAGATGTCCTGCTTTTCCCACTGCACACAGCCCGTTCCGCTGTGATCCATTCCGGTAATAGCATTCACCAGCGTGGTCTTACCGGAGCCGGAAGGCCCCATCACCGCAACCCGCTCGCCAGAACGAATAGACAGCGTGGGAATATCCAGCACGGCCTCGGACGTATCGGGGAAGGTTACACTCAGGTGTTGAATCAATAACTCAGCCATCAGCGCTCCTAAAGGGTATCGAACGTGGCTTCACGCAGTCGCAGCAGGCTGACAAAACCCGTTTCAGGGTCGGTCCACGATCCGTGTTCCAGCACGCCTTCCACCTCAATCATGGTGTTGTTCTGTACGAAGGTCTGACGTTTGGCGAGGTAAACGACGAGGATATCCTCAGGCCAGTCCGCATCAGACGAACAGAAGGGGCACAGCGCCATTGGCATTTTGGTTAAGACAAAGAATTGTGACTCCGCCTTGAGCGGCGGTGCCATGAAGCCGCGCATCTTGACCCGTTTGCCGGAGAGCGTTTTGACTTCATTGGAGAATTCCAGACCCAGCACGCCGTAAGAGGCATACAGCTTGTCGAAGGAGAGTTCAGACTGCGCGGCTTTCACCGGGGCGATACCTCCGATGAGGAAGATCACCAGCACCGCGCGCAGCCAAGAGAATAAAAGCGGGGTCGCCCCCGCTTTGCTGCATTTCGCATTATTCATAGCGTCGTAGGATTACTTTTTGTCCTGCGGTTTCACCGCCAGTGCATCAACAATCACCCGGAACAGATCGGTATTTTCCATGTAACCACGGATACGTTCTGCACCTGGGCCGCTCGCCTGAATCACCATATCGTCAACGGCATGAACACCCGTATCGGAAGAGCGTGGCAGGATCCCTTCACGGAATACCGCGCCCGGCACGTTCTCGTAGGCTTTGTTGGCAACGTATTGATCTTTTTCGTTCTTGATAGCAGGCACGAACTGGCCATCCAGCTTCGGACGGAACGTTTCGTAATAGTCTGGGTAGTTGTTGAAGAACACGGCCAGACGTTTGGAGACGTTCAGGTCATCCGGGTAGCCGTCTTTGTTGGCATCCTTATAGTTCGGATAGCCCGCATCTTCATACACACCAACCTTCTCACGCATCTCGGTGCCCGGTTTGCTGTCATCAATGGTACCGATGATAGACAGGCCGTGCGTATGGTCGCCCGTCACGATGATCATCGTGTCTGGGTTTTTCTCGGCAAATTTCTTGGCGATAGCGACAGACTGATCCAGCATGATGGTGTTAGTGAAGGCGCGTTCCCAATCCAGCGGGTGAGACGCTTTGTCGATCAGCGCAGATTCCACCATCAGGAAGAAGCCGTCTTGGTTTTTGGACAGTACATCCAGCGCCGCCTGCGTCATGTCGGTCAGGTCAGGCTGGTTCGGGAATTTCTTGGCAACGTCATTTTTCAGGAAGCGACGATCCATCACGCCATCCATGTTACCAGTGTGGAACAGCCCCAGCAGTTTGGTAGCCTGCGCAGCATTTTTCTTCAGTGAATCTGCATCGGTGACCAGTGAATAGCCCGCCTGCTGGAATTTCTCAACGTAGTTGGTTTCGTCTTTACGCTTAGAACCCGGCGTGCTTTTCGGCAGGAAGTAGGCAGAACCGCCGCCCAACATGACCGTAGGCTGCACGTTGTAGAACATCTCAACGATTTCAGCTTTATCCGCACGACGACGCGTGTGAGAGACGACTGCCGCTGGCGTCGCGTCCTGAAGTTCAGCATCGCTGACTACGCCGACAGACATTTTGGTAGAACGGGTTAACAGCTCACCCAGCGTTTCCTGCTTCGGGTGATCCAGTGAACTTTTGCTACGGCTGACGTACACACCCAGCGCGTTCACACCGGATTTGTGACCGGTCATGTAAGCACTCATGGTGTTGGCGCTATCGGCCGCAATGGAGTCGGTACTGGACGTACCGGCAAACGCCATGTATTGCAGGTCATCAATCGCCAGACGACCATCCGCTTTCCCTTCCGTCACCCCTTTAGACAGGATGCGCGCGCCAGTACGGTGCGCAACGGACAGGCCATCGCCGATGAACAGAATCACGTTTTTGGCTTTACGCGTGCCAGCCGCTGAATAAACTTCCCAGTTCACCAGCGTCTTCTTGCCTTTGGCTTCCGCTTCTACCACATACTTGCCGGCTTCCGGCAAGTTCACGTCTCGCAGCCAGATCGTGGACGCGTTGCCGCCGTCTTCACGCTCAACAAACGATGCCGTTTTGCCCAGCACCTGCTGGTAATCCTTACCGTTGATCAGAATGCGAATATCTTCCGGCTTAAGTACTTCATCAAACTCGACTTTAAAATCGAATTTTCCGCCTGCCAGCATCGTGGCGCGGTCAATGGGATAAATGGCCTGAGCCTGCACCATTCCCGGCAGAGCAGCAGAAATCAGTAAAGGCAGTAACCAGCGAGCTTTCATTGTTATGTCCTTGGTTGCGTCATTGAGCTGGACATAACGTAGTTACCTTTTTTTACAGTTTGATGAATTTCCCCATAAATTATTGCATCTGTATCTAATCCTGTTGCGGTGCCTTCTCCTTCAGCGGAAAACGGCGACGCACGACGACAAAGAACAGCGGTACGAAGAAGATGGCGAGGAAGGTGGCGGCTAGCATACCGCCGATCACGCCCGTTCCCACCGCATGCTGGCTGGCCGAGCCTGCGCCGCTGCTGGTCGCCATCGGCAGAACACCGAAAATAAACGCCAGCGATGTCATCAAGATCGGCCGTAGTCGCTGACGGGAAGCTTCCAGCGTGGCCTCAACCAAATCCTTCCCTTTCTGGTTCATTTCGTTGGCGAATTCCACTATCAGGATGGCGTTCTTCGCCGATAGCCCGACCACCGTCAGTAGCCCAACCTGAAAATAGACATCGTTTTCCAGACCGCGCGCCCAGGTTGCCACCAGCGCACCCAGCACGCCCATCGGCACCACCAGCATGACGGAGAACGGCACAGTCCAGCTTTCATACAGCGCAGCCAGACACAGGAACACCACCAGCAGCGAAATGGCATACAGCGCCGGTGCCTGCGCCCCGCTCAATCGCTCCTGCAACGACATGCCCGTCCATTGCACCCCAAAGCCTTCCGGTAGTTGCGCCACCAGCGATTCCATGACATTCATCGCCGTCCCGGTACTAACGCCCGGCGTCGCTTCACCGACAATCTCCAGCGAGGAATAACCGTTGTAACGCTCAAGGCGCGGCGATCCGGTTTCCCAGACGGTTTGCGCAAACGCGCTGAACGGCACCATGCCGCCACGGTTGTTGCGCACATACCATTTACTGACATCGTCCGGCAGCATGCGGAACTTCGCCGCCGCCTGAACGTAGACTTTCTTCACCCTGCCACGGTCAAGGAAGTCATTCACATAGGTCGAGCCCCAGCCCGTTTTCAGCGTGCTGTTAATATCATCCACCGATACGCCCAGCGCCTGCGCTTTGCGCTGATCGATATGAATCCGCAGCTGTGAGCTGTCATCCAGACCGTTGTGGCGCACGCGCGTCAGTTCGGGATTGCTGTCGGCCATGTTTAACAGCCGATCCCGCGCCGCCATCAGCGCATCGTGACCCAGTCCACCGCGATCCTGTAGCTGCATACCGAAACCCGCAGCACTCCCCAGCCCGTTAATCGATGGCGGGCTACTGGCGAACACGCGCGCTTCCTGAATCTTGCGAAACGCTTTGGTCGCGCGTTCAATAACGGCAAACGAACTGCTCTCCGGCGTGGTGCGTTCATCCCAGTCTTTAAGGCGCACGAACAGCCGCGCTACGTTTTGCCCGTTTCCGCCCGGCCCTGAGCCAATGGTGGAAAACACGGACGTCACGGTGTCTTTTTCCTGCGTGAGATAGTACTGCTCGATCTTGTTGACCACCTGTAAGGTCTGCTGCTGCGTCGAGCCCGGCGGGAGCTGCACTTGTGTCGTGAACACACCGCGATCTTCCTGCGGCAGAAACGAGGTCGGCAGCCGGAAAAACAGGAAAGCCATAATCCCGATGATGCCCATATACAGCAGCAGCCAGCGCCCGCTGCTGATTAATATCTTGCCAACGCCGCGTTCATACTTCAGCGACATGCGGGTAAAACTTCGGTTAAACCAGCCGAAGAACCCTTTACGGCCATGGTGTTGACCCTTGGCGAGCGGCTTGAGCAGCGTCGCGCACAGCGCGGGCGTCAGCGTCATCGCCACCAGCACCGACAAGATCATTGAGGTCACAATCGTGATGGAGAACTGACGGTAAATCGCTCCCGTGGTGCCACCAAAGAAGGCCATTGGCACAAACACGGCGGACAGCACCAGCGCGATCCCGACCAGCGCGCCCTGCACCTGACCCATCGATTTCCGCGTCGCCTCGCGTGGCGAGAGCCCTTCCTCGCTCATCACTCGCTCTACGTTTTCCACCACTACAATGGCATCATCGACCAGCAGGCCAATCGCCAGCACCATCGCGAACATCGTCAACGTATTCAGGCTAAAACCGAAGGCATACAGCACGGCAAATGTGCCGAGCAACACCACCGGCACCGCAATCGTAGGAATCAGCGTGGCACGGAAATTCTGCAAAAACAGGTACATCACCAGAAAGACCAGCAGCACCGCTTCAAACAGGGTTTTCACCACATCGGTAATCGAGGCTTTTACAAAGGGGGAGGTTTCGAAGGCGATTTTAGCTTCTAGCCCGTGCGGGAAGTATTGCGACAGCTCTTCGATACGTTCTCTGACGCGCTTATCGGTTTCCAGCTCATTCGCACCGGACGCCAGCGTCACCCCCAGACCGGAGGCGGACTGACCGTTGAAACGACTGAGAAAATCGTAGCGTTCGGCACCAAGCTCAACTTCTGCGACATTGCCGAGCGTCACGGCGGAGCCATCTTGATTGACGCGCAGCGTGATATCGCGAAACTGCTGCGGCGTCTCTAACAGCGATTGTGCGTTGATCGTCGCGTTCAGAGCCTGATTATCCACCGACGGCACGCCGCCGACCTGACCCACCGATACCTGGCTGTTCTGCGATTCGATGGCCCGTACCACGTCGCTGGTGGTCAGCGCATAATCCATCAGTTTGGCCGGATCCAGCCAGATGCGCATCGCATACTGTGACCCATAGGCAGAAACCTCGCCCACGCCACTGATGCGGCTGATCGGTTCCTGAATATTCGTCGCGACATAATCAGCGATATCCTGCTTATCCATGCTGCCATCGGTAGAAACAAACGCGACCATCAGGATATTGGTATCGCCCGTTTTACTGACGGTGACGCCCTGCTGCTGGACATCCTGTGGCAGCTTGCGGATAGCGGATTGAAGTTGGTTTTGCACCTGCTGACGGGCTTCATCGGGGTCAGTGCCTGCCTCGAAGGTCAGCATGACTCTGGCTTGCCCGATATTGCTGCTGTCCGAGGACATGTACATCAGGTTATCCAGCCCCGTCATGCTCTGCTCGATAACCTGTGTGACGGTATTTTCCAGCGTCTGCGCCGACGCGCCGGGGTAGCTCGCGGTGATCCGCACGCTGGGCGGGGCCAGATCGGGATACTGTTCCAGCGGCAATGACTTGATAGCCAACATACCGCACAGGCTGAGAAGGATAGCCAGCACCCACGCAAAAATGGGACGGTCGACAAAAAAGTTCGCCATCTCTCCAACACTCCTCAGCCATATTTTGACGTGGCTGCTTCACGAGCAGCCTACTTATATTCGATCGAAATCGGATTCATTTAACCCAGAGAAAAACCCTGCGCACAGAGTGCCGAATTACCTTAACTGTCGACGTCGGCTAAATCGTGGAGAAATTGAGGAGAAAATGTAAATTATCGTCGGCTAGGCCTGAGCGAACGCGATCACCTGCTCGGTAAAAGCATCAGGGTGCGAGATAAATGGTGCATGCGCAGCCTTTGGAATCACCACCGAGGTTGAATTCGGCCACGGGTCATCCAGCAATCCGGCAACCTTGCGCGGCACCAGCCCGTCTAACGCACCATAAAGCCGCAGGAATGGCACGGCCAGGTCGGCTAACGGCTGGCGTAAATCCGCTTCACGCAAAATCGCCAGCCCGCCGTTTAATACCTCGACTGACGGCATCGGCTGTTCCAGCACCACACTTTTTAACAGTCGGGCATCCTGCCGTGCGCTCTCCGTTCCCAGCGTTTGCAGTGCCAGAAACCGCTCGACCGTACGCTGAAAATCCTCACTGAGCTGCTGTTGAAACCCCAGCAAGACGTCCGGCTTGATTCCCGGCCAGCCGTCCTGTGCACTGAAACAGGGAGATGACGCCACGGTAATAAGCTTTTCAACCCGCGTAGGGGCGCTCAACGCAATCTGGCTGGCAACCAGTCCACCCAGCGACCACCCTAGCCAGACGGCGCGTTCCGGTGCCTGCGCCAGCACGTAGTCCGCCATGTCACTCAACGACATCGGCCCGAATCCCTGACTTCTGCCATAGCCCGGCAGATCGACCAAGTGCAGACGAAAATGCGGGGCGAATCGCGCGATAATGCTTTGCCATACCTGCGCATTCAATCCCCACCCGTGCAGCAACACAAGATCCGTGTTTCCTGCGCCTTCAGTCTGCCAATACAACGCTGCCATCAGTTATCTTCCTTCCTCAGGAAACCCCTTCACGTTTGCATGGGGTCAATATATTTCAGGGAAAACCCGTATTTAGGGAAAACGCTCGTTAAGGAAAACAATGTTAACCATCTCCGCACGCTGCTGGCTATGCTTATTGCCACTTCATCACAGCCAGCAGGGAATTTGCTCGTACTGCCAGCGCCATTTGCCGCGCTTGCCCACCTGTTGCCCGCGCTGTGGCTTGCCCTCCGGCGACACCACGCATCCGTGCGGGCGCTGCCTGCAAAACCCGCAGCCCTGGCAATCGATGACCTTCATCAGCGACTACGCGCCGCCGTTCAACACGCTGCTGAAGCATTTTAAGTTCCACGGTAAAACCGAGCTGGCAGCGGTACTCGCCCGACAGCTGTTACTGCGCTGGCAGATGGCCTACCGCGAGCGAAAGCTCACCGGACGGGTTCCCCTGTTCCGCCCTGAGCGACTGTTCACCGTTCCCCTGCACCGGAACCGCCAGTGGCGACGTGGCTTCAACCAGACCGAGCTGCTCGCTCGACCTCTCGCCCGCTGGCTGAACTGTGCTTACGAGCCACGCGAATTGCAGCGCACCCGACGCACGCCGCTACAGCAAACGCTCAGCGCCAGCGCGCGACGGCGAAATCTGCGGGGTGCATTTTCCTGTGATGTCTCGCTGTCTGGGCAGCAGGTGGTTTTACTGGATGATGTGGTCACGACGGGCAGTACCGCCGCTGAAATCAGCAGGCTGCTGCTGGCTCAAGGTGCAGCGGGCGTTCAGGTCTGGTGTTTGTGCCGAACCTTGTAGTCAGGGGGAGGATGGGCGTATTATAACCGATAAGTGCAGTCAACTATCGAGCTTACTCTTATGATCCGTATTACCGATGCTGCTCAGGAGCATTTCCTGAAACTGTTGGCAAAACAGGAAGAAGGCACAGAGATTCGCGTATTTGTTATCAATCCAGGTACGCCAAACGCCGAGTGTGGCGTGTCGTATTGCCCGCCGGATGCCGTAGAAGCCAGCGATACCGTACTGAAGTTTGAAAAGATTTCCGCTTACGTGGACGAACTCAGCGCACCTTATTTGGAAGACGCTGAAATCGACTTCGTGACCGACCAGTTAGGTTCTCAGCTCACGCTGAAAGCGCCAAACGCCAAAATGCGTAAAGTGGACGATAACGCCCCGCTGATGGAACGCGTCGAGTATGTGCTGCAATCGCAGATCAACCCACAGCTGGCGGGCCACGGCGGCCGCGTGACGCTGATGGAAATTACCGATGACAGTCTGGCGATTCTGCAATTTGGCGGCGGCTGTAACGGTTGTTCTATGGTTGACGTCACGCTGAAAGAAGGGATCGAGAAAGAGCTGCTGCAAACATTCCCTGAGCTGAAAGGTGTGAGAGATCTCACCGAACACCAGCGCGGCGAGCACTCCTACTATTAATCAACTTCCCTGCTGATTAATCTTTGCTTTTCCTCCCCGACTCAGGGGAGGAAGAGTATTGTTCTGTCGTTAGGCTTTCTGATCTTTCATCGGCGCGCCACGACGCAAATCCATATCCCGAACCAGTCGTTCAAGGCAGCGGTCAGCGAAGATCGACTCCAGCGGACGCGTGAGCTTGCGTCGCCAGTTGGGGTATTCGCGGTTGGTGCCCGGCACATTGACCGGTGTCGCCATGTCTAGCCAGTCTTCCAGTTGGAATCCCACCAGCGCACTTGCGCTATCGGCGACATAGCGGTGAACGCCACGGCTTAGCGGTGCGCCCATTGTGGTCAGCGCGGAGTTGCGGCCAACCCGCTGCGGCAATAGCCCGAATTCGTGCAACGCGTTGAGCAGCCCCTGTTTCGCTTTCTCACGCTGCTGCATTTGTTCTTGCAGTAGCGCCTCCGTCGGGTACAGCCCCAATTCCCGCCCCAGCGATAAATCCACGGTTTGCCAGTAGCCGCGCAGCGTCGGCAGATCGTGCGTGGTAATGGTTGTCATGGCCTGACGCGGGTAATCTTCCGGTGCACGGAAGTGGTTTTCTTCGTCCTTTTCAAAGAACAGCACTTTGTAAGAATAGATACCGTAATCATGCAGCTTACTGACAATTTCCGGCGGCACCGTGCCTAAATCCTCACCGATAATCAGGCAGCGATGACGCTGACTTTCCAGCGCCAGCACCGCCAGCAGATCGTCGACCGGATAATGCACGTAAGCCCCGTTGCCCGCCGACTCCGCCTTGGGTATCCACCACAGGCGCAAAAGCGCCATCACGTGATCGATACGCAGCGCGCCACAGTGCGCCATGTTGCTGCGCAGGACGTCGATAAACGGTTGATAGCCACGAAGCTGAAGCATGGTAGGGTTCATCGGTGCAAGCTGCCAGTCTTGTCCCTGCGGCCCGAGCGGATCCGGCGGTGCACCGATAGAGGCATCAAGGCAATAGAGCTGCCGTTCATCCCAGGTTTCCGCGCCGCCCTGTGCAACGCCAACGGCTAAGTCGCGATACAGACCGAGCGGCAGGCCAAGCTGTTTACTGTGCGCGTAGCACTCCGCTAATTGCTCATGTGCGACCCATTGCAGCCAGCTGTAGAATGTAATCTCGTCACTGTTTTCACGGCGGAATGACTTCACGGTTTCGCTGTGTACATCATGATAGCTGGCAGGCCATTGGTGCCAGTCCGCGTAATTCTCACCCTGTTTTTTCAGGTAAGCCTGCAATGCATCAAACGTCGCCTGAAGTTGCAGACTCTGCCCACCGCTCACGACAAACTGGCGAAAGGCGCTAATGCGCGGGTCCAGCGCACTACGCGTCGTAAAGTAGCGGAAAGCCAGCCGCAAGGCCGTCAGCTTAAGCGCCGTCACCGGTTCATAATCGACCCAGCGCCCTGCCCGCAGCGAAGTAACCGCACTTTGCGTATCCTCACGGTGCCACCAGTCCTGCGCTTCACCGCTCTGCTGGAAATCATCGATCCGATTCACATCGATATAAATAATGTTCAGCCAGTGTCGGGAGGAAGGACTGTAAGGACTGGCGGCCTCTGGTAACGCGGGATACAACGAATGCAGCGGATTCAGTCCCACAAAGGCACCGCCGCGTCGGGCGATTTGCTCAATCAGTTGGCGAAGATCGCCAAAATCCCCGACGCCCCAGTTGTTCTGCGAGCGCAAGGTATAAAGCTGGACGGTCACGCCCCACCAGCGTTTTCCCTGTAGTAAGGATTCGGGTTCATAGCAGCGGTGCGGCGCGACAATAATCCGGCAGCTCCAGCGCTGGTCGGCCTGCGTCAGCGTCAGGTAGTGATAACCCAGCGGCAGCACGCCCGGCAGAGCCAGCGTTGAACCGCCCGTTATCTGACCTTGAATTTGACCGCCGTTTTCATACATCAGCGTCCAGAGGTATTCACCGTGACCAGCAAGCTCGATGACCGCATCCCGGCCTTGCAAAAAGACCCGAACAGGTGGCAAGGGTGCATTATCGCTATCAGAAACGTCCATCATTGCCTGAATCTGGTTTCTGATTGCGGCCGCAACAATGTGCTCTTTGCCATACGCATCGGTATAGCTTTCCGCGATGCCTGTCTGCTGGCTTGCCAGTTTATCCACCTTGAACACCCTCTCCTTTTCCTAACGATGCGCCTGCCAAATGCGCGTCTGGTAATCATGAATCGCCCGGTCCGAACTGAACATCCCCATTCTGGCGGTATTCAGCACACAGCGGCGCGTCCATTCATCCGGCTCACGGTAAAGCGCATCAACACGCTGCTGCACCTCACAATACGGTGCAAAATCGGCCATTAACATATAGGGATCGCCCAGCTTCAGCAGGCTATCCAACAGCGGGGCAAACGCATTTTTATCCCCCTGACTGAACGCACCGCTCGCTAGCTCGTTCAGCACTTCACGCAGCAGCGGCGTCACAGCAAGATAGTCAGACGGCTCATAGCCCTGCGCCTGTAGCGCTTTTACCTGTTCGACGGTGTGACCGAAAATGAACAGATTGTCTTCACCGACCTGCTGCGCCATTTCGACATTCGCCCCGTCCAGCGTGCCGACGGTCAGCGCGCCGTTCAGTGCCAGCTTCATATTGCCCGTGCCGGATGCTTCTTTACCTGCCGTCGAAATCTGTTCAGACACATCTGCGGCAGGAATCATCCGTTCAGCCAGCGAGACGCGATAATCCGGCGGGAAGACAACCTTCAGGCGATCGTTAACGCGGCGATCCTGATTAATAACCGCAGCGACCCGGTTAATGGCATAAATGATGTTTTTCGCTAATACATAGCCCGGCGCCGCTTTGGCACCGAACAAAAAGACGTGCGGCACTATATCCAGATGCGGATTGTCACGCAATTGACGATATAGCGCGAGGATATGAAGCAAATTTAAGTGTTGACGTTTGTATTCATGCAATCGCTTGATTTGCACATCAAACAGCGCGTGTGGATCGATCACGATGTCGTACTGCTGGCGGAGATAGGTCGCCAACTGCGTTTTATTATCAGCCTTGATTTGTCGATAACGCTCACGAAAACCAGCATCGTCAGCATAAGGCTCCAGCCCTTGTAGCGCGGGCAGATCATTCACCCACGGCGTGTGCAGCGTGTCGTCGATCAGCGCAGACAGCGCCGGATTACACTGCTTTAGCCAGCGGCGTGGCGTAATACCGTTGGTGACGTTATGGAATTTGGTCGGCCACAGCTGGTGATATTCCGGGAACAGATCTTTCACCACCAGTTCCGAATGCAGCGCCGCCACGCCGTTGACCGCAAAGCAGCTCACGACGCACAGGTTTGCCATGCGAATCTGGCGCTGGTGGCGAATCGCGAGCTTCGCCCATACCTGCCGATCGCCAGGCCATTGCTGCTCGACTTGCGCCTTAAACTGCGTATCAATTTGCCGAATGATAGACAGGTGGCGCGGAAGCAGGCGACCCAACAGCCGTTCATCCCAGCGCTCAAGCGCTTCCGGCATCAGCGTGTGGTTGGTATAGGCAAAGGTGCGTCCGGTTATCGACCAGGCTTCATCCCACGGTATCTGATGCTCATCCATCAGCAGTCGCATCAGTTCGGGGATCGCCAGCGTCGGGTGAGTATCATTAAGCTGGATAACTTCGTAATCCGGTAACGTGGACAGCGCGCGCCCCGCCTTAAGATGGCGGCGCAGAATGTCGGCCACCGAACAGGCGCAGTGGAAATACTGCTGCATCAGGCGCAGGCGTTTGCCCGCCGCGTGATTGTCATTCGGATACAGCACGCTGGTCAGGCTGGCGGCGGAAATCCCCGCCTGTGCCGCCCGCAGATAGTGCCCTTCATTGAATAGCGTCAGATCAAACGGATCGCGATGCGTCGCACGCCACAAACGCAGCGGCTGCGCTGCGCCGTTGTGATAGCCAATCACCGGCAGGTCACAGGCTTCACCTCTGAAAACGGTATCCGGTAGCCAGCGCAAGGTTCCGTCAGTTTGAGGTTGCAGACGCCCGCCAAACCCGACATCCACCGCCAGCTCCGCGCGCGGTAAAAACCACGGGTAGGTGTCGCGCTGCCAGTCATCGGCCGTTTCCTGCTGCTTTTCCTGCGCAAAATGCTGACGGAACAGGCCGTATTGGTAGTTGAGGCCGTAACCCGTTGCAGGCTGCCCCACCGTTGCCATCGAATCCAGAAAGCAGGACGCCAGCCGACCTAATCCACCATTGCCTAACCCCGGATCGGTTTCCTGCTCCAGAATATCGCTCAGGTTCAGCCCCTGTTCGGCCAGCACGGCGGCTACCGCATCATACCAGCCCAGATTCAGCAGGTTGTTGCCCGTCAGACGACCGGGCAGAAACTCCATCGACAGGTAGTTCACATGACGCTGAGGCGTATTGGTATGGGCAACAGGAGATGTTGGCGAAGCGGAGTGCATCAGCAGTTGTTCAGACAGCGCAAGGCTGACGGCGCGCCAGCACTGCACTGGCGTCATCGCTTTCAGGGACTCGACGCCACCGAGCCGCTGTTGGCGGCGCAGCGCGGCGGTAAATTCTGATGCATCAAAGGCGATGGCGGGATGAGCGGAGGAAACGGGCTGCGTTAAAGCTTCTGGCTTTTTTGCAGCCGCTGAACGTTTTGACGATCCTGATACTTTTGCAGAATCCGACTTTCTTGAAGAATCTGACATCGTGCCTCCTCCTTTGTCCATCATGGAAAAGGCACATCGGGTTCAACACAACTCCAACTGTACCTTATGTTGTTCAATGATTTTCAGTACGCTGGGTGGTGGTGACTGATCGGTAAAAAGATAGTCGATCAAATCCATGTTGCCCAAATTCACCATCGCATTACGACCAAATTTGGAATGGTCAGTCACCAGCATGACGCAGCGAGAATTTTCAATAATCGCCCGTTTTGTGCGCACTTCATGGTAATCAAACTCCAGTAATGACCCATCCATGTCAATACCACTGATGCCCAAAATGCCGAAATCCAGACGGAACTGAGAGATAAAATCCAGCGTCGCCTCACCCATGATACCGCCATCGCGGGTACGCACTTCGCCACCGGCCAAGATCAGGCGAAAATCCTCTTTTGCCGTCAGCAGCGTTGCCACATTCAGGTTATTGGTGACGACGCGCAGATCCTTATGCTGCATCAACGCATAGGCCACCGCTTCGGGCGTGGTGCCGATATCGATAAACAAGGTCGCGCCGTCTGGAATTTGGCTCGCCACCCGACGGGCAATGCGCGCTTTTTCATCCGACCACATCATTTTACGGTCATGATAGGCCGTGTTAACCGAGCTGGACGGCAATGCCGCACCGCCGTGATGGCGATGGATTTTATTCTGCTCGGCCAGCTCGTTCAGATCGCGACGAATGGTCTGCGGGCTCACCGCAAAATGCTCCACTAGCTCTTCAGTACTGACATAGCCCTGCTGGCGCACCAGCTCAATAATGGCGTCATGCCGTTGTGTCTGCTTCACATTTATCCCCTAAGACGCCCCGATTTACCGAGGGTTTGTTTTATTATACGTGTCCCAAAAGGCCATCAATAGCCCGACAACCAGACCAGCCACATGCGCCGCATTCGCGATCGACATGCCTAAAATATCGAAATATCCGGCGACCAGCCACAGTAAAGCGAAGGCCATCAAACTGCGCGGCATAGATAAATAACCGTCAGGCTCTCGTTCCCCTCGCAGCCAGACATAGCCCATCAGGGCATAAACCACGCCAGACAGGCCACCAAAATGGGTGCCGCTAAACCAGGACTGCGCCCAGCCGCTCACCAGCGCGGAAACCAGCGTGATGACCAGCAATTTTCCGGTTCCCAGCACTTTCTCAACCGGGCCGCCCAGATACCACCACCACATGAGATTGAACAAAATGTGCAGCAGGGAAAAGTGCAACAAAACATGACTGAACCAGCGCCATACCTCGATCTGTTGCCCCTCAGCCGGGAACGCCAGCCATACCATCACGCTCTCATAGCCCGAAATTTGCATCAGGATGAACACCGCGATCGTCACGACCATCAGGGATAGCGTCAGCGGGCCTGCCTTTTGCTTCAGCGTTTGCAGGTAAGAGTAGCGTTGGTATTGAATGCCGGTATCCATCGATCCCGTTTGCCAACTGGCCGCCAGATAGCGCGGGTTTGTCGGGTCGCGCAGAAAAATCTCTAGCTCTCCCTGAACCTTGCTCAGTTGGGTTTCATCCTCCAGCCACAGTTCAGCTTCATGCCCCTGAGGCCGCATTTCCAGATGGACCTGCTGCGTACGCATGTAATCAACAAATGCCTGAGCCAGACGCGGGTTGGAGAGAGCAATAACGCGAATCATCATAGCGGGAAGCGCCAGTGAGTAAGTTGAGTTAGGAGCATGATAATAAAGGTTCTTTAATCGTCATGCGATCAGGCTTGCGCCTGCGTGTCTTGCGGGTAGCGGTTTTGCCAGGCCTCAAAGCCACCATCGATACTGTACACCGAATCAAACCCCAGGCTAATCAGGTACTGTGCGGCATTGCGGCTGCTAATGCCGTGGTAGCAAATCACCATGACTGGTGCTTCGAGGTCAGCGCCGCGCACAAAGTCAGATAGCGTCTCGTTCGTCAGGTGCGTCGCGCCGGGAACATGCGCTGCGGAAAAGCTCTGTGGATCGCGAATATCAACAACAACGCCCCCTTCCTGCCAGCGGGAATGGGCTTGCTCAATACTGATAGCTTCAAATTGTTCCATCGAAAGTGACAACCTTGTTAATAATGGACAGGATGTTAGTAACCACTGACGTCATGGCAACCCGAGGCGTCATTGTAACCCGCCTTCAACGGCATAAAACCCATGTGATTATAAGGCTATTTATAAAAACAGTGCTTCACTAATGTGGAGAGTAACGACAAAACAGCACAATTCCAGCCCAATATCCCTGCTTTTAATGTGACAACTATCATCATATTGTTAGGTTCGTCACGCATAAATGTTTTTATTTGGTTAACCGTTGGCTGATTTGTTTGTTTTCGATTATCATAATGCTCGAAAACGAACATTTTGATTTATTCGAGGGTGGAGGAAGAAACGTGGAAACCAAAGATCTAATCGTTATCGGCGGCGGAATTAACGGTGCAGGCATCGCCGCAGATGCGGCTGGGCGAGGGTTATCAGTCCTGTTGTTGGAAGCGCAGGATCTTGCCTGTGCCACGTCCTCCGCCAGTTCCAAGCTGATTCACGGTGGCCTGCGTTACCTTGAGCACTATGAGTTTCGTTTGGTCAGCGAAGCGCTGTCTGAGCGCGAAACGCTGCTGAAAATGGCCCCGCACATTATTTTCCCTATGCGCTTTCGTTTGCCCCATCAGCCGCACCTGCGTCCGGCCTGGATGATCCGTATCGGCCTGTTCATGTACGACAACATCGGCAAACGCGTCAGCCTGCCTGCCAGTAAAGGACTGAAATTCGGTGCAGATTCTGTGCTTAAGCCTGAATTGAAGCAGGGCTTTGAATATTCTGACTGCTGGGTGGACGATGCGCGTCTGGTGGTGTTAAACGCGCAGGAAGTGACAAAACGCGGCGGAGAAGTCCGTACCCGCACCAAAGTCACCCGCGCTCGCCGTGAACAAGGCGTGTGGATTGTGGATGCGGTTGATTCACTGACCGGAGAAACCTTCACCTGGCGCGCCAAAGGTCTGGTGAACGCCACGGGCCCGTGGGTGAAAGAATTCTTTGATGACGGTCTACAGCTGAAATCGCCTTACGGCATCCGTTTGATCAAAGGCAGCCACATCGTGGTGCCAAAAGTTCACAACCAGCCGCAGGCGTATATTCTGCAAAACAAAGATCACCGTATTGTGTTCGTGATCCCGTGGCAGGATGACTACTCAATCATCGGTACAACCGACGTGGAGTACAAAGGTAATCCGCACGATGTGAAGATCGATGATAACGAAGTCGCCTACCTGCTGGACGTGTATAACGACCATTTCAAACAGCAGCTTACGCGTGACGATATCGTCTGGACTTACTCTGGCGTGCGTCCGCTGTGTGATGACGAGTCCGATTCTCCGCAGGCGATTACCCGTGACTACACGCTGTCGGTCGATGATGATAACGGTCAGGCTCCACTGCTTTCCGTGTTTGGCGGCAAGCTGACAACATACCGTAAGCTGGCAGAGCACGCGCTGGACAAGCTGCACAAATACTACCCGCAAGCGGGTAAAGCCTGGACGAAAGGTGCGGTACTGCCGGGTGGTGATATCGCGGGCACGCGTGATGACTACGCCGCCGCGCTGCGTCGCCGCTTCAATCTGCCTGAATCACTGACGCGCCGTTACAGCCGCACCTACGGTTCAAACAGCGAACTGATTCTGGCAAACGTGAAAGGCCTCAGCGACCTGGGTGAAGATTTTGGTCATGACCTGTATGAAGCGGAACTGCGCTATCTGGTCGAAAAAGAATGGGCCGTTATGCTTGATGACGTCATCTGGCGCCGCACCAAACTGGGTATGCGCTTCGATGACGCACAAAAACAACGCATCAGCGACTGGCTGGCAAACCATTACCAGCAGATAGCAAAAGCGGGCTAATCCGCAGTTATCACAAGCGCCTTTTAGTGCAAACACAAAAGCGCCGTAGGTTTTTGCCTACGGCGCTTTTTCATATCATCAACGCACAATCACAACCGTATCGGCTTAATATTCCAGATATCTTCTGCGTATTCGCCGATGGTGCGGTCAGACGAGAAATAGCCCATGTTGGCAGCAGCGCAACGGGGAATATCAAGCACGCCAATGCAGCTTGATGTTGTCTCAATATATCAGGATGATACAGTATCAATATTGGCGTTAATGTTATGAGTAATACAATTAAGGATGATGATGAACCAGGATACATCGTTAAAAGAAGGTAATAATAGGGTAAAGATAAACAAGTCATCTATTATTTATATTTTTTTATCACCAACGTTTCTTTGGTGTTTTTTATCATTCTTATATGCTTTTTTTTGCGGTGATCGATATAGTGATACGAATTTTTTTAATAGCTGGGATTTTGCGGCAGGGATTATTATATCCAGTTACATCATACTTGTTGGGATTGTTTCTATTTTCTTACATTTCATAATGAAAAAGTATTTTATGGTCACGATGGCGAGCTTTATTTTTTTATTTATCATTACAGCCATAGATTTGGATTACATAGATTCATTTTTATTTTTTATCATTCTGCTCACTATTCCAATCTTTGGCTCATTGACTTTGAGATATCTGCATAAAAAAATACATGCATCATGAGGACTAACGATAATAAACAGGCGCTCATTGAACGCCTGTTGTCTTTTTAAAAATTAACCGTCAATGGAGAGGTCTTCTCTCATCACAACCGTATCGGCTTAATATTCCAGATATCCTCTGCATATTCGCCGATGGTGCGGTCAGATGAGAAATAGCCCATGTTGGCAATATTCTGGACGGCACAGCGCGCCCATTCGTCCTTTTTCTCATACAGTTCATCAACTCGATCCTGTGTATCCACATAGCTGCGATAGTCTGCCAGTAGCTGGTAGTAATCGCCAAAATTCACTAGTGAATCAAACAGATCGCTGTAACGCCGGCTATCATCAGGACTGAAGACGCCCGTGGTGATTTGCGTCAGCACGCGGTGTAATTCTTCATCCTGATCGTAATATTGCCGTGGGTTGTAGCCGCTCTGACGCAGCGCTTCAACCTGATCGGCCGTGTTGCCGAAGATGAACATGTTCTCTTCGCCAATATGTTCCAGCATTTCGACATTCGCCCCATCCAACGTGCCGATCGTCAGCGCACCGTTCAGGGCAAACTTCATATTACTGGTGCCGGATGCTTCCGTGCCCGCCAGCGAGATCTGTTCAGAGAGATCCGCCGCTGGGATGATCATCTGTGCCAGACTCACGCTGTAGTTCGGGATGAAGACCACTTTCAGCCGATCGTGCAGCGTCGGATCGTTGTTGATCACCTTCGCGACGTCGTTGATCAAGTTAATAATATGCTTCGCCATGTAATAGGCTGATGCAGCTTTGCCCGCAAAAATGACGACTCGCGGCACACGCTCGATCTCGGGGTCATCCTTAATGCGATTATAGAGTGTGATGACGTGCAGCACGTTCAGCAGTTGCCGCTTGTATTCGTGAATACGCTTAATCTGCACATCAAACAGCGATTCCGGGTTAACCACAATATTCAGGTTTTCCGCCATATAGGTCGCTAAACGCACTTTGTTCTTCAGCTTCACCTTACTGATTTTCTGTACAAATGCCGGATAATCGATGTGCTGTTTCAGTTCGCTCAATTGGCTCAGATCCGTACGCCAGGTCTGCCCAATGGTGTCATCCAGCAGCTTGGAGAGCGACGGGTTAGCGAGCGCCAGCCAGCGCCGCGGCGTCACACCGTTGGTTTTATTGCAGAACCGATTAGGGAAGAGACGGGCGAAATCAGCAAACAGAGACTGCACCATCAGATCCGAATGCAGCTCCGATACGCCGTTCACCTTATGGCTGGCAACTACAGCCAGCCACGCCATGCGTATTTTACGCCCGTTGTTTTCATCAATGATGGAAACCCGCGCCAACAGTTCGTTGTCATCGGGGACTTCTTTCTGGACGTACTCCAGAAAATGTTCGTTAATTTCGAAAATCAATTGCAGATGGCGCGGCAGGATTTTACCCAGCATATCAACCGGCCAGGTTTCCAGCGCTTCCTGCATCAGCGTATGGTTGGTGTAGGAAAAGACTTTCCTCACCACGGTCCACGCCTCTATCCATTTGAATTTATGCTCATCAATCAGCAAACGCATCAGCTCAGGGATAGCCAGCACCGGATGCGTATCGTTCAAGTGGATGGCGAACTTCTCCGCCAAATTGTTGTACGTTTTATGCATCATCCAGTGGCGGTTGAGAATGTCCTGCACCGTGGCAGAAACCAGGAAGTATTCCTGACGCAAACGCAGCTCACGGCCTGAATAGGTGGAATCATCGGGATACAGCACACGCGACACGTTTTCCGAGTGGTTTTTATCTTCTACCGCCGCAAAGTAGTCGCCCTGATTGAATTTACCCAGATTGATTTCGTTACTGGCCTGAGCGCCCCACAGACGCAAAGTATTGGTGGCATCGGTATCAAAACCGGGAATGATTTGGTCGTAGGCGCACGCAATAACTTCTTCCGTTTCCAGCCAGCGCATTTTGCTGCCTTCCTGCTGGATTCGGCCGCCGAAGCGCACTTTGTAGCGCGTGCTATGGCGCGGGAACTCCCACGCATTACCGTATTCCAGCCAGTAGTCCGGCGATTCCGCCTGCCTGCCGTTAACGATATTCTGTTTGAACATACCGTATTCGTAGCGAATACCGTAGCCGCGCCCCGGCAGCGCCATCGTCGCCAGCGAATCCAGGAAACAGGCAGCCAGCCGCCCCAGACCGCCGTTCCCTAAGCCGGGATCGTTTTCTTCCTGTAGCAGATCGTCCAGTTCCAGCCCCATGCCATCCAGCGCGGCTTTCAGATCGTCATACAATCCCATCGCCAGCAGCGCGTTCGACAACGTCCGCCCCAGCAAAAATTCCATCGACAGGTAATAGACCTGCCGCACATCCTGCGAAAGCTGTGCCCGGTTCGAGCGCAGCCAGCGCTCCACCATCCGGTCACGCACGGCCAGCAGCGTGGCGTTCAGCCAGTCATGTTTATTCGCAATGGAAGGATCTTTCCCTACGCTAAACATGAGCTTATAAGCAATAGAGTGTTTCAGCGCTTCCACACTGAGCGTTGGTGAAGTATAGATAAACGGCGAGTTCATAATATTCATTCCCAAGTGAGTGTTACCCTACCCTGTCGTTTTCAGATTGCACGAGGATGACGCGCAGTGGGAAAACTAGTGGGTATACAAGCGTTGATATAGCGCACCATAAGCCTGAGCAGAAACCTGCCAACCAAAATCCATCGCCATCGCCTGACGCTGCACATAGCGCCATAGCGTGGGTCGGGACCACAACACAAACACACGACGAATCGCGCGGGATAGCGATCCCACACTGCAATCGTTAAAGACGAACCCACTTGCCAGCCCATCCGCCAGATTCTCCAGCGAACAGTCCGATACCGTATCCGCCAGCCCGCCCGTTCGGCGCACCAGCGGCAACGTGCCATATTTCAGGCCGTAGAGCTGCGTTAACCCGCAAGGCTCAAATCGGCTTGGCACCATGATGACATCCGCGCCGCCAATAATGCGGTGCGAGAAGGACTCGTGATAGCCAATCTGTACGCCAACCTGACCGTGATATTCCGCCGCCGCCGCCAGAAAGCCCTCCTGCAAATCCGCATCCCCAGCACCCAGCACCACCAGTTGTCCGCCCTGTTCCAGCAGATCCGGCACCGCACTTAGTGCGATATCGAGCCCTTTCTGGCTGGTCAGGCGACTGACAATGGCAAAAACCGGTGCCTTGTCGTCTACCTTCAGGCCCATCGCCGTTTGCAGATGCCGCTTGTTTGCGGCTTTGTCCGCTAAAGCATCTCGGGAGTAATGGCTGGTGAGCAGAGGATCGTGCGCCGGATTCCAAATCGTTTCGTCTACACCATTGAGAATGCCGGACAGCCGTCCTTCTTCTTCGCGCGTTTTCAGCAAGCCTTCCATGCCGTAGCCATAAGCTGGCAGCGTAATCTCATGCGCGTAGGTTGGGCTCACAGTCGTAATATGGTCAGCGTAGTACAATCCCGCCTTGAGGTAGGAAATCTGGCCGTAAAACTCCAACCCGTACACCTGAAAGAACTCGCTCGGCAGGTGGAGATTCATCATATGCCGAGCATCAAACAGCCCCTGATAGGCCAGATTGTGAACGGTAAAGACCGATTTCGCCGGATAGTTGCGCGCCGCCATATAGGCGCAGGTCAGCCCCGCGTGCCAGTCATGGGCATGCACAACATCAGGTCGCCAATACTGATCCAGCCCGCCTGCCATTTCGCATCCCATCCACCCCAGCAGCGCAAACCGCAGGTAGTTGTCGGCATATGCATAAAGCGCCGGGTCGTGATAAGGGCTGCCCGCGCGTTCATACAGCTCAGGCACGTCAATCAAATAAATACCGACGCCGTTAAAGTGGCCGAACAGCAGCGTGACGTGTCCCGCGAAGGTATCCAGCTCACGCACGACCTGTAGGCTGGCGATGCCTTTTTTCAGATCGGGGAAGGCAGGCAGGATGACACGGGCATCCATCCCCGCCGCAATCTGCGCGCCGGGCAACGCACCAGCCACATCCGCCAGTCCACCGGTTTTCAATAATGGAAATAGCTCCGAACAAACATGTAAGACCCGCATTATTACTCCCGTTTTGTTCCGATGGTGTTTACAGCTTTTCCAACATTGATCGCGTGACCAGCACGATCCCCTCTTCCGAACGGTAAAAACGGCGGCTATCCTCTTCCGCGTTTTCACCAATCACCATGCCTTCCGGCAAGTGGCAGGCGCGATCGATCACACAACGGCGTAAACGGCAGGAGCGCCCCACGTTGACATCCGGCAGGATCACCGTCGAATCGATACTGCAAAACGAATTCACCCGCACGCGCGGGAACAGCACGGAATGCGTGACGACAGAACCGGAGACGATGCAGCCCCCGGATACCAGCGAGTTCATCGTCATACCGTGACTGCCGGAACGGTCTTGGACAAATTTGGCGGGCGGCAGCGATTCAATCGCAGAACGAATCGGCCAGTGCCGATCGTACACATCCAACTCCGGCGTAACGGACGCCAGATCGAGATTGGCGCGCCAGTAGGCTTCCAGCGTGCCGACATCCCGCCAATACTGGTGTTCATCTTCGCCCGACGTGACGCACGACAGCGTAAAAGGATGCGCCCAGGCCAGACGCTGCGAGACAATCTTCGGAATCAAGTCCTGCCCAAAGTCGTGGGCAGAATCCGTCGCGTTACGATCCGCTTCCAGTAATTGATAAAGATAGTCCGCATTAAAAACATAGATCCCCATGCTCGCGAGCGCCATATCGGGGTTATCTGGCATCGGCGTCGGGTTATCCGGCTTTTCGGAAAAATCGAGGATGCGATGCTGTTTGTCCACGCTCATGACGCCAAAGGCGCTGGCCTCTTCTATCGGCACGGGCAAGCAGGCGACCGTACATTCCGCGCCCTTCTCCACGTGATCGATCAGCATACGTGAGTAGTCCATCTTGTAGATGTGATCGCCCGCGAGGATCACCACATACTCCGCACGGTAGCGCCGAATAATGTCGAGATTCTGACAAACCGCATCTGCCGTTCCCCGATACCAGTGATCGGTCGAATGGCGCTGCTGCGCAGGAAGCAAATCGACAAATTCGTTCATTTCCGCATTCAGAAATGACCAACCGCGCTGAATGTGCTGTACCAGCGTATGCGACTGATATTGCGTAATCACGCCAATACGGCGGATGCCGGAATTCAGGCAGTTAGAGAGCGCGAAATCAATAATGCGAAATTTGCCGCCAAAATGGACGGCGGGCTTGGCGCGCAACGCCGTCAGCCCTTTCAGTCGCGTTCCACGGCCTCCGGCCAAAATTAATGCCACGGATTTCAAAGGGAGCTGTCTTGCCAACATCAGAGGGTCATGCTTGTCGTTATTCACCATGGCTATCTCCTGATTATTCTTTTAATGGCTTGCGCTTAGGCGGTTTGTTTTATCAAGACGCCTACCGCCTGCGCTTGTCCGTGCCAAACTCCACCCTCAGGTGGATTCGTCTCATCAAACGGCGGTGAAACCTGCCAGTGGCCTTCTGGCAAAATGAACGCTCCGGCATGCAGGCTGGCGTTAAACAACACGAGCCAACGACCAGAAAGTAAAATCTGTAGCTGATGCTCCCCTTGCTCCCACTGTTGCGGCGTCAAAGGCTGCCCTTCTCGGTTCAGCCACTGCACCGCGCCATCCCCTTCTTGCCACCACGTTTCCTGCTGTAATGCCGGAATCGTGCGGCGTAACTGGATCAATCCGGCGACAAATTCACGCAGTGCGCTATTCGCGTTTTCCCAGTGTAGCCAGGTCAATTCGTTGTCCTGACAGTAGGCGTTGTTGTTGCCTTGCTGACTGTGTCCCAGTTCATCGCCCGCCAGCAGCATCGGCGTTCCCTGCGACAGAATCAGCGTCGCCAGCAGCGCCTTCTGGCTGGCCAGTCGGCGTTGAAAGATGTCATCGTCCGCTTCCAGCCCTTCCGTACCGTGGTTATTGCTGAAATTGCTGCCTGTTCCGTCGCGGTTACCCTCGCCATTGGCGTCGTTGTGCTTGTGGTTGAAACTCACCAGATCGCGCAGCGTAAAGCCGTCATGGGCCGTCAGTTTGTTGATGGAGGCGTAAGGCAGGCGGTCGCGCTGCTGGAAGATGTCGCTGGAGGCAGCAAAACGGCGGGCAAATGTGCCAAGAGAAATGTCACCATGCAGCCAAAAGCGGCGCATGTCGTCACGGTAGCGGTCGCTCCACTCGGCAAACGGTGTCGGGAACTGACCGAGCTGATAACCACCGTGTCCGATGTCCCACGGTTCGGCGATCAGCTTGCAGCCCTGTAAGCGGCTATCATTTTTCATGGCGGACAGCAGCGGCGCGTCGGCGGTAAAATCCGGGGTACGCCCCAGCACCGTTGCCAGATCGAAGCGGAAACCATCAACGTGGCAGACCTCGCGCCAGAAGCGCAGGCAGTCCATCACCCAGTCCATCACCGCCGGATGATTCAGGCGCAGCACATTGCCGCAGCCGGTCCAGTTATGGTATTCGCCGTTGTCACCCAGCCAGTAGTAGCTACGGTTGTCGATGCCGCGTTGGCACAGCGTGGGGCCTTCGACGTCCAGTTCAGCACTGTGGTTGAACACCACATCCAGAATGACCTCGATACCCGCGTGATGCAGTGCTTTCACCGCATCGCGAAATTCATTCAGCGCATCGTCACCCGCCGCCAGACTGTTATCGACGGCAAACGGCAGCAGCACGTTGTAGCCCCAGTAATTACGCAGCCCCAACTGCTGAAGCCGGGGTTCATCCGCATGCTGCTGCACCGGAAGCAGTTCCAGCGCCGTCACGCCCAGCGATGTCAGATAATCAATCATCACCGGATGGCCTAACGCCGCATAGCTACCGCGAATGTCTTCGGGAATATCGGGGTGCAGCTGCGTCAGCCCGCGAACGTGCGCCTCATAAATCACCGTCTGATTCCAGGGTGTGTGCGGATGCTGGTCATCCTGCCAGTCGTAATCCTCAGCCGTAACGACGCACTTCGCCATGATGCCAGCGCTATCGCGCTCATCTCGTTGGTCGATCCCGCCTTGCAGGCAAGCGTCATCCACCACCCAGCCATCGAGCTGGCGGGCGCACGGATCCAACAGCAGTTTATGCGGATTGAAGCGCAAACCCTGCGACGGTTCGAACGGCCCATCGACCCGGAAACCGTAGCGTAGCCCCGGCTGTGCATCAGGGAGATAGCCATGCCAGATATCACCGCTGCGTGCGGTCAGTTCGATGCGCTGTTCCTGCTGACGTTCATCAAACACGCACAGCTCAACCCGCTCGGCATCTGCCGAAAACAGAGCGAAATTCACGCCCTGTCCATCAAAACTGGCCCCCAGCGGCGTCGGCTTGCCCGTCTGCAATTCCGCCATTTATGTCTCCTTCACCAGATACAGCGTGGCAAGCGGCGGAATGGTCAGAACCAGAGAATGCTGGCGCTGGTGGCTGGCCTGCTCCTCGCTGTAAATCGTCCCGACATTGCCCGAATCACTCCCGTTGTAGTGAACCGAATCGGTGTTGATCGCTTCTCGCCAGCCGCCAGGCTGGTTAATGCCAATCCGATAGCCATAGCGCGGCACCGGCGTGAAGTTGCTGACGACCAGCACTTCATTGCCTTGTTCATCACGCCGGACAAAGGCAAAGACCGAGTTTTCCCGGTCGTCCACCACCAGCCATTCAAAGCCCTGCGGCTGAAAATCCAGCTGATACAGCGACGGCTGCTGGCGATAGTAGTGGTTGAGATCGCGCACCAGTGTCTGCACGCCGCGGTGCCAGCCTTCCGGCTCATCCAGCAGATGCCAGTCCAGACTGGCGTCGTGGTTCCACTCACGCCCTTGCGCAAATTCGCCGCCCATAAACAGCAGCTTCTTGCCGGGATATGCCCACATAAAGCCGTAATACGCGCGCAAATTGGCAAATTTCTGCCAGACATCGCCGGGCATGCGATCCAGCAACGAGTGCTTGCCGTGCACCACTTCATCGTGAGACAGCGGCAGCACGAAATTCTCGCTATAGGCGTACAACATGCCGAATGTCAGCAAATCGTGATGGTATTTGCGGTGAACCGGATCGAGTTGCATATAGGTCAACGTGTCGTGCATCCAGCCCATATTCCACTTGTAGTGAAATCCTAAACCGTTGCAGTCCGGCGGCAGCGTGACGCCCGGATAATCGGTGGACTCTTCGGCCAGCGTGATCGCCGCCGGAGCCGCATGACCCAACATGTGGTTGGTGTAGCGTAGAAACGAGATGGCTTCGAGGTTCTCTTTGCCGCCGTAATGGTTCGGCACCCACTGGCCTTCGCTGCGGCTGTAGTCGCGGTAAATCATAGAAGCCACGGCGTCTACCCGCAGGCCATCGATGCCATAGCGCTCCATCCAGAACAGCGCATTGCCCGCCAGATAGTTACGCACTTCATGGCGGCCATAGTTATAAATCAGCGTATTCCAGTCCTGATGATAGCCTTCGCGCGGATCGGCATATTCATACAGCGCGGTGCCGTCAAACTGCGCCAAACCGTATTCGTCGCCGGGAAAATGCCCCGGCACCCAGTCCAGCAGGACATTGATACCCGCCTCATGGAGCGCATCAACAAAGGCTCTGAATTCCGACGCAGTGCCGAAACGGCGCGTTGGCGCATACAGCCCGAGCGGTTGATAACCCCAGCTACCATCGAACGGATGTTCGTTAATTGGCATCAACTCCACATGCGTAAAGCCCATGTACTGCACATAATCAATCAGCTGATTCGCCAGTTCCTGATAGCTCAGCCAGAAATTGTTATCCGTATGCCGCCGCCAGGAACCGAGGTGAACTTCATAAATGGAAATCGGTGAACGCAGATCGTTCGCCTCACGCCGAGCGTCGCTGGTCGGGACTTTCTCGGGCAACGGTGTAATCAGCGATGCGGTATCCGGGCGCATCTGCGCTTCAAACGCATACGGATCGGCCTTCAGCCGAACGCTACCGTGGCTGTCGATCATTTCATATTTGTAGAGCTGCCCCGCTTTCACATCGGGCAGAAACAGTTCCCAAATACCGTTTTCCTGTCGCAGCCGCATCGGGTGACGTCGGCCATCCCAGAAGTTGAACTGCCCTACCACGGAAACGCGCTGAGCATTCGGTGCCCAGACGGCAAAGCGCGTGCCTTCAACACCGTCCAGCGTTTCCAGATGTGCGCCTAACCGCTCGTAAGGCCGCAGGTGGGTGCCTTCAGCCAAAAGCCAAATATCCATATCCTGCAACAGCGGGCCAAAGCGGTAGGGATCTTCAATCACCCAGGTTTCTTCACGCCAGGTCACGGCCAATTGATAGTGAAAAGCACTTTTCCGACGCGGCACCAGACCACAAAAAAAACCGCGTTCGTCTACACGATCCAGCTCGACGATTTTTCGTCCATTGCTGGCATCCACAACCCAGACTGCCTGCGCATCCGGCAGCAGTGCCCGAACTTCAAGACCTTTGGAGGAATGATGCATACCTAACAGCGAAAACGGGTCGGCATAATGCCCGGAAATAAGTGAATTAATCGCCTCAGAAAACGCTGACATGGTATCCATCCTCTGATTAACCATTTGAATTAAATAAATAAGTAATATAAAAAACGCATTACGCTGCGCTTATATTCTCCCGTTACTTATTTTTAACAAAAAACCAATAAAAATAACGGGTTATTAGCTTGCTAATGAATAACGGCGACGTGTAAAAATAATGAATACTATGAAAGAGTTCTTGAACCACGCCCCCTAATTCAGCGTAGTCAAAGAACGGAGAAATATCCGAGAACGGATGAAATTTTTCCGTTTATATTTATATGAATAAGTTATGACAGAGGATGATTAGCATCTTTTGTTCAAAGATCGATTCGTCCGCGAGCAAAAAGCAGTACAATTTGGCGATTATGTATGTTGCAAATTGTGTGTGAAGAGACCCCGCCCATGGTTAGCCAGGTTGATCTGATTCTTTCCCTTTTACAGCAGATGTGCGTTTATCTGGTCATCGCCTATCTGCTCAGTAAAACACCGCTTTTTATCCCGCTGATGCAGGTCACCATCCGTCTGCCGCACAAGCTGGTCTGCTATCTGGTTTTTTCCGTGTTTTGCATTATGGGAACCTATTTCGGCCTGCATATAGACGATTCTATTGCCAATACCCGCGCGACGGGCGCCGTGCTCGGCGGCATGCTGGGCGGCCCTTCTGTCGGTTTCCTCGTCGGGTTAACGGGCGGATTACACCGCTATTCGATGGGCGGCATGACCGCGCTGGCCTGTATGCTGTCGACGATTGCCGAAGGCCTGCTCGGCGGGCTCTTACACCGCTATCTGGCACGCCGCAACCGCATCGACCTGCTGTTTCAGCCCCTCGTCGTCGGCCTGACCGCGCTGGTCGCGGAGATACTGCAAATGGCGATTATCCTGCTGGTCGCCCGTCCGTTTGATAACGCGGTTGAACTGGTTCGAGATATCGCCTTACCAATGATGATCACCAACACCATCGGCGCCGCCATGTTCATGCGCATTCTGCTCGACAGACGCGCCATTTTTGAAAAATACACTTCCGCGTTTTCCGCCAAGGCGCTGCAAATCGCTGCCCGAGCGGAAGGGGCGCTGCGTCAGGGATTTAACCCGCAAAACAGTATGCGCGTTGCCCGTATTTTGTATGAAGAGTTAGGTGTGGGTGCCGTAGCCATTACCGATCGCGACAAGTTGCTGGCCTTCATCGGAGTGGGCGACGACCACCACAACGTCGGCGCGCCTATCACGTCATCACACACCCGTCGGGCGATAGACAACAATCAGGTGGTATACGCCGACGGCAACGAGGTGTCTTATACCTGTTCGGTCTCATCACACTGCAAACTCGGTTCCACGCTGGTGATCCCGCTGCGTGGCGAAGATCAGCGCGTTGTCGGCACGATCAAGCTTTATGAGCCCAAGAATAAGCTATTTTCCAGCATTAACCGCACGCTGGGGGAAGGGATCGCCCACCTGCTTTCCGCACAGATTCTGACGGGCCGTTTTGAACAGCAGAAACAGCTGTTAGCCCAGTCGGAGATCAAGCTGCTACATGCGCAGGTCAACCCGCATTTTCTGTTTAACGCGCTGAATACGCTGTCCGCCGTGATCCGACGCAACCCCGATCACGCTCGCCAGCTAGTGCTGTCTCTGTCGACGTTTTTCCGTAAAAACCTCAAGCGCAGCAACGATGAGGTATCACTTAATGACGAGCTGGAACACGTTAACGCCTACCTCGAAATCGAAAAGGCGCGCTTTGCCGATCACCTGACCGTAGACATTTCGCTGCCGGAAGCGCTGCGCGAGGCGAGATTACCCGCATTTTCCCTGCAACCGATTGTCGAAAATGCGATTAAGCACGGTATCTCGCAGATGATTGAAAACGGACACATCCACATCAGCGGACGCCTGCACGCCAACACGCTGGAACTGTCCGTAGAGGATAACGCTGGCACCTATCAGCCCCGCAGCGGTGGCGATGGGCTAGGCATGAATCTGGTCGACCGTCGCATCAAAGCACGCTACGGCAACCGCTATGGCATCACGGTGGTCAGCGAAGCGGATAAATTCACTCGGGTCGAAGTGCGCGTCCCACTGATCTCACCCCGTCAGGCATTGGAGCAGTTGGATAGCGTGGTGTGATGGGGAAATAAAGGCGTTGCGGATTAGGTAGCCGACATACCGTGACGGCAGAGAAAAATCAGTTTATCAATACAAGGAAGCGTTATGACCGATACCGCACTTTATGCCGCATTTGAACAGGCAGTGCCCGGATTTTCAGCACAAGATATCATTACGCCAGCATTAGATAAGTCGCATGGCGAATATGCACAGGTCTATTGGCTGGATGATTTATTGGGGGAGGATTTTCTTTGTTATATCGAATGGAAAGAATTTGATCTTCAGGCTCTGGAGGCTTTACTCCCTATTAAGCAAGCAGGGATCGCGTTATCTATAGACAGTTTGTTTGACGAACAGGGTTTCCCAATCGGAGACATCACTCCTGAAGAGTTCTTTTATGATGCATCCGGTTTTTACCTGCCAGTGTTACAGCAACAGTTACAACAAGCCGAATTGCAGTTGCTTGAAGTTGGATTACTTCAGAACGGCGAAGTCTATTTACATGAAAATCCACGTTTTATCTGCACTACGACGGCTAAAGATAACGTGGATCAGCTAAACCAGTGTCTGCAACAAAGAGGTCTGGTACTTTGCTGAAAATATCAGTGAATGATACCCGTCATACGGCAAGCCGCTTATGCGCTGGCCGTTCTGAAATATCCGGCCCGTTGCGGTTCTCGAAGACATACGCGTGAAGCAATACGAGTAGAAATATGGCGCAACACCAACCGATGTTGCGCCAGAAAAGCAGCAGAACTATAGCAAGATAACTACAGCAGGATGCGCAGCATACGGCGCAGCGGTTCAGCGGCTCCCCACAGCAGCTGATCGCCGACCGTGAAGGCGGACAGGTATTCCGGCCCCATGTTCAGCTTACGCAGACGACCCACCGGCGTGGAGAGCGTGCCCGTTACCGCAGCAGGCGTCAGCTCACGCATGGTGATGTCGCGATCGTTCGGCACCACTTTCACCCAATCATTGTGGGTTGCCAGCAGCTGCTCGATTTCCGGCAGCGCCACGTCTTTTTTCAGTTTGATGGTGAACGCTTGGCTGTGGCAGCGCAGTGCGCCGACGCGTACGCAGAGGCCGTCAACAGGAATGACGCTGCTGGTGCTAAGAATCTTGTTAGTTTCCGCCTGACCTTTCCACTCTTCGCGGCTCTGGCCGTTATCCAGCTGTTTGTCGATCCACGGAATCAGGCTACCTGCCAACGGTACGCCGAAGTTATCAGTCGGCAGCGAACCGCTACGGGTCAACGCGGTCACTTTACGTTCGATATCCAGAATCGCAGAGGCCGGATCCTGTAGCTCTTTCGCCACTTCACCGTGCAGCGAACCCATCTGGGCCAGCAGTTCACGCATGTGACGCGCACCGCCACCAGAAGCAGCCTGATACGTCGCAGCAGAAACCCACTCCACCAGATTGTTCGCAAACAGGCCGCCCAATGACATCAGCATCAGGCTGACGGTACAGTTGCCGCCGGCAAAGGTTTTGATGCCTTTATCCAGACCCTGCTGAATCACCCCGTGGTTCACTGGATCCAGAATAATAATCGCGTCATCTTTCATACGCAGTGAGGATGCGGCATCGATCCAATAACCCTGCCAGCCACTTTCACGCAGCTTTGGGTAAACTTCATTGGTATAATCGCCGCCCTGACAGGTAATGATGATGTCCAGCGCGCGCAGTGCTTCGATATTATAAGCATCCTGCAACACGCCTTTATGACCGCCCAACGCCGGAGCAGGTTCGCCGTGCTGAGAAGTCGAAAAGAATACCGGGTGAATCACATCAAAGTCGCGTTCTTCCACCATGCGCTGCATGAGAACCGAGCCGACCATACCGCGCCAGCCAATAAAACCAACATTTTTCATGGTAACTGTCCTGCTTTGGGGGTAACAAAAAGAATTCTGGCTAACGTCGATAGCGCTTAGTGATTGCTGGCTCGGTGATCTCCCGCAGAGGTCGCGCGCGCGTCGTGTCGTAAACCTGTAAATAATCGTGTCATTCAACCTTACAAAATGTACATAAAGTCGCAAGTGAATTTATTCGATAGTACGCCCTTTTTCAGCAGTCATTCTAATATCATCAACCTGACGCAGGATAATCACGTTGGTCAGCCGGTAAAGATGGCCCAGGTCAGGAAACAAGGTTTCGGGAGTAAAAAACCAAAATGACAGAAATGATCTCCGCAACAGTGCTGCTGTTGCTCATTATGGATCCACTCGGCAACCTGCCGATTTTCATGTCCGTACTCAAACACCTCGACCCCAAACGCCGACGTGTGGTGTTGATCCGTGAAATGCTGATCGCACTCGGGCTGATGCTGATTTTCCTGTTCGCTGGCGAACACATTCTGGCGTTCCTGAATCTGCGCACCGAAACTGTGTCGATCTCCGGCGGTATCGTGCTATTCCTCATCGCGATTCGTATGATTTTCCCTTCGCAGGAAGGCAATAGCAGCGGCCTACCTGCCGGAGAGGAACCGTTTCTGGTGCCCATGGCGATTCCACTGGTCGCGGGGCCGTCGATCCTCGCAGCGCTGATGCTGCTTTCCCACCAGTATCCCAATCAGTTACCTCACCTGACGCTGGCGCTGTTTATCGCCTGGACAATTTCGTTCATCATCCTGCTGATGTCTGATTTGTTCTTGCGTTTGCTGGGTGAGAAAGGCGTGAGTGCGCTGGAGAAATTGATGGGCCTGATTCTGGTGATGCTATCGACGCAGATGTTCCTCGACGGCATACGTGCGTATATGAAGCTATAACCGCGCGTTGCCCCCTGTGTCTTATACATAAATGCGCAAATTATTATGGGGGTTGACGTTATCTGGCGTAAAAATTATGCAGCGGTGGGCATGACCACCGAGTGAGCGGCAGGGACGCCGCGAAAGACTGTGCCGCGCCGGGAGCGCGTCACAGTCGGCTCGAAAAGTGGTCATGAACGCCGATGGCACCGCTAGCGGCATAATTTAGCCAAAAGCCAGGGGGTCATGGGGCGAGCGGCGTTTGAGCCGCCCCATGTCGGGCGCGTGCTACGAAATAGCATGAAAATAACGACATTATCGCGCACGAAACCGTCTCTCAGTCGGCATGAAAATGTGACTAAAAGCCCCCCGCCACAAGGAGGGGGCTAAACACATCAGAGAAGAATACTCCCCACTAACGCGATCAGGAACGCGATGGTGCCGAGCAGCGTTTCCATCACCGTCCAGGTTTTCAGGGTCGTCTTCTCATCCATTTCGAGGAAACGGCCAACCAGCCAGAAGCCTGAGTCGTTCACATGCGACAGTACGGTCGCACCGCCCGCAATCGCTACCACGATAAAACAGAGATCGAACTGGCTGAGGCCAGGCGTCGCCGCTACCGCCGGTGCCATCAGCGCCGCCGTGGTCGTCAGTGCTACCGTTGCAGACCCCTGCGCCACACGCAGTGCAGCAGACACCACGAACGCTGCCACAATCACCGGCATACCGGTATCCGCCAGCGCCCCAGACAGCGCATTGCCGATACCGCTGGAACGCAGAACGCCACCGAACATCCCGCCCGCACCGGTGACCAGAATAATCGAACAAACCGGACCCAGCGCGCCTTCACAGATCTTCTCAAGGTGTCGACGGCTATGCTGGCCGCTAAACATAATCATGGCGAACAAGACCGTAATCAGCAGCGCAATCGGCGTTTTCCCTAACATACGCAGGAACTGCACCAGGCCGCTATCGCCGCTGATGACGCCCATTACCGTCAGGGTATTCAATCCGGTATCGAGGAAAATCAGAATCAGCGGCAGCAACAGCACCCACATCACCACGCCAAACGCTGGCGGCGTATGCTTCTCATCCGCTTTGACTTCGGTCAGGAAGGTAGACGGCAACGGCAAATGGAATTTCTTACCTGCCCACAGGCCGAACAGATAACCGCCCAGATACCAGGTAGGGTAAGCAATCACGGCACCAACCAGTACCAGCAGGCCAATGTTGGCACCCAGCAGTTCACTGGCAGCAACCGGACCAGGATGCGGTGGCAGCAAGGCGTGCATAACAGCAAACGCGCCCGCAGCAGGGAACGCATAGGTCAGCGTTGAGCCGCCAAAACGTTTCGCCACGCTGAAAATAATCGGCAGCATCACGATCAGCCCGGCATCGAAAAAGATCGGGAAGCCGAACAGCAGAGAGGCAAGACCCAGTGCGAAAGGCGCACGTTTCTCACCAAATTTATTGATTAGCGTATCCGCCAACACATTTGCGCCACCGGTCACTTCCAGAAGGCGACCAATCATTGCCCCCAGGCCAACCAGCAAGGCAACAGATGCCAGCGTACTGCCGAAACCGCTGAGCAGCGTAGGAACGAGTTTCTCAAAAGGGGTTTTCGTCGCTAGCGCCGTGATCAGGCTCACCAACGTCAACGCCAAAAACGCGTGGACGCGGAAGCGCATAATCAGTACCAGTAACAGCGCGACCGCACCTGCGGCGATGGTTAATAGCACACTGGCGCTATAGGCGGATGTTATTTCTGTCATCGTTAATAATCTCTTTAGGCACCCGGTCTGGATTGGCTGATTGTTTGTGAGGTGTATCACACCATCATTTGATACCGGTAACATGATACGGGTAACATGTTAAAATCAGGAACTATCAAACACCATTTAATTTACATTTTGAGATAGAGATCAAATTATGTCAGGTCGAAGCATTATTCTGATGGGCGTATCAGGCAGTGGAAAATCCTCAGTTGGCGCTGAACTTGGCCGCGCCATTCAGGCAAAATTTATTGACGGCGACGATCTGCATCCGCGCGCCAATATCCAGAAAATGGCCAGCGGTACGCCGTTGAATGACGATGACCGCGCACCGTGGCTGGAGCGTCTCAGCGATGTTGCCTACAGCCTGGCGCACAAAAACGAGACCGGCATCATCGTTTGTTCCGCGCTGAAAAAGCGTTACCGCGACCGCCTGCGCGAAGGCAACGAAAAGATGGTGTTTATCTATTTGAAAGGCAGCTTTGAGCTAATTCTGGAGCGTCACAAAGCCAGAGCAGGTCACTTCATGCCGACAGACCTACTGAAAAGCCAGTTCGATGCGCTGGAAGAACCGGGTAGCGATGAGCCGGATGTCCTGAAAGTCGATATTGACGGCACCCGGGAAGAGGTCGTGCAGCGCTGCGTTGACGCACTACGCGCGGTAGGCTAACACAGCGGCTTAGAGGCTTTCGCCGTCCAGCACGGTAAAGCCGACATCGACTCTATCCTGCGTAACTGGCTCGCCCCGCAGACGAGCCAGCAGTTGTTCGGTGCCGACGCGCCCCATGTGTTCACGCGGCGTCAGTACGCTAGCCAGCTTCGGCACCATCGCCTGCCCAATGTCGTGCCCGTGGAAACCGGCTACGCCAATGTCATCCGGCACGCGTAGCCCCTGTCGCTGACATTCGAACATCGCACCGACGGCTAAGTCGTCATTGGTGCAAAATACGCTATCAACCTGCGGGTATTCTGCCTGCGTCTGTCGCAGCAGTTCGCCACCGAGCGAATAGGAAGACGCCTGCTCGCTCATCACGCAATAGCTCTTAAGCCCACTTTCCCACATCGCTTGCTCGTAGCCCTGACTGCGCATAATCGTACGCTCATCCTGACGCGCGCCGAGATAGACGATATGACGATGCCCCAAGGCGACCATACGCAGCGTCATCTGCCGGGCAGCTTCAACGTTATCAAAGCCGACAGCCATATCCAGACAGGGCGAGACGGAATCCATCAGCTCGACGACCGGAATGCCGGCAACGTCCAGCATCTGGCGCGTTCGCGGTGTGTGGGTTCGTTCTGCCAGAATAAGCCCATCGATGTGATACGACAGCAGTGACGTCAGACGCTGTTCTTCTCTGTCAGGATGATAGCCATAGTGCGCCAGCATGGTCTGGTAGCCATGCGCTTCCGCCGTGCGTTCAATCCCGCGCAAGACTTCGGCGAAAACCTGATTGGTTAATGACGGCAGCAGCACGCCAATCGCCCGGCTGGTGGAGCTGGCGAGCATATTCGGCGCGAGGTTGGGGATATAGCCCAGCTCATCCAATGCAATAGCGATCTTTTCCTGCAACGCGGCGGATACCTGAGCGGGATTACGCAAATAACGGCTTACCGTCATTTTGGTAATTCCAACGCGGTCAGCAACGTCCTGGAGAACGGGTCTTTTTTTCTTCATCGTCGACTAAAATGCCTGAAAAACAGTAATCTAAGTCTAACAAAAAAAGCATAAAGAAAGTAAAGGCAAAGGGGCAGAATCTGCATGATGACGTCAGGTCGTGACAAATAAAAAGCCCGCGTCCTTTCCTACGCGGGCTTCTTCACTTTTCTCACTCGCCGTTATACTGGCGGCAGATCAAACAGCAGGATTTCGCTGTCCTCACTGGCGTGTACGGAGATCGCCGTTTCGTCCCACACGGCAAACGCATCGCTGGCTTCCGCTTTCTGGCCGTTAATCTCTACCGTACCGCGCACCACCTGAACCCAAACGCGGCGACCGGCCTGAATCTGGTACACCGATTGCTCCTGCGCTTTCAGCGCCCAGCGCCACAGCGTCATGTCCTGAAAGACTTTCAGCGAGCCTTCACGCGCATCCGGGGACAGCACCAGCTGACGCCCTTGCTGCACATCAAAGCGCTTCTGCTCGTAGCGCGGCGTCAGCCCGGTTTTTTCCGGGATAATCCAGATTTGATACAGGTGCAGCTGTTCATCCTTGCTGGCATTGTATTCAGAGTGACGAATGCCCGTGCCCGCGCTCATAATCTGGAACTCGCCCGCTGGCACCTGCTCTTTATTTCCCATGCTGTCCTGATGCTCAACCGCACCGGACAATACATAGGTCAGAATTTCCATATCTTTATGCGGATGCGTGCCAAAGCCCTGACCGCCTTCGATATAATCTTCATTAATAACGCGCAGTGCCGAAAATCCCATGAAATCAGGATCGTAATAATCGGCGAATGAGAACGTGTGCCAGCTGTCGAGCCAGCCGTGATTCGCATGTCCGCGATCTTGCGCTTGACGTAAATAGATCATGTTATTTCCTCCCGCGTTTTTGATAAGGAAAGTGTAACGGGCGGCGATAAATAAGATAGCGCAAAAAACTCACCGCTCTGTTCGAAAAATCAGAACAGGGTGAAGGGCAAAAAAGGAAGGCAAAAAATTCATCGCGTGTCAGCCTGAGACCACATGAACGCACAGGAAAAATGGACAATACCCACCCAGACCTGAAATTTGACATTGTCGCCGTTAGCCATTTATTTTGACGGGTGTCTGAATAACGTGATACCGAACACCGAACGTCCTCTACGCTTCGCTTCCATTCGATTTGTCTTTCACCCCAAAAACTAAAATCCAAGGGAAAGTATTAATATGCAACATTTCCGTATAGCGCTTATTCCTTTCTTCGCTGCATTTTGTTTGCCAGCGTTTGCCCATCCCGACACGCTGGATACCGTAAAAGATGCTGAAAATAAGCTTAAGGCGCGGGTGGGTTACACTGAGTTGGATCTCACCAACGGAATGATCTTGGAAGGTTATCGCCCCGAAGAACGTTTTCCAATGATGAGTACTTTTAAAGTGCTGCTATGTAGTGCGGTATTATCACGTGTTGACTCTGGGAAAGAACAGCTCGATCGTCGCATACACTTCCATCAAAGTGACCTCGTTACATATTCGCCTGTCACTGAAAAGCATCTTACGGATGGTATGACCGTTGGAGAATTGTGCGATGCGGCTATCACCATGAGTGATAACACCGCGGCTAATTTACTTCTGTCAACCATCGGGGGACCGCAGGAGTTAACCATTTTTTTGCGCAAGACAGGTGATCATGTTACTCGTCTCGACCGTTGGGAAACAGCATTGAATGAAGCCTTACCGGGTGACGAACGTGACACAACGACGCCTAAAGCGATGGCAGAAACACTGCATAAGCTATTAACTGGAAAGATACTTACTGTCGCCTCTCAGCAGCAATTAATGGACTGGATGGAGGCGGATAAAGTCGCAGGACCACTTTTGCGTTCGGCACTTCCGGCAGGCTGGTTTATTGCGGATAAATCTGGCGCGGGTGAACGTGGTTCTCGCGGAATCATCGCTGCACTGGGACCAGATGGTAAACCTTCCCGTATAGTAATTATCTACTTAACGGGGAGTCAGGCCACCATAGAGGAACGAAATAAGCAGATCGCAGAGATAGGGACTTCACTGATTAAGCACTGGTAACAATCAACGCTGGGTTCTGCTTCCAATGCCCCATCGTTCGGATAAACGTGGGCGTTTTTGCAAGAAGTCGTGATGAGCGGGAAAACCATCAACATGCACTCTTGTTGGCCATAACATAGCGTTGCAGCGCAACCACCACGCCTTCTTTGTCATTAGGCAAAAAAAAAGCCAGCACCCGAGCTGGCTAAATAATACTGGAAGCAATGTGAGCAATGTCGTGCCTTCACAGGGAAGCCGGATCGTCATGAACACCATCAATAACTAACACAGGCGCATGACATCGTTCCCCGGAACGCACAGCAATAATAATCATTATCATTCGCACTTGTAAAGTGCTTTTTGCGATAAATTCTTATTCTCAATACGGACTGAAAAACAGCCCGTTTTGATCCCCTTCTGTTTGTTACTCTGGCTGCGCCAATGCTCTTGCCAGCAGGGTGATCGGGTGTTCACACCGTTTGCTGGTCGACATCTCAATCTGCCATTTACAGGTTTCGCAGTCCGTCACCACGATATCGACGCCGCTCTCTTCAATCTGCTGGAACAGCGGTGCGCCAATGCCTTGCGACGTGGCGTAATTCTCTTTCTTGAAGCCGTAGGTGCCCGCAATGCCGCAGCACTGGGAATCCAGCATCACCAGCTCAAGACCGGGGATGCGTTGCAGCAGCGCCAGGGTATACGCCGTCCAGCCCATTCGTTCCAGGTGACAAGGCGTGTGATACGCTACCCGCAGCGGCAATTTACCCAGCGGCAGCGTGCGCCCTTCTTCTTCCAGCAGGCGGTAGAGCTGGCGCGTCACCAGTTCGACGCCGTCGCGCACGTGGCCGTTATCCACGCCCAGCAAATGCGGATACTCATCTCGCAGCGTGAACGTACAGCTGGAGGACGTCGCGACCACCGGCAGGGATTTCTGATTGATCGCTTCATCCAGCGATTTGATATTGGCATGTGCCTGCTTTCTGGCCTTGTCGTGAAAACCATTGGCGATCAGCGGCACGCCGCAGCACTTCTCTTTATTCAGCAACTGGACGCCAATGCCCATCGCGTTGAAGACCTGAACCAGATCTTTACCCAGCTGTGGATGGTTGTAGTTCACATAGCAGCCGTGGAAGTAAGCGATCTGCTCATCATAAGCCTGCTGCTTTGCTGCCTGCTGGCGATACCAGCGCCGGAAGGTGCCGAATGAATATTTCGGCAACTGGCGGCGATGATCGATTTTCAACGCTTTATCCAGCAGCTGGCGCACTGGCTTCAGGCTGGTCGCCGTATTGACCAGCGGTGCAAACGGCGTGGCTATCGACCCCATGAGATCGGTATGGCTCAGAATCGCATCGCGCAGCGTCGGCTTGTGGGTGCTGTGCGTCCCCTTTGCACGCTGAATAATGTCGCCAATTTTGACATCCGACGGGCACGCGACTTCACAACGTTTGCAGTTGGTGCAGTATTTCAGCGCATCATCATACAGCGCCGGATCTTTACGTCGCAGGCGTTCGCCATCCGGCCCTGCCTGTTTAGGGCCGGGATAAAGCGGATTCACGCGCGAAACCGGGCAGTACGTGGTACAGACCGTACACTTGATGCAATCTTCAAAACTGTTATCGCTAAGCAGGCTCATGGATTGCCCTCCTTCAAAATCTGTTCGGCAACATGAAGGGCACTGAGCAAGGAAACCCCCGCTCCACATCCCTGCACAATCGGGTCGAAGCCTTCCAACACCGCGCCAATCGCGTACAGGTTGTTGACCGTTTCGCCCCCAATGCGCGGATGCAGATGTTCATCGACAATCGCGCCAAATTGCATATAAGGCTGCGGCGCAAACACATCCTGCTGGCTCCAACCCTCGCGCTGGTCAGCGAATCGAACGTCCAGCCCAAAGACCGGTTCGGTCACCCGATCAAACTGCGTCACCAATCCGTTACTGAAAAAGCTGCCGCTCGCCAGCACCGCGTGCTTCGCTCGCAGCGGAATATCACGATGATGGTGGCTATGAATCGCAATCTCCTGCGGCGACAGCGAGGCGCGCACCGCGCGATCGCCCGGCATCACCATGCCACCCAGTTGGCGAAAGCGCTGCGACAGCGCCTGATGCAGGCGTAATCCGAGCAATGACGGCGGCAATGTCGGCAACAGCAGCACCGGTTTACCTAACGCATCAGCGAGTTCATTGATGATTTCAGGGCTGTCCAATCCCAGACAGGCCGGCATGATGATGGCATCGTTACCGTTAGCCAGAAGCGACAATTCCTCCAGCAGCGCCGAGCGATTTTCCGGTCGGTCGAGCACGCGGGCGATATTGACCGCGCGGAATTCACTGGGGTTCTGACGCAACCGATCCAGCACGGGCAGTTTGAGCTCATCACTGCGTGCCGCGATCCCCTGCGCCTGAAGCGTACCGGCCACAATACGGGACTGAAAATCCAGAAAACCTTCGATTCCCGCAATCAGCGGATTATCGCCAACGCGGGAATCCGGCAGACCACGCGTTACGCCATCGACCGGGCTCAGCCAGCAGGCGCGAAACTTACCTAACGGCGTCATACGCCAATGGTTCTGCTGATGATTGCCCTGCAAGGTGATATTGCTGCGTGCCAGCAGCGCTTCGACCTGTGGCAACAGTGCCGAAACTGCAGCCGCGCCCATGCGAGAATAAGGATGATGAGGAGCCTGACGCGCCAATTCATCCAGCGCATCGAGCGGCTGGCTCACAGGCTGTCCGTCGGGGAGATGGGAGAGCAAGTCCAGCGCGCCGGAAGAAAAATGCAGCGCATTCTGCCCCGCGCTGACAATCGCGCAGCGTTTCCCCTGCTCCGCCAGACGGATACCGCAGGTCAATCCTGCCAGTCCGCCGCCGATAATCACAACGTCATAGCGCATGACGATCCTCCTGACTGTCGCTGGCTGTCAGGCCGCACAATCCCTGATAAATCCAGCTGGTAAACTCGCTTTCGCGCAGCGCATTGCCCCACGCAATTGGGCGAATGCCTTTCCAGCGTTCGTTCAAAAATTGGCTGAGCTGCGTGAGCGACTGCTCCGGCGTCGCGGTGCCCAGACGGCACAGCAGACCCGCCGCCCGACAGGCGCACAGTTCACCCTGACAGGTGCCCATACCCACGCGAGTACGCCGACGTAAATCAATCAGGTTATTCACCTGCAGTGATTCCACGGCGTAGCGCACTTCCCCCGCCGTCACCGCCTCGCATTCGCACACCAGACTGCGGTCCAGACGCTCACCGGACAGCATTCTCCCAGCACGTTCACCGTGGCGATAAATCGCCGAACCGCGCAGCGGTGCAGAGAGCGGTTTTGCCGCAGGATAAGCAGACAGGGCGTGGGGGGCGGATTTCACTTCCTCCAGCGATTCAGAACCGGGCAGCGGCGTCTGTGCCGTCGAGCAGGCCACGTCATGACCCAGCTTTTTGCAAATAGCGTCAGTCACCCACTCCGCCATCAGGCGGTAGGTCATCAGCTTGCCGCCAGTGATGGTAATAAACCCTTCCAGCCCGTCGCGGTTGGCATGGTCGAGCAGCACGATGCCACGGCTCACGCTACGGCCGCTCGGGTCGCTATCGCTGGCAACCAGCGGTCGGACGCCGGCATAGGCGCGGAGAATGCGCGTGCTCGCCAGCTTCGGTGCTAGCATCGAGCCTTCCCGCATCAGCGTTTCCACCTCGGCAGGCGTTACCAGCATATTGTCGATTTGATCGTAATCGATATGGGTTGAGGTGGTGCCAATCAGCGAAATGGTATCGCCCGGCACCAGAATGTCAGCATCCGCCGGTTTACGGCAGCGGTTGATCACCATGTTGTTGATGCGGTGCCCAAGAATCAACAGCGCGCCTTTTGCTGGGAACATGCGCACGCGCAGATCGGCATATTCCGCAATGTGTTGCCCCCAGATACCGCCCGCATTGACCACCACCTGTGCATAGATTTCTGTTTCTACACCTTTTTTATGGTCGAAAACGCGCACGCCGGTAATACGGTCGCCCTGACGAATCAGCCCGATGACCTCATGATAGGTCAGCACTTCCGCGCCGTGCTCGCAGGCGTCAATCATGTTGGCCGCCGTCAGACGGAAAGGATCGACCGAACCATCCGGCACGCGTACCGCGCCAATCAGTGTCGGGTTTGCGGCGGGTTCCAGCAGTAGTGCTTCCTGAGGATCCAACGCCTGCGCGCGAATCCCCGCCTGCTGGCAGGCGGTAATAAACTGCGCCTGCCAGCCGAGATCGTCTTCTGGCAAGGTGATAAACAGACCGTCGGTAGGTTCAATACAGTGGCGAGCAATCCGCCGGAGAATCTGGTTTTCTTCAATACATTCGCGGGCAGACTCGCCATCGGTTACCGCATAGCGGGCGCCGCTGTGTAATAAGCCGTGATTACGCCCGGTCGCTCCGGTCGCAATATCATAACGTTCAAGCAGCAGGCAGCGCAGTCCGCGCAGAGCACAGTCCCGTGCCGTTCCCGCTCCCGTCGCACCACCGCCGATGACAACCACGTCAGTTTCACGCCAGTTCCCCGTATTTTGCATCATGTTCTCGCTCCAGGCGGATGGTATACATGTTGCTATTGGGACACAAAAAGAAGGGTTAATGTTTGATAAAGAGCAAAAACGAACACTAAACGAAAACAAGAAGGGGTTTAAAAACAATAAGTGTGATTTGGGTCACTAAAACCGCACTGTGTAATTTTTCGATTCTGTTAACATGAGCGCAAAAATCGTCACAGTTTCATAAAAGTGTAACATCAGCGTCATGAATCACACTCATTTGCACGCTACCCCCTTACAATAACGTTCGTAATAGAACAAAAAAGCTCTCGTTTTTTTTCGCATTGGAGATATCTATGCTGAGTATTTTTAGGCCCGCCGCCCACCAGCCGCGCGTGTCGCAAGAACACGTCGATCCGCTCTATCGCCGCCTGCGCTGGCAGATTTTCATGGGGATCTTTTTTGGCTACGCCGCCTACTATCTGGTGCGTAAAAACTTCGCACTTGCCATGCCTTATCTGATTGACCAGGGCTTCTCACGCGGTGACCTCGGTTTTGCGCTGTCGGGCATCTCCATTGCCTACGGTTTTTCCAAATTCATCATGGGATCGATATCCGACCGTTCTAACCCGCGCGTGTTCCTGCCTGCGGGTCTGATTCTGTCAGGTGCGGTCATGCTGTTCATGGGCTTCGTGCCGTGGGCAACATCCAGCATTGCGATTATGTTCGTCCTGCTGTTCCTGTGCGGATGGTTCCAGGGTATGGGCTGGCCACCGTGCGGACGTACGATGGTTCACTGGTGGTCACAGAAAGAACGTGGTGGCATCGTGTCCGTATGGAACTGTGCTCACAACGTCGGCGGTGGTATTCCTCCTCTGCTGTTCCTGCTGGGTATGGCCTGGTTCAACGACTGGAAAGCCGCACTCTATATGCCGGCCTTCGCCGCCATTCTGATTGCCATGATCGCTTTTGCACTGATGCGCGACACGCCACAATCCTGTGGTCTGCCACCGATTGAAGAGTACAAAAACGATTATCCGGTTGATTACAATGAAAAAGCAGAAGAAGAACTGACGGCTAAGCAGATCTTCATGCAGTACGTTTTCCCGAACAAACTGCTGTGGTACATCGCGATCGCCAACGTCTTCGTTTACCTGCTGCGTTACGGTATCCTCGACTGGTCACCGACCTACCTGAAGGAAGTTAAACACTTCGCACTGGATAAGTCTTCCTGGGCCTATTTCTTCTACGAATACGCAGGTATTCCGGGCACGCTGCTGTGCGGCTGGATGTCCGACAAGGTCTTCAAAGGCAACCGTGGTGCAACGGGCGTGTTCTTCATGACGCTGGTGACAATAGCAACCATCGTTTACTGGATGAACCCAGCCGGCAACCCGGGTGTGGACATGGCCTGTATGATCGTTATCGGCTTCCTGATTTACGGCCCGGTCATGCTGATTGGTCTGCATGCACTGGAACTGGCACCGAAAAAAGCAGCGGGTACCGCAGCGGGCTTCACCGGCCTGTTCGGTTACCTCGGTGGCTCCGTTGCCGCTAGCGCCATCGTCGGCTACACCGTTGACTTCTTCGGTTGGGACGGCGGCTTCATGGTGATGATCGGCGGCAGTATTCTGGCTGTACTTCTGCTGATTGTTGTTATGCTGAATGAGAAAAAGCATAAAGCCGAGTTAGCCAACCGCGCCTAACCCGCTCTTGTAAGCATCCCTCTGGCGGCGTCCTGATGACGCCGCCTTTCTCTCAACAGAAAGAGGTTTGATCGCATGAACGTTACCGTAACATCCCTACTCTCCGCCCTCGCGCTCTCCGTTTCCTTTAGTGTTTCCGCTTCCTCAACCGACAAAATCGTTATTGCCCACCGCGGTGCCAGCGGTTATCTGCCCGAGCATACGCTTCCGGCGAAGGCGATGGCCTACGCTCAGGGTGCCGATTATCTGGAACAGGATCTGGTACTCACCAAAGATAACGCGCTCATTGTCCTGCACGATCACTATCTGGATCGCGTGACCGACGTGGCAGAACGTTTTCCACAACGCGCCCGTAAAGATGGACGCTTTTACGCTATCGACTTCACGCTAAAAGAGATCAAGTCGCTACAATTCACCGAAGGATTCGACATCAAAGACGGCAAGCAGGTACAGAGCTACCCGAACCGTTTTCCGATGTGGAAATCCGACTTCCGTATTCATACCTTTCAGGAAGAAATTGAATTTATTCAGGGTCTGAACCACTCAACCGGCAAGAACATCGGACTCTACCCCGAAATCAAAGCGCCGTGGTTTCACCATCAAGAAGGGAAAGACATCGCGCGCGAAACGCTGACCGTGCTGAAGCAGTATGGCTATACGAAGAAGAGCGATAAGGTTTTCCTGCAATCGTTTGATGTCGCCGAGCTAAAGCGCATCAAAACCGAATTGCAGCCGCAGATGAAGATGGATCTGAACCTGATTCAGCTGATTGCCAATACCAACTGGCACGAAACCTACGAGAAGCAGGTCGATGGGACGTGGGTGAATTACAACTACGACTGGATGCAAAAGCCCGGCGCTATGCAGCAAATTGCGACCTATGCCGACGGCATCGGCCCGGACTATCACATGCTCGTCCAGAAAGGCTCGACGCTTGACCACATCACCTTTACCGACATGGTGAAGGAAGCCCACCAGCATAAACTTCAGGTACACCCGTTTACGGCAAGAGCCGACAGGCTACCGGCGTACGCCAACGATATCGAGCAGCTCTACGACATTCTCTACTATCAGGCGAATGTTGACGGCCTGTTCACTGACTTTCCCGACAAAGCGGTCGATTTCCTGAAAAAACCGCGCTGAGATTCAGCATTGCCATCGGGCACGATGTGCCCGATGATGCCCTGACTCAATCATATCGATTACTTCAGAAACAGCTCACGCAGGTAATTCGGCACGGCGCTGTCCGCGTTAGACCCAATCACTTCGCGATCCGGCAGCATATCTTTCAGGCGCTGATGCGCGTTCTGCATGACGCAGCCTTTACCCGCCATCGACAGCATTTCGTAGTCGTTCATGCCATCACCAAACGCCACACATTCTTTGAGCGAGAAGCCGATAATCTTCGCCACCTGTTCCAGCGCATGGCCTTTAGACACGCCGCCCGCCATCACTTCCAGACAGGTAAGCGTCGAAAAGCTCACGTTGACGCGGTCGCCCCAGCGCGCGTTAAGCGCTTCTTCCAGCGGTAACAGCTGTTCATGGGAATCACAGGTAAAGAACACCTTGCTGACGCCATCAGTTTCGAGCAGTGCAGGCTCGAACAGCTTGTATTTAAAGATCGACTCTTTGAAGAAACGCTCTTCTTCCGCGCGCGGACGGTTCATAAACCACTCATCATCGCGGTAAACGTGTGTCAGCATATCGGGGTTATTGTGTACAACGCTGTAAAGGTCGCGGGCGATGTCCTGATTCAGGTTGTGGCTGAAAATCAGCTCGCCCTGCGAGTTGTGTACGCGCGCACCATTCGAGGTAATCATAAACGCGTTGATACCGAGATTATCGCGGATCTGCGCGACATCCATGTGATGCCGTCCGGTAGCAAACACAAAGTGAATCCCTTTCTCCGTCAGCAGCCTGAGGGTTTCTTTCGCATACGGGGACAACGAGTGGTCAGGTGACAGCAGTGTGCCATCTAAATCGGAAGCAACGACATGGTACATAGCGATGAGATCTCACTTCTGGTGTGTTGTGGCGGCACGTGCCGCAAAAAATTAACGAGGTTGCTGGCAGCGTCCGTTGAACGACGTGCCAACAGTCTAAAATTAATGATAACGCGCAAAGTGCGCAAAAATCAGCGCAAATGCCTGAGCGCGGAGGTTATCCGTTTCAAAGAGAATTTCATGCCGCGCACCGGGGATAACCTGCAAAACGCCGCTTGAATTGGCGTTACCGTTCTGTGTCAGTGTCTGGCAAAACGCATTCTGGCTGCGGTTATCCACCACGCGTTCCTCTCCCGCCTGTAGCAGCAGAAGCGGCGTAGTGATGGCGTTGGCCTGTGCCAGTAGCTGTTTCCCCGCCTGTATCGCCTCCCGCACCCAATGATAGGTAGGGCCGCCGATGCGCAAATCCGGTGAATCCGCATAAAATCGAATGCTGCGCTGGTAGCGCTCACGGCTGTGCGTCAACACATTCATCCGATAGGGTAACGGACGCCACTGTCCGGTGCCGATGGCGTAGTAATCGCGTATTGCTGGGCGACGCTCCGCCCAATCAACAATCCAGCCCGCAACGCAATGGGGAAGCGGCAAACGAATACCAAACATCGGCGCACACAGCGCGACGGCATCAAACGTCTCAGGTTGGCGAATCAGAAGCTGCGCCAGAATCGCGCCCCCCATTGAATGCGCTAAAGCAAACCGGCGGGTATAGTGCTTCGGGCCAATATGCTGCTGACACAGCGTTTCGGCATCATCAACATAATCACTGAAGCGCACGACGTGTCCACGGTGTCCGTCTTGCAGCACCCGACCCGATCGCCCTTGCCCACGGTGATCCATGATGAGCACATCATAGCCGCGATGAAAGAGGTCATAAGCGACTTCGCTATATTTGACATAGCTTTCGATACGGCCTGAAAAGACAACGACGATCTTGTCGTGCTGGGGCGCGGTAAAGCGAACAAACCGGATCGGTACATCATCAACGCCAGAGAATTCGCCCTCTTCGCGCTGACGCCAGAAATCCAGTAATTCTCCGGTAGCAAAAGCGGCAAACTGCGCTTCTCGCGTTAACAGACCTGCCGCTAACGATTCAGGCGTTAACAATTCAGCTGTTACAAACGTATTGTGGCGTTGAATCATCACACCTCTCCGGTGGAGCAGGTAAAGAACATGACAAGCGATGAAGCATAGGCGTATTGTGACATAAAAATTTTCCAGGGGCATGCTTCATGACATTGGATTGGTGGTTAACCTACTTACTCACAACGCTTATTCTCAGCCTGTCGCCCGGCTCTGGTGCCATCAACACCATGAGCACCGGAATTAGCCACGGCTATCGCGGTGCGGCGGCCTCGATCTGTGGTTTACAGGTCGGGCTGGCGATTCATATCGTGCTGGTCGGCATTGGGTTAGGCGCGTTGCTTAACCAATCTGTACTGGCTTTCGATGTGCTGAAATGGCTGGGCGCAGCGTATCTGATTTGGCTGGGGATTCAGCAATGGCGCGCCGCAGGCGCACTGGACCTTCAGGCAATCGCCAGCGCGATGCCGCGTCGTCGGCTCTTTAAACGCGCGGTGCTGGTGAATCTAACCAACCCAAAAAGCATCGTGTTTCTGGCAGCGCTGTTCCCGCAGTTCATTATTCCCCACCAGCCACAGGCCGCACAGTATCTGGTGTTGGGCATCACCACCGTGGTGGTCGATATCATCGTGATGATTGGCTACGCCACGCTGGCCACGCGTATCGCCGGATGGCTGAAAGGCCCACGGCAGATGAAGACGCTCAACCGGATATTTGGTTCACTGTTCGTGCTGGTTGGCGCATTACTCGCTACGGCGAGAAAGGCCTGATGACGGCAGCGCGCCGAATCAGACTACGGCGCGCTGCTTTCTTTTTTCTCTAAAGAAAATGATCTTAGAGGGATATTCTCACAGGGAAGATTAGCGAGAGAAAATCAGGTGCAGGCCGAACCCAGTAAACAGCACGCCCGCCACGCCATCCACCCATTTCGCCAGACGCTGATAGCCACGACGCATTGTCGGTAGGGCGAAAACCATCGCGACCAGACTGAACCAGAGCAGCGTTTCAATTGAGATCAGCGCGAACAAGCCCCAACGCGCACCACTGCCAACGCTGTCGCCGACAAACAGCGAGAACACGCTGCCGAAATAGATCAGCGCCTTCGGATTAGCCAGATTCGTCAATAATCCACGCATGAAGGTTTTACCGCGCTGAGGCAGTACCACCGCCTTCTCCTGCGTGGTTTCCAGCTGTGCTTTATTTCGTGCGGAGCACAGCATCTGCCAGCCCATCCAGCACAGGTACAACCCGCCGCCGACGGTAACGGCTGTATGCAGCCAGGCCATTTTTTGCAACAGCAGATGCAGCCCCAGCAACGCGATAGCTGCCCAGACCATAACGCCCAGAGAAATACCTAACACGCCCATCATCGCTTCACGGCGGGAACGGCTGGCCGCAGTCTGTGAAACGAAAAAGAAATCCGGTCCCGGGCTCATCAGCGCAATGAAATGCACCAGCGCCACCGTCATAAATAGCATCAGCATGTTGGTTTTCCTGTTTTTTAAATGCAGTCAGACAAGACGAGCATCACTCGTCATCATTATTATCGACATGATCGCGAATCATGTTCATGAAAGGCGCACCGAAACGTTCGAGTTTACGGTGTCCAACCCCGTTGATATTCAGCAGCTCACCCGCAGTGATCGGCATCATTTCAGCCATCTCCAGCAGCGTGGCATCGCTGAACACCACGTAAGGCGGAATATTGTCTTCATCCGCGATGGATTTACGCAGTTTGCGCAATTTGGCAAACAGCTTGCGGTCGTAATTTCCACCGTAAGATTTTTGATTGGCGCGCGGTTTCAAGTTAATCACACGCGGCACGGCCAGCTGTAGCGGCATCTCTCCCCGCAACACTGGACGCGCAGATTCGGTAAGTTGTACGGCGGAATGCATTGTGATGTTCTGGTTCAGCAAGCCCAGATGAATCAACTGGCGCAGTACGCTGACCCAATGCTCCTGCGATTTATCTTTACCAATACCGTAAACCGGCAGTTTGTCATGGCCGAAGTCACGGATACGCTGATTATTCGCCCCGCGCAGCACCTCGACGATATAGCCTAAACCAAAGCGCTGCCCAACGCGGTATACGCAGGAGAGCGCTTTTTGCGCTTCTACCAGCCCGTCATAGCGCTTCGGCGGATCGAGACAAATATCGCAGTTGCCGCAGGACTCTTGGCGTCCTTCTCCGAAATAGTTCAGCAGCACCAGACGGCGGCAGGTCTGCGCTTCGGCAAACGCGCCCATCGCATTGAGTTTATGACGTTCGATATCCAACTGCGGCCCAGCCGGCTTTTCTTCCAGACAGCGGCGCAGCCACGCCATATCCGCCGGATCGTAGAACAGCGCAGCTTCGGCAGCGAGACCGTCACGCCCAGCGCGCCCCGTTTCCTGATAGTAGGATTCGATGTTGCGCGGAATATCAAAATGCACCACGAACCGCACGTTAGGCTTGTTGATGCCCATACCAAATGCAACGGTCGCGACCACCACCTGAAGATCGTCACGCAGGAACGCTTCCTGCACCTGTGCACGCCGTTCGTTATCCAATCCAGCGTGATAAGCCCCTGCGCTCAACCCACGCGCCTGCAAACGCGCGCTAATGTCCTCCACGCGGGAACGGCTATTGCAGTAGATGATGCCGCTTTTTCCACGCTGCGCCTGCACAAACATCCAGAGCTGGTCGAGCGGTTTGAACTTCTCCACCAGCGTGTAGCGAATATTCGGGCGGTCAAAGCTGCTGATCTGAATCAGCGGCGACTGGAGATCCAACAGACGAACGATGTCGTTCCGCGTGGCTTCGTCGGCGGTAGCGGTCAGCGCAATAAAAGGAAGATGAGGGAAACGCTGTTTAATCTGCCCCAGCGCCCGGTATTCAGGGCGGAAATCGTGCCCCCATTGGGAAATACAGTGCGCTTCATCCACCGCGATCAGGGCGATCTGCCAGTGGGCAAGATGATCGAGGAAGCTGTCCGTCGTCAGGCGTTCAGGCGCAATATAAAGCAGCTTGATCTGACCGGTACGACAACCCGCCATCACTTCAAGCTGCTGCTCGCGCGTCTGCGTCGAATTAAGACAGGCAGCAGAAACACCGTAGGCCTGAAGCTGATCGACCTGATCTTTCATCAGTGAAATCAACGGAGACACCACCAGCGTCAGCCCGTCCATCACCAGCGCAGGGATTTGATAGCACAGCGATTTGCCGCCGCCTGTCGGCATGATAACCAGACAGTCCTGCCCACTGAGCGTCGCGCTGATAATTTCCTGCTGACCCGGTCGGAATTGCTGGTAGCCGAACGTGTCCCGCAGAACCTGAACCGCCAGCGCTTCCTTATTCAATACTTCCGCCGTAGACACGCCTTCCCCAATTCAATGAAATCAAACAAGCGCTATTTTCAGCGCCGTTAGGTAAAACTGCAATCGTTAGTTTGGTAAAACGACAGGGGTTAAAGCGGTAATCACTAAAACCCCAGTCGCGAAAAGATGGTCGTTAGAACATGTCGTTCAGCGTGACGCCAACGCCAAAGCGGGTCTGACGGTGGTTGTAATCAATCAGGGATTCGCCGTAACCGCTAAACACCTTGGTGTAGAAACGGACATGACGAGTCAGCGGGTAGCTCCAGCCCAGTTCACCGCCGCCGTAGCCGCTGTTCCAGTTATAGCGCCCTTCTGCGCTAAACACGCTGTCGCCCCACACATAGCCGACGCGTAAGCGGTAATGGCCCATGTATTTGGTGATATCTGGATTGTCATCCTGACTGTCGGAGAAACGCACCCACGGCTTCACATCAACCTGCCAGTTGCCGTTCTGCGCCATCAGGCGGGCATAAGCACGGTTCCAACTGCGCGACGTCGGTTCGGAACGGCCGTTAGACTGGTGATTAAAGCCCATTTCCACATCCCGCAGCGTCCAGCCCGCGAAGGTGTAGTTCGTTGCCCAGCCCAAAAAGACCTGTGGCTCATAGTTGGTTTCACGGAACGGAGAAGACTCGCTCTTGTTAGACAACTGCCACCATGAGCGCTGCGTATAGGAAGCCCCCAGCAACGAGTTATCACCCAGAATGCCACGCCAGATCGGGAACCCCAGACTCAACTGGTAATGCACTTCATCTTTACGTGCTTCATCGCCCCAGTTATAGCTCTGTATCGCCGTTTTATTGATGTTGCTGCTATAGGTATACAGTATGTAGTTGCTCTCGTAAGGATAGAGAACAAACGGGGTGTTGTGCTCTTCCAACAGGCTGGCAATAATGCTGCCACGTACCGCAGGTTGATTTGGCGCAGGCGCGTTTGTTGCGTCTTCGGCATGAGCCTGTGCCGTCAGTAATGCTGCCAGTACGAGTACTATTTTACGCATTCATTTTCTCCGACATTTTTTATACGACGTTCGTTTTAACCGACGCTCGTTTTAACCAATTAGTGATGAGTATTTCCCCACTCAAGCCGGCCATTCTACACAGTTCAACGACGTTTGAATTATCGTTCTCCCGTTTCTTGGCCTTTTCTGGAAAGAAACAAAATCAATGCATAAAATAAACATTCGCATAACGTAAACACATCAAATCAACCACATTTAATATGTGTCTCTTATCCGAGCGGGAAACAACTATGGCTGACGTACCATCATTTCAGGGAACCACATTAACCAGAGAGACCGTGCGCCAGCTCGTTGGCGAGATTTTCATTTACAAGATGCCATTCAACATCGAATTAGGTCTTGAATTACAGCAGTTTGAAGCTGACAAAGCCGTCTTGACGTTCGTCCGACAAGATAAGCTCATCGGCAATGCGGCACAAAAAATTCTGCATGGCGGCGTGATTGCCGCTGGGCTGGACGTTGCCGCCGGGCTGGTCTGCGTCGGTAATACGCTGCTGCGCCACGAGACAATCAGCGATCAGGAATTTCACCATCGGCTCGCACACATGGGAACGATTGATATGCGAGTAGATTATCTACGTCCGGGCTATGGCGAACGCTTCACCATTACCAGCACGCTGCTACGTGGCGGCAATAAAATCGCCGTCGCACGCGCCGAATTGCATAACGAACAGGGTTCACATCTCGCCAGCGCCACCGCAACCTATATTGTCGGGTAACCTTTACGTTAGAAAAAATTGTCATTAACACTTTACGTGAAAGCGCTCACAGTTTTGGGTAGACTTAGCGTTTTCCCGCCGTCCTTATCGAGTCACCCATGAACGCGCAACAAACCCGTGAGGGGATCTTTTTCGCCCTCGCCGCGTATTTTATTTGGGGAATTGCTCCCGTTTACTTCAAGCTACTTGAGCACGTTCCACCCAATGAAATACTGACGCACCGTATTATCTGGTCATTCTTCTTTATGCTGATCCTGCTGACGGTCGGTCGGAAATGGCGTCAGGTGAGCCTTGCCTGCCGCAACGTCAAGCATCTGTTTCTGTTGGCATTAACGGCGGTGCTTATCGGCGGGAACTGGCTGTTGTACATCTGGGCGGTCAATAATCATCACATGCTGGAAGCCAGTCTGGGGTATTTCATCAACCCGCTGGTTAACGTCATGCTGGGTATGATCTTTCTGGGCGAACGCTTTCGCCGTCTGCAATGGCTGGCCGTGTTGCTCGCCGTGACGGGCGTACTGGTTCAGCTGTGGACATTCGGCTCGCTGCCGGTTATCGCGCTCGGGCTGGCATTCAGCTTCGCGTTATACGGTCTGCTGCGTAAGAAAATTGGTATCGACGGACAAACCGGCATGCTGATCGAAACGCTGTGGCTGCTTCCGGTTGCGGTCATTTATCTGTTTTTTATTGCCGACACGCCAAGCAGCCATCTGACAGCCAACCCCTGGTCGCTGAACCTGCTGCTGATCTCGGCAGGCATCGTCACCACCGTGCCGTTGCTGTTTTTCACCTCAGCGGCGATGCGCCTGCGCCTGTCAACGCTCGGCTTCTTCCAGTATCTCGGCCCGACCATCATGTTCATGTTGGCGGTGGTGTTCTACGGTGAAACGTTCAGCAGCGACAAACTGATTACTTTTGCCTTCATCTGGGGCGCGTTGGGGCTGTTCATTCTGGATGCACTTTATACGCAGCGTAAGCTACGGCGCACGCCAGTTACAGTTTCCCAGCCTCAACACGACGGGAAATAAAGCGCGATAAGATCGGGCTGAACAGCAGCGTCGAAAACAGCCGCAGCGTCTGCATGGCGATGACAAATGCCATATCGACCCGACTGCCTGCGGCAATAATCGCAATCGAATCCAGCCCGCCGGGGCTGGTCGCCAGAAAGGCGGTCAGCATATCCACCGGCATCATTTTCGTCACCATCCACGCCATTCCGCCGCACAACAGCATCAACCCAACTATCGACGCCATCATGTGCGGCAGCGTGCGTATCGCCAGTAAAAAGATGGGGCGGGTAAAACAGAGTCCCACGCTCCAGCCAATAAAAGCATAGGCCAACGCCAGCAGCCATTCCGGCGTTTGCAGTTGCAAGGTGCCACTGGCATGCAGCATTGAGCCGATAATCATCGGCCCCAACAGCGCCCCAGATGGAATGCGCAGGCGTCTTCCCAGCCAGGCGCTGCCAAATGCCACGCCGAGCGTTGCCAGAAAGCGCCAATCCAATGCGGGAAACCAGACCAGCATCGCACTATTTTCCGCCGCTTCGTCACCCAAACTCAGGCGTGCCACGAACGCCGCCGACGCCGTGACCATCAGCACACGTAAATATTGCATGAAGGCGACCAGTCGTACGTCTGCACCGAATTCCCCAGACATCGCGACCATCGCCGACGCACCGCCCGGCGATGCCCCCCAAGTTCCGGTCGTGCCGGGCAGCTCGCTAAATTTGACCAGCAGCCAACCGGATAGCCCGCTGGCAGCCAGCGTCGCCAGCAGAATGAACAGCACCAGCGGCCATTCGCTCATCAACGGTTTCAGGATAGAAAATGACAGGCTTTGTGCGACCAGACAGCCTAGAACAGCATTGCTGCCCGCAAAGCAGACGGGCGGAATGCGAATTGTCGCACCGTTTAACCCCATGACGACGCCGACCATCATCGGCCCCAGCAACAGCGCGGCGGGAACGTGGTAAATCTGTAGCCCAAACCCAAGGGATAATGAAACCGACAGCAGCATTCCCCATTGCATCCAAGGAGACATCCCTTTCATGCACACGACCTGTTTTTAATTATAAAAAGTAAGAGTAGAAAGTAATAATCGAAAGTAAGAATAGAAAGACTGTCCGCCATTCTAAACAAGATGGCCGGAGAATGAACAGGCGCAGAAGAATAAACAGGAATAGCGAGTTGGGGAACGATAAAAGGAAGGAATATTGACGCGCCTGACGGGTCAATCCCATCAGACGCATTCGGACAGATTTAGAGCCAGTTCTTACGTTTGAAGTAGAGGTACGGCGCCAGTCCAGCGAGAATCATCAGCACAATCGCGCCCGGATAACCAAACGACCACTTCAATTCCGGCATAAATTCAAAGTTCATCCCGTAGCTGGACGCCACCAGCGTCGGTGGCAGGAACACCACGGAAACGACCGAGAAGATCTTGATAATCCGGCTCTGTTCGATGTTGATGAAGCCCATCGCCGCCTGCATCAGGAAGTTAACCTTCTGGAACAGGGATTCGTTGTGCGGCAGCAGAGATTCGATATCGCGTAAGATTTCACGCGCCTGTTCCAACTGGCCGGATGGCAGGCGGGCTTTACGCACCAGGAAATTCAGCGCACGTTGGGTATCCATCAGACACAGGCGAACTTTCCAGCCCACGTCTTCCTGTTCCGCCAGCGTGGACAACGCGTCGTCGTACTCTTCGCCCTGACGCCCTTCCATAATGATGCGGCTCAGCGATTCCAGATCGCTGTAGATGTTCTCGATTTCGTCCGCCAGTTGCTCAATTTTAGTTTCAAAGAGGTCGAGCAGCAGTTCGTAAGCATTCCCGTCTACCAGCGTTTGGTTACGGGCACGCATGCGGTACAGGCGGAACGCAGGGAGTTCACGCTCGCGCAAGGTGTACAAGCGACCATCGCGAATGGTAAACGCCACCGTCGAGTTACCCGCGTGATCGTCAGCATCTTCAAAAAAGAAAAAGGAGTGAATGTGCAGGCCGTCTTCATCTTCAAAAAAACGTGCCGATGCTTCAATGTCTTCCAGTTCAGGACGGGTGGCCAGGCTTTGTCCCAGCTCGGTTTGTACTTTTTCACGCTCATCGTCTTCCGGCTCGATCAAATCGACCCAAATTGACGTGGTGAGATCATCGGAGTCATCCAGTTCCAGACGAGATAAACGGCAATTATCCAGTTTAAATGCGCTCAGCATGGGCCATAGCTCCCCTTTCAGTAGCAGAGATGGACAACGCGATTGAAGCACAGAAACAGAGGTGAGGTGTCACCAGCAGGTTTCAGTCCGTTCGACGGATCTGACTCGTAGCGACAAAAACAGCATCGCTGACAACCACGAAGGGTATCAGCAGAGGAAGATAACCTTAGAAGTTGTACCTAATGAACAGGTTAGTGAGCCAGTATCGACTGGGTGTGTCCAAGGCGTTAGTCCTCCGAGAATAATGATGCGCGCATGTTACGCTGAGATGAAAAAGACTTCAACTTTAAAACCGCGGCTGAAACACGCTGTAAAATATTGGTCAAATGGATAAGGTTTATCCAATAAATTCGGCGCGGAAAGTGGTAAAAAACGCAGTCCTCAGAGTAAAAAGAACTGCGTTTATCTGTCAGGCGTTGTCGGGTAAATAGGCGATGGCACGGACGGGGAAGCCGGGTGCACCGGCGAAATTAGGGTAGCTGACGTGAATATAAGCGCCGGTAGACGGTAGCTGATGCAGGTTATTCAGTACTTCGACCTGCCAGGCATTTTGGTTCAGCACGAAGAACTCGCCGATAAGCCCGTTATTGCGACGGAAATCAGCGGCGGAATCCGTATCCAGCGTCTCGTGCCCGACCGCGCTAATCCCGCGTTCTTCAAACAGGAACGTCAGCGCCTCAAGCGACCACCCCGGCGTATGGCTGTTGCCTTCTTCATCTTTATTGGCGAAGGCGTCAATATCGGGCCAGCGCGTACTCCAGCCGCTGGCAAACGCGACAAAGCTGCCTGACGGAATTTCTCCATGCTCGCGCTCAAACGTCAGAATGTCATCAACCGACAGGCGGTAATCGGGATCGTGTGCGACGGCGTCTTGTTTGTGGAGCACCACCAGCGGCAGCAACAGCTCTTTATTATCAATACGATCCAGATAGCGTTTACCCGCGACAAAATGCCCCGGCGCATCAATGTGCGTCCCCGTCTGCGTCGCAAACGTCACCGCCTGCGCATAAAACCCGTGATCTTCGACGTTGAATAAGGTCTTGCGCTGCAACACGCCTTCAAACGCGCTAAAAATAGGAATCGACTCCGTCACCGTATGCGTGAGGTCGACCCATTTCTTCTTCTGTAGTTCGGCAATAATCTGGTCTAGCGTCATGGGCATGCTCCGTTTTTATTGTGATACCACACATCCATGGATACGCGGCAGGCCACCTAGCATTGTCGAAAATGACGATAAAGACTAAGACAGGGTTTTTATAAGTTATATAACCCCGTCATACACCAAGTCGCCTCGTGACGATCACACCGTTTCCAGCCGAGCATAAGCGGCAACCAGCCATTTAATGCCCTGCCCTGGAAACGCGACCTGAAGGCGGGCGTGATCGCCACTGCCTTCCAGATTCACGATCGTGCCTTCGCCGAATTTCGCATGGCGAACCCGCTGCCCTAATTTGTAGCCGCTGTCGTTTTGCGTTATCGGCGTGCCGAGGCGCTGATGATTAACCGGACGGGAGACGCTGGCGCGTAATCGCACTTCTTCAACACACTCTTCCGGCAGTTCGCCGACGAAACGGGAAGGCCGGTGATAGGCTTCTTTGCCGTATAAACGGCGGGATTCCGCGTAGGTGATCGTCAGCTTTTCCATCGCGCGCGTGACGCCGACATAAGCCAGACGACGCTCTTCTTCCAGGCGCCCGCCTTCATCCAGCGACATCTGGCTAGGGAACATGCCTTCTTCCATGCCGACGATAAACACCTGTGGGAATTCCAGCCCTTTCGCCGAGTGCAGCGTCATAAGCTGCACCGCATCCTGATTGGCGTCCGCCTGACCTTCGCCTGCTTCCAGCGCGGCATGTGACAGGAAAGCCTGAAGCGGCATCAAATCCTGATCTTCTTCCTGATAGCTGAACTGGCGCGTTGCCGTCACCAGTTCTTCCAGGTTTTCTACTCGCGCCTGCCCTTTCTCGCCTTTTTCCTGTTCGTACATGCTCCACAGGCCGGAATCCTTAATCGCCCGGTCGGTTTGAATATGCAGCGGCAGCTCAGAGGTTTCATAGGCCAGCGCATCGATCAGTTCGATAAAGCGTTGCAGCGATGCCGCCGCACGCCCAGCCAGCACTTTCTCCTGCAACAGCACTCGCGTGGATTGCCACAGCGTCAGCTGACGATCGCGCGCCGTCTGGCGCACCACATCCAGCGTGCGATCGCCGATGCCGCGCGTCGGCGTATTCACCACACGTTCGAACGCCGCATCATCGTTACGATTAGAGATCAGGCGCAGATAAGACAGCGCATCTTTAATCTCCTGACGTTCGAAGAAGCGCATGCCGCCATAGATGCGGTACGGCATACTCTGCTGCAACAGCGCTTCTTCCAGTACGCGCGACTGGGCGTTGCTCCGATACAGAATGGCGTTATCGCTCAGCGCCCCGCCATTTTCCTGCCAGGCTTTAATCCGGTTGACGACGTAACGTGCCTCATCCAGTTCGTTGAACGCGCAATACAGCGAGATGGGTTCACCTTCTGCGCCATCGGTCCACAGATTCTTGCCGAGTCGCCCGCCGTTGTGGGCAATCAGCGCATTCGCTGCTTTCAGGATATTGCTGGTCGAACGATAGTTCTGCTCCAGGCGGATCGTTTCTGCGCCGGCGAAATCTTTCAGGAACAGCTGAATATTTTCGACCTGCGCCCCGCGCCAGCCGTAAATCGACTGATCGTCATCCCCAACGATCATCACCTTGGCGCTGTCGCCCGCCAGCATATGGATCCAGGCGTACTGAATGCGGTTGGTGTCCTGAAATTCGTCCACCAGAATATTGGTAAAACGTTCGCGATAGTGGTTCAGCACATGCGGCTTGTTCAGCCACAGTTCATGCGCACGCAGCAGCAGCTCGGCGAAATCCACCAGCCCGGCGCGATCGCACGCTTCCTGATAGGCCTGATACACGCGCTGCCACGTTTGTTCGATAGGGTTGCCGTAGCTTTCAATGTGCTGCGGGCGCAGGCCTTCATCTTTCTTCCCGTTGATGAACCACATCGCCTGACGCGGCGGCCACTGTTTTTCATCCAGATTGAGCGCCCGAATCAGGCGTTTCAGCAGACGCAGCTGATCTTCGCTGTCCAGAATCTGGAAATCCTGCGGCAGATTGGCATCCATATGGTGCGCACGCAGCAGGCGGTGTGCCAGCCCGTGGAAAGTGCCAATCCACATGCCACCCTGGCTGGTGCCGATCAGGTGGTCGATACGATGGCGCATCTCCGCCGCCGCTTTGTTGGTGAACGTCACCGCCATGATGGAGTACGGCGAACAGTTTTCGACGGACAAGAGCCAGGCAATGCGATGAACCAGTACCCGCGTTTTGCCGCTGCCTGCCCCCGCCAGCACCAATAAATTGCTGCGCGGCGCGGCTACCGCGTCACGCTGTTTGTCGTTGAGGCCATCGAGCAGTTCAGAAACGTCCATAGGTACGGGTTATCCGGTGGCGGGAAACGCCGCATAAGCAAGGCATTTCCACTGGTGATTTATACAGATTAATGCCGTGATTATAGCAATGCCGACAGCGATGCCAACCGCGAAATTTCAATATGCGGCAGCAGTCGGGCGTCACCAATCTGCGTCAGGCAGCCTTCACGCAGGTTAATCCAGCAGGCCTGCATACCGCAGCGGATCGACCCTGCCACATCGGTCGTGAGATCGTCACCGACGTGCAGAATCTCATGCACAGGCAAGTTGAGCTTTTGCGCCGCCAGATGGTACATGTCACCAAACGGCTTGGCACGGCCGTGCGGGCCAGCGCGCAGGATGAAGGAAAAATAGCGATCGAGGCCAAAGCGGTGCGGCTCAGCGTTACCGTTGGTGATGGCGGCCAGCGGTACTTTCTCCGCTAACGCCGCTAACGTCTGGTGCGTTTCTTCGGTAATCGTAATTTGGCTGCGCCAGTGGGCAAAGTTTTCCATTGCCGCTGTTGCGCCATCCTTAGCCTCTGCCGCACTCAGGCCGCGCTCTAACATCGCCAGTTCAGCCGCACGGCGACGCCATTCAGTCACGTCGTGATAGATGTCCGGTTCGCGCTCAAGCAAAGTCTGGCGTAAGTTCTGAAAGTCATCGGCCTGAAAATCACGAAGCGCCGGATGATACTGTTGCAGAAAGTGGATTGACTCTTGCCCCGTGCGCCGAATGACGTCCGCGTTATCGTACAGCGTGTCATCCAGATCGAACGTGATTGCCCGGATCGGGCCAAGAGGTCGGTAAAAATGCATCAGGGTTTCCCTCGTTTGGCGCGTGGATGCGCGGCATCGTACACGGAGGCTAAATGTTGAAAATCAAGATGGGTGTAAATCTGCGTCGTGGTCAGGTTAGCGTGACCAAGCAGCTCTTGTACCGCCCGTAAATCACCGCTGGATTCCAGCATGTGCGTCGCAAAGGAGTGGCGCAATTTATGCGGATGAACATGGCTATTCACGCCCTGCTTAACCCCCCATTCAGCAAAACGCTTCTGCACGTTACGCATCGAAATGCGTCGTCCCTGATTGGAGATAAACACGGCATCATCCTGTGGGCCAAACAGCTCGCGCAGCGCCAGCCAGCGTTCCAGCCAGATTACCGCCGTTTTTCCTATCGGCAATTTGCGCTCTTTGCTGCCTTTCCCCATGACCCAGACTTCACCGCTGGCCAAATCAATATGCTGATAATCCATACCAACCAGCTCCGCCAGACGCAGCCCCGCACCGTACATCACTTCTAGCATCGTGCGGTCGCGCACCGCAAGGGGATCGTCCCAATCGATCTCCAGCAGCCGATTCACCTCATCCACGTCCATATTCTTTGGCAATGGGCGTCCGGCGCGTGGCGTGGATACCCCTTTAGCGGGGTTCGCCGCCAGCACACCGCGTGACACCATCCAGTCGAGAAAACTGCGCAGAGCCGATAAACGTAGCGCCAGACTGCTGGAATGTAGCCCATCGCGCTTACTACGGGACACCACGGAACGCACGCCAGAAGCATCCAGCTTGCGCCAGTCAGCCACACCCGCAGCGGAGAGTATCGTGATAACCGCCGACAGTTGGCGTAAATAGCTGGTCTGCGTCAGCGGGCTTAGCTGACGCTCTACTTTTAGGTAGCGCAGGAACGCATCAACATCGGTTTGTAACGGCGAAGAGGAAGGCGTTTCCGATGGCGCGGGCTGTCGGCTCATACCCGTTCAACCCAGCGCGCCAGCATCGCTGGCAGCATCATGGCCATTTGCTGAAGCAGCACCGTTCCCATGCCATCCTGATAATGATGGCTGTCGCGGCTGCTGAAAATCAGCACGCCCAAATCGTGATGATTTCCCATCAGCGATAGCGCGACCGACCCAACCTGTCTGGCCTGCGGCAGCAGAAGCAACAGCTCCGGCCCGTTCAGGCTGCCAAGATAGTGGTTACTTTGTCCGAAGCGCTGAATGCGCAGCGGCTCAAAGGTGGAGCGGTTTAGCCCAAGGTGGGTAAAACCAGAAGGCGCACCAAGGCGCCATTTATCGCTAAACAGACGAACCGTTGCCCCCGCCAGACCAAGCTGACGCGCCCAGCGCTGCAAGCGTTCCAACATGTCCGTCAGGCTGTCCGCCGACGCCAATTCAGTTTGTAACCCAAGCAGGCGATTGAACAGCACTTCGTTCGCCCCCGCCTGCTCCATCAACAGCGTGATTTCTTCCTCAAGCTGAGTAATGTGGTTACGCTGACGTGCCAGCTGCCATTCTACCAGCGACACGGTTCCCCTGACGGGGTGAGGAATGCGCATCTGCTCGACGGGACGCGCATTGCGGATAAAAAAATCAGGATTCTGTTGCAGGAACTGCAAAACCATCTCGTCACTGAGTGCGATCTCGCGCTCTGCCTGTTCCTCGACATTCTTCATAAATGAATAAATCCATCGTAGACATGCGTTGCAGGCCCGGTCATGAATAACGGATGTCCCGGCCCATCCCACTGGATATCCAACTCCCCGCCCGGCAGAGATACGCGAACGTTCGCGGACAATAATCCCTGCTGGATCCCTACCGCCACGGCAGCACACGCGCCGCTACCGCACGCCTGTGTTTCTCCCGCACCGCGTTCGTACACCCGCAGACGGACAGTGTGGCTATCAACAATTTGCATAAAACCGATGTTGGCACGCTCGGGAAAACGCTCGTGGCTTTCCAGCAGCGGCCCCAGCGTTTCCACCTTCGCCGTGTCCACATCCTCAACCTGAATCACACAGTGCGGGTTGCCCATCGACACCACACCACACAGCACCGTGTGCTCTTCGGCACGCATGATGTAGGTTTTCTCCGCTTTGACCGCGCGGAAAGGCACCTGTTGCGGCTCGAAATTCGGTTCGCCCATGTTGACGCGCACCAGTTCGTCATCGGTCACCGACAGCACCATCCGGCCTGTCTGCGTACTGACGGCAATATCACGCTTGTTGGTCAACCCTTTCAGGCGAACAAAGCGAGCAAAGCAGCGCGCGCCATTGCCGCACTGCGCCACTTCGCTGCCATCCGCGTTAAAAATGCGGTAATGAAAATCCAGTTCAGGATCGTAGGGTGGCTCGACGACCAGCAGTTGGTCAAACCCTACACCACAGTGTCGATCCGCCAAACGGCGAATCAATTCGGGTGAAAAATAAACGTTTTGCGTAACGGCATCAACAACCATGAAATCGTTGCCTAACCCGTGCATCTTAGCGAACTGCATTATCCTGACTCCCCCGCTTGCTTAACCGGGCGCGTGACCTGTTATTGATTACTGTCGTCACGCATTAAGGACGCATTGACGTTTTCTTTTGCGGCGGCTGGTTCTCATTTTGCTGAGTCGTTGACGCACCGGATTTACCATCGGTAGGCATATAAAGCGGCCCTTTCAGACCACAGCCGAATAAACTCACTACTGATAACACCAGAAAAAACTGGCGAAACACGTTTTTCATCACGTTAAGACCTGTCATTAATACTCGTATGCTCTCTATAATCGCAGGTGGATCATGAAAATCAATAGGAATCGAAAATGAACGATAGCGAGTTCCACCAATTAGCCGACGAACTCATGCTTCAGTTGGAAGAAACGCTGGATCAGTTTGAGGGTGATGCCGACATCGATTACGAAACCAACGGCGGCGTGATGACGCTGAGTTTTGAAAATGGCAGCAAAATCGTGATTAATCGGCAGGAGCCGCTGCACCAAATCTGGCTGGCGACCAAAGCAGGCGGTTACCATTTCAACCTTCAGGAAGAACGTTGGGTATGCGCTCGCAGCGGTGAAGATTTTATCGCGCTGCTGTCAGCAGCCTGCTCGGATCAGGCCGGGGAAACCGTTCACTTCGGGTAACAGCCTTTTCAACGGGCTCGCGGCGCGCCACACATCAGCGCCGTCCCAGAATTATCAGCCCCAGAACCAGCAACAACAGCATGCCGATACCTACCATATTGACCATCGGCCAGCCGCTGGTCAGCGCCATCAGGCTGCCAGCAGACAGCGACGCCAGCGCGTTAGGCACGTAAATCACCAACGAGTTAATCCCCTGCAAACGCGATTTATGCACTGAATGGGTAAACGCGTTCAGCATGAATGTCCCGCCGTTGAACATAAACGCCCACCCGATACCGAACAGCATCAGCGCAAACAGGAAGTGCCAGAACGTCAAACCGCTCAGCGCGACCGCCACCCCGACGACGTTACATACCATGCCAATCACCACGACCTGAATTGGCGTCAGTCGTTTCGCCAACAGCACTAACAGCAGCGCAGGCGCATACATGGCCACAAAATGCCATTGCAAAACCGTCGCACTGTGGCTGACGGAAAAGTGGTGTTGGTGCATTGCCAGCGGCACGGAGTTCATCAATAGCGTCATCACCACAAATCCGACGGAACAGCTTGCCGTTCCCAATACAAACGCCCGGCTTTTCAGAATCGCCGCCAGCGGTTCACTACGCTGGGCGCTGGGCGTGGTAACGGACATTGGAGGCAGTTTAAGGCCAAGCAACAGCAGAGACGTGATAACACAGATGAAGGCCGCCGCGATAAAGCTGCCGAGAAACGGGTACGATGCCCAAATCTGAGAAGACTGGCTCGCCGCGAACGGGCCGAGAAAACCGCCCAAGATACCGCCGCTGATCACCCATGAGATCGCACGATTTTTCTGCTGATTATCGGTAAATATCTCAGCCGCAGCGAAGCGATAATACTGATTGAAGGCGCAGGACATCCCCAGCACAAACGTTGAAAACACAAAGAGGGAGAAGCTGTGTAGCAGAATCGCCAGCGCCGCCAACAGCGCGCCCGCCAGCCCGATCAGCGTGCCGATGATGAACGCATTGCGCCTGCCATATTTTGTCATCAGCGACGAAACGGTATAGATCATCAGCGCCGCACCGCACACCGTCGCGGTAATCGGTAGCGTGGTCAACAGCGGAACGGGCGTCATCGATACGCCAACCAGTGTGGAACACAGCGTCATCAGGGAAATAATACTGCCGGTCAGCCCTTGTCCGAGCGCCAGCAGTATCAGGTTTCGGCGTTGCAACGAGTCCATCAATACATCCCTTTCTGAATACGCTGAAAGCCGAGTACATACCCGTCATACTTCAAGTTGCATGTGCGTTGGCTTCACCCCTTCGGGGTCAGCGCAAGCGCTGTTCAAAAACGCCTTGCCGTTTTTGTCCTGAAACTCGAATTATTTAGGGTATAGAGTGGTTATAGAATCTGTAACCGCTGCTTCATCGTCATCACCTCATCATCCACCACAGGCGTAATGCACAGATGAGAAAGTGCGCTGCTGCGGAACGGGATCACCTGCGTGCGGCCGTCCAGCTGTACGATTTGGTAGAACTGCGGCAGGTTGAAATTGATAAAGCTGGAACCGTAGGTAAAGCGATCGTGCGAAGACGAATAGAAGCGGCTGACATCGCGCACCAGCTCTTCTTTACTGCCTTCACAATGGTGATACACCTCAACGCGATTCGACTCATCCAGAATATAGATATTAAAGCCCTGATTTTCTGTCAGATCTTCAAAGAAGAACTGGATGATCCCTTCGCTGGCGACGCCATCGACCACTGGCGGTAAATGCACGTGGTTGGTTTCAACCTGAACTGGCTGGCCTTGCAGTTTGTTGTTGGAAATCGCGCCATAAAACTCGACCGCATTTTCCAGCTTCTGCACCGATACACTCAGCCGCTCGAAGAACAAGCCCCAGGTTTGTCCTGCCACTTTCACCGCTTTGAAGCGCCCTGGCTCCTGCTGACGCGTACTGGTCAAGCGCAGCTCAATGCATTCGGACACCAGTTGCTGCACACGGGTACGAATCAGCCCGCGCAGGTGCTGGCTGTAGCAGAAGACTTCCAGCGATTCCGGCAGCGCCGCATCCTGATGCATTTTGCCCAGAATGGTTTTCAGCGCTTCCAACACCGCCTGTTCGCCGCTGAAATGCAGCGTACGGACTTCGTTCCACGAGTTGCGGTACAGCAGGTCGATACTGCCAACCAGACACTGCTGCTGCTGGCCGAAGCTAAAGACATCCAGATGACGGAAATCGAAATGCACCACCTGATTGCGGAAGGCCGCCGTCGGATCGTGTTCCAGATTGACGATAATCGCCAAATGACGAATTTCACACGGGCTGTACAGCGCCTTCGGCGTGGGGGCAGGCAGACGCAGCGGGAAGTGGCTGGCTACGTCGTCCACCAGCGCTTGCAGGCGCGTGATGTCACACAGCTCGTTGCCTTTAATGTGCAGGCGCGTGCTCGGCGTCAGCAGGCCGTTAAAATATGCCCACGCCACCAGTTTGTTCAGATAGCGGTTATATTCCAGCGGCTGATGACTGACGATCGCATCCATCGACGGTGCCTGATTGTACAGGTACCAGCCGGAACGGTTCGCACGACCCGCAGGAACATAGATAAAGGTTAAATTCGGCTCTGACAAATCGGGCGAAATTTGTGGGTTCAGCAGGGTAACTTTACCCGGCAGCGCTTCAAACGCAGCGTACAGTTTACGGGTCAACACACCGATATCCTGTGGGCTGGCGCTGACGCTCAGATTATTGCGGCGGGCGAAGCGAATCAGGTTGCGATAGGTCTGCATCATCGCATCCAACAGCTCATTATGTGCTTCGCGTACCTGTTCGATTTTCCAGTTAGCGCGGTTATCCAGCATAGCAAGATGCTCGTCGCTCCATCCCCATTCTTGCACCAGCTGGCTCAGAATCTGGCGACGCCAGCCGACACAGGCTTTTTCTCTGGAGAGTTTTTCACAGACTTTTAAGTAGAAACATCGACGCGCCAGATCGAGGCGCGTGGGATCGTTGATCGCCGTCAGGTAGTGCGTCACGCGATCCAGCATCATGCAGTAAGGATCAAGACCGAAAGAGACGATCTCACCGTCATGCAGGCGTTTTTTAATTTCTTTCGACAGCAGGCTGGTATCCGGGTATTCCCAGGAATAGGCTTCCAACAGCAGTGTTTTCAGTACGGCTTTATAGGGGGAATCGATGCTTTTATAGAGCTGCCAGAGACTCGCGCCGAAATACTCTTCCGCCGACAGCGTGCTTAAGCCGCCCAAATCCATCCACTCGTTCGGTGCCAGCGCGCCCTGCGAGTACAGCGACAGCACATATTCGTCGTAGTGAGATTCTTCCTCGACCGGCACCATATTCCACAGAATACGTTTACCCGCCATACGCACGGCGGTACGGTAGAATTCATCGAGTAATAGAATGTGCTGCATGGTGCCGCAGTCTTCACCGCTCAGGCTACCGCTTTCATTGTGGCGGAAACGGCTTTCATCCATCAGGAAGAAGCTGACCTCAGCGCCCTGCGCCGCAGCCCACTGCTCAAGCAGCGTACATTTCTTCTGTAGGAGTTGGCGTTCTTCGCTATCCAGCCAGGATTGGTGGCACACCCAGATATCGAGATCGGAGCTACAGCTCTGCCCGATAGACGAGGTGCTTCCCATTGAATAGATGCCCGTGATCGGCAGTTCGCCCTGTGGATGAGAACAGTCAAACGGACCCCAGCGCAACGCGATGCCATCGAGGTACTGTTGCTGCTTTTCATCAGGCGTGTGAGTGCAGATACCGTGAGGCACCTTGCCTTCAAGGTAGCCTGGCATCAACGGGTGATGATGATGTAATAAAATGGGCAGAAGACTGTAAACCTGCTGAAAAGCGGGTTTCATTGCTCCCAGAGCACGGTCAACACGCAGTTGGTTGATCGCATCCAGTCTTTGCTTCAAAGTCTCGATGTAGAAGTACAAGACGTTTCGCCTGATTTATCCCAGTGCCTAGAAAAACCCCGTGTTCCAAATCCGCATGATGAAATTAGAAGAATGTTTAGCGAATTATTGCTGGAAACGTGATCAATTTAACACCTTGCTGATTGGGCGTAAAGAAAGTAAAGAAAGTTAGACTTACCTATCTTGCTTTATTACGAATTTACCTACCCGACTGCATCAGCACGGCTTCTTTACTCGACTTGCGGCACCCGAATTTCAGACCGTTTTAAAAGGCGCGCCGCTAATGCCCACAACCTGACACCAACGCACCATCAATGATACGATGGCGGAAAATGATAAAAACGGTATCAAGCATGTTAGCCAATATTATTAGAATTGCCACCCGACAAAGCCCGCTCGCCCTATGGCAAGCACGATATGTTCAGCAGTGTTTAAACCACCTCTACCCGGATTTACACGTGGAGCTGGTGCCGATGGTAACCCGCGGCGACATCATTCTGGATACGCCACTGGCAAAGGTCGGCGGTAAAGGATTGTTTGTTAAAGAACTGGAATTGGCGCTGCTTGAAGGGCGCGCTGATATCGCCGTCCACTCCATGAAAGATGTGCCCGTCGAATTCCCAGACGGCCTCGGCCTGACCACCATTTGCGAACGCGACGACCCGCGCGACGCTTTTGTTTCCAATCATTACGACAGCCTCGATCAATTACCGGAAGGCAGCTGTGTCGGCACCTCTAGCCTGCGCCGCCAGTGCCAGCTACGCGCCCGACGTCCCGATCTGGTGATTCGAGATTTACGCGGCAATGTCGGCACCCGCCTGTCAAAACTGGATAACGGTGACTATGACGCCATTATTCTTGCTGTCGCCGGCCTAAAACGCCTCGGACTTGAAGAACGCATCCGCTGTGCGTTAAGCCCAGAAGAATCTCTGCCTGCCGTCGGACAAGGTGCTATCGGCATCGAATGCCGTTTGGATGACGAACATGTCCGCCAACTCCTCGCTCCGCTCAATCACGCCGCTACCGCTGCCCGCGTATGGGCTGAACGCGCCATGAATGTACGCCTTGAAGGCGGCTGTCAGGTGCCGATTGGCAGCTATGCCGAACTGGAAGGCGACACGCTGTGGCTGCGTGCGCTGGTTGGCGCGCCGGACGGCAGCCAAATGATCGTCGGTGAACGTAAAGGAAGCGTCTCCGATGCCGAACAAATCGGCATTGCACTGGCTGAAGAGCTGTTAGCAAAAGGAGCCAGCGCCATCCTTCAAGCCGTTTATCAAGGGTCAAGCTCATCATGACTATTCTGGTTACCCGTCCGTCACCAACTGGCGAACAACTGGTGACCCGTTTAAGAAAGCTCGGCTATAACGCCTGGCACAGCCCGCTGATCGAGTTTTCACCCGGACGAGAACTCGCCAGCCTGCCTTCACTATTACAGGCACTGAGCGCCGACGATTTGGTGTTTGCGCTCTCACAACACGCCATTCATTACGCCGATCCGATGCTGGCACGTTCGGATATCAGCTGGCCTGCCCATCTCGCTTATTACGCTATCGGCCGCACCACCGCGCTGGCGCTGCATAAAATCAGCGCACACCCGGTAACGTATCCGCCTGAGCGCGAAACCAGCGAAACGCTCCTACAACTTCCTGACTTGCAAGATGTTTCCGGTAAACGCGCGCTATTGCTGCGCGGCAACGGCGGCAGGGAACTGCTGGGAGAAACGCTAACCGAACGCGGCGCACAGGTGACCTACTGTGAATGTTATCAGCGCAGAGACGTTCACTATGACGGGCTAGAGCAAAGCCGCCATTGGCAACAAATAGGCATCGACAAACTGGTGATTACCAGCGGAGAAATGCTACAACGGATCTATACTTTAGTACCTGATTACTATCGGGCTTCCTGGTTACTCGGCTGCCAGCTGATCGTCGTCAGCGAACGGCTGGCAGAACAAGCTCGTCAGCTTGGCTGGCGTGATATCCGAGTGGCCGATAACGCCGATAACGATGCGCTCGTGCGCGCACTACAATAAACCTGATCATGGGATGTACCATTATGACGGAACACAATACCCCCACAGCTCCATCCGACGAGGTTGCTGAACGGGTTGAACCCGCGCATCAGCAGCAGGATCCTGCACCGCAGCCCAAACGTAGCGGTGCTGTGCTCGGGGCGATCGCGATTGTGATTGCGCTGGCAATAGGCGCGGGCTTGTACTACCACGGCCACCAGCAGGCGCAGAAAGAAACCGCTGCGCTGCAACGTCTGGAAGCGCAGTTCAACACATTGCAGCAACAGCATAAGCAAGAGCAGCAGCAGTGGCTGGACGCTCAACAGCAGCAAAGCAAAGTACAAGACACGGCCGCACAGCGTCTTGAGGCACTAACGCGTCAGTCGGACGAGCTGCGCGATAAGCTGGCGGCGCTTTCTAGCCATGACACCAATACCTGGCTGATCGCTCAGGCAGATTTTCTGGTGAAACTGGCAGGACGCAAGCTGTGGAGTGACAAAGACGTCACCACCGCAGGCGCATTGCTGAAAAGCGCGGACGCTAGCCTGGCGGAAATGAACGATCCCAGCCTGATAGAAATCCGCCGTGCGCTGACCAACGATATCGGTGCACTGGCAGGCGTGAGTCAGGTCGATTTTGACGGCATCATCCTTAAAGTAAATCAGCTCACCGATCAGCTGGATAACTTACAGCTCGCCGACAACAACACTGATGAAGCGCCGATGGACGCCAACAGCACAGAGCTGTCCGCTTCCTTGAGCGAGTGGCGACAAAATCTAAGCAAGAGCTGGCACAATTTCCTGGCTGATTTTATCACCATTCGCCGCCGCGACAGCGCTGCCGAACCGCTGCTGGCACCGAATCAGGATGTGTATCTGCGCGAGAATATCCGTTCACGTCTGCTGGTTGCCGCACAGGCGATTCCTCGCCACCAGAATGAAGTGTACAAACAGTCGCTGGAAACGGCAGCAACCTGGGTTCGCGCCTACTTTGATACCACCGACCCCACGACGCAGGCCTTTTTAGATCAGCTCGATGCCTTAAGCCAGCAGTCGGTTTCACTGGATGTCCCAACGGAGCTACAAAGTCAGGCGCTGTTGGAAAAACTGATGCAAACGCGCGTTCGTAACCTACTGGCTCAGGCGCCAGCCACACAGCAAGGGGAATGAGCATGCTAAAAGTCTTATTGCTGTTCCTGATCCTGATCGCCGGCATCGTGATCGGCCCGATCGTCGCAGGTCACCAAGGCTACGTCCTGATCCAAACGGATAACTACGATATTCAAACCAGCGTGACCGGCCTGGTCATTATGCTGGTACTGTTCTTTCTCGCCTTTTTGGCGGTGGAATGGGTGCTCCGCCGGATCTTTCGTACCGGATCCCGCACGCGCGGCTGGTTCCTCGGCCGCAAACGCACCCGCGCCAGAAAACAGACCAAAGCCGCGCTGCTCAAGCTGGCCGAGGGCGATTATTTACAGGTAGAAAAGCTACTGACGCGCAATGCCGATCATGCCGAGCAGCCCGTGGTTAACTACCTGCTGGCAGCCGAAGCCGCCCAGCAGCGCGGTGACGAGTTCCGCACCAAGCAATATCTGGAGCGTGCCGCCGAGGTTGCAGATACCGATCAGCTTCCGGTAGATATTACGCGCGTGCGTATTCAGCTTGCGCGTAATGAAGATCATGCTGCACGTCACGGCGTGGACAAACTGCTGGAGGTTGCGCCCCGCCATCCTGAGGTACTGCGTTTAGCGGAGCAGGCCTTCCTGCGTACTCACGCCTACAGCGCGCTGCTGGATATTCTGCCTGCGATGCGCAAGATCAATCTGTACCCTGAAGAACGTTTGCTGGATCTACAGCAGCAGGCCTATATCGGCCTGATGAATCAGGCGATGGCGGATGGTGGCAGCGAAGGGTTGAAATCATGGTGGAATAATCAGAGCCGCAAAGTACGTCATGAAATCCCACTCCAGGTCGCGATGGTTGAGCATTTGATCGAGTGTGACGATCATGATACTGCTCAGAAGATCATTCTCGACGGCCTCAAACGCCAATATGACGAACGCTTGATCCTGCTGATGCCACGCCTCAAAGCTGGTAATCCAGAACAGCTGGAAAAAGTGCTGCACCAGTACATCAAGCAGCAAGGCGCTACTGCGCTGTTGAGCAGTACGTTAGGTCAGTTGCTGATGAAACACGGCGAATGGCAGCAGGCCAGCGATGCTTTCCGCACCGCATTGGAATTACGGCCGGACGCTTATGATTATGCTTGGCGCGCCGATGCACTAGATCGGTTGCATCTGCCGGATGAAGCGGCCCAAATGCGGCGCGAAGGGCTGTTACTCACGCTACAGCAGCCTGCCAGCTAATCACTACGTTATCCCTTTCATAAGGCTCCTTTTTGGAGCCTTATTCTTTTGTATGACCCGTCCTGAATGGCCCAACAGAAGGCGGTTACCGGACATTTTCCTCAGACGAAAAAAAACGCTTACCGATAAACGGTAAGCGTTGAAAATATCAGGTCTGTCAGACAACAGAATGGTGCCTCACTCAACGTTATGTCCGGAAGGCCCGATGGAGATTTGCATCTTCATCTGGAGTTGGACGATAGGCACCTCAAATTGGCTCTGCGTCATTCCCAGGATTATGAAGCCGAAGCAAGCATAGAAGGTGGAATGAGCATCTACCCGCTTATTTAAGCACAAATTATGCCAACATGCATAATTTTATTATCACCAGCTCATGAAATCGCGATAACCAGCTAATAATAAATAATATTTTTATTTATCGACTAGGAGAAGACCTAAGACACGTTAGGCGGCAAAAACGAGATCGCGCTCACAAAACCTGTCGCCATTCAGAGACGAATTTATCGAATAAAATATTAATCATTATTAATCAATGAATTAAATGTCTCTTTTTTGCGACAGCAGACCCCCTCAAGTGTCGTGTTTTTCCGACAGTCCCATTAAAGCTGTTGATTCAATTTAAAAAAGGGGAAATATCCGCGCCGGGAAACCGACGCGGACAGGATTGGCTTAATGAGAGGAGATTAACGGGAGGACAGCTGTTCTAAACTCTGCTTCGCTACCTGATACAGATAGTGCGCGGTCGGGAACAGCGCGCTGTCATCAACGCGGAATTTTGGGTGGTGCAGCGCATACGGTCCGCCGGAGCCGACCATCATGAACGTACCCGGCAATTTCTGCTGATAGAACGCGAAATCTTCACCAATCGGGCTGGCTTCCACGCGGCGCGCTTCAAACCCTTCGTCACTCGCCACATTCAGCGCAAACTCAACCCACTCCGGCGTGTTGATCACCGACGGTGGCCCTGCATGCCACAGGAACTCAATTTCTGCGCCAAAGGTGCTGGCGATACCTGCAACAATCTGACGGAAACGCTGTTCAATCAAATCACGCGCGGCCTGATTGAACGTTCTGACCGTACCTTCAACATAGGCAGTGTCCGGGATAACGTTCCAGGTGCTGCCGCTATGTACCTGGGTAATCGACACCACCGCGTTATTATCGGACGATACCGTGCGGCTGATGATGGTCTGTACGGCAGAAATCAGCTGGCCCAGAATGATAATCGGATCGTTACCTTCATGCGGCTTCGCAGCGTGACAGCCTTTCGCTGCGATCTTGATCTCAAAGCGATCAACGCCCGCCGTTAATGCACCGTCTTTCCCACCGATGACGCCAACAGGCAGCGTCGGATCGTTGTGAATGCCAAAAATCGCTACCGCATTGTCCAACGCGCCAACGGCGATAACTTCCGGCGCGCCCAGCCCGGTCTCTTCAGCGGCCTGGAACAAAATTCGCACTGTGCCTTTCAGCTCCGGCTCGATTTTCTTCAGCAGAATCGCCGCGCCCAGCGCAGCGGAAGAGTGAAAATCATGACCGCAGGCGTGCATCACGCCTTTGTTGAGTGACGTAAATTCTACGCCGGATTCTTCTTCAATCGGCAGGGCATCAATATCAGAACGAACCACGACCAGTGGACCATCCTGTAAGCCGCCGACTTCCGCGACCAGCCCGGTTTTCAGCGGCAGGTCGAGGACACGAATGCCCTCTTTTTCCAATACCGCACGAATCTTCTTCGTGGTCTCGAACTCCTGATTCGACAGTTCAGGATTGCGGTGTAAATCGTGGCGAAATGCCTGAATAAACTGAGCCAGAGGCTCGTGCTGAGGTGCTGTTCTCATGAATACTTGCTCCACATTATCGTGCCCTGCCTAACAGGGCTGCCTTGTTCAGGCGTGCAGGTGTGTCTACGTATGCGTTAAATATCGTACTCAAGCGGCTCAGGCAGCTTGGTCAACTGACGCAGGAAACGCTGGGTTTGCGGGTTATCCGAGAAGCTAATCACCTGCTCCGCCGGACCTTCCTCAACGATATGACCGTCTGCCATGAAGATCACTCGGTCTGCCACTTCTTTCGCAAACTGCATTTCATGGGTGACAATCACCATCGTGGTGTCGTTTTTCGCCAGCTTCTGAATCACCTGAAGCACTTCGTGTACCCTTTCTGGGTCAAGCGCCGAGGTCGGTTCATCAAACAAAATCGCCTTCGGATCCACCGCCAGCGCCCGCGCAATACTCACGCGCTGCTGCTGCCCGCCGGATAGCGTCACCGGATACTGTGCCGCCTGCGGCAGCAAACCGACCTGCTCCAGCAAAGCCAGACCGATTTCATTCGCCTGCTGCTTCGGCATTTTTTTCACGACAATCAGCGCTTCCGTCACGTTTTCCAGAGCCGTCTTGTTCTTAAACAGGTTGTAACTTTGGAACACCATCGCCGTCTGACGGCGCAGCGCATAGGCCTCTTTAGCGGAGTAACGACGCGTATCCAGCGTTTGTTCGCCAATTTCAATCGTGCCCGACTCTGGCGTTTCCAGCAGGTTCAGACAGCGCAGCAGCGTGGATTTACCTGAACCAGATGGACCGATAATCGCCACGACTTCGCCTTTCGCGATATCCAGACTAATGTTGTCCAACACCACCTGATCGCCAAAGCGTTTAGAAAGATTCTTTACACTGATCATGTCAGCCCCTTATCGCTGTAGCGAGTGATTCAGTTTCTTCTCCAGCTGTTTTTGCAGCCAGGCGTAAACAACAATCACCATCCAGTAAATCAGACCCACAACCAGGAAGGTCTCAAAGAAACGCAGAGATTCAGCGGCAATCATTTTGCCTTCCGCGAACAGTTCGGAGACACCCAGCGCAAAGGCCACCGAGGTATCTTTAATCAGGGAGATGAAAGTGTTCCCCGTCGCGGGCAGCGCATTCAGCATGGCCTGAGGCAACACGATGCGGCGATAAACCTGTGCTTTACTCATGCCAATGGATAGGCCCGCTTCCGTCTGACCGAAATCCACCGAGGCCAAGCCCGCACGGAAAATCTCAGCCATATAGGCGGATGTTTTCAGGCTAAAGCCGATAATCGCGGCCGTCATTGCATCCAGATTGGATAAACCGGGGAATAGCTGCGGCAGGCCGAAGTAGATAATAAACAGCTGAACCAGCGACGGAATGCCGCGGAACAGCGAGATATACAGTTCGACGATTTTTACGACCACGACGATCTTGCTTTCACGGACTAACGCCAGAAGAAGGCCGAGCACCATAGCAAAAAACATCGAAACCACGGCGAGGAACAGCGTGGTTGGCAAATACATTAATACCTGGGGAAAGACCTTTAGCAGGTAGGCAAGATCGATATTCATGAGTAATACCATTAATGCTTCCACCGGCCATATTGCGCCGGTGGAACGGGTTATAACTATTTGCTACATAACGAACCATCTAGCTACATAACAAATCATCTGGCTACGTAACGGCTCGCCAGAATGACGGCGTGAGGTTATTTAGCCGGTGATACCGTGATGTCTTCACCAAAATATTTTTCGGAGAACGCTTTCAGGCGTCCATCTGCACGCATTTTCGTCAATTCTGCATCGAACTGTTTACGCAATGCATCACCTTTCTCGTCCTTATGGAACGGGAAGCTCACTTCTTCAATCACCAGCGGCTCGCCGACCAGCTTGAACGGCAGGTTACGCTTATTGATTTCTGCCAACAGAATCGGACGTGAATTCACGTAGCCTTCAACGCGTTTAGACAGCGCATCGTTCATCGCGCCATCGCGTGTTTCATAGGTACGAATATTCACGCTGCCGTCGGCAAACGCTTTTTTCAGGTTGTTGACGTGGTTAGAACCCAGAACCCCAGCAACCGTCTTCCCTTTCAGGTCGGCCAGTGTATTAATGTCCGCATTGTCTTTGTGCGTCACAATCTGGCTGCCGTAGAAGCTGTACGGCTGGGCGAAGTTGTATTTTTCCTGACGCGCCGGCGTAATGGCTACCACGTTCGCCACAGTATCCAGTTTTCTCGCTTCCAGTTGCCCCATCAGGCCGCTGAAATCGGCGGTGACCCACTCAACTTTGTAGTTCAGGTCTTTCGCGATAGCTTCCGTGACTTCAACGTCAAACCCGACCAGCTTGTTATCCTGCTTGAAGCCACTTGGATAACTTTGGCCTGTTGAACCCACTTTCAATACTTTTTCCTGTTCAGAGCCGCTCTTCCCAGAATCACAGCCAGCCACAAGAAAGGCGGTCGTCAGCGCCAGAACAGACAACGTTACTTTTTTCATCATTTTACTGCCTCTCTTTTTAATTTTTTATCTTTCCACTGGTCATACAATTGGTTATCAAGGATTTTTTCCATCCAGATTGTCAGGTGTCCTTTTCCCAGATTCGTCTGCCCGACTTCCTTGAAACCATAATTTCTGTACATCTCAATCAGCCACGGATGGTTTTGCGCGGTACCAAGCGACACGGCAGGCGCTTTGAGCTGGTTAATCAGAATTTCTTCCTCTAGCCAGCTCATCATTTGCTTACCCAGCCCCTGTTTTTTATAGCCAGGGTGCGTCGCAAACCAGCCCAGATGAGGTAGACCGAACGGGCCCGGCTCCGGCCCCCACGGATAGCGGATGGTAAATGACGACACCATCTCACCGTCTTTTTCCATCACATAAACGCCGTGTGAGGCAATATGCGTACGCACCATGTCGATATCCGCATGGGCGGCGGAAAAGTTGATACCCAGTTGGCGAATCGGCTCAAATGCCGCTAGCGCCAGTCCCAGATAGGTTTCATCGTCCGCAAGCGTAGCCTGACGAAATACGATACTCATGATGTCACCTTATGCTGGCAGAAGGCCGGAGTTATCCGCATAGCGAATCACGTCATCAACTTTCTGCGGCGCACTGCCAACGTAGTTAGCTGGATTCAGCCACTCGTCCAGATCGGCGGCGGTCACCTGTTCAGAAAGCACCGGGTGAGCCAACAGTACCGATTTAAAGGACTGATTCTGCTCAAATGCCTGCATTGAGCATTCGTAAACCAGATGGTGAGCAGTCTGCTTGCCGAGACGTTTACCAATCTCAAACATCACTTTCTCAGACAGCAGCAGGCCATTTTGCAGATCGAGGTTCGCCAGCATCTGCTTCTCGTTGACGGACATGCCACGCAGGATGCCAAGCGCGTTCTGAAGCTGAGCAGACAGATAGATATTGATTTCCGGCAGCGCAATCCATTCCGCACGCCAGCTCATCGCATCACGCTCATGCTCAACTTTCATAGATTCATGAATCAGCGCAGCGCTTTTGAACAGCGGAGCCGTCAGGCTCGCCAACCCTTCCAACGCGGCAGGATTGCGTTTATGCGGCATCGTCGTAGAACCGATTTTCCCTTCAGAGAACGGCTCTTCGATTTCGTTAATCTCGGTGCGCATCAGGTTGTACAGCTCATTACCGATTTTGCCCAGCGTACCGCTGATCAGAACCGTAACGGATGCATATTCGGAGAAGCGATCGCGGGCAGACTGCCAGCCGATATTCGGCGTATTCAGCCCCAGCTTATCCAGCGTCAGACGCTCGATTTCCGGCCCTTTCTCGCCAAAAGAGGCATAGGTGCAGATGGCACCGTTGATGTTGCCGACTAGAACACGTTCTTTGATTTCACCCAGACGTTCGAGGTGACGGATAAACTCATCCAGCCAGACGGCCAGCTTGAAGCCAAACGTGGTGGGCAGCGCCTGCATACCGTGGGTACGACCGGCCATCAGCGTATGCTGGTGTTTCTTTGCCAGACGTTTCAGTTCAACGGCCAGCAGTTGTGTATCTCTGACGACAATATCAAAAGATTGTTTCAGCTGTAACACTGTCGCCGTATCAACGATGTCCTGCGTGGTCACGCCGTAGTGAATAAACTCACCCGCGGCACCGCACTGTTTCTGAATCGCGGCAATCGTCGGCATCAGAGAGTGCTTCATGCGCGCGGCATCTTTTGCAATCTCTTCAACGTTAAGCGCGCTTGCGTCAGCGTTTTCTGCAATGGTTTTTGCCGCATCCAGCGGAATGACACCCAGTTCACCCTCGGCAAGCGCCAGGGCGACTTCTACTTCGACCTGTTTAGTCAGTCGGTTATGCTCGGACCAGACGCCGCGCATTTCAGGCGTGCCAAAATTATTCCCTATAAGAAGAAAATCAATAAGATGTGATGCCATAGTTAACTCGTTAGTGTTGGATTTATCAGGCGGGATTTATATCGTCTTTTTAATTTTTAAAAATATAACATGCGGAAATTATGCGCTTTATACCTTTGGGATCTATCTTAGATCAAAAAGTTTGATTGCAAACTATGCATGTAGAAATGTTCGCTAACACTCTCCCTTCTGCTGGAAAACCCATTTGTCACTTTCCTCTTCCTACAATGAAACTCCTTATCCGTATGACCGCTGCCGAAGGATTATCATGCTTTCCCACACGACATTACGTACTCCCCGTAGCTTATTGATTACCATGATCATTATTTCAGCCTTTTCTACTCAGGCTCAGGCGCAGGATCGCTATCTTCTGGAAAAGGTGGTTGAAGTCAGCCGTCATGGCGTACGTCCTCCAACAGAATCTAACACGACCGCACTGGAATCCGGCACGGCACGACAGTGGCCTCAGTGGGTCACGCGGGAAGGTGAGTTAACCGGACATGGCTATGCCGCCACCGTATTAAAAGGCCGCTACGAGGGTGAGTATTATCGCCAACAGCATCTGTTCGCGTCAGGTTGCCCGACGGAACAGCAGATTTATGTGCTCGCGAGTCCGCTACAACGCACTCGCGCAACCGCCCAAGCCTACATGGATGGCATGTTTCCGGGCTGCGGCGTTGCGACGCATGCCGTTGAGGATGAAAAGCAGGATCCGCTGTTCCACGGGGATAAGATGGGCATTGGCACGCTTGACCCCGAACGGGCAAAGGCTGCGGTGCTGGAAGCCATGGGCGGTGATTTGAATATCGCCTATGAGCGTCTTAAGCCCAGCATAGAGCTGTTGAAGCAGGTCGTATGCGAAGCGGATAAGCCGTGCCCGGTGTTTGATAAACCGTGGGCGCTAAAACAGGATAAAGACGGTTCGACTTCTATCAGCGGCCTGAATACGCTGGCGAATATGAGCGAGGTTTTCCTGCTGGAGTACAGCGAGAATCTGCCGCAGGCACAGGTCGCTTTTGGTCACGTCAGCAACACACAGGATCTCATCCCGTTGATGGCCCCGATGACCGCTAAATACGACTTCACCAATGATGTTCCCTATATCGCACAGCGCGGCGGTTCGCTATTCATGCAGCAAATCGCACAGGCTCTGGCGCAAGGGACGCAGGAAGCGCAGGACACATCACAAGGTGAGCCACCAGCCGTCCCTTACTTGCTGTATGTCGCTCACGACACCAATATCGCCTATCTACGCACGCTATTGCAGTTTCATTGGCAGCTACCCGGCGATACCGCGGATAATATTCCGCCCGCAGGCAGTCTGGTATTCGAACGCTGGCGTGATACCACCACTCAGCAGCGTTTCTTACGTATCTATTTCCAGACGCAGTCGCTGGATCAAATCCGTTCACTGACGCCGCTTGACGATCGGCAGCCGTTACTGAAAGAGGAATTGACCTCTCAGGGCTGCCAGCAGACGGAAAAAGGCACGCTGTGTCCTTTTGATATCGCACTGAAATCAATGCGAGAAAGTATCGATAGCAGCGCGCTGGCACCCGTGCATTACGCGCCGTAACACGCGATATCGCAGAGAACAACAACGTCTTGTCGGGTTAATAAATCCGACAAGGCTTTCGCCAGAGAAGGAAAAATACAAACGAAAAAAAAAGCACATCTTTCGATGTGCTTTTCTTTTTAATTGGTCGGCGAGAGAGGATTCGAACCTCCGACCCACTGGTCCCAAACCAGTTGCGCTACCAAGCTGCGCTACTCGCCGAATGTACTGCTTTTTTTGAACATCACTGATGTTCTTGTTTGTGTGGTGCGAAGAGAGGGACTTGAACCCTCACGTCCGTAAGAACACTAACACCTGAAGCTAGCGCGTCTACCAATTCCGCCACCTTCGCATAACTCACAAACAGTCAATCAACTACTCTAGTTGCAAAATCTGGGGTGGCTAATGGGACTCGAACCCACGACAACTGGAATCACAATCCAGGGCTCTACCAACTGAGCTATAGCCACCATCACCACACTTTACATCAACTACTTATTACGCGGTACTTCCTTTTCACGGGATACTTTCTTTACGAAAAAAAGTGTACCACCGCAGCTCTTGCACACAACATACTTCATACAGAATATAATGGTGCGCCCGACAGGATTCGAACCTGAGACCTCTGCCTCCGGAGGGCAGCGCTCTATCCAGCTGAGCTACGGGCGCTTAGCGCCGTTGCGGGGCGGGATATTACGGGCTTAGCGACTGGCTGTCTAGTGCTTTTTTATCGAAATGATGCGTTTGATTATGATTTGCTCATTCCAAGCTAAATAACACACAGTTCCGCCCTTCCCGCCCCCAAATACTAAGATTTACCCTCTGTCAGCGACGTTTTTTTGCCCAATCCCAACGCGAAATAACACAGGCTAACCACGGCTAAAAAGGCGACACCGACCAATAAAGACATCCGCGTATCGATATTGATGTACATTCCCACCAGCACACACAGCAAAAATGCCATCGTCAGGTAGTTTACCCACGGGAACAACACCGATTTAAACGGATGTGTGGCCAGCGCAGCACGATGCTGTTCACGAAAACGCAACTGGCTGATTAACACCACAAACCACGGCACCATACCCGGCAGCACGCTGGCGCTATAAACATACACAAACACTTTTTCTGGGTTAGGAATGATGTAGTTCAACACCGAGCCAGCCATCAGGCAAAGAATAGAAATCATGACGCCTGCCGCAGGTACGCCGCTGGCCGTCACTTTACCTAACCAGGCAGGAAGCTGGCGGTTGTTGGCAAGCGAATACAGCATACGTCCACAGCTATACATGCCACTGTTGCAGCCGGACAGCGCGGCAGTCAGCACCACAAAGTTGATGATCCCTGCCGCTGCGGTGATACCAATCTTCGCAAATGTCATCACAAACGGACTGCCGGACGTGCCGATTTCATTCCAGGGGAAAATCGTGACGATAACGAAGATCGCGCCCACATAGAAAATCAGGATGCGCCACAGAATGTTGTTGATCGCGCGCTTCAGCGTCACCTGCGGATTTTTCGCCTCGCCCGCCGTAATGCCGACCAGCTCCACGCCCTGATAAGACGCCACCACCAGACAGAGTGCGAACAGCAGACCTTTCCAGCCTCCCGCGAGGAAACCACCGTGTTCGGTCAGGTTACTGAATCCGGTCGCCTGACCGTGGTTACCAAAGCCGAAGAAGATAATGCCGACACCGACGACGATCATCACGACGATAGTGGTAATTTTTATCATCGCGAACCAGAATTCGATTTCGCCATAAAGTCTTACCGCAGCAAGGTTTGCGCCCGCGACCAGCGCAACAGCGGCAATAGCCGGTAACCATTGCGGCAAATCGGGGAACCAATACTGGACATACACACCAATGGCGGTAATTTCCGAAATCCCGACCGCCATCCACATAAACCAGTAGCCCCATGCAGTGAGATAACCGAAAAAGGGACTCATGTATTTATGCGCGTAGACGGCAAAGGATCCCGCAACCGGCTCTAGAAACAGCATTTCGCCCATTGAACGCATGATGAAGAAAACGAAGATCCCAGCGACAATATAGGCCAGCAATACTGACGGCCCTGCCCACTTCAGCGCGCTAGCCGCGCCCATAAACAGCCCGACGCCGATCGTGCCACCCAGCGCAATCAGCTCAATATGCCGGGCTTCCAACCCCCGATGGAGTTTTTCCTGCTTTACATCTTCTGCCATATATCCTCTGTCTTTATGTTGTGCTTATCCCGGCTGCTGCCGGTTATTGTTCTTATTTCAGAAATACTGCCGACTACCGATGAGGAAGAACGTACCCTTGCCCCAAATTAGCGGCATGAAAATACCGTAATGTGGGTTTGAATAACACATCAGGGATGACGAATACGCCAAAGATAGAATTCTGTATTTCTGATTGGCTGGCAAACAGACAATTAAAATCGAATAGGAATAAGAAGTCAGATTTATATACTGCAGGGAAAGATAACGGAGAAAAGTTGGCGCGTTTAACGCGCCAATTCAATGAAGCTACAGACGACCGCTGTAGTGATAGGCGACATATTTCAACAGCTTAAACTGCCGAAAAATACGGCTCGGCTGGGACAGCAAACGATACAGCCATTCCAAACCTAAGTTTTGCCACACGAGCGGGGCGCGCTTCACATGTCCGGTAAAGACGTCATACGTTCCCCCAACGCCCATATACAGCGCATCGGGATAGTGGTGACGACAGTCGCGCATCAGAATTTCCTGTCGTGGCGAGCCCATCGCGACGGTAACAATCTGCGCGCCGCTGGCGCGGATACGTTCGAACAGGGCATCGCGCTGCTCTGGCGTAAAATAGCCATCCTGACTGCCGACAATATTCACGTTCCACTGCGCCCGCAGCTTCGCTTCCGTTTGTGCCAGCACGTCAGGTTTGCCGCCCACCAGAAAAACCGGCGTTCCCTCCTCGCCCGCTCGTTCCATTAGCGCTTCCCACAGGTCAGCCCCCGCAACTCGCGTGACATCAGCCTGCGGGTATTTGCGTCGAATGGAGCGCACGATGCTGATGCCGTCCGCATACTTGTACTCTGCGCGATCGAGCAACGCCCGCAGCGCCACGTCTTTTTCCGCCGTTAGCACTTTCTCTGCGTTAATCGCGACGAGCGTGCCCGTTTCAACCCGCTCGCTCGCAAACAGGTAATCAACAAACTGCGCCATATTGCGAAAACCGTGAATAGGCAAACCACGAATGGTATACAGAGGAATGGTCTCTGTGGTTTTTAACGCTGTCATACCTGCTCCTTTATCACAGGATCCACGGTGTTGGGTGTCGGCGCGAGCGGCGTGGCACGCATACGCATCAGACGCTGCCGGATGAGTCCGGCGCTTTCCAGCAGCCAATAGAGCAGTTTGGCAACCAGCAGACACAGACCAAATACCAGACAGAAAAACACCACACGTGAAACAAAAGAATCGACGCCTTCACGCGTCAGCACAATAATATTGAACACCGCCCCGAAACAGAACGCCTGCAAAATAGCGGATTTATAGCGATTGCTGTCGTTCTTCCCTAACTCGTACACCCAGTCGAACCATTTGATAACCAGCCCTACCGCAATCGCGCCGAGCGGGATAAACAGCACGCCGCCCATCACCACCAGCGAGCCCAACAGCGTGGGGGAAATCGCCAGTCCAGAGCGATTATTCAACACTTCCCAGGTGAAATAGTTCGCACTGTTTAACACCAGATTCGGACGATCCGGCCATAGCCAGGAAGGAATAAAGACGTAGAAATCACGGGCAATCGGTGCCAGCCCCTGGAATTCAATCTTGTCGTAGTTCTGCCACAGCAGCGCCAGATTTTCCCAAGGCGAGAAGGTGTCACGGGTTAAATAGAGGAACGTATAAAAGGCGTAATCACCGCTGACATCCAGCCCATAACGCTTCAGCGCCAGCCAGAACATCCCGACAATCCCGAACGCACCAGCCGCAACCAGCATCCAGAGCGTAATCCAGCCGCGCACAATGCCAATAAACAGAAATAGAGCGAAGGCGATAATCACATTCGCGCGTGTTCCGCCCACAATCACATACGTCAGCATCCCAAACGCGACCGTTCCGATGAGGAACATTATCCACGCACGCTGCGTCTGCCGCAGGAAATACACCACCAGCATCGCCGGAATGAAGAAGTAGAAGAAGCGTTTCAACGCGACGCCGGACACATCGCTGGAGAATATCTGGCTGTAAGAATTTAGCTTAAACAACAAGAAGCCATTGTTGAGGAAGAAAATACCGACGGTGGCGACCGCAATCAACGCCAGCAGCAGCCAGGTCAGATTGGCTTCAACCCGGTTCACCGTCAGGAGTGGCTTACGCGGCGCGGAAGCTTTCTGGCGTAACCGCGTCTTATAGCTGACGTAATAGATTGCATAGAACGCCGTTGCAGACAGCATCGCCTGAAGCAGGAACTGGACGGGAACCACTTCAACGCCAAAGCGGAATACCAGTACGCAGGTAAACGGAAAACCAAAATAGAACGTTAATAAATAGAGCAGGGAAAACAGCACGTTAAAATTAAAACGCACCCGCCGAAACTCCATCCAGGTCAGACTCAGGATAAAGATGACTGAAATCAGGTAGACGGCAAACAGCCCACCAAATTGCCCCAGCGTCATGTTGGTTCTCCCGCCGCCAACGCCAGCACATCGCGCCAGCCTTGCAGATAATTGGGATTAAAGAACGCAATCTGGTGCTTATCGACTGATGCCAATTGGCGCTGCGCTTCACGCACCAGCGCTTCATCCAACTCGTCACCGTAAAACAGCACGGGCAGCCCTTGTTCCGTCAGATCCTGCCAGAACGGATTTTGTCGGCTGATCACAAACGGCACGCCAAACTGAATCAGCAGACATAACGTCCCGATTCCCTGCTGGCGATCGAAAATAAAATAGCCCAAATCGCAGGTGCGCAGCATGTTGAGATAATCATCAAATGCCAGTTGGTCTTTTAGCAGTTGGAAATTTTTCACGCCAAACAGCGCCAAACCGTCCTTTTCCACCTGCGCGATGTAGGACCCGTTATTCGCAGGGTAGCCCATCGGCACAATGACCCGCACATTTTTCCCGAACTGCTTGTGAATCGCCCGCAGCGCTTCCTGATGGCGATTAGTGCGATCACCAGAATTGCCGACCAGAATCGTCATCGGCCCTGCCAGCGGTTTATCCACTTGTATGCCCGTTAGCGCCGGATTCATTCGCGTTGGGAAGTACAGCAATGACGTCGGCACGCGAGGTGAACGCTGCTGATACCACGCCAGATCGCCACGCGTGGCAAACACGTGTCCGACACGCTTTTGCGCCATACGCCGCAGCAGATAAAACAGGCGATACTTCAGGCTACTCGCCTCTTCATACAAATCCGCGCCCCAAACGTGCCAGTAAACCTGCTCGGATTTGATTTTTCCGCTCAGCAACGCCAGCCACAGCGTGGGATTAAACTGCCCATGCAGGAAAAAGCGCATCTTGCGGTTCGCTTTGGCTCTGGCGATGACTGCCTCAGCCAGCGTTTTCTTATCCACGCAGGTTTCGATACGCAGCGCGGGGAAGTCCGCCGATGAAATGCCGTCGTGAGAAGCCACGATAAAATGCCGAATCTGCTGTTCGGGGAGTTCCGTCGCCAGTACGTCGTTAAAAAAACGTAAAACGGTCTGGTTATGATGCGGGATGTCAGATCCCAATACATGAATCAGTGTCGTCATGCTCGCCTACGGTAAATAATGAATACGCAACAACAAAGCAAAAAATAGACCAGGTAGGTTGCCATATAGGCCTGCGCCGCACCTTGTGCGCCATAAAGCGGAATCAGCCAGTGGGAAAACCCGGTCAGCAGGAGAAACTGGCTCACTTCCGTGAGCAGATAAAAGCGCAGCGCCGCTTTCGCAATGACCAGATAGCCAAAGACGTAAGCGCCCACTTTCATTACATCGCCTACCAATTGCCAAACGAAGAGATCTCGCATTGCCGTGAACTCGCTGGAGAACAGCAGCCAGATGGCAAAATCTCGCAGCAGCCACACACAAAAGCTGACGCCTGCCACGACGGGCAGCACAAACTTCAGCGAGCGGACAATCTCCTGCGATAGCGCGACTTTATCCGTCAGACGCGAGAGCGTCGGCAACAGATACACGGTAAAGGAGGCGGTAATGAATTGCAGGTAAGCATCGGAAATACTGCTGACGCCCTGCCAAATGCCCACTTCATCCCAGCTGTAATGTGCCGCCAGCAGGTTACGCATCATGATGTACGCAACGGGCAGCGTCACCGCGGTCATCAACGCCATCAGCGTAAATTTGCCCAACTGCCCGGCAATCACGCGATCCCACGCGGGTTTTAGCGATGTCAGCGACAGCGGAGTACGCCGATATAGCATGATGCCTGCTGGAATCACCAGCAGCGCGGGCACCAGCGCCAGCCCTGCCAGTGCGCCAACATAGCCGCCCAGTTGCAGGCAGAGCCAAAAGGCCGCCAGCCCGATCAAGCTGCCGCCGATCACAGCCAGCGCGTTGCCTATCGCATCCCGATAGCCCTTGAGAATCGCCAGAAACAGATTGGCATAGGCGATACCCATTTGGATAAACGCCAGCGCACGCACTACGTCGCGATAGTCATCATGCCCAAACAGCAGAGTGGCGATAGGCGTTGCCGCGGAAAGAAAGAGAATCGCCAGCAGCGTGGAGAACCCCAGCACCAGCGTGACTGACGTACCGAGCAGCGGCCTGAGCCGTTCCGGCTGTTGCTGGTACTCCGCCACATATTTAGTGACGCCGTTGAAGATCCCCGCACCAGCTAACACGCCTAGAACCGTAATAAGCTGACGGAAATTCCCTGCCATCCCCACACCGCTAGGGCCAAAAGCGACCGCCAGCAGTTTGACGACAACCAGCCCCGCGCCGATTTTTATCAGCGTGGAGCCTGCCGTCCATATCGATGCTTTCGCCAACGACATATCAGGAGAAGAAGCTCAGAATGGTATTAATCACCGTCCGCTGATTGACGTCTGACAGGTTGTAGAACAGCGGTAAACGCACCAGCCGCTCGCTTTCCTGCGTGGTGTAGCGGTCTTCACCGGAGAAACGACCGAAGTTCAGACCAGCCGGGCAACTGTGCAGCGGGATATAATGAAAGACCGTCATGATTTCGGCTTCTTTCATGTAATTGATAAACGCACTGCGGTCGTCCTGATCGCGCAGTTTGATATAAAACATGTGCGCGTTATGAATCCCATTGGCAGGCACGGTCGGCAGGGTAATACGCCCGGCATCGGCCAGCGATTTGAATGCCGCGTAGTAGTTCTGCCACAGTTTCAGGCGACGCTCGTTGATCGGCCGTGCCGCTTCCAACTGTCCCCAAAGATAGGCAGCCTGAATATCCGCCATCAGGTAGCTTGAACCGATATCACGCCAGGTGTATTTGTCCACCTGCCCACGGAAGAACTGGCTGCGGTTGGTGCCTTTTTCACGGATGATTTCCGCACGCTCCACCAGCCTTGCGTCATTAATCAGCGTGGCTCCGCCCTCACCGCCCGAGGTGTAGTTCTTGGTTTCGTGAAAACTGAAGCAGCCAATATGGCCGATAGAGCCCAGAACGCGGCCTTTGTAGCTCGACATCACGCCCTGCGCGGCATCTTCCACGACATATAAATCGTATTTCTTCGCCAGAGCCATAATCGCGTCCATCTCGCAGGCCACGCCCGCGTAGTGAACCGGCACGATAATGCGCGTCTTTTCCGTAATGGCGGCTTCGATCTTCGTTTCGTCAATGTTCATGGTATCCGGGCGGATATCGACAAACACGATCTTCGCACCGCGCAGCACAAAGGCGTTGGCGGTAGAAACGAAGGTATAGCTCGGCATGATCACTTCATCGCCGGGCTTAACGTCCAGCAATATCGCAGCCATTTCCAGCGAAGCGGTGCAGGAAGGCGTGAGCAGGACTTTTTTGCTACCGGAATAATGTTCCAGCCATTGCTGACAACGACGGGTAAAGCCACCATCGCCGCACAATTTGCCGCTGCTCATGGCAGCCTGCATATAATCCAGTTCCGTACCGACAATCGGTGGCGCGTTAAATGGAATCATGTGATCACCTGTATAACCAATACGCCGTGCTCTCAATCATGGCACCACGGCGAAGATAAAGACGAAGCGCCGCCACGTTGCTAACCTGTGTCGCGACCCGAAGACATATCAACTCTTGCTGTCGGCACCACGCTTCCGCCAGCGCCATCAGCTGTGAACCGATGCCACGTACCGTAACGCCCGGCCAAACGCCCAGCAGCCCGATACGGGCATCCGCGTCATTCACTCTGCGTAACGTGACCCATCCTTGTGGGTTGCCAGCGGCATCTTCCACCAGCAAACAGCAGTGGTCGAACGTACCGCGCACGGCATTTTCAATCCACTGCGCATAGAAACGCCCGCTATCTTCCGGTTGATACCACGGAGAACGGAAACGGCTCAGCGCAAAAACACGTGACGCCGCGTCTCTCAGTGCAGGGATATCGTCGAGTGTGGCTTCGCGCCAGCGCGGTAGCGGCGTAACAACCGTAGTCCGTTGCAGCGGCAGACTGAGATCGACCTCGCCCTCCACCAATCGAAACCCAAGATCGGCAAGCGCATCTGCCAGCACCAGATTGTCCGCTGCGATTTTAGCCTGCGTCAGCGTAAATGCGTTCAGCGCATCGAGCGTCAACACAGGCGCAGATGGCGAAAAGTTCAGCTTACCGCTGTCAATCTGGAAGAATTCACTCTCCCAGCCCAGCGGTTCAACCGTGGCGCGAATCTCTCCCTTTCCAATTGATATCGGATGGTTCATCGTTTCGCTCCTTTCTTTTCCGCCATCTGGTTTTCCAACTTCCGGTTTGCCAACGTCTGGCACGGGTTTAGTCGTTCAACCCTAAACGCTCGCCGGTATAAGAACCATCCTGCACGCTGCGCCACCATTTTTCGTTATTCAGATACCAGCTGACGGTTTTTCTCATGCCCGTCTCAAACGTTTCTTCTGGACGCCAGCCCAGCTCACGTTCAATTTTCCCGGCATCGATCGCGTAACGCATGTCGTGACCTGGGCGGTCTTTCACGTAGGTGATGAGATCGCGGTAATGCGCTACGCCAGCAGGCTTATTCGGCGCCAGCTCTTCCAGCAGTGCACAAATGGTCTGCACGACTTCAATGTTTTTGCGCTCGTTGTGACCACCGATGTTGTACGTTTCGCCGATTTCGCCTTCCGTCACCACTTTGTACAGTGCGCGAGCGTGGTCTTCGACAAACAGCCAGTCACGGATTTGCGCACCGTCACCGTAAACCGGTAACGGTTTGCCCGCGACCGCATTCAGGATTACCAGCGGAATCAGCTTCTCTGGGAAATGGTAAGGACCGTAGTTATTCGAGCAGTTGGTAATAACCGTCGGGAACCCGTAGGTGCGCAGCCAGGCGCGAACAAGGTGGTCGCTGGAGGCTTTCGATGCGGAATAAGGGCTGCTTGGCGCATAAGGCGTGGTTTCTGTAAACAGATCGTCCGTCCCGTGCAGGTCACCAAACACTTCATCGGTAGAGATATGGTGAAAACGGAACGCACGCTTGTCCGCATCAGCTAAGTTCTGCCAATAGTGACGTGCCGCTTCCAGCATTGTATAGGTGCCGACAATATTGGTTTCGATAAATGCTGCCGGGCCATCGATAGAGCGATCGACGTGGCTTTCTGCCGCCAAGTGCATCACCAGCGCAGGCTGGTAAGCCGTAAAGACACGGTCCAGTTCAGCACGATCGCAGATATCAACCTGCTCGAACGCGAAGCGTGAGCTATCAGCGACGGGTGCCAGCGAAGACAGGTTGCCCGCATAAGTCAGTTTATCGACAACAACAACGCTGTCCTGCGTTTCCGTCAGAATGTGTCTGACCAACGCCGAACCAATAAACCCTGCGCCACCGGTAATTAAAATACGTTTCAACGCCATACTCCTTTGGTATCAATAACCCACTGTTGTTTTACATCATCTGGGTTAATCGCTTTAAACTGACGGTGATCGACCAGCATGACCAGCACATCGGCTTCTTTTAATGCACTGCTGGTATCGACCAGTTTTACCTGTCCGGCCAACACGGACGGCAGGTGTTTAACATTCGGTTCGACGGCTAACGTCACGCCGGTGTTCCACTGTGCAATCATGGACGTAATCCCTACCGCTGGGCTTTCACGCAGATCGTCAATATCAGGCTTGAACGCCAGCCCAAAGCAAGCCACTGTGACTTCGCTGGCACGTTTATCCGTTTGCGCCAGATAATCCGCCACGGCCGCTTTTACGCGATCCACCACCCAGAGCGGCTTGCCATCATTCACCAGCCTCGCGGTATGAATTAACCGAGCCTGCTGCGGATTCTGCGCCACGATAAACCAAGGGTCGACCGCAATACAGTGCCCGCCGACGCCAGGGCCGGGTTGCAGGATATTGACGCGGGGATGGCGGTTTGCCAATCGGATAAGTTCCCATACGTTAATGTTTTGTTCGGCACAAATCAGCGAGAGCTCATTGGCGAACGCAATATTGACGTCGCGGAAGCTGTTTTCCGTCAGCTTGCACATTTCGGCGGTGCGAGAGTTAGTAACCACACACTCACCTTCGAGGAAGATTTTGTACAGTTCGCTCGCACGAGCAGAGCACACTGGGGTCATGCCGCCAATGACGCGATCGTTTTTAATCAGCTCGACCACGACCTGCCCCGGCAGCACACGTTCAGGACAATAGGCAATGTTGATATCCGCCGTTTCTCCAACCTGCTGCGGAAACGTCAAATCCGCGCGCGCATCGGCCAGCCACTCGGCCATTTGCTCGGTTGCACCCACGGGGGATGTCGATTCTAAAATCACCAGATCGCCTTTCTTCAGCACGGGCGCGATGGACGCCGCAGCCGCCTGAACGTAGGCCAGATCCGGTTCGTGATCGCCTTTGAAGGGGGTAGGAACGGCGATCAGGAAAGCATCGGCTGGCACAGGCTTTGTCAGCGCCTGGAGGTAACCATTTTCCACTGCCACTTTGACCAACGCATCCAGATCGGGCTCGACGATATGGATTTCGCCGCGATTGATGGTTTCGACCGCCAGTTTGTTCACATCGATACCGATGACTTTTTTCTGGCGCGACGCAAACGCCGCGGCGGTGGGTAAACCGATGTAGCCTAAACCGATTACGGAAATGGTAGTAAAGCTCATAGTGTCACCATAATTATTTCTCGGATACTGATAGATGCATTGAGCGGTGATAATGGATAGATCGTAAAGACGCTGTGAATACATCCCTGTACGCTCGGCTTGCGCCATCCTTGGCGCAAACGCTTTACTCTTCTATTCCATTATCACCGTTTGCATTCTGTAAATCGGGCCGCCGCGGGACGACGTTTAAAATCGCTCCTGGCGATTTTTTAAAGCATCAACGATGCGTTGGCAGGCTTGACCATCACCATAAGGATTGTGGGCACGGCTCATTGCCTGATATGCCTCTTCATCCGTCAACAGCATAGATACCGCATCGACAATGCTGGTTACTTCTGTCCCTACCAGCTTAACCGTACCGGCTTCAACCGCCTCTGGCCGTTCTGTCGTATCACGCATCACCAATACAGGCTTGCCTAACGACGGCGCTTCTTCCTGAATGCCGCCAGAGTCGGTCAAAATCATGTAAGACCGATTCATCAGATACACGAAAGGCAGATAGTCCTGCGGCGCAATCAGCATCACATTATCAATGCCGCTCAGAATGCGATTCACCGGTTCACTGACGTTAGGGTTCAGATGGACCGGATACACAATTTGTACTTCGGGGTGTCGACGGGCGATGTCGGCCAGCGCGCTGCAAATGCGCTCGAAGCCGCCGCCAAAACTTTCGCGGCGGTGTCCGGTAACCAGAATCAGCTTCTTGTTATCGTCTAAAAAGGCATATTTCTCGTCGAGGCTGCGGCGTAACGCTGCGTCCCCGAGAATACGATCGCGCACCCAGAACAGCGCATCAATCACCGTATTACCCGTCACAAAAATATGCCGATCAGACAGATGCTCACGCAGTAAATTTTGGCGGGAATTTTCCGTTGGGGCGAAATGGTACATCGCCAAATGTCCGGTCAGTTTACGGTTAGCTTCTTCCGGCCAGGGCGAGTACAGATTGCCAGTACGCAATCCCGCTTCTACATGGCCGACGGGGATACGCTGATAAAAAGCCGCCAGACTGGTTGCCAACGTCGTGGTGGTATCGCCGTGCACCAATACCAGATCGGGTTTGAACTCCGCCATAACGGGTTCAAGTCCCGATAAAATCCGACAGGATATCTCACTGAGTCCCTGTCCCGGTCGCATAATATCCAGATCGTAATCCGGCGTAATGTCGAACAAACGCAGCACCTGATCCAGCATCTCCCGGTGCTGGGCTGTTACGCAAATTCTCGATTCAAAGGCTCCATCCTGAGCCAGGGCATGAACCAGCGGCGCCATTTTTATGGCTTCCGGCCGGGTGCCGAAAACAGTCAATACTTTCACATTGAATCTCTTTAATCAGGTTAGACGCTGACGCTCACTGAGCATCAGCAAGCTGGTTAGCGCGGACGACGAGCCAAGGCAACACCCGCCCCAACGAGCGCACCAATCGCACCCCACATTACCATCAGGAATGCCCGGCGCGGGCTGTCGCGCTTCACCGGTTCTTCCGGCGTACGCAAATAACGATATGTCTGGAAACTGCCCTCAAGCGTTGGGCCGACGTTCAGCGTCGCCAACATCGCGCGATTTTGATCGTAATCCAGTTCATAGTGCGGGCCGCTGGTCTGCAACGTTTCCAGTCGGGCTTGAAGCATCGGCCTGCCAAGCAGGAACATTTCTGATGCGGGGATTTCGTCTGCTGGCGTATCCGTCTGGCTACGGCTAATACCTTGCTGTTGTGCGATTTTCAGCGCCAGTTCAAGGCTGCGGATTTCGCGATCGTAAATCGCTTTCGCTACCGCTTCCTGACGCTTGATCTGCGACTTCATGAAAATGGTTCTGGCAGCCCAAGCACCCTTGATCTCTTCATTCAGGTGGCTGGCTGCACGCTGGCTGGCAAAAACCACATACTGACGAAGCAACGTATTGGAATCCGCAGAGGTTTCCGCCACCAGCTTCACAGAATCATTGGTTTTTTTCCCACTGTCGCGCGGCGTAAACTGAATGTTGTTAACCAGTTCATCCAGCAGAGCCGCATCAGCTTTTCCATCACCTTCCAGACGCTGCTTATAATAGTCAGTCTGTAACCAGAAATCGCGGCGGGTATCATAGGCCGCTAATTGCATAATGAATTCGTCATAAGCATCAGCCGAAATAGACGGTTGCTCTGGCTGAGGCGTGGAAAAAGAGCGGGCGTCGAGATTACGCAGGAATTGCTGCTGCGAATAATACCCGCCCAGCATATTGACCGTCGGCTTGTCAGTAATCGCTGTCGCGCTCCACTCCTGTTTAACAAGATAGGAATAGCCTAATGCCACAATGGCAAAAAGCAGGCCGATCGCTATCGGCCATACCTTTCCACGCCACAGCAGGCGAAATAAACCACGGATATCCAATTCGTTATCAATCAACGCATTCCCGGTAGACAAGTTCTCTGATTTCATTACTTCCCCAAAATTATTTGGTCAGGATGACTGCTTTTGCTCATCAGAATGCCGCATACGGCGTTTGATTCGCTTGATAAAACGGGCGACCCGCCATGCTCGTTTCAGGCAGTAGCCATACAGTAGAAATGCAAGCAAGAATAATGCCAACATGAACCATTCGGGTATGAAAAAGAAATATTCTCCCAACACGCCGACCGCTGCCAACAAGGCGGCAGCAAGCGTAATCAGCACAAACGCCTGACGGGAAGAAAAGCCAGCTCGCATCATTAAATGATGGATATGCTGTCGGTCAGGCGAGAACGGGCTCATCCCTTTGCGTAAGCGCCGATACATAATGGCGATCATATCGATCAGCGGGATAGCGATGATCCACAGTGCCGTAACCGGGTTAATCGGGTGCTGCGGGCCTTGCGTCGTTTGAATCAGGAGCCAGATAGCCGTGAAGCCAATCATCGTGCTACCCGCATCGCCCATGAAGACCTTGTAGCGAGACCCAAACACGCCGAGGTTAAGCAGAATATAAGGCAACGTCGCCGCAATCATGGCGAAACACCACAATGCCAGATTCGTGTGGCCACTCAGGTACAGCAAAATACCCATCGCCCCAAATGAGACGCTGGACAATCCGCCGAGCAATCCATCGATCCCGTCGACCATATTGAACGCATTGATCGCCGCCCAAACCGCAAACAGCGTGACCAGATAGCCAAACGGCCCCAGCCCCATTTGCCATGGGCCGAAAATGTATCCCAGGTTGTGTATCGTCAAGCCAGCAAAAGCCATCATCACCACGGCGACAAACGCCTGCACAACGGCACGAATTTTCACGCTGATATCAAAACGATCGTCCAGCATGCCGATAAACACCAGCACACCCGCGCACATCAGATAAAGACGGAAATTGGGGATATATTGATCGGTAATAAAGTAGGTAAAACAGATACCCGCATACACGGAAATACCGCCAACCAGAGGCACAAGACCCCGATGGCGTTTACGGTAGTTGGGACGATCGACAAGCCCTATTTTACCCGCGATGCTGCGAGCAAAAAAAAGAAAGCCCAGAGAAAACAAGAAAATAAATAGTAGTTCGGTACTCATAGTGAGTAAGTTCACCGTTAACAGCTCCGCTGTAGCTGCTCAGTATAGACTCGGTTTACGCCTTATATCCTATCGCCCACCCTGATCGCCAGTACAAATTGACGTGATAACCGCTACTTCCCAGTAGAAAGCCCCTTCACATCTGACCAATTGGGGGATAAAAAAACGCCACGACCCAGCGTGGCGTTCCCCGAGTTATCCGTAATGGATGAACGCCCGGATTTATGAACGTTTCATCATATCGAAGAATTCATCGTTGGTTTTCGTCATAGCCAACTTGTTGATGAGGAATTCCATCGCGTCGATCTCACCCATTGGGTGGATGATCTTGCGTAGAATCCACATCTTCTGCAATTCTTCAGAGGTAGTAAGAAGTTCTTCTTTACGCGTACCGGAACGGTTGTAATCAATCGCCGGGAACACGCGTTTTTCTGCGATTTTACGCGCCAGGTGCAGTTCCATATTACCTGTACCTTTAAATTCTTCGTAAATCACTTCGTCCATCTTAGAACCGGTATCAACCAGCGCGGTGGCGATGATTGTCAGGCTACCGCCTTCCTCAACGTTACGCGCCGCACCGAAGAAACGCTTCGGACGATGCAGGGCGTTGGCATCCACACCACCCGTCAACACTTTGCCCGAAGCCGGAACCACGGTGTTGTAGGCACGCGCCAGACGAGTAATGGAGTCCAGCAGGATGATAACGTCTTTCTTATGCTCAACCAGACGCTTCGCTTTTTCGATCACCATTTCGGCAACCTGAACGTGACGGGAAGCAGGTTCGTCAAACGTTGACGCAACAACTTCGCCTTTCACCAGACGCTGCATCTCGGTAACTTCTTCCGGACGTTCGTCAATCAGCAGCACCATCAGCACGCAGTCAGGATGGTTGTAAGCGATGCTCTGCGCGATGTTCTGCAGCAGCATGGTTTTACCCGCTTTTGGCGGTGCAACGATCAGACCACGTTGGCCACGGCCGATCGGCGAAGCCAGATCCAGCACACGCGCCGTCAGATCTTCTGTCGAACCGTTACCACGTTCCATACGCAGACGAGAGTTTGCGTGCAGCGGCGTTAAGTTTTCGAACAGGATCTTGTTGCGGGCGTTTTCAGGTTTGTCGTAGTTAACTTCGTTAACTTTCAGCAGCGCAAAGTAGCGTTCACCCTCTTTCGGCGGACGAATCTTGCCAGAAATGGTGTCACCAGTGCGAAGGTTAAAACGGCGGATTTGGCTGGGAGAAACGTAGATATCATCGGGGCCTGCGAGGTAGGAGCTGTCTGCGGAGCGGAGAAAGCCGAAGCCATCCTGCAATATCTCCAGCACACCATCGCCGAAAATATCCTCGCCGCTTTTGGCATGCTGTTTCAGAATAGCGAAGATAATATCCTGTTTGCGCATGCGGGCCTGGTTTTCCAGTCCCATATTTTCGCCAAGAGTAATTAACTCAGAAACTGGCGTATTCTTTAATTCGGTAAGATTCATAGTGGTGGGTTCTTTAACTCGGGGTAAATCTCGAACTATAACGTGAATGGTATGGCAGGATCATCCGTGCCTCTATAACAGCCTTCGACCACCGGATTCCTGTCTGGTTTCACACCTGAAGCGCATTAAATCCGCGCAAAACAACATCCGCATAAACGATATCCGCATAAATCAACGGCAGGAGATCGAAGACACATAAAACCAATTATTGTAAAACTAGCAGACTGCCCAAATCGGATCACAAACGTGTTGTAAAACAATCGTCTTGTAGAACAATTACCTTGTAAAACAACGATTTTTTCGATTTCGACACAGAATAATGCTTTAGACTCTAACTTTCAGGCTTAAGCCTAAGGGCTTAAACATAGGCAAGTACGATATGCAGTGATGAAGAATCTAACATGCTTCCCGACGAGCGGCAAGCAGTCAATATGAGAATTGCATATTGCCCAATTGCGCCCGCCGGCGACACCCTTTTTAGGGTATCAAGCTAATTACAGATTTGCCGTCAGGAACTCTTTCAGTTGCCCTTTGGACAGCGCGCCGACTTTCGTCGCAGCGACTTCGCCGTTTTTAAACAGCAGCAGAGTAGGGATACCACGAATACCATATTTCGGCGCAGTAGCCGGATTTTCATCAATGTTCAGCTTGGTAACCGTCAGTTTACCTTCAAACTCTTCGGCAATTTCATCCAGAATAGGAGCGATCATTTTGCAAGGACCACACCACTCAGCCCAGAAATCAACCAAGATAGCGCCCTCAGCTTGCAATACTTTCGTGCCGAAGCTGTCATCAGTCAGGTGAATTATTTTATCGCTCATATTTTACTCCGCAGGATTATTTCTACCTTGTTGGTGTAGCATTAACCAACAACGGCTTGACTTTATTTCACCGGATACGCTTTCGTAAAGCAATAGTTAGCTGATATTCTACCACACTATGAGCAAAACACACTTAACTGAACAGAAGTTTTCCGACTTCGCCCTGCACCCGCAGGTTATTGAAGCTCTTGAAAGTAAAGGGTTTCATAACTGTACGCCTATTCAGGCGTTAGCTCTGCCATTGGCTCTGTCAGGGCGTGATGTTGCGGGTCAGGCGCAAACCGGTACCGGCAAGACGCTGGCTTTTCTTGCGTCTACTTTCCATTATCTGCTTTCACACCCTGCAAATGCAGAGCGTCAGACCAACCAGCCACGTGCTTTAATTATGGCACCAACCCGTGAACTGGCTGTCCAGATTCACTCTGATGCAGAAGCGCTGTCTCATGCAACTGGGCTAAAATTAGGTTTAGCCTACGGTGGCGACGGCTACGACAAACAGCTTAAAGTGCTGGAAAGCGGCGTTGATATTCTGATCGGCACCACCGGTCGCCTGATCGACTACGCCAAACAGAACCATATCAATCTCGGCGCGATTCAGGTTGTCGTGCTGGACGAAGCCGATCGCATGTACGATCTTGGCTTCATCAAAGACATTCGCTGGCTATTCCGCCGCATGCCCGCAGCGGCACAGCGCCTGAACATGCTCTTTTCCGCTACGCTCTCCTACCGGGTGCGTGAACTCGCGTTTGAACAGATGAATAACGCCGAGTATGTGGAAGTCGAACCGGAACAGAAAACCGGCCACCGTATTACAGAAGAACTGTTTTATCCGTCCAACGAAGAAAAAATGCGCCTGCTCCAAACGCTGCTGGAAGAAGAGTGGCCGGACCGCTGCATTATTTTCGCGAATACCAAGCATCGCTGCGAAGACGTCTGGGGCCATCTGGCTGCCGACGGCCATCGCGTTGGGCTGCTGACGGGCGACGTCGCGCAGAAAAAACGTCTGCGTATTCTGGAAGAATTTACCCAGGGTAATCTGGATATTCTGGTAGCAACGGACGTTGCAGCACGCGGTTTGCATATTCCTTCTGTGACCCACGTTTTCAACTACGATCTGCCGGATGACTGCGAAGACTACGTTCACCGTATTGGTCGTACGGGCCGTGCGGGACAAAGCGGATTCTCTATCAGCCTGGCCTGTGAAGAGTACGCGCTGAATCTCCCGGCTATCGAAACCTATATCGGTCACGGTATTCCGGTCAGCAAATACAACAGTGACGCGCTGATGAGCGATTTACCTGCGCCGAAGCGTTTAACGCGTCCACCGCGTTCCAATAATGGCCCGCGCCGACACAATGCGCCGCGCCGCAGCGGAGCGCCCCGTAATAACCGTAAACGAGCGGAATAACCGTCGATGCTGAGCTCTTCTTCACTTTACGCTGCCATCGATCTCGGCTCGAACAGCTTCCATATGCTGGTCACCCGGGAAACCGCAGGCAGCATTCAGACGCTGGCGAAAATAAAGCGTAAAGTCCGCCTTGCGGCAGGGCTGGATAAGCAGAATCGGCTCTCGCAAGAAGCGATGCAGCGTGGCTGGCAGTGTCTACAACTGTTCTCCGAACGGTTGCAGGACATTCCGCAGGATCAGGTGCGCGTCGTCGCTACTGCAACCTTGCGGCTGGCAACGAACGCTGATGAGTTTCTGCAACGGGCTCAGGAAATTCTGGGCTTGCCGATTCAGGTTATCAGCGGTGAAGAAGAAGCACGCTTGATTTATCAAGGCGTGGCACATACGACAGGCGGCCCGGATGCGCGTCTGGTCGTGGATATTGGCGGTGGCAGTACCGAACTGGCAACGGGAATCGGCGCAAAAACGACCCAGTTGATCAGCCTCCCGATGGGATGCGTAACGTGGCTGGATCGCTATTTCAGCGACCGCACTCTGGAAGCCGGTAACTTTGAACGCGCTGAACAGGCGGCACGTGAAATGCTGCGTCCTGTCGCGGCTTCTCTGCGCGAACAGGGCTGGCAAATCTGCGTCGGTGCTTCCGGCACAGTTCAGGCGCTACAAGAAATTATGGTCGCGCAGGGAATGGATGAATACATTACTCTGCCGAAGCTCAGACAGCTTAAAGAGCATGCGATTCAGTGCGATAAGCTGGAAGAATTGGAGATTGATGGCCTGACACTGGAACGCGCGCTGGTTTTCCCCAGCGGATTAGCCATTCTGCTGGCGATCTTCCAAGAGCTCGACATCAAAACGATGACACTGGCCGGAGGCGCGCTGCGTGAAGGGCTGGTCTATGGCATGCTGCATCTGCCCGTTGATCAGGATATTCGTCACCGCACGTTAGCGACGCTGCAACGCCGTTATCTGCTGGATACCGAACAGGCTAAACGCGTCAGTGCGTTGGCGGACAACTTTCTACAACAGGTTGCCCGTGACTGGCAGTTAGATAGCCGATGTCGCGAGTTACTGCGCAGCGCCTGTCTGGTACACGAAATTGGTTTGAGCATCGATTTTCGCCAATCGCCCCAGCATGCAGCCTATTTGATTCGTCATAGCGATCTCCCCGGCTTTACACCCGCTCAGAAGAAGTTGTTAGCCACACTCCTGCAAAACCAGATTAACCCTGTCGATTTAATGCCGCTCAGTCAGCAAAATGCGCTGCCGGTCAATCAGGCACAGCGCCTTTGCCGCCTGTTGCGTCTGGCGATTATTTTTGCCAGCCGCCGCCGCGATGACACGCTGCCAGCAGTACGGTTACGCGTAGAAGGCGAAGCATTGCGTTTGATTCTGCCCGCTGGCTGGCTGGCTCAGCACCCGTTACGGACAGAAATGCTGGAACAGGAAAGCCGCTGGCAGAGCTACGTACACTGGCCGCTGATGCTGGAAGAAACCCCAGCTTAACGAGCACATAGGGGAGCGCGCTTTACTCCCCTTTTGCTTTCGCCAACATCGCCCGGATACTGGCGACGTTCGTCTGACCTTTCTGCATACGCTCTTGTGCGCTAACCACTTTTCTTTCCGTTTCCCACACCACATCATCCTGCGGCAGTTCAAGCAGGAAACGACTCGGCTCGGGGCGCACCAACTCGCCATACTGGCGGCGTTCTTTGCACAATGTGAAGAACAGTTCGCGCTGAGCACGCGTAATCCCCACGTAGGCCAGACGGCGCTCTTCGTCGACATTATCTTCGTCAATGCTGCTTTGGTGCGGCAACAGACCTTCTTCCATCCCAACCAAAAAGACGTACGGGAATTCGAGTCCTTTGGACGCATGCAACGTCATTAGCTGGACCTGATCCAGCTCCTCTTCACTCTCTCCACGTTCCATCATGTCCCGCAGCGTGAAACGCGTTACCACCTGCGTCAGCGTCATCGGTTCATCCAGATCGGACCCTTCCAGCATTTCCGTCATCCAGCTGAATAGCTGATTGACGTTCTTCATTCGCATTTCTGCGGCTTTTGGGCTCGGCGAGGTTTCATACAGCCAGCTTTCGTAGTCCAGCCCATGAATCAGGTCCCGCACGGCGGCGACCGGTTCACGCTCTGCCAGACGGGCGATTTCCGCTAGCCACTGCGTAAACCGCTGTAGGGATTCCAGCCCACGACCGGTCAGCGACTGGCTCAGCCCGAGATCAAAACTCGCGCTGAACAGGCCTTTATTGCGCTGCCCTGCCCACTCGCCTAGCTTCTTCATCGTCGCCGGGCCAATCTCACGCTTAGGCGTGTTCACAATGCGTAAGAACGCGCTGTCGTCTTCTGGGTTGGTCAGTACGCGTAAGTAGGCCAGTAAATCTTTGATTTCAGGTCGAGAGAAAAACGACGTGCCACCGGAGATACGATATGGAATACGGTTCTGCATCAGCATCTTTTCAAACAGACGCGATTGATGGTTGCCACGATACAAAATGGCATAGTCGCCGTACTGGGTCTTTTTAATAAAGTGATGGGCAATCAGCTCACCAACGACCCGCTCCGCTTCGTGGTCTTCGTTGTTGGCGGTAATCACTTTGAGTTCATCACCGTAACCCAGCTCCGAGAACAGACGCTTTTCAAAGACGTGCGGGTTATTGGCGATAAGAATATTGGCGGCTTTCAGAATACGCCCGGACGAGCGGTAGTTTTGTTCCAGCTTGATCACGTCAAGCGCGGGGAAATCCTGCTGTAGCAACACCAGATTCTGCGGTCGCGCGCCGCGCCAGGAGTAAATAGACTGATCGTCATCGCCTACGACGGTAAAACGCGCGCGGGTGCCAACCAGCAGCTTAACCAGCTCATACTGGCTGGTGTTGGTGTCCTGATATTCATCCACCAGCAGGTAGCGTAAGCGGTTCTGCCAACGTTCACGCACCTCAACATTCCGCTTCAGCAACAGTGTAGGCAGCAAAATCAGATCGTCGAAGTCCAGCACGTTACAGGCGCGCAGGTGGTCGTGGTAGAGCGAGTAGCAATGCACAAACAGCTTGTCGCGTTCGGAGCGAGCGGTTGCTGCCGCACCGGCAGGATCGATCAGATCATTTTTCCAGTTTGAGATCGTCGAGATCAGCTGTTGCAGCAGCACTTTATCGTTTTCCAGCCACTGCTCCGTCAGCTCTTTCAGCAGCGCCATCTGGTCCTGATCGTCAAACAGGGAGAAATTGGATTTCATGCCCAACGCGACGTATTCACGTTTGATGATCTCCAGCCCCAACGTATGGAAGGTTGCGATCATCAGCCCACGCGTTTCTTTACGCCCCAGCGTTTGCGCCACGCGCTCTTTCATCTCTCGCGCCGCTTTGTTGGTAAACGTCACGGCGGCAATGTGCTTAGCCTGATAGCCACACTGGCGAATAAGGTGCGCGATTTTGTTGGTGATAACGCGGGTCTTGCCTGAACCTGCGCCCGCCAGCACCAGACAAGGTCCGGTGACAAATTCGACGGCGTGTTGTTGGCTGGGGTTTAAGCGCATAACGATCTTGCTCACTCATAAAACGGAAGGCGATTGTAGCAGAAAGCCGTATCGATCTTGACCAAGGATTTGTTATTAAGGAAAGCACATCGCAGTCCACATCTTGCGTTGCAAATGTTACATTGCGCGCCGGAATCTCTTTTGCAAAAAAGGTAATAACATGGCAAATACCGCAGCAGCCCTACACATCCTGGTAGACACTGAGCAGGAAGCTAATGACATTCTTGCGCAACTGGAAAAAGGTGCAGACTTCCAGAAACTGGCACAGAAGCACTCGACCTGCCCGTCAAAACGCAACGGCGGCGATTTAGGTGAGTTTCGTAAAGGTGACATGGTGCCAGCTTTCGATAAGGCCGTGTTTTCCTGCGAATTGCTGAAACCATTTGGTCCGGTGAAAACCCAGTTTGGTTACCATGTGGTCAAGGTGTTGTACCGCAATTAAGCTGTACCGCAACTAAGTCGCGTCGCAATTAAGTCGCCACACCGACGCCCCGAACATAAAAAGCGCGCCGACCTTCTGGTTTGGCGCGTTTTTTCTATTAACCTCCTGACTAGCCTATTGTCATCAGGCTGGCATTGCCGCCCGCGGCGGCGGTATTGATACTCAGAGAACGCTCGGTCAACAGGCGCTCCAACTGAACGTGGGTATCGCCCTGCACATAGCCTAACGGCTGGATAATCGGGCCATCGCGCTCTGCAAGCGCTTCACTCAGTTGCCGTAACCGATCGGCATCCCCATGATAAATGACGCCATGAAAAGACACCTCGTGCCGCTGCCAGTCAGGCGTGAACTGAATATGCGACTGCACGCCTGCGGGTAAGCTGCCATAGAGCCTTTTCTCGTGATCACCTTCCGGCCACAGCAGTTTCCCGCCCGTCGCCAGCACCGCCGCCGTCTGAATCAAGCGATCTTCCTCATTATCTGCCAGACACAGAATCCGTTCACGCGGCAGCAGCGTATAGGAATTACTTTCCCCTGTCGGGCCGGGCAGCAGTCGCGTTGTCCCGCTGACGCTATATTCTCTATAGCGCTGGCATAACGTCGCCAGCCCGTGACGCTCCCCAGCAATCGCCCAGTCTTCCAGCGCCTGTAGTCCCGCCAACAGCGACGATCGGGCAGATGCATCCAGCGCCTGCTCACGGTTCTGCTGTGCGAATTCTGCCGCAAGCGCGCCGTCCGGCCGATGTGTCAGCAAGCGGTAAAGATAAAGCGGCCCGCCCGCCTTTGGTCCGGTTCCCGACAAGCCTTCCCCGCCAAACGGTTGAACACCGACAACGGCACCGACCATATTGCGGTTCACATATTGATTACCCACCTTCGCCTTACCCGTCACGCGCAGGATAGTTTCATCAATGCGGGTATGCACACCCAGCGTCAGGCCATACCCCGCCGCGTTGATCTGCTCAGTTACAGTATCCAACTGCTGGCTTTGGTAGCGAACTACGTGTAAAACTGGACCAAAAACTTCTTTTTTCAGCTCGTCTATTTTGCCCAGTTCGATCAGAGTCGGTTTCACAAACGTCCCGTGCCGCCACGTCTCCTCATCCTGCGGATACGCAGCCTGAAATACGGTATGGCCTTTCGCCCGCATTGTCTGAATATGCCGTTCCACGTTCTCTTTCGCTTCAGCGTCAATCAGCGGGCCGATGTCGGTCGATAACCGTTCAGGATTCCCCATTCGACACTCCGCCATCGCGCCACGCAGCATAGCCAGAGTGCGATCCGCGATATCCTCTTGCAGGCACAGCAGGCGCAGCGCCGAGCAACGCTGTCCGGCGCTGTCGAACGCGGAGGCAATAACGTCATTCACCACCTGCTCCGTCAGCGCAGACGAATCGACAATCATCGCATTCAGGCCGCCCGTTTCGGCAATCAGCGGCGTCAAACGCCCCTGTGGATCGAGCCTGCCCGCAATGCTGCGTTGCAGGGTTTTGGCAACGGCCGTCGACCCGGTAAACACCACGCCGCGTACTCGTTCATCGTTCACCAACGCCGCACCAATCGTTTCTCCCTGTCCGGGCAGCAATTGCAGCACACTCTGAGGAATGCCCGCCTCATGTAAAATACGCACCGCCTGTGCCGCGATCAGCGGCGTCTGTTCAGCCGGTTTCGCCAGGACGCTGTTGCCTGCCGCCAGTGCGGCAGAAATTTGACCGGTGAAGATCGCCAGCGGGAAATTCCACGGGCTAATGCAAACCACCGGCCCCAGCGGACGATGCGTATCGTTAGTGAACGTGTCCCGAATCTGAGCCGCGTAATAGCGTAAGAAGTCCACCGCTTCGCGCACTTCCGCAATCGCGTTACTGAAGGATTTACCCGCTTCCCGCACCAGCAGCCCCAGCAGACTTTGCAACTGCCCTTCCATCAGCGAAGCGGCCTGATTCAATATCGCGGCCCGCTCTGCGGGTGGCGTCGCAAACCAAATGGTGCCAGCATGTACCGCCGCGTCTACCGCCACCTCAACATCCGCCACCGAGGCATCGAGAACGTAACCCACCACATCGTGCACATCTGCGGGATTCACGACAGGTCTTTCTTCACTCGCCTCGCTCTCCCCCTCAATCATTGGCGCGGCATACCACGGCTGTGATGCATGATTCAGCAACGCGCTGGAGAGCGAAGCCAGCCGGTGCTCGTTCGAGAGATCCAGTCCGCTCGAATTTTGCCGTTCCTGCCCATATAGCTGACGCGGCAGAGGAATCTTGGGATGCGGTGCGCCCATGATCCATTCCACTTTTGCCAGCGCCTCTACGCCACGAATCGGATCGGCAATCAGCGTTTCCAGTGCCATTGAGGTATCCGCAATGCGGTTAACAAACGAGGTATTCGCGCCGTTTTCCAACAAGCGTCGCACCAGATAAGCCAGCAGCGTTTCATGGGTTCCGACCGGGGCATAAATGCGACACGGGCGGTTCAGCTTGCCGTCAGCCGCTGCGCCCACCACCTGATCGTAGAGCGGTTCGCCCATGCCGTGCAGGCACTGGAACTCATACTGACCGGGATAATAATTGTTGCCCGCCATGTGGTAGATCGCGCTTACCGTCTGCGCGTTGTGCGTGGCAAACTGCGGGTAAATCAGATTCGGTAAGGCCAACAGCTTGCGGGCGCACGCCAGATACGCCACATCGGTATAGACCTTACGCGTGTAGACCGGGTAGCCTTCCAGCCCGTCAACCTGCGCACGCTTGATCTCACTGTCCCAGTACGCCCCTTTCACCAGACGAATCATCAGTCGCCGACGGCTGCGCTGTGCCAGCTCAATCAGTGCATCAATCACATAGGGGCAGCGTTTCTGATAAGCCTGAATGACAAACCCAACGCCATTCCACCCCGCCAACTGCGGATCCATGCAGAGTTTTTCCAGCAGATCGAGTGAGATCTCCAGTCGATCGGCTTCCTCCGCGTCAATATTGATCCCGATATCGTACTGACGCGCCAGCAGCGTCAGCATCAACAAACGCGGATAAAGTTCTTCCATCACCCGGTCATACTGCGACCGGCTATAGCGGGAATGCAGCGCCGACAGCTTGATGGAAATGCCCGGCCCTTCGTAAATCCCGCGCCCGTTCGAGGCCTTGCCGATAGCATGAATCGCCTGCTGATAGGCCGTCAGATACGCGGCAGCATCGTGTTCCGTCAGCGCCGCTTCACCTAACATATCGTAAGAGTAACGGAAGCCTTTATTCTCCCGTTCACGGGCATTCGCCAGCGCTTCACCGATGGTTTCCCCAGTGACAAACTGCTCCCCCATCAGCCGCATAGCCATATCGACACCTTTGCGGACAAGCGGCTCACCGCTTTTCCCGATGATGCGGTTCAGCGAATTCGAGAGGTTCACTTCGTTGTGAGTCGTCACCAGCTTTCCGGTAAACAGCAGCCCCCAGGTTGCAGCATTCACAAAGAGTGACGGGCTTTGGCCAAGATGTGCCTGCCAGTTTCCCCGACTGATCTTGTCGCGGATCAGCGCATCGCGCGTAGATTTATCAGGAATGCGCAGCAGCGCTTCGGCTAAGCACATCAGCGCCACCCCTTCCTGAGAAGAAAGTGAGAATTCCTGTAGCAGCCCTTGCACAATGCCCGCACGCCCATTTCCGGCTTTCTGACCGCGTAATTTCTCTGCCAGTTGATAAGCCAGCTTCTGCGTTAACTGCGACATTTCATCGGTAAGTCTTGCCTGTTCGAGTAAGATAGGTACCAGTTCACTTTCGGGGCGGCGGTAAACAGAAGTAATGGCGGCGCGGATAACGGACTGCGGAAGAATATGCTCGGCGAAATCAAGAAAGGGTAGGTAGGCTTCTTCTTCTTCCTGAGATTGCGGCATAATATCTTCCGCTTCAATGTGGCTGACATTCGCCCATTGCGGTGTTTCAGGAGTGTCGAGGCCGCTTTCGAGGCGTTCGAGGTAATGGAAAATAGCCTGTTTGATCAGCCAGTGCGGTGTACGATCAATACGCTGTGCTGCCGTCTTGATACGTTCGCGCGTTTCCTCATCGAGTTTTACACCCATCGTGGTAGAACCCATAGAGTCCACTCCTGTCATGAGAAGATGCACATCGGGATAACGTCAATATTAGCCATGTTGCAACCTTGTGCAACCTTGTGCAACCTTGTGCAACCTTGTGCAACCTTGTTAACAAATAGATCCGTTGCAGCCCATCATTACCTTCAGATCCCGTTCCAACCCGAGTGATGACTATAAAACGCAGCGTCGCCGCGACAGCAGCACAAAAAAGAATGTGAGGAATTGAATGGTAAGTTGAATGACAATAAGCAACCCGCGCTGGTTAGTGCCAGTCAGCTAAGCAACCGATCGGCATGACATCTCATACGATGGCCTTTTTACTCCATATTCTGAAGCTCTTAGCGGATTTTTTCGCTCATTACAGGGCATACTGCCACTATCCGAAATTCGTTCTGAGCGCATCAACAAACGTTTTCACTTTGACCGTTGTGCGCCTCACAGAAGGCACCATGACGTGCACGGGACGCACCGGCCCGTCATAATCAGATAACACCTGAATCAGACGCCCGCTCTGAATTTCCTTGCGCAGTACCGCTTCTGGCCCAAGGGTAACGCCATACCCTTCTATCGCGGCATGCAATAACGCATTCCAGTCGTTGGCGTACAGTCTGCCCTTCGGCCTGACTTCTTCCGTCTTCCCCTCTTTTTGAAAAACCCATCGGCAAGGCGCAAGGACGGATTTTACACCATAAATCAGGCACGTATGGTGTGCGAGGCTTGATGGCGTATCAGGCAGGCCAGCCCGTGCCACGTAATCTGGCGATGCACATGCTATTAGCGAATAGGGCTGAAGCGGCCAGGCAACCATCGTACTATCGGCCAATTCTCCGATACGGATAATCACCTCAAACCCTTCCTCAATGGGGTCAACCTGACGATCGTTTAACGTTAATGCGATCTGCGTATCGGGGTAGCGTTCGAGATAACGGGTGATAAACGGTGCAAGCAAATGCGATCCCCAGGTCACCGGAGCGTTGACCTGAATAATACCCGAAGGCGTCGTTTGCATTTCCCGGGCAATATCATCCGCCGCCTGCAATTCAGCAAGAACGACTTTGCAGCGTTCGTAATAGCGCTGACCGACATCCGTCAGGCTCTGACGACGGGTAGTGCGGTTGAGTAACCGAGAACCAAGCCGAGCCTCAAGCCACGCCACATACTTTGCGACCATCTGTGGCGAAAGGGTGAGCGCATCCGCGGCGGCAGCAAAAGATCCCAGCTCCACAGTTTTGACAAAAATGTTCATACTGGTAAACCGATCCATGATTCCCTCATTTTTGTTGTTTATCCCTCTCAGATAACACACTTTATCTTCAAAAAGTAGAGGATTAACCTTTTCGTCTCAAAACCATTGAAGGTGAAAAAAGATGAAAATTGGCATTATTGGCGCGGGTTTTGTCGGACGGGCGATCGCTAAACTGGCGATCCAAGCGGGGCATCAAACCATGCTCAGCAATTCGCGTGACCCCAAAACGCTTTTCAGCCTACGGCCTATGATCGGCTGCGATATTGGAACACCCACACAAGCCGCAGCATTTGGCGATATTGTCGTTATCGCGGTTCCGCTCTCCGCTATCGGCAATCTCCCTACACAGGCATTGCAGGGTAAATTTGCGATTGATGCCGTCAACTACTACCCAGAACGAGACGGAAGCGTCATCACTCTTGATGCGCAGCAAACAACGACCAGCGAACTCCTTGCCGATACGTTACCCGGTGCAAAAATCATCAAAGCATTTAACGCGATTACCATGACGCATCTGGAAAGCCACGGTTTACCCGCGGGTCATCCCGAGCGACGAGCGCTACCGCTTGCGGGTGATGATCCTCAAGGAAAAACGATTGTGGCTGAGCTTTATGACGCGTTCGGATTTGATGGGGTAGACGCAGGGGCCTTGTCTGAAGGCTGGCGTTTTGAAAGAAACATGCCGTCTTACTGCATACGGATGACGAAAGCAGAATTAACCACGGCGCTGGCGCTTGCCTCACGCAACACACTGCCTGTACAGGATCTAGATAACGCGAGATGAGGGATAACCGCAGATAAAAAAATGCTGCTCCCCAAGGGAGCAGCATAGCAATCATCGTGTTTCGGTAAGCGTCAAAATAACATTAACCCGCAACAGCGATACGCTTCATGTCTTTCATGTAACCGCGCAGCGTGTGGCCTACGGTTTCGATTGGGTGGTTACGGATGGCTTCGTTAACATCACGCAGCTGCGCGTTGTCCACTTCGGTACCCGCTACCGCTTTACCCAGGTCGCCCGGCTGCAGGGATGCCATGAACGCATCTTTCAGCAATGGTACGGCAGCGTTAGCAAACAGGTAGTTACCGTATTCTGCGGTATCGGAGATAACCACGTTCATTTCATACAGACGCTTACGCGCGATGGTGTTGGCGATCAGCGGCAGCTCATGCAGTGATTCGTAGTAAGCCGATTCTTCGATGATGCCAGAGCTCACCATGGTTTCAAACGCCAGCTCAACGCCCGCTTTCACCATCGCAACCATCAGCACGCCGTTATCAAAGTATTCTTGCTCAGCGATTTTACCGTCGAACTGCGGTGCGTTTTCGAATGCCGTTTGGCCAGTCTCTTCACGCCAGGTCAGCAGTTTCACGTCATCGTTCGCCCAGTCAGCCATCATACCGCTGGAGAATTCGCCGGAGATGATGTCATCCATGTGTTTCTGGAACAGTGGCGCCATGATGCCTTTCAGCTGCTCAGACAGTGCGTAAGCACGCAGTTTCGCTGGGTTAGACAAGCGATCCATCATCAGCGTAATCCCGCCCTGCTTCAGCGCTTCAGTGATGGTTTCCCAGCCGAACTGAATCAGTTTTTCTGCATAAGCGGGATCGGTACCTTCAGCAACCAGCTTGTCGAAGCTCAGCAAAGAACCCGCCTGCAACATACCGCACAGAATGGTCTGCTCACCCATCAGGTCAGATTTCACTTCTGCAACGAAAGAAGATTGCAGAACGCCAGCACGGTGACCACCCGTTGCCGCAGCCCAAGCTTTAGCAATGGCCATGCCTTCGCCTTTCGGATCGTTTTCCGGGTGAACCGCGATCAGCGTGGGTACGCCGAAACCACGTTTGTATTCTTCACGTACTTCCGTACCTGGGCACTTCGGCGCCACCATCACGACGGTGATGTCTTTACGAATTTGCTCGCCCACTTCAACGATGTTGAAACCGTGAGAGTAGCCCAGCGCTGCGCCCTGTTTCATCAGCGGTTGTACCGCCTGAACCACTGCAGAGTGCTGTTTGTCCGGCGTCAGGTTAACCACCAGGTCAGCCTGCGGGATCAGATCTTCGTAGGTGCCAACGGTGAAGCCGTTTTCGGTCGCTTTGCGCCATGATGCGCGTTTTTCGGCAATCGCTTCAGCACGCAGGGCGTAAGCGATATCCAGACCAGAATCGCGCATGTTCAGACCCTGGTTCAGACCCTGAGCACCACAGCCGACGATCACCACTTTTTTCCCTTTCAGGTAGCTCGCCTCATCGGCAAATTCATCACGCCCCATGAAGCGGCACTTGCCCAATTGATCCAGCTGCTGACGCAGGTTTAATGTGTTGAAATAGTTAGCCATGTCGTGCTCCGTATACAGTTTTGTTTATCTGTTATTCGAGAAAGGATTCCCGTCAGATGGGAATTCACTATGACCCCATCATATGACAGGAATTGCGTTGCTTAAATTGATATATTAACAACGTCACATTGCACTATCTGCAAGATAAAAAACGGGGCCTGTATCGCATGGATTTACGTGATCTCAAATTATTCCTGCACCTTGCGGAAAGCCGACACTTTGGCCGTACCGCAAAGGCGATGCACATCAGCCCGTCCACGTTATCGCGGCAAATTCAACGGCTGGAAGAGGATTTAGGGCAGACGCTGTTCCTGCGAGATAACCGCACCGTGCAGCTCACCGATGCCGGAGAGCACCTGAAGCAGTTCGCCCAGCAAACGTTGCTGCAATACCAGCAGCTACGCCACACGATAGACCAGCACGGGCCGTCATTAAGCGGCGAGCTGCGGATCTTCTGTTCCGTCACCGCCGCCTACAGCCACCTGCCGCCGATTCTGGATCGCTTTCGGGCGCTGCACCCGCTGGTAGAAATTAAACTGACGACGGGTGATGCCGCCGATGCGGTTGAGAAAATTCAGTCGAATGATGGGGATTTGGGGATAGCCGGACGCCCGGAAGCGCTCCCAGCCAGCGTTGACTTCATGCCGCTCGATAAACTGCCTCTGGCGTTGATTATCCCGGCACTTCCCTGCCCCGTGCAGTCGCTGGTACGGCAGGCAGACCCAGACTGGTCGCAGATTCCGTTCATCCTGCCGGAGCACGGCCCGGTGCGTAAGCGCATCGATCTGTGGTTCCGACGCAACCACATCACCAACCCGCAAATTTACGCCACCATCTCCGGGCATGAAGCGATGGTATCGATGGTCGCGCTAGGCTGCGGCATCGCGCTGATTCCAAACGTCGTACTGGAGAACAGCCCGGAACCGGTACGCAACCGCGTCTCCGTCTTTGTCGAGCAGGTAATGGAGCCGCTTGAACTCGGCGTGTGCGTACAGAAAAAACGGCTTAGCGAACCGCTGATTGCCGCCTTTTGGGACATATTACAGGACACCCCATGAAGATAGCCTTCACTGCCCTCATCGCCGCAGGGGTGACGTTGGTTTCCCTCAGCCATAATGCGCAAGCCGCCAGCTTCTCCTGCGACAAAGCCGCTTCAGTTCAGGAAAAGCTGATTTGTGCCAGCCCATTGCTCGGGCAGCTCGATGAAGAACTGGCACAGGTCTGGAAGACCTCCCGCACGTTCCTGACGGCGTACGACAACAGCGCACCGTGGGAAAAAACGCTCAACCAGTTTCAGCGCAGCTGGCTGACCACACGCGACCAGTGCAAAGACGAAGACTGTTTGCGCCAACGCTATCAGCAGCAGTTAAACCGGCTGCGCTATCTGAATGACATCGCGCAGCACGCACTCCCTTCGCCAATTACCCCCGTGAAGAACACGTCCTGCTTCAACGGTTCATTCAGCTATGAGTATGTGATGTCGGGGCTTTCCACCGAGGAGTACCGCGATCTGGGGGAGTATTTTCGGGAAATGTACGACCAGAAAGCGCCCTACCACGCCGTCAGCCTGACGATGACCAACCAACGTGGCAAGATTGAAGGCGGTGCATCCATTGCATTCCGCTACGGTAACAAGCTGGATGATTCCACCTTCACCGCTCGTCAGATGAGCGATGTACAGGCGATTGGCAAAGGCGAAAGCAGTTTCGGCCAGCAGGTGAAAATACTGCTCACCTGCATTGACGATGACCATCTGCAAATCGCCACTTTCGGCAGCAATCGGGAAGAAGGTTACCTGTTTAACTATTTGTTAGAGCGCGATAAAACGCCACTGGAGCCGCAGAAAACGCCGTAGTGTTGGCTAACTCTGACTCTAGCGTTCAAACCACTTATCCGCCGAAAATGCCCGCGTATCGGACTCCGTTTCCTGCGCGGCTTTCTTCATGGTTTCGACGTTCATCAGGTAATGATAGAGCGGTTCAAGCTGGGTAAAACCCTGTGACAGAATCGTCACCAGCTCGCCGGAAAACAGCGCGTCCATATCTTGTCGGGTATCTATCGCGGCAAACGACTTACGGTTATACCAGTCTGCCAGTTCCGGTTCCTGACCTTTAATCAACGGGCGTTTGTAGCTTTCGCCTTCCAGCGTGAAGGTCTTTCCCAGACAGCTTGCCACTTCAAGAAACTGCGATGGATTACCGCGCAGCGTCTGACGGAACAGGTCCATCGTATTACGCGTCGCGCTGTAATAGCCCAGCCCGTAACGCCAGGTATCCGGCGTGATTTCAAAGAAATACACCGGCGCGTCCGTCCAGTCTTTGCGGGTACGTTTGAAAGTGAGCCACATTTGGCTGCGATAGCGGGATTTATCGTGAGAAAAGCGCGTGTCGCGGTGAATACGGGAGAGCGTTTTGCCGATGGCAGGACGCGTTTCAAAATGGTCGTCAATCTGCAACATGGTCAGACTGAGCTCATCCACCAGCGTGCGGAACGGCGCAACCAGTTGCTCATCGTAAACCGCACGATGCTCGTCAAACCACGCTTTATCGTTGTACTGACGCACCTGCTGAAGAAATGTTAAACCCGCTTGAGAAAAACCCGTGAACTGCGTTGCCATAAAGAAATGCCATCCCTGTTGCTGTCAGATGACATTAAAGATAACGCCGCCGACGGCGAAACACCATCGGCGGTGTAACACACTTATCCAAGGGATAAGTATTAAGGGATATTGAGCTCACCGTCTAGCGACTCGATCCGCCTGTAGTTTTCTACCGCCTCGCAAAGACTTTTACCAGAAAAATAAATAGGGCTATCTTTAATATACGGGTGTACTTTATACGCACAACGATGGACAACATAATTTTTCCACGCGGCTTGATCTGTTTTGAAAAGCTTAACGGCATCTTCCTCATCCTCCATAGTTATAAGTTTGGAGAGAAATTCTATTGCTTCTTTATTTTTTTGTTCTAGTTTTTCTGTCGAATCAGCAAGCATCCGGTCAATACAAATATCCACTTCATGATAGCTTTCCCCTTTCATTATATCTTTACATAACGTTTTCTCCATTAATTCCAGTTTACTCCAATAAATCTCACCAAATGCAGGGGATATACCATTCATAGAAAATAACATCAACATACAGAAGTAGATATTTTTCATTTTCTCATCCTTAAATAACCTGCTCGATTTCTTCCTGCCTCATAGTCTAGCAAATCTTTCGTACTCTCTATTTTCTTTATTAACAGATCGATATCATTTTTTGCTGCAACAGGAATAGTCGTCTCCCCAGCAAACCCTTGATAGGCAAGATCTATCAGAATATCTCTGATAGCGGGGTGAAGTTCATCCCAATTCACCCTATCAGGTACATTAGCGGAATAACGTGCATATCGTTTTTTCGCTATTTCTATATACCCAACATAAACCATATTAAATAGAGCTATTTGTTGCTGATGTGTAATCATGCCAATTTTTTCTTTATATTCTTTCACGAAAGTTTCGGCAGCACCTGCTTTTAACCCTGCCCCCTTCGCTATCAAATTCGCTTTTTCACTACCAATACCAATTCTGAGCATATCCGAATAGATTTCACCCTTGGTTCTCTCCCCCATATCATAGCCTCGCCCCAGCGTCACACCAGACTTAGCCTTTCTTGGCCAGTGAATGACTCGGCTAAAAAAAGGGCTATTGGGAACATCATCCCCTTCGCCATCAAAGGTTATTTGTCCTTGAGGTACTCTTAGCATTGAGTAAATTCCTTTTATTAATACGCAGCGCCAATGTACAAAATTATTTAGTATCTTTTTCGGTTAGTGATGAATCAATAAAAACAGCCACAAATAACATAATTATAAATAGCTGCATATTTTATTACTAAGTCAAACTAAATACCACTATCATTCCAGATGCTATAACCTGATGTTCCCGCAACTTTGTGATCCCATGATATAGAACCATACTTCAATAAAATTTTCTCATATGGCATTACGTCATTGTCATTAATCGAATGCGGATAACTACAAGAAATGTCAACAATCCGGGCATCTGTTAATTTAATGACATAAAACAACTCTAATTGCCCGGCGGAATTTATCCTATACAAAAAGAAATTTGCACTTAACTTTTCATTGGAAGAGGTAGAAACACCAAGCAACGGTGACGATTTATCGATAAGTTTAATTATTTCAACGGGGTGACAGGATAGATTATCAGCATGACTCATTGAGTGATTTAAACTTAACACCTGAATTTGATCTTCATGACCAATTTGGCTTCTATTACCAATTGACTGCAATGTTGAACAACCAGAAGAAATTAACCCCTGTTTATCACCCGTCAACTCTAAATAGATAATACTCGACATTTTTAGCAGCCTCTAAGAGTTAATATTTTTAATGCACTGATGGTGTATCGAGCTTGAGTGAAAGTTTTCGCCCATCGGACGTCTTCATTTCCACAAGATTACTTTGAGTCACTTGCATCAGAGAAAGGCATAGCTTCATCATCAATGCGAGTATTTCTTCAGGAGGTAACGAACTATTAATAAGGTTATTCTTTAATTGTTCATTTAACTGAATGGCAAGTTTTTCTTTATTTTTCACACTCGGTCTCCATGTGTTATTCCACTTTTCACCAAACTAACCTAGAAAATAATTATTATCAATAATTAAAGAAATTAGAAAAATGAAAAATTAATTTAAAAATAATAATAACGAACTGCGATTAGATTTATTCAACAACGCCTTGAGACACCTGCTGAAGAAACGTTAAACCCGTTTGAGAAAAACCCGTGAACTGCGTTGCCATAAAGAAATGCCATCCCTGTTGCTGTCAGATGACATTAAAGATAACGCCGCTGACGGCGAAACACCATCGGCGGCGTTAGGGGAACACTCAGCGCTTAACCCGCTAAAAAGAAGCGGAACGCGGGGTTATTGGTTTCGTCGTGGCATTCATAGCCTAGCGCCTGTAGGTGCTGTTCGAATTCCCGATCGCCTGCATCCAACTCGAACGCGGCCAGCACGCGGCCAAAATCCGTGCCGTGGCTGCGGTAATGGAACAGTGAAATATTCCAGTGCGCCCCCAGCGTTTGCAGGAATTTCAGCAATGCGCCCGGCGACTCTGGGAACTCAAAGCTGTACAGCCGCTCCTGGAGCGGTTTGGAAGGGCGTCCGCCGACCATATAACGAACGTGCAGCTTCGCCATTTCATCATCGGACAAATCCACCACTTCATAACCGTCTGCGGACAGCTCGGCGATAATTTCCTGCCGCTCCGCATAGCCACGCGTCAGACGCACACCGACAAAAATGCAGGCGTCTTTGGCATCCGCATAGCGGTAGTTGAACTCGGTAACGGAACGACCGCCCAGCAGTTGGCAAAACTTCAGGAAGCTGCCCTGTTTCTCGGGGATCGTCACGGCCAGCAAGGCTTCGCGCTGTTCACCCAGCTCGCAGCGTTCGGAAACGTAGCGTAGCCCGTGGAAGTTGACGTTCGCGCCAGACAGAATATGCGCCAGACGTTCACCCTGAATCTGATGCTGTTGGATGTATTTCTTCATCCCCGCCAACGCCAGCGCGCCGGACGGTTCAGCAATTGCACGGACATCCTCAAACAGATCTTTCACTGCGGCACAGATGGCATCGCTGTCGACGGTAATCACGTCATCTAGATATTCCCGGCACAGGCGGAACGTTTCATCGCCAATGCGCTTCACCGCCACGCCTTCGGCAAACAGCCCGACACGCGGCAGATCGACCGGCTGCCCGGCATCCAGCGCCGCACGCAGACAGGCGGAATCTTCCGCTTCTACGCCGATCACCTGAATCTGCGGCATCAACTGTTTGATCAGTACGGCAACACCGGCCGCCAAACCACCACCGCCGACTGGCACAAACACGCGATCCAGATGCGCATCCTGCTGTAGTAATTCCATCGCCAGCGTGCCCTGCCCCGCAATCACAGCAGGGTGATCGAACGGCGGCAGAAAGGTCATATGCTGCTGTTGTGACAGCTCAATCGCCTTCGCCTTGGCCTCATCAAAGTTGGCACCGTGTAGCAGCACTTCGCCGCCAAAACCACGCACTGCATCCACCTTGATATCAGCTGTCGCCACTGGCATCACAATCAGTGATTTAATCCCCAGCTTGCTGGAAGAGAGCGCAACACCTTGCGCATGGTTACCAGCAGATGCCGTCACCACGCCGTGGGATTTTTGCTCATCACTCAGGCCTGCCATCATCGCGTACGCGCCGCGCAGCTTGAAGCTGTGCACCGCGTGTCTGTCTTCACGTTTTACCAGAATGACATTACCCAGCCGCGAAGAGATCTTTTCCATCTTCTCCAGCGGTGTGACCTGCGTGATTTCATACACCGGCGATCGCAAGATCGCCCGCAGGTACTCCGCGCCTCCCGGCGCGGCAGGAAGAGGTTGTGACACAGCCATCAGCATTAGCCTCCCAGCTTGCTTTTATCCCGCACAGCGCCTTTATCTGCGCTGGTTGCCAGCATGGCATACGCACGCAGCGCAAAAGATACCTGGCGTTCACGGTTATGTGGCGTCCAGGCCTGCTCGCCTCTCGCCTCTTCCGCTTCGCGGCGGCTTGCCAGCTCATTCTCCGCAACGTCCAGCACAATGCTGCGGTTTGGGATATCAATGGCAATCATGTCGCCATCTTGTACCAGACCAATGGTGCCACCACTTGCGGCTTCAGGAGACGCGTGGCCAATAGACAGCCCCGACGTACCACCAGAGAAGCGTCCGTCAGTGATCAGTGCACAGCTTTTACCCAAGCCCATCGATTTCAGATAGGTGGTCGGGTACAGCATTTCCTGCATGCCCGGCCCGCCTTTCGGCCCTTCGTAACGGATAACCACTACATCGCCCGCGACGACTTTTCCGCCCAGAATCGCTTCTACCGCGTCATCCTGGCTTTCATAGACTTTTGCCGGGCCACGGAAAATCAGGCTATCTTTATCAACGCCTGCGGTTTTCACGATGCAGCCATCTAGCGCAATGTTGCCGTACAGCACCGCCAACCCGCCATCCTGACTGTAAGCATATTCACGCGAGCGAATACAGCCTTCCTGACGATCGGTATCCAGTGAATCCCAGCGACAATCCTGAGAAAACGCTTTGGTCGTACGGATACCCGCTGGTCCTGCAGAATACATACGCTTCACGCTTTCATCTTTCGTCAGCATTACGTCGTAGGCTTCCAGCGTTTCCGGCAGCGTTTTGCCCAACACGTTGTTGACTTCACGGTTCAGCAGACCGGCTCTGTCCAGCTCGCCCAAAATACCGATCACCCCACCAGCACGGTGTACGTCTTCCATATGGTATTTCTGACCGCTAGGCGCAACTTTACACAGGTGTGGCACCTTACGTGAAAGGCGGTCGATATCCGACATGGTGAAATCAATTTCACCTTCCTGCGCTGCGGCCAGCAGATGCAATACGGTATTAGTGGAACCGCCCATGGCGATATCCAGAATCATGGCGTTTTCAAACGCGGCTTTATTCGCGATGTTGCGCGGCAATACGCTTGCATCATCCTGCTCGTAATAACGCTTCGCCAGACCTACGATGCGCGTGCCCGCGTTCAGGAACAGATCCTTACGGTCAGCATGCGTTGCAAGCAATGAACCATTGGCTGGCTGAGAGAGTCCCAGGGCTTCGGTCAGGCAGTTCATGGAGTTCGCCGTGAACATCCCTGAACAAGAGCCGCAGGTCGGGCAGGCGGAACGTTCAATTTGCTCACTGTCGGCATCGCTGACGTTAGGGTTTGCACCCTGAATCATGGCATCGATGAGATCGAGCTTGATAATTTGGTTAGAAAGCTTGGTTTTCCCTGCTTCCATCGGGCCACCAGAAACAAAAATTACCGGAATATTCAGGCGCAGCGACGCCATTAACATCCCCGGGGTGATTTTGTCGCAGTTGGAAATACACACCATGGCATCCGCACAGTGGGCATTGACCATGTATTCCACGGAGTCGGCGATCAGTTCACGGGAAGGCAGAGAATAGAGCATGCCGCCGTGTCCCATCGCGATGCCGTCATCAACGGCAATGGTGTTAAATTCTTTCGCGACGCCGCCGGAAGCTTCGATCTGCTCGGCAACCAGTTTACCCAGATCGCGCAAGTGCACATGGCCAGGCACGAATTGGGTGAAGGAGTTGACCACCGCGATAATCGGTTTACCAAAATCGTCGTCGGTCATCCCGGTGGCGCGCCACAAGGCTCGGGCACCGGCCATATTACGGCCGTGAGTGGTTGTGGCTGAACGGTACTTAGGCATACTCTTTTACTCCAAAAATTACGAATTTGGCGATGACGGAACGCGTCACCGCCTGACTGTCTGTCTTGACTGCTTACTGATTGATCGGATCCAACCAGCCCCATTTATCTTCGGTTTCACCCGTAAAGAGGCCAAAGAACGCCTGCTGCAAGGCTTTGGTGACCGGGCCGCGTTTACCAACACCGACCTGAATGCCGTCGACGCTGCGCACTGGGGTAATTTCTGCCGCAGTACCGGACATGAAGACTTCATCGGCCAGATACAGTGACTCGCGGGACAGCACCTGCTCACGCACTTCATATCCCGCATCTTTCGCCAGCTTGATGATGGCGTCACGCGTAATGCCCGGCAGCGCCGAAGAGGTAAACGGCGGCGTGAAGATAATACCGTCTTTCACTTCAAACAGGTTCTCGCCCGCACCTTCAGAAACATAGCCGTGGACATCCAATGCGATCCCTTCCTGATAGCCGTGGCGACGTGCTTCGCTACCCACCAGCAGAGAGGACAGATAGTTGCCACCCGCTTTCGCGGCGGTTGGAATGGTATTCGCCGCCACACGATTCCAGGACGACACCATCGCATCAATACCGGCTTCCAGCGCCTCTTCACCCAGATACGCGCCCCATGGGAAGGCCGCGATGATGACGTCGGTTTGATAACCGTCTGGCGGGTTAACGCCCATGCCCACATCACCAATGAACACCAGTGGACGAATATACGCGCTGGTCAGGTTATTTTTACGCAGCGTTTCACGGCAGGCTTCCATCAGCTCATCCACGCTTTGCGCGACGGGCATACGGTAAATTTTTGCCGAATCACGCAGGCGCTGCATGTGCTCACGGTGACGGAAAACCACTGGGCCCTTATGTGAATTGTAGCAACGAACGCCTTCAAAGACAGAGGTGCCATAATGCAGGGCATGCGACATGACGTGTACTTTTGCTTCAGCCCATGGAACCATCTCGCCATTGAACCAAATGTAGTCCGCTTTTTTTGTCATTCTTCTTTTTCCTTACTCTTTTGCGTTAGGCGCTGATCTGCTGTGATGTCGTCATCGGTTGAATGTCAACGCAGGAAATATCCAACAGCTTGCTCAATTGCGTTGACAATAAATCCACCGAACGATGGCTGGCAACGGTCAGTTCAATATTAATGTGATCGGCATTGGTGGTTTGCACCATATTCATCGCGCAAACTTTGAAACCGCGATGGCGGGTAACACGCAATACACGCTCCAGAACCTCGGGACGAAAGCGCGCCTGAATCGAAAGTTGATGGTGTGTCATTCTGTTGTCTCCAGCACTTATTCTGTGTAAGTCGGCCATTATTTGGTTTTATCGAGCCTTACTTGGTTTTATCAAGCATCGTTTCGTTACCCGCACCCGGCGGAACCAGCGGCCAAACGTTTTCGTATTCATCAATCGATACGTGCAATAAATAGGGTCCTTCGCTGTTAAACAGGGCATCCAGCGCGACATCAATTTGATCTTTACGGGTGATGCGCTGGCCTGGGATATCAAATGCGCTTGCCAGCGTCAGGAAATCAGGGTTATCGGAGAGATCGGTTTCACTGTAGCGTTCATCAAAGAATAACTGCTGCCACTGACGCACCATGCCTAACCGTTGGTTATCCAGCAACACGATCTTTAACGGCAGCCGTTTTCGTTTGATGGTGCCCAATTCCTGAACGTTCATCATGAAAGAGCCGTCGCCGGAAATGCAGATAACCATGTCGTCCGGGCGCGCAACCTGTGCGCCTACCGCAGCGGGTACACCGAAGCCCATCGTGCCGAGGCCGCTGGAGGTGATGAAATTCTCAGGACGGCTGAACGTCATATGCTGTGCGGCCCACATCTGGTGCTGGCCCACATCGGTCGTGACCACAGTATCCGCATCCATTCGTTCGGAGATCGTTTTCAGCAGCGCAGGCGCATAAATCGCCTGGCCAGGATGATCATAACGCCACGGGTATTCCGCCTTCATCATGGTCGCCTGCTCGCGCCACGCGCTGACGCTCAGCGACTGTTGCAGCGCGGGTAATATCGCGTTCAGATCGCCTTGCAATGCAACATTAGCATGACGCAATTTGCTCAATTCCGCTGGGTCGATATCCATATGAATAACACTGGCGTGAGGCGCGAAGGCGTTCAGTTTGCCGGTCACGCGGTCATCAAAACGCGCCCCGACCGCGATTAACAAATCACACTCCTGCACAATCAGGTTCGCCGCCTTCGTGCCGTGCATACCAATCATACCGAGGTAATAGGGATGATTGGCATCCACGGCACCCAGCCCTTTAAGGGTAGAAACGGAAGGGATATCCGTTACGCTCAGGAATTCACGCAGTGCCGGAACCGCATTCGCCATGCCGACCCCACCGCCAACGTACAGCACCGGTTTTTGCGCTTTTGCCAGCAGAGCGTACGCCTGCGCAATATCTTGATCGGGGAAATCGACATCGTTAACAACAGGCGCAAAGTTTGGAGTGAAATCCCCCACCGCCAGCTGAATGTCTTTAGGAATATCGACCAGAACAGGGCCAGGACGGCCACTGTTGGCAATCGCAAACGCTTCTGCCATCACTTCCGGCAGTGATTCGAGAGACTCAACCAGAAAACTGTGTTTCGTACAGGCCAGAGACAGCCCCAGCACGTCGATCTCCTGGAAAGCATCGGTGCCAATCAGTGCCGACCCAACCTGTCCGGTGATCGCGACCACAGGCACAGAATCCAGCAGAGCATCGGCCAAACCGGTGATCAGGTTCGTTGCTCCAGGGCCAGATGTCGCAATGCAGACGCCCACGTTGCCCGTGGAGCGAGCATAACCAATCGCCGCCATCACCGCGCCTTGCTCGTGGCGACACAGCAGGTGTTTAACGCCGCCGTCATAAAGTGCATCGTAGACTGGCATTATCGCGCCCCCTGGATAACCAAAAACGGTTTCCACTCCCTGCGCTCGCAACGCTTGAACCACCCACTGTGCTCCATTCATAGTTATTTCCCCGACATCTTATGGGAATAACAGAATTTTATGCTGATGTTCATTTTCTGTTCCTTTCCGTTATAGATTACGCCCAACAAAAAACCCCCGACCTTTCGGTGCGGGGGTTTTCTTGAATTAGGCCTTGATTTCTAAGCCATTCTTCGTCCAAGTGCAGCCCCGCACGGTGGGATAATAATCACCACCACGCTAATCACGACTAGGCTAATCACTAGGGATAGGGCTTTCATAATAGGTTGTTCATTAATCTTCTGTCGAACGAATGCCTACAGAGTTATCACAGTCAGACATGGACTGACAACCATTTTTTTTCATTGCCACCCGTAAGAATTACCTATGATACGGGAAAAAATACAACGTAATCATAAGGTAGAAGCGCATCAAATTATTTTCTCCTGTTGGCGTAAAAATGAGCGTTGTATGAGAAACGTGGCAGATGCAAACGGGCGTCGTCGATCGTCGGATAACGTTAAGCAATCGGTTCACCTTAGATAATTGCGACACATCGCGCACAAATTTTACTCATTACTGAAACAGTGAATTATTTCATGACATCGCCGCGCAGACTGGCAAAGACGGTCTCTACTTCTTCTCGCTTGCCGGACATGATGCAAACCATCAGCAGAGGGGAAATAGCATGTCATTGGCAGTTACCTATACTCGGGCAATGATTGGTGTACAAGCGCCGGGCGTTTATATCGAAGTTCACATCAGCAGCGGGCTACCGGCCCTAACGCTGGTCGGCTTACCAGAAACCACCGTCAAGGAAGCGCGCGATCGCGTGCGCAGCGCACTCATCAATTGCGGATTTACGTTTCCAGCAAAGCGCATCACGGTCAATCTCGCCCCCGCAGACCTGCCAAAGGAAGGGGGACGCTACGATCTGCCGATTGCTCTGGCGATTCTGGCGGCCTCAGAACAAATCGATGGTGAAAAACTAAGTCGCTACGAGTTTCTTGGCGAACTTGGCCTGTCTGGCACCTTACGTGGCGTCAATGGCGCGATTCCCGCTGCATTGGAAGCCATAAAGTCAGGCCGCCAGCTTATCCTGCCAGATGACAATAAACGGGAGATGACGTTGATACCGCAGGGTGAAGCGCTGATGGCCGGGCATTTGTTGGACGTGTGTGCTTTTCTCAGCGGAGAAGAGGAATTGCTCAGTTGCTCCGACATGACACCGGTTCCACAGATCGGGGAAGATACGCTCGACTTGAAGGATATCATCGGTCAGGAGCAAGCTAAACGCGCACTGGAAATAGCGGCGGCAGGCGGTCACAACCTACTCTTGCTAGGACCACCGGGAACAGGGAAAACCATGCTGGCGAGTCGATTAGGCAATCTGATGCCGCCATTAAGCGATGAAGAAGCGCTGGAAAGCGCCGCCATCAATAGCCTAATCAACATTGATGCCACCATGACGCGCTGGCGAGAAAGACCATTTAGAGCACCTCATCATAGCTCTTCCATGGCGGCGCTCGTGGGCGGAGGGTCACTGCCCAAACCCGGAGAAATCTCGCTCGCCCACAACGGCGTACTGTTTCTGGATGAATTACCGGAGTTTGAGCGACGCGTACTGGACTCACTACGAGAGCCTCTGGAGTCCGGTGAAATTATCATTTCCCGCACTCGGGCCAAAGTGTGCTACCCAGCACGGGTGCAGCTGGTCGCCGCAATGAATCCTAGCCCGTCAGGCCACTATCAGGGCATTCATAACCGATTACCCGCACAGCAAATACTGCGCTATCTCAGCAAACTCTCTGGTCCCTTTTTGGATCGCTTTGACCTTTCTATCGAAGTCCCTTTGCTACCACCAGGGGTTTTATCTCAGCAGCATTATCAAGGCGAAAGCAGCGCGACAATTCGTGAGCGCGTGCTGACCGCACGGCAGATACAGCTGAAGCGGGCAAATAAAATCAACGCACTGCTCACGTCACGCGAAATAGAAAAACACTGCGGATTGGAGATGGCTGATGCGACCTATTTGGAAGAAGTGATGAACAAACTTGGCTTATCCGTACGTGCGTGGCACAGGATATTGAAAGTTGCGCGCACGATCGCTGACCTCGGCGATCGGGACAACATAGAGAGAAAACACCTTGCCGAAGCGCTGAGCTATCGCTGTATGGATCGATTGCTCATCCAGCTCCACAAAAGCCTTGAATAGCGAGAGTACAACGTTTATTCGCCACAAAAGGAAATGGGGCTAACGCCCTGACGGTTCCCCATAAATAAAGACAGGCATAGAAGGTTGTGATCTACTTAGTGTTCCACCAAAAAGTAAGGTCACGCCTCTATGCCTGCTTCACAAGTTTGCCATAAATTTTTTAGCCAGTCCCTGAACTCACTTCATCAGTACCGTAAAAATGCTCTGCTCGATATGACCGTCGCACTGACGCGTGGCGCATYGCTCTCTCTTACCAGCATCGGCAGGTATCTGCCAGGACCGGCACGGGTTAAGCACAAGATTAAGCGTGTTGACCGRCATCTCAACAGTAACCTGATGTTTAGCGATGTCCCCGCTGTTTATCAGAAGCTTGTATCCCGCCTCACCAGCAGCCTTTCATTATGCGTTATTGCCGTGGACTGGAGCGGYTATCCGTCATCGGAGCTCAGCGTTTTGCGGGCGAGTCTACTGTGCGATGGAAGAGCTATCCCTCTGATGAGTAAAGTCATTTCCTCTCAATACCAGAACAACGCTACCGTTCAGAACGACTTTCTCGATCAGATGGCTGCCGCCATCGGCAAAGATAAGCAGGTCATTGTTGTGACTGATGCAGGCTTTCGCAGCAGTTGGTTTC
>NZ_JAULSZ010000008.1:0-137645 GCF_051707265.1 Pectobacterium sp. S5
TTGGGTTAATGTTCGGCTTAAAAAAGAATTTACCTGGCGGCGATAGCGCGGTGGTCCCACCTGACCCCATGCCGAACTCAGAAGTGAAACGCCGTAGCGCCGATGGTAGTGTGGGGCTTCCCCATGTGAGAGTAGGGAACTGCCAGGCATCAATTTATACAGGTGCGCTGATATGGCTCAGTTGGTAGAGCGCACCCTTGGTAAGGGTGAGGTCCCCAGTTCGACTCTGGGTATCAGCACCAGTTATTTGGGTTAATGTTCGGCTTAAAAAAGAATTTACCTGGCGGCGATAGCGCGGTGGTCCCACCTGACCCCATGCCGAACTCAGAAGTGAAACGCCGTAGCGCCGATGGTAGTGTGGGGCTTCCCCATGTGAGAGTAGGGAACTGCCAGGCATCAAATTAAGCAGTAAGCCGGAGCGATCTGGTGGTTGTAGAGAAATTCGGTGGAGCGGTAGTTCAGTTGGTTAGAATACCTGCCTGTCACGCAGGGGGTCGCGGGTTCGAGCCCCGTCCGTTCCNCGATACGTTGAGCTAACCAGTACTAATGACCCGAGAGGCTTAACCTTACAACACCGAAGGTGTTTTGAGACGACTCAAAAAACAATACTCAGCTTGTTCAAAGATTGGTTCTGATGGTTGTGCGAGCGCGTAAGCAACGTATAACGGTTAGAATGAAACAGAATTTGCCTGGCGGCGATAGCGCGGTGGTCCCACCTGACCCCATGCCGAACTCAGAAGTGAAACGCCGTAGCGCCGATGGTAGTGTGGGGCTTCCCCATGTGAGAGTAGGGAACTGCCAGGTTTCAATTAAGATAAAAGGCCATCCTTAACGGGATGGCCTTTTATTTATTTCTATTTCAGGATAGTAAACTCTTCTTTTTACCTGAATAGACTCGCTTATCTTCTTATTAACCCACCTCATAATAACGTCCTGTTTGTTACTGCTTTATTTATCCGTGTTTCATTTAAGGGTAATAAAAGCACTGTTTGCGTTGTTACATTAATAAATTATTACAATCAGGAACTTTTTGCCTCAGGGTTTAAGTGCTGCTTTACTATAGCGGGCATCGTTTTATGCCCGGAAAAACAGGAGAATAAAATAGGATGACTGATCTAACGGAAAATGCAAAAGATACGCGTCAGCGTATCCGAGCTATAGTTGGCGCTTCATCGGGTAATTTGGTTGAGTGGTTTGATTTTTATGTTTATTCCTTTTGCTCAATCTATTTTGCCCATATCTTTTTCCCTTCGGGAAATACCACTACTCAATTACTACAAACCGCAGGGGTTTTTGCAGCAGGCTTTTTAATGAGACCGATAGGCGGTTGGCTTTTCGGTTACATTGCAGACAAGCATGGTCGTAAAAATTCAATGCTAATTTCGGTTTGCATGATGTGTTTTGGATCTCTGGTTATTGCATGTTTACCGGGATATGAAACCATTGGCACCTGGGCTCCTTTTTTACTGCTATTAGCCCGTTTATTTCAGGGGCTTTCTGTCGGTGGGGAATACGGCACCAGTGCAACGTATATGAGTGAAGTTGCCGTTGAGGGAAGGAAGGGGTTCTATGCTTCTTTCCAGTATGTCACGCTGATTGGCGGTCAATTGCTGGCGCTGTTAGTCGTTGTGATATTACAACAGGTTCTGAGTGATGAGGATCTGCGGGCGTGGGGATGGCGTATTCCTTTTGCTCTCGGTGCTGTTTTGGCGATTGTTGCGCTTTATTTACGTCGCTCTTTGAATGAAACCTCTGATAAAACAACCCGCGGACATAAAGATGCTGGCTCGCTTGCGGGTTTGTGGAAACATCGTCGCGCTTTTATTACCGTACTGGGTTTTACGGCCGGTGGTTCTTTAGCTTTTTATACGTTTACCACTTACATGCAAAAGTATCTGGTGAATACGGCCGGAATGGATGCGAAAACAGCTAGCGGATTAATGACCCTCGCACTGTTTATCTTTATGCTGCTGCAGCCGTTCTTTGGTGCGATGTCGGATAAGATTGGCCGTCGTAGCTCAATGCTCTGTTTCGGCGGATTTGCGGCATTGCTGACAGTTCCCATTCTGACGGTGCTACAGAGTGTGACGAGCCCTGTTATTGCCTTCTCGCTAGTCATGCTTTCACTGATCATTGTCAGTTTCTACACGTCTATCAGCGGCATTTTAAAAGCAGAAATGTTCCCGCCTGAAGTCCGGGCGTTGGGCGTCGGCTTATCTTATGCCGTTGCTAATGCGCTATTTGGTGGTTCGGCTGAGTATGTTGCACTTTCGCTGAAATCGTTTGGTATGGAAACGGCTTTCTTCTGGTACGTCTCAGTGATGGGGGCGATTGCGTTTATTGTGTCATTGACGCTGCATCGCAGAGGTAAGGGAATGAAGCTTTAGTTTTCAGATCGCTGCCATAACACCTGGCCGGTAGTTGCACCAGCCAGGTTCCAAAAGAACAATAAAAAACCTCGGCTTCCGAGGTTTTTTTAAAGCAGAGCACAGGCCTTAGAGGATACGACTGATGAGTCGATCGATACGGATACGGCGCAGACGTCGTATCAGCTTGCGGACTTTCACTGGATATTGCGCAATGCTCTCCAGTTCCATATAGCTTGTTACGACGTGGGTGTGTGTCCTGATTGTGTCCAGTTCGTCCAGACGCTGCTGCAATAGAACCTTCTGAGGATCGTGAATCAGGATGGCATTTTCCAGATCAAGACGCCATGCGCGCGGGTTAAGGTTATTCCCCGTCAACAGTTGCCACTTGTCGTCTACCCACATACCTTTCAGATGGAAGCTGTTATCGCCGTCTTTCCATAGCCGTACAACAAGCTGCTGGTTCTCAATGTAGCGCTCCAGACGACTCAGGAAACGGCGAAGGTTGATCTCATAGAGATACGGTAACGCGCCGATGATTTTGAAAGGCTGATCTTCTGGAATATAGAAGTCGTTAGCTGTCTTATCACCGATAATAATTTCTACTTTTTTACCGTCTCGTAATAGCCGGATAATATTTCTCACCAGCAGCGCTGGCAGGTTGAAATACGGGGTACAGATAACCACATGCTCATCAGCGCAATACATCAGGTGATGTATGGTCTTATTCAGCGGACTTTGTTTTCCTAACCCGACCAGTGGCGTGACGGTTAACTCGTTCGCGTCCGCGCTGTGTTCCGGGGCTTGATAATTGGCAGTACGCAACGTTTGGCGGAACTGCTTAATATCATTTTTGATTTCCAGACTCTTCGGGCGGTCGGTATGATCCAACCGCTGTACTGCCGGAGCCGACAGCATGGTCTGGATATATTGCACCATCGTATCGGCCAATGCCGGATTATGAATCAGCTGATAGCGGTCATAACGGTATTTTTGATGTTGGTGCAGATAAACATCATTCAGGCTTGCCCCGCTGTAGATGACCGTGTCATCGACAATGAAGCCTTTCAGGTGCAGCACGCCCAAGGCTTCGCGCGTGTTGACAGGAATACCATAGATAGGGAAATGCGTGTCTGGATGTTTTTTCGCCATATCGCAATACCAATCGGCATTGGTATTTTCTGCCACTGCGCCGATCCTGCCGCGCTGAGCACGATGCCAGTCTACCAGAACACGGACATCCAGCTCTGGGCACTGCCGTTTGGCTTCATAAATTGCGGATAGAACCCCCATGCCGCCATCATCGCGCTCAAGATATAACGCCACGATATAGATGCGTTTTTTAGCACTCAAAATGGCGTTAATCAGCGTCGTGCGGAAAAGCTCAGGCGAATGCAACGTCTGAACATCATCTGCGTTTTGAGGAATTCTGGGCAGTTGTGCAAGGTGCTGTTGGTATTTATTGCGTTTAAAATTTGACAGCATCACAGTGCGTTTCTTCTCTCATCAGTTTATACCCACCATACTTCGAACTGAATTAGGGTATATGACCTTCTGGTCATTATCAAAAGTTAAGGAGTAGCCGAATGGGCGATAATACCATTACTTTCCGGCTGTTGTGAGTCTGTTTTGCCATTGAATCGGTATCACAATTCCCGTTGCAAGAGCCATGTCACGTCTTGCTATCAATTCTTCAGCGGCAATTCCAGTGTCACAATTCCCTCTTCTAATTGTACGTCGATGTGAAAACCGAGCTTTTTGGACAGTTGGATCATGCCTTGATTATGCGGCATGGTGATGCCAGTCAAGCGGGAGAGACCATGCGCTTTGGCGTAATCAATCAGCTTTTCCAACAGACGTCTGCCAAGGCCCAGCCCTTTTAGATCGGATCGCACCAGCACGGCAAATTCCGCATCCGTATTATCCGGATCGGAAATCGCACGCGTCACGCCAATAATCTCAGTCTCCTCACCGAGCTGGCGCACGGCAACGAATGCCATCTCACGATCGTAGTCAATTTGTGTCATATTGGCTAAGTCTTCGTGAGTAAATTCATTAATTTCGCTGAAATAACGGTAATACAGGTCTTCTTTCGTCACTCTTGCAATGAACGAACTGAGCTGCGGTTCATCTTCCGGCAAAATTGGCCGGAACAGACAGCTATCACCATTTTTGAGGGTAACCGTTTCTTCCAGCTCGTGTGGATAAGGGCGGATTGCCAGCCTTGACTGCGGATCGCCACTGAACGGCGTCAGATGCAGCGTGACATCCAGCAGCGTAAAGGTGTCCCCTGACGCCAGCAGAGGATGAATATCGAGCCGGGAAATTTCAGGGCAGTCGAGAATCAGGTTGGATACCTGAACCAGTAAGCGGCTGAGTGCGGGAATGTCCAGCGGACGCAGCGCGCTGTATTCCCGAATTTTGCCGCCTTTTACCGCTTGCAGCACCAAATAGCGGGCCAGCGTCATATTCAGCGGCGGCAGGGCGACGGCAGCCTGTTTTTCTCGCCACTCAACACCGCCTTCGCCCAACATAATCAGCGGGCCGAAAACGGGATCTTGTTCGACGGCAATCCTAAGCTCCTGCGCACCAGCGCGATTTGCCATGCTCTGCACTAACAGGCCGTAAATGCGTGCCTGTGGGTAGGTGCGTTTCACTCGGTCAAGAATGGCATCTGCCGCCTGCTGGACTTCTCTCGCGGTTCGCAGGTATAGCATGACGCCCTGAACTTCCGATTTATGCGGAATATCTGGCGATCTCAGCTTAATCGCGACTGGGTAGCCAATTTGCTCGGCGATATGGACGGCTTCCGCGCTGTCGCCTGCAATCCAGGTGGGTAACGTATCCAAACCGTAGGCTTGCAGGATCGGCTGAACTTCATGCGTGTCGAGCTGCGTCACGCCGTCTGACAGCGCCTGATGAATCAGCGCATGTGCCTGACTGGCGTTGATGCCTAAATTCAGCGGTAGCGCCGGAGTTTCCTTTAGCTGTTTCTGATTACGTCGATATTCGACGGTATGCATAAATGCCGTGACCGCGCCTTCCGGCGTGCGATAGGTCGGAATGCCTGCGTCGTTAAACAAACGTCGTGCTTCCTGCGAGGAGAACTCACCGCACCAGTTGGTCAGCAGCGTAATTCTTTTCCCACGCGGATGCTGTTGGAAGAGCGTGATTAGCTGAGCTGCACTATCGGTGCCGGGTGCGGCGGCGCTGGGCGCGTGAATGATTAAGAGCGCATCGACTTCATCACTGTCCAGTAATACTGAGACCGCTGCCAGATAGCGAGCCGCAGTTGCGTCATCACGCAGATCGAGCGGATTGCCGATCGTGACGGTCGGTGGCAACGCTTCCTGTAGCGCTTGTTGAGTCGCCTCGCTGAGCTGTGCCAGCTTGCCTTGTCGACTGAGGAGCTGATCCAACGCCTGTGCAGCGGGTGATGCGCCGTTGCTCACCAGCATCAAGCGTTCACCGCGCAGCGGTCGCAGGTGGCTTAAGGTTTCTACCGCAGAAAAAAGCTCATGCGTATCCCGTACCCGCAACAAACCTGCACGTTGAATTGCTGCATCGTAGGCGGCATCCAGACCGTGGCGCTGGTCATTCAGCAACTGCTGCGCCTGCTGGCTGCGCCCGCTTTTTATCACCAGTATCGGTTTATTCCGGGATGCGCTACGAGAAGCGGAAAGAAAGCGGCGCGCATCGCTGATATGTTCCAGATGCAGCAGAATCGCACTGGTTTTTCCATCGCGTGCCAGAAAATCTAACAGGTCGTCGACATCGATATCCAGGCTGTCGCCCAGAGCGATGAAATAGGAAAAGCCAATACCGCGCTGCTGCGCCCAGTCCAGTATCGTGTTGGATACGGCGGCCGACTGCGAAATGAATGCCAGCTTGCCTTTCATAATCGGGACAGGGGAGAAACTGGCATTCAGGCCTTGCCAGGGCGCGAGTAGCCCGAGGCTGTTGGGGCCAAGCAGGCGCATGTGGTAGCGTACGGCGCAGGCCTTTAATTCGCTGAACTGAGTTGGCGGTGCGGAGAGGATGATGACCGTTTTGCAACCTTTCTGTCCCAGATCTTCTAACAGCGTGAGATTACGGCTGGCGTTGGTGCAAATCACGGCAAGGTCGGGCGTCATCGGCAGGCTGGCGACCGTCGGGTAGGCCAGCACGCCGCAAACGGCACGATACTTCGGTGTAACAGGCAGCACGGGGCCGCTGAAATGGCCGTCCAGCAAGTTTTTCATCATCAGAAAGCCGGCTCTTCCCGGTTTTTCTGACGCGCCGAGAACGGCAATAGACTTAGGGCGTAACAGTGCTTCCAATCCGCGCTGGCTCATGCGTCACTCCTTCAGATCAATCCCCTTTGATACTAAACGCTTTCTGCCGCTTGTGCTGTGACGGTGGGTAAATTTTCCCTCAAGCTGTGATGCGGTTTCCCTGCCAGATAGTGTCGTCGGAAACGGTCAAAATGCTGTGATAGCGCGTCTGCCGCGACGATATCTCCCGCCTGTGCGAGCAAGGCGATGGCAATTTCGGCAGTGCAGTGCTGTCCCGCGCTGCTGGCTTCACGCAGTTGATAGCGGGACAGTGCCTCTACATTCAGCGACAGGATCGGCAGGTTGTCCAGATAAGGGCTTTTGCGGAACATTTTACGCGCTTCCGGCCAGGTACCGTCGAGTAAGACAAATAGCGCAGGCTTTTCCGTTGCGGGAAGCTGGTGAAACACCTGACGTCCTTCTTCCGCTGCATCGGCAAGGAAAACCAGATACGGCTGAACGTCCGGGTTTTGCAGAGTAGCAAGCAACTCGGGATCGGGCTCGGTGCGTGACCAGCGAAACGCCTGCGTCTCAGGAAGAATATCGGCGATAAGACGTCCAGTATTGCTCGGCTTTAACGGTTCGGTATCAAACATTACCAGACAGACGCGGCTGCGTGACTCCTGCGCCTGAATAGTGTGGCACAGGCAGTTAATGGCGGGTAATAAACACTGCTGACAGCGTACTACGCGGCTGCCGCGGGCGAGGAACGGTTTGGTTGACTGCTCAAGACGTTGCTGGCGCAGGCGGAGTACGGCATTGTCCGTGAGGGGACGGTTAACCATTAAAGGATGGTTGATCATGAAATAGATGACGCCATGAGATTCTGCAACGAACCGGCTTCTTTCTCATCATTGAGAAGCCGATTCAGAAAGGCGACATTCTAATCGACAGGCGAGTTGACCAAAAGAGGCGAGGCAATAATACCCGTCATACTTCAAGTTGCATGTGCGTTGGCTTCACTCAGTCACCCGAATCACTTACTCAAGTAAGCTCATCGGGATGAAATGAGAGACATCCTGTCTCTCACCGGAGGCCAGCCGTTGGCTGGTCAAATTCGTTCCCGACGAATTTGTCCCTCGCTTGCCGCGTTACGAGGCCCATACATGTGCCTCGCCCTAAAGGGCCAACGCTTTGCGTTGTTCAAAACGTTAACGTTTTGTCCTGAAACTCGAATTATTTAGGGTATACGGTAATTCTACAGTGATTCGTCCAGCCAGCTCTCGAACTGTGCTTTTGGCAGCGCGCCGTTGAGGATGTCGGCCATCTGACCCTGTTTGAAGATCATGAGGGTTGGAATGCTGCGGATGCGGAAACGTGCGCTGAGTGCCGGTTCGGCTTCGGTATTGACCTTAATAAAGCGGATTTTCCCGCTACGCTCCTGCGCGACGTTTTCAAACACCGGAGCAAAGTTGATGCAGGGGCCGCACCAAGGGGCCCAGAAATCGATCACGACGGGAAGATCGTCCTGTAACAGCTTATCAAGCGTCGCTTCTGTGGCATTGGTAACGTCACCGCTGAATAAGGTTTCTCCGCAACGACCACACTTTGCATGGTCATCAACACGCTCTTCTGGCAGGCGATTGGTTGTTTGGCAAGATCCACATACCGTATTCATAACAGGGCCTCAGATAAAAGGGCTAAAATAGAGATGTCGCTGATAAAATGCACGCAATGCGGCATTGGAAAGTCAACGGCATGTTGCTTAAGCGTGAATAAATTATGGTGGGGAGACATTATGGCAACAACGTGGTTTGCCCAATAGCTACAATAGCTTCTGACTGTTAGCGCTCTTTTACCACAAGCGTGTGGCTAAGCGGGTGTACATAAGGTAATCTTCGCGCCCAGCGCGTAGGTGGAGAAAACAATGAGCGATTCATTCAATAGTAAAAGCGGCAAAGTCCGTGTGATGTACGTCCGTAGTGATGATGAGGGCGAGAAAGAGAATAAAAACAAGCGCCCAGCTGACAAAGATCGCCGTGGCGATCGGCGTGATGGCGGTGGCTCTCGCGATCAACGCGAAAAGCCGAAGCATCCGCGTGATGTTAACCCGCGCTATGCCCGGGAAAATCCGTCCCGCGACGGCGATAGCAATGCGAAATCGCCTTGGGGCAATAAAGATCGTAACGAACGCAGCGGTGATAAGCCTCGCCGCCCGCGTGGCGACGATACCGGTGGTTATGAATCACCGTGGAAAACCGTGTCTCGTGCGCCAAGCGACAGCGAAACGCCGGATCATGGTGGTATCACTGGCAAGAGCCATATCGATCCTGAGCAACTGCGTCGTCAGCGTCAGGAAGAAACACGTGTCTATGGCGAAAATGCCTGTCAGGCACTGTTTAAAAACCGCTCTGAGGTGATTGTTCGTGCCTGGTTCCTGCAAGAAGTGACACCGCGTTTCCGCGATGCACTGCGCTGGATGGCAGCAAACCGCAAGGCTTACCACGTTGTGGAAGAAGACGAGCTGGTTAAGGCTTCCGGCACCGAGCACCACGGCGGCGTTTGTTTCCTGATTAAAAAGCGTCAGGGAATGGATGTGCGTGAGTACCTGAAAACGGCTGGTGAGCAAGACTGTGTACTGGCGCTGGAAGATGTGGGTAACCCGCATAACCTCGGCGGCATTATGCGCAGCTGCGCGCATTTCGGCGTGAAAGGTGTGCTGGTGCAGGATGCGGCGCTGCTGGAATCCGGCGCTGCCGTGCGTACGGCGGAAGGCGGTGCGGAACACGTTAAAGCGATTAATGCTGACGATTTCCTGTCCGTGCTGGCGGAATTCCGTAACGCAGGCTATACCATCGTGACCACCTCCAGCCATAAAGGCACGGCATTGTCGCAAGCAACGCTTCCGGCGAAAACTGTGATCGTGCTGGGTCAGGAAGGTGATGGTCTGTCGGATAGCGCCTGGCAACAGGGGGACGTAAAAGTCTCTATCGGCGGTACCGGTAAGGTGGAAAGCCTGAATATTTCGGTCGCAACGGGCATTTTGCTGTCCGAGTGGTGGCGACAGAACCAGGCCTGATATCACGCGTCGACGCTCAGGGAGAATTCGCTCCCTGAGTAGGTGCAACCACGGATGAGAGGACGACTGATGAAGCAGAAAGTTATCGCGGTATCATTGCTGTTGGGTACATTGCTGGTAAGCGGTTGCAGTTCGTTGCCGCACTCGTCCGTTGCCGCTAAGCCAGCCGCTGATGCGTGCTTGGTTGGCGACAAACAGGTGCAGACCACGCTTTATTTTGGTTTGAATCGTCCCGCTGGCCCGGTGATTTCAGATGCCGAGTGGAAAGCGTTTTTGGATGGTGACGTTACGCCACGTTTTAAAGACGGGCTGACAGTGTTTGATGCCAAAGGACAATGGCTGGGGAACGATGGCGTAGTTGCCCGAGAGAACAGCAAGGCGCTGATGTTGATTCACGGCCCCGATCGGGAGCGTGATATTGAAGCGCTGCGCACCATCTACAAATCACGTTTCGCGCAGGAATCCGTCATGCGGATTGATGCACCCGTCTGCGTCGCTTTCTGATTTTTTCATCAGCCCCTTTTCAGGGGCTGATTATTTTCAATCTATATGATTTTCAATATATAAGTATTACAGCACCAGTCCCGCCACTGCCGCAGACAGTAAACTCACCAGCGTAGAACCATAAACCAGCTTCAGGCCGAAGCGCGATACCACGTTGCCCTGTGCTTCATTCAGCCCTTTGATAGCACCCGCGATAATGCCGATTGACGCGAAGTTGGCGAAGGAAATCAGGAATACGGACAGAATCCCCAGACCGCGTGGTGACATCTCTGCCGCGATCTTCTTCAGTTCGATCATGGCAACGAATTCATTCGCCACCAGCTTGGTCGCCATGATGCTGCCCGCGTTCAAAATATCGGAAGATGGAATACCGATCAGCCAGGCTAACGGTGAAAAGACGTAGCCCATAATCGCCTGGAAGCTAATGCCGAAGACGGTGCTGAACAGCGCATTCACGGCGGCAATCAAGGCCACGAAGCCGATCAACATCGCCATGATAATCATCGCCACTTTAAAACCGGCAAGAATGTATTCCCCCAGCATTTCAAAGAAGCTTTGGTCTTCATGCAGCTTTTCCAGCTTCAGTTCTGGTTCGTCGTCAGGCTGGTAAGGGTTGATGATCGACAGAATGATAAAGGTGCTGAACATATTCAGAATCAGCGCCGCAACGACGTATTTGGCGTCCAGCATGGTCATGTAGGCGCTGATAATCGACATGGACACGGTCGACATCGCCGTCGCAGCCATCGTGTACATCCGCCGTGGCGACATGTCGGCGAGGATGCCCTTATAGACGATAAAATTCTCTGACTGCCCGAGCATCAGCGTACTCACGGCGTTAAACGACTCCAGTTTCCCCATCCCGTTCACCTTGGACAGCAGAGTACCGATGCCTGTGATAATCAGCGGCAAAATTCGCCAGTGCTGCAAAATGCCGATCAGCGCAGAAATAAAGACGATAGGGCAGAGCACGTTGAGGAAGATAAAGGAAAGTCCCTGCGCGTTCATCCCACCAAACACAAAGTCCGTTCCTTGATTAGCAAAAGATAATAGCTTTTCAAACAAACCGGCAAAGGCGCTAATCGCGTTAAGCCCGATGCTGGAATGTAAAAGGAAATAGGCCAGCAAAATTTCAATCACCAGCAGTTGCACAATAAAGCGCAGTCGGATGCGTTTTCTGTCGTGACTGACGAGCAGTGCCAGCAAAAAAATGGCTGCCGTTGCCAAAATGAAATGTAAAACCTGTGACATAAAAGAACCACTTAATCCCCGAATAAAAGAGGCGCATTGTAAGCGGAATGTGAAAATATGTTTATCCCGAATCTGTAAATCCTTATTCGCTACAGCGCTATAGAAGGGGGGAATGTCTTCGGGTCATCAGGGGACGGTGGGAAGGGGATAAGAGGATTCCCCTTCGGCCCGTTGCTGGCAGAAGGGGAAAGAAAGCTTACGGCGAGTTAGTGCGCGCCGCCGCCTCCACCGCCAGTGGTAAAGGGCGGTTTAGCGAACCAGACCAGCACCAGCAGGACCAAAAATACGGCTGCCGCGGCCCAGAAGATTTCGTTGGCGGAAATAATCAGCCCCTGTGCGGTAATCTGCTCTGCGATGTAGGCTGAAGCCTGCGTTTGGCTCATCCCCATCGCTTGAAGCTGTTGGTACGTTTCCTGCGCTATCGGATTATAGGGCGTGATAGATTCCGTCAGGTGCGCATGGTGTAGCGATTCGCGCTGCGTCCAGAGCGTGGTGGTCAGCGATGTCCCGATCGAGCCCGCCAGCGTTCGGGTAAAGTTCGACAGGCTCGATGCTGCCGCCAAACGTTCCGGCGGAAGACCCGACAGCGTGATGGTCGTCAGCGGCATGAAGAAGCAGGCGACGGCAAACCCCTGAACGAACTGCGGCCAGGCCGATGCACCGAAATCCATGCCCGGCTCGAAGGTGTACGCTCGCCAGTAGAAACAGACGGCGTACATGATAAAGCTGAACGTCACCAGTTTGCGCATATCCAGACGCGGCGCAAATCGACCAATGATCGGCGACAGCACCACCGGCATCAACCCAACCGGTGCGGATGCCAGCCCCGCCCAGGTGGCGGTATAGCCATACACCTCCTGCAACAGCTGCGGCAAGAGCACGATCGCCCCGAAGTAAAACATGTAGGCAAGGCTGATACACAGGCAGCCAATGGTGAAGTTGCGCGATTTAAACAGCGACAAATCCACTACCGGGTGGTCGTCCGTTAGCTCCCAGACAATCAGGAACGCGATTGCAATCACCGCCACCACGGTCAGGGTGATGATTTCCGTCGAGTTAAACCAGTCCAGCTCTTTGCCCCGGTCGAGCATCATCTGAAGGCTACCGATGCCGACAACCAACAACGCCAGCCCGATGGTATCGATGGGCCTGATCTCGGTTTTGGTTTCCCGCCCGCGCAGCGTTTGCATGGCAATGAACACCACGGCGATGCCCAGAGGGACGTTGATGAAGAATATCCAGCCCCAGTGATAGTTGTCGCTAATCCAGCCGCCCAGAATCGGGCCACAGATCGGCGCGACGACCACCGTCATCGACCACAGCGCCAGTGCGATGCTGCGTTTTGCAGGGGGATAATTACTTAACAACAGACTCTGCGACAGCGGGATCAGCGGCCCGGCGACAATCCCCTGCAACACGCGGGCGAAAATCAGCATTTCCAGGCTGGTGGACATTCCGCACAGCCAGGACGTCAGGGCGAAGAGTGCCGTTGACCACAAAAACAGGCGGACTTCACCAAATCGTTTGGCTAGCCAGCCGGTGATAGGAATAGAGATGGCGTTAGCGACCCCGAACGAGGTGATGACCCACGTTCCCTGTGAGTTGGACGCACCCAGATTACCGGCGATGGTCGGAATAGCGACGTTGGCGATGGTGGAGTCCAGCACCTGCATAAACGTTGCCAGCGACAGAGCAACGGTCATCCAGGCCAGACTCGCGCCTTTAAGCGGTTCTCTCTGCACGTTTCTCTCCTGCCCGATTAACCGGCGTTCGCCTGAATAATGGCGCTGATTTCCTGATTAACAGGTGTGAGATCCAACGTCAGAGCATCACTTTGGTAGGCCGGCGTGGTGCGTGAGGTCTCTGCTAACGCGCTGCCTTCGGTATTAGCGGTATCGACATTAACCAGCGCGGACAGACCGATACGCAACGGATGTTCGGCGACCTGCTTCGGATCGATCTCAATACGCACGGGCAGGCGCTGCACGACCTTGATCCAGTTGCCGGTGGCGTTCTGAGCAGGCAACAGAGAGAACGCGCTACCGGTACCCATATCGAGGCCGACTACTTTTCCCTGATATACAACATCGTCACCATAGATATCCGCGATCACGGTAGCCGGTTGGCCGATACGCATATTGGCTAACTGCGTTTCTTTGAAGTTTGCATCGACCCACAGGTGATTGGCCGGAACGACGGCCATCAGTGCTGATGTCGAAGAGATACGCGCGCCAATCTGCACACTGCGGCGTGAGACATAGCCGTCAATCGGGCTGACGATTTTGGTGCGCTGTAGTGCCAGCCAGGCATCGCGCATTTCTACGGAGGCTTGCTGTATGGCGGGTTGCTTCTCAAGCGGCGTATCCAGAATCATTGCCTGATTCGCCTGATATTGCTGTCTGGCGACTTCCAGCGCGGCTTTGGCGGTCGCGACGGCATCACGAGCATGCTGCACTTCTTCACGCCCGATAGCATTGGCGCTGCCGAGTGCTTCCCGGCGGCTCAAGTCACTTTGTGCCTTGTTCAGCTCGGTCTGGCGCAGCTCAATATTGGCCTGATACTGCTTACTGTTGATGATCAACTGGTGCGTCTGGCGGACGCTGTTGGCCAGCCCGGTTTTCGCACGTTCAAACGCTTGCAGGGCATCGGTCGGATCTAACTCCACCAACACCTGTCCCTGCTTAACAAAATCGGTATTGTCGACGTTAACATGGGTGACGCTGCCGCTGACTTGCGCCATGATCTGAATCTGGTTGCCTGCGACGTAGGCGTCGTCGGTACTTTGGTGGTGTCTGAGCACCAGGAACCAGTAAACCAGCCAGGCACAGCCCAGCACGACGAAAATAAACGTCAGCAGTGATAACACGCGTTTGCGCTGCTGTTTTTTGTTTTTCTGTGGCGTCTGCGGCACCTGATTTTCCACACTTTCACTCATGCTGTTCTCTCTCTTTTTATTTTCTTTGTATCGGCTATCGCACCAGACAGAGCAGTCTGGCGATAGTCGCAATGAATTCATTTTGCTGTGCGGCCCGGGGGGCTTAAGGTCGCCCGCCCGGAGCGTGAGATTGCCGTTTTGCTAAGCCGCATATCGCGGTTGCGAAGAGGTTATGCCTATTTTTTGCAGCAAAACGCCTCCGCCCGATACATAAGCATCGGGTCATTCCGGGTGGAAAGGTGCTGACTATTGTTTTTTGTTGTTGTTTTTTCTGTTATTCGTTGACTGACTCGTCCATCTCATCCAGTCGGACTAGCATCTTTCTCATCAGGCTTTCGAGCTGCTTTTGCTCACCAGATTCAAGCACGGAGCAAAGCACATGGAGGCTATGGTGCTGCGGTGGAATCAGTTGACCAAGAAATGCTTTGCCTTCTTCCGTCAGATGCAGATGCAGACAGCGTCTGTCGCTACTGCTCTCGCGTCGTTCAATCCAGCCTCTTTTCTCCAGATCGTCGGCAATGCGCGTCGCATTGGTGCGTGACGATCCCAGTGCGGCACTGAGTTCAGAAGGCTGAATGCTATAAGACTCTTGAGATTCCAGCGTCAGCAATGCCATGAAGAGGGTTTCATTGATGCCCTGTTCTTTCAGCATTCTGTTTCTGTGTTCCAGGATTTTGCCCTGTACGTGCATGAATAAACGCAGCAATAGCACTTCCTGACGTGGGAAATCGGGCTTACGTGAAGCACGCAGGTCGAGCATTTGTTCTATAGGAGTGAATGAACTGTCCATTTTTTATATAAACCTCATTAATCACGGTGTGCATAGTAACTAATGTTACTAACTGGGTAAACGGCATTTAGGTGGGAAATTGTGCTTATTTCTGTGACAGAAAGTAAGCGGAGAATCTCTGAAAATGAAGTTTATTCACCACTTACTTTATTTAAATCAAAATGTTAACTGATAATTTACACTGCGAACTCAAAGCAGTTTAAAGGCAACGCCGTAGCAGAGCGCGCCCAGTAACGTCGATAAGACGATACTGCGAGTTTTATAAAAACAGGCGGTCAGCGTAATAAAGCCTACCAGCGTTGGCAGCAGCTTTTCGTGATGCGCGAGAATATCCGGCACGCTGGAAACAATCAGCAGCGCACAGATGGAAGCAATGCCGATGCTATCAAGCAACAGCGCTTTTTTACCGCGTTGCAGCGAACCGGAAGCGCGTGAGGCGCTCAGCCGTAGCGGCAGATAGCGGAAGAGGTAGTTCACCAGCCCGACAATCAGCCCGATAAGAATGACTTCTGTACTCATGCGTTCACCTGTGGCGTGGCAGGATTAACCAGCGAAGCCAGACAGCCGCTGAGAATGCCGAACAGTATTGCGGCCGGGATGGAGGAAAGCAGCAGACCAAGCAGCGCGCCCCCAAGTGCGCAGGCCACGACCAGACTCTGTTTCCGCCTGAAGGACGCGAGTAAAAAGCTCAGGAAAAGTGCGGGCAGCATGAAAGACAGCGCCGCTTCGACGGCAGGGTAATCATTCAGTGGGCCGTTACCGAACATGGCTCCGATCACCGTGCCGAGCACCCATGAAAGCCAAGCGAGCAGTGACACGCCCATCATCCAGTCTTCTGACCAGCGTCGGTTATCTTTCGCCAGACGGGTGGCGGCTGCGGCAAAGACTTCGTCCGTCAGACCGAACGCCCACAGCGCGGTTTTTCGGGTCGGTAGCCGTTGTGCAATGCGATGCCGTAATGCCGGCCCATACAGCACATGGCGGATATCCATCGCCATGACGGTCAACGCCGCTACCCAGATGGACATGCCTGCACTGAGCAGGGCGGTGATGACGAACTGGCTGGCCCCGGCGTAAATGATGCAAGAAAGGAAAATGCCTTCCAGCGGGGTAAATCCTAGTTTGACGGCGTTCATGCCAAACGCGAATGCCACGGGCATGTAGCCGATAACAATCGGCAGACTATCAAATACGCCTTCGCTAAAAGATGCAGATTTTGTCGGTGCAGATGGGGTTAATGTCTTCACTGGCTTGATATGTTTTGTTCTTAAAGGAAATTAACCGGTAACACTAGCAAAGCGTCACCGGAATTTCACGTTATTGCGTAACTGGCGTGATGGTTTTTGACGAAATGGTATCGGATGTAATTTTCTCGCGAGAAACTGTCTCAAATGAGACGATCTCAAGCGAGCGTGTTACAAATGCGAAGGTCTGTGTTGCAAATATGAAGGTCTATGAAGGCACTATAGCGCCGCCATCGCTTCCTGCGTTTCGTGATGATGGCTTCGCCACCACACCAGCAGGTTCAACAGACTGATAATGCCGCCTGCGGCACAGACGCCCAGCCAGCCCCACTGCTGGTAAGCTGATGCTGAAAGGAGCGAGCCCAGCGCACCGCCGATAAAATAGCTGGTCATGTAGCCTGATGTCAGGCGATTACGTGCTTCGGGCATCATACGGTAGATCACGCTCTGGTTGGTTACGTGTACGCCCTGAACCGCCAGATCCAGCACGATGATACCGATGAGCAGCGCCGCCACGGAGTGAATACCGAGCGCGATAAAGCCCCACGACAGCAAAAGCAGGATAATCCCCACGCTGGTGGTCGGCTTGGCTTTGCCCTGATCGACTAAACGCCCAGCGCGTGATGCTGCTAAGGCTCCGGCTGCACCAACCAGCCCGAACAGGCCGATAACCCCTTCGGAATAACCGTAGGGCGGTGAGGCCAGCAGGAAGGCCATTGACGTCCACAGAATGCTGAAATTGGCAAAGGACAGGCAGCCGAGGATGGCTCGCGTGCGCAGCAGCGGGGTGGTGGAGAACAGGCGGAAGATTGAGACGAGCAATTGCGGATAGTTCAGCGTGTTTTGCTGAGGAATCCGCGGCAATGCTCGCCACAGAATCAGCGCCATGATGACCATCAGCGTGCTGGCAAACCAGTACACAGTGCGCCAGTCACCGAGTGAAGCCAGTGCACCTGCGACGGTACGCGCCAGCAGAATCCCCAGCAGCAGGCCACTCATAATCGTTCCGACGACTTTACCGCGCGTTTCCGGCGTCGCCAGCGTTGCGGCCAGAGGCACCAGCAACTGCGCGACAACGGAGAACAGCCCGGTTAACGCCGTACCCGCAATCATTATCCAGAGCGTGGGCGCAGAGGCGGTGATCAGCATCCCGCCTGCGGCGAGTAGCGTCATGCCGACAATCAGCGTCCGGCGTTCAAACATGTCCCCTAGCGGCACCAAAAACAGCAGGCCGACGGCATAACCCAACTGCGCAGCGGTGACAATGAACCCCGCCTGATTAACGGAAAGCGCAAAGACTCTGGCAATGGTCTCCAGCAGCGGCTGGGCATAATAGTTACTGGCGACGGCAAGACCAGTCGCGACAGACATAATCAGGGTCAAAGACAGGCTAAGCCCTTGTTGCGGTTGGGGTGATACAGATTGTTGCTGAAGAGACATAGTGTGAACGTTAATATGATGTTAAAAGCAGAAGGTATAGTATCCGGCAGAGCCTAATGAGATACCAGAATATCTTTACGCTTCTTAAGTTTGTTTTGTTTTTAATGATATTGATTTAGCTTATCGCCAGCGTCATAACATTATCGACAGGGGACATTATGTTTAAGCATTATCAGATATTTAAGAAAAAAAGCGTTGCAGTGTTAATGGGATGTGCACTTCTGCCCGCAGCAGCGCTGTGGTCGATGGGCGCACAGGCGGTAACGGCCGTCTACGTTTCTGCTGCCACTGACGGCGCAATCGATGCCTACACACTCAACACGCAAAGCGGCGAATTAACCGCTATTGGGAAAGCAGCCGCAGGCGCGAAAGTGATGCCGATGGCTATTAGCCCCGATAAGTCTTTCCTCTATGCCGCGACGCGCGGCATTCCTTACTCGGCGGTTAGCTATAAAATCGATCCTAAAAGCGGCGTGCTGAGCCCGTTAGGCAAAGCGGAATTGCCGGACAGCATGGCCTACATCTCGACGGACCGCACGGGGAAGTGGCTGTTCAGCGCCTCGTACGGCGGTAATAAAGTCGCGGTTAATGGCATTGATAAAGACGGCAAGGTGAACGCGAGTGTCGTCACCGTGGTGCCAACAGGCGAGAAAGCACACAGTATTATTGCCGATCGCAAAAATAAGTTCGTCTTTGCCAGCAATCTGGGCAGCGACCAAATCGTACAGTTCCGGTTTGATGCGAAAACCGGCACGCTGACGCCAAATGAACCGGCAGAAATTAAGCTGCCTAAAGGAAACGGGCCGCGCCATCTGGTGTTATCACCAGATAATAAAACGCTCTATGTGAGCAATGAACTGTCCGGCAAAGTCGCGCGTCTGGCGCTGAATGAAAATACAGGGCAGCTCACGCTGTTGGACTACACGGACACCGTGCCAGCCGATGCAGGAATGCGAGCAGGAACGATTACGCCGGATAAAAATAGCACCGACAGCCGTCCGCAGATATGGAGTGCCGATTTACGTCTGACGCCAAATGGAAAATTCCTGTACGTATCGGAACGCACCAAAAGCACGATTGCGCTGCTGCGGGTAGAACCGAAAACCGGACAGCTGCAATACATCACGCGCTACCCGACAGAAACGCAGCCGCGCGGTATTCAGATCGATCCAAGTGGGAAGTTCCTGATCGCCAGCGGTGAGAAATCAACGTCACTGTCGGTGTATCGCATCAATCAGGATAACGGGGATTTAGTGCGAGTCGGGCAATATCCGACTGGAAAAGGCGCGAACTGGGTCGAAATCGTTAATCTGCCGTAATGGTCGCCCATCAATGAAAAACGCCCCTTTCACTGGAAAGGGGCGTTCGTCTACCAGTGATTATTTCGCTGCGTCGGCGGCGGTTTTCACCCAGCCGTCAAACACCTGCTGGTGGGCTTTGATCCAGCCATCAACATGGCGTTCGATATCTTTCTGTGAACCTTGGCCTTCATGCATACGCAGGTTCTGCGCATTCACATCAGCAATCGGCAGCTTCATGATAGCGAACAGTTTCGCCGCAGCCGGGTTTTTCTCGGCCCACGCTTTATTCGCGGCAATCTTCATCGTGTTGACAGGGAAGCCATAGTCAGCCCCGTTTGGCAGCTTGGTGCTGACATCCTTCATTTCACCCGGTTGAGAAGAGAAAGGTACCTGCAACCAGACTACGTCACGTCCCGGAACCAGCACATCACTCACCCAGTACGGCGTCCACGTGTAGTACAGAATCGGCTTGCCTTCTTTATAACGGGTGATGGTATCGGCAATCATCGCCGCATAGTTGCCCTGATTATGCTCTACCGTGTTGGTTAAGCCATAGGCAGGCAGGTGATGATTAATCGCCGCTTCACATCCCCAGCCCGGCGTACAGCCCGTCAGATCGGCCTTGCCGTCGCCATTGGTATCAAACAGCTTGGCGATTTTCGGATCTTTTAGCTGCGCAATATTGGTGATTTTGTATTTATCAGCCGTTTTCTTATCGATCAGATAACCCTGCGCGGCGCCGGAGACATATTCACCCTGACGGTAGAACTTCTCGTCCCCGCCAGCGGCTTTGTACTGATCGGCGTGCAGCGGATCCCAGTTCACGGCGATAAACGTCGCATCGCCGGAGGCAATTGAGGTGTAGGCCACGTTGTAGTCCACTTCACGCGGAGGTTGTACGTCATAGCCCAGCTTTTCCAACGCGCGGCTGACCAGCAGCGTCTGGAACGTTTCCTCGGAGATGGTGCTTTGCACCGGAATAACGGTGATACCTTTACCAGGTTGCGCGGTGTCTGCGGCGTAAACCTGCGTACTCAACAGGGCGGTAGTCAGGGCGGCGGCCCAAAGTTTGGTGTTACGCATCATGATTCCCTCTGTTTTTATCGTGCGTTATTGCTTGATGAAAGGACGGGTCAACAGGCCAATCGGGCCGCTGGTGTACCAGCTTTTGTTGCCCTTGCTGCGGCGATCGCGTCCCAGAGACTGCGTCAGGCGGTCAAGAATAATCGCCAGAATAACGATCCCGACGCCGCCGACGGCAGCCAGACCCATATCCAGACGACCGATACCGCGCAGTACCATCTGGCCCAGACCGCCTACGGCGATCATCGAGGCGATAACCACCATCGACAGTGCCAGCATCAGCGTTTGGTTAACACCGGCCATGATGGTCGGCATGGCAAGCGGGAGCTGAACCTTAAACAGCATCTGGCGCGGGCTGGCACCGAATGACTCGGCGGCTTCGATCAAATCGGCCGGCACCTGACGAATACCCAGAATCGTTAAGCGAATAATCGGCGGCAGGGCAAAGATTATTGTCACCACGACGCCCGGCACGTTACCGATACCGAACAGCATGACGATCGGCACCAGATAGACGAACGCGGGGGTGGTCTGCATGGCATCTAACAGCGGCCGGATAAACTTCGCCGCCCGTTCGCTACGCGCCAGCCAGATCCCCACGGGAAGCCCGATGAGTACGCAGAAGAACAGTGCAGTCAGCACCAGCGCTAACGTGATCATGGCCTGCGACCAGGCACCAATCGCACCAATCGCGATCAGAGAGAGCAGCGTCGTGATGCCCATACCTAAGCTGGACATCTGCCAGGCAATCAGCGAGAACACCAGAATGGCGATCGGCGCGGGCATTCCCAGCAGGAACTGCTGGAAGCCGCCCAGAATAAAGTCGACCGGGACGCGAACGCCCTGAGAGACCGGTCTGAAGTGCAGCACAACCCAGTCGATCCCGTGGGTGACCCAAGTGTCCAGCGGGATCAGCGTGTCTTTAAACGGATCGAGCAGGTTGAAATGCTCGGGTGTCGCAGGGGCGGCGCTGTTTAACCAGTCACTGCCGGATTGTGCAGCCTGATGAGCGGCATCGGTTGAACCATCGGGAGCCGGTGCGGTGCTCCAGGCATCGCTGCCGTTAGCTGGTGCATCCTGAGCGGGCGCGCCAGTGGACCAAGGATCGCTCTGCGTTGCGCTGTCAGGCGTCGTACCATGCTGTGCGGGTGCGTGATCGGTGGGCGCGCTCTGCGTACTGGCTGCCCACGGATCGTTTTGCTGTGCACCATTAGCCTGTTCAGGGGTTGCATCCTGATTGGCCGGCTGATTTTGTGCCGTGGTGTTGTCCCACGGATTTGATGTTGATTTACTCATTGGTCACTCCTTCCTTATCCAGTGCCTGTAGCAACATTCCTTTGGAAATGATGCCAATGTACTCATGGTTCTCGCCGATGACAGGAACGGCACAGGGAGCCTGTGCGACCTGAGAAATCAGCTCGTTGAGTGACATATCTGCGGGCACGGGAGCAGGTTCGGGCAGTAACGCCTGTTCCAGCGGCTGCTGTTCTTTCAGCGCCTGCTTCAGTGAATCAATCGAGACGACGCCAATGAAGCGTTTTCCGCCTTCTAGCACGTAACCGTAATCACGGTCTTCATCCTGAAGGATTTTCAGCGCGGAGCGTGGGCCCACGCCGGGCGTTTTACGGATTAAGGTGACCGGGCGACGGCGGGCGATATCTTTGGCACTAAATACGTGGCTGATATCGACACCGCGGAAGAAGGTGCGCACATAGTCATTGGCTGGGTTATTCAGGATTTCATCGGGAGTACCGACCTGAATGACTTCACCGCCGTGCATGATGGCAATCCGGTCACCGATGCGCATCGCTTCATCCAGATCGTGCGAGATAAAGACGATAGTGCGTTGATGACGAGACTGGAGTTTGACTAACTCATCCTGCATTTCAGTACGGATCAGCGGGTCGAGCGCGGAGAACGCCTCATCCATCAGCAGGATATCGGGGTCATTCGCTAACGCACGTGCCAGACCGACACGCTGCCGCATCCCGCCGGACAGCTCATCTGGGTAAGACGCAGCGTAGGCTTCAAGGCCAACCTGCTGCAAAGCATCCAGCGCTTTTTGCTCACGTTCCGCTTTCGGCACGCCAGCCAGCTCCATACCAAACGCGGTATTGTTGAGGATGTTCAGATGCGGCATCAGCGCAAAGGATTGGAACACCATACTGATCTTCTTGCGGCGTACGTCACGCAGCGCGGTATCGGATATCTTGGAGATATCCTCACCGTCGATCAGCACCTGACCCCGAGTGGGTTCGATCAGACGATTGAGAAGGCGTACCATGGTTGATTTGCCGGAACCGGATAATCCCATGATGACAAATATCTCGCCTTCTTCAATGGCCAGACTGGCATCTTTCACGCCGACAGTAAGCCCTGTTTTTTCAAATACCTGATCTTTGCTCAGGCCTTTATCAATCAGTTTAAATGCTCTGTCAGGATGCTCGCCAAATATCTTATAAAGATTCTTTACTTCAAGTTTAATTGCCATGAAATTATTGTTTTCCTGTGTCGTTTATAATTCTATAACGTAACCCTGATAATGATTAAACATAATCTACCCTACCATACTCAGATTCTGAGACAACCCTTGATTGCCTCAGGGATGTTTCTCACTAGGCTAATATTCGCGATAACGGCAGCACTATTATTGCTGCCTTATCTTCATGATTTATGTGATCTTTATGATTTTTTATTGGAAGGGTAATTCTTTTTATAACAGTGTGTTACCTGTTGGTTTCTACGTGTCGGATTCTCGGGGGATATAACCTTTTATGATGGTGGATAAACCGCGAGTTATAGCGAATTCCACTAATGGAATAATATGATAAATAAATCACATTTTTCGGGTTATAGACACTCAAATAGGCCGACGTAAGTACATTTTTTACTTATGATATCTGTCGGTATTTTATACAGTATAGCAAAAATATTACGGGTAAAATGATTGCGTTAATTCCCATCAATAAATGAGAGTGTTCTGAATAATATATCTGTCATATTGAGGGGGAATAAAAGCAGGGTGGCAGCGCTGATTCGATGGGATGTTTTGTGTACCGTCGTGTGTTTCTCTTTTGCCGATCGCGATCATATTATCCATGATAAAAGTATGGTTATAGTGGCTAAATATCACCCACAATGATTATCGAAAGGAGTCATCGTGTTAGATCACCTGAGCATTCCGGTGAGGGATATTGCCCGTAGCCGACAATTCTATGAAGCGGCGCTCAAGCCGTTGGGTTATCGCCTGATTAAGGACATGTCATTTGCCGTCAGCTTTGCTGTGATGGAAGGGTATGGGCAGTCAAGCGATCCCGGCGGCGAGTTCTGGATTTATCAATCGAAGGGCGAACCGTGTCCGGCGGTGCATTTTGCGTTCAGCGCCGCCTCGTGAGAGCATGTTGAGGCTTTCTTTGTCGCTGCTATGGCGGCAGGAGGCATAGATAATGGGCCGCCGGGGCTGCGCCCGCATTATCATCAGGATTATTACGCTGCATTCGTGCACGACCCTGATGGCTACAACATTGAAGCGGTGTATCACCGTCAGCCTTGAGGATGTGGGTCGGTAGATATGGTAAGAGGGGGAGAATCCCCCTTTGCTACTCGCTCATCAGGCTGACGTGGGCGGCGACAACGCGCCAGCCTTCGGGCATTTTTACCCAGGTTTGCATTTGGCGGCCGATCTTCGTGCTACCTGCGCGGGTAAACTCCGTGCTGGCGACGGCCATATCATGACCATAAGTGGTGATGACCGTATTACGCAGGGTTCTGTCCAGACCGGCAGAGGGGCGAGCGAGGCGAAAGGCGCGGATTTCCTCGATCCCGTACAGATTTTCTCCCGCACCGTAGCGCACCGTTTTTTCATCGTGCCAGAACAGTTCATCCAGCACCGCAACGTCATTACCCGTTAAGGCTTTCTCATAGCGATAGAACGCGGCGGTCACGTCGGCCAGCACATCCGGCTGGTTAATATCCTCAGGCAACATATTTTCTTTCCTCTACTGTGTAGGTGATGCCCTGCTGCTCCAGCGCCCATGCCGTCCGCAGGCAAAGATCCTCGCGCCACGGTGCGGCAATAATCTGCACGCCTATCGGCAGGCCGCTCGCGGTCGCTACCGGTACCGTCACGACGGGCAGCCCGACGAAAGAGATCGGCTGTGTCAGCATGCCCATGCTGGCGCGGACGGGCAGATCGGTATCATTAATGCGCATAGTTTCCTGCCCAATGAGCGTGGCGGAACAGGGTGTTGCCGGGGCGATCAGCAGGTCGGTGTGCTCAAACAGCGCCAGCGTCTGTTGGCGGAAATAATTACGGAAGCGCTGAGCCTGCACATACCAGGCGGCGGGGATCATCGCGCCTGCCAGCAACCGCTCACGTGATAGTGGCTCGAAGCGCTCAGGCTGCGTGCGTAAGGCTGGCAAATACTGGTTGCCCCCTTCACTGGCCGACAGAATAAAGGCGGCGCTACGTGCCAGTGTGGCATCGGCTAACGTCAGGCTGTCCTGCGCGCCCAGCGCCAGTGCGATCTGGCGGACGGCGGCGCTGGCCTCCTCACTGGCCCACGTGGAGAAATAGCCATCGAGCACCGAGTAGCGTAGTCCATCACTGCCCGCTTCCAACTGTGCAGCGGTATGCTGTGTTTCCCGCTCGGCCTGAAAACGATCGTGTTCATCGCGACCTTGTAAGGCGTCGAACACCAAGGCCAGATCGTCTGCGCTACGCGCCAGCGGGCCGATATGGTCGAGGCTGGCGACAAACGGGTGGCTGCCGTGGCGTGATAATCGACCAAACGTCGGCTTTAGCCCGAAAATGCCGCAGAGTGACGACGGCACGCGGATCGAACCATTGGTGTCGCTGCCTAGCGAGAAGTTAACCAAGCCTGCTGCGACGGCGGCTGCCGATCCGCCAGACGATCCACCCGCAATGCGCTGTGTGTCGAGCGGGTTGTGCGTGGGGCCGTAATGGCTGTTTTCGGTGGTAAAGCCGTAGGCATAGGCATCCATATTCAACATGCCGGACAGCAGCGCGCCCTGACTGGCAAGCTGGCGGATGGCAAAGGCGTCCTGTGCAGCAGGCGGTCGCTGGCTGAAAAGCTCGGCACCCGCCAACGTGGTTTCGCCACTGACGTCAAACAGGTTTTTGACGGCGTAAGGCACGCCGGCCAGTGCAGGCAAGGTTTCGCCGCGTTGGCGGCTGGCATCAATACGCTCAGCCTCTGCCAGCATGCGTTCGCCGGTGACATGGGTGTAGGCATTAATAGCGGGGTTGGCCTGCTCAATGGCGCCCAGCGCCTGCTGTGCAAGCTCTCTGGCGCAGAACGTGCCGGCCTGCAAACCTTGCTGAATCTGCCGGATAGATAATGATGAGGACGCGCTTCTGGCGTGTAAGCTCATAGCGTATAAGCTCCTAGCGTATAAACCCCGGCAATTTCCTGATGCTCATCAAGAGGAAAATCCATCAGCGGCTGTGCCATGGCGTGAATGCGGCTGAACTGAACTAATAGCTCCTGACGCCGCTCCTGACTGAGTTGCAGCGCCAGCAGCGTTTCCATGTGCTGAAGATAGGCGGCTAGCGTGTCGTTATCGATAGATGTTGTCGTCATGCGGTGTTCTCCCTGTTGAGTCATGATTAAAAACCTGCCGCGCTGCCGTTGCTGCGCGGATCGAAGGCACCTTCCAGCATGCCGTTGGTGTGCCGTACGATGGCCCCCGCGTGGCCGACCGTTTCACTAAAGCTGCTCAAGAGCTCGACGTCGTGACCGAGCTGACGTAGGGCATCCACGGTGGCGGGTTTAAAGCGATCTTCGATCTTTAGCGTATCGGAGACCTGTCCCCAGGTGCGGCCCAGCAGCCAGCGCGGGGCGGTAATCGCCTGTTGCAGCGGTAGCCCTTGCTGAACGTGACGGATAAAGATGGCCGCCTGCGTCTGCGGCTGCCCGTCTCCGCCCATCGATCCGTAGACCATGGTACGTCCGTCGGACAGGCGTGCAGCGGCAGGGTTTAAGGTATGAAACGGTTGTTTGCCCGGTTCTAGTGCCAGCAGGTGTGCCGGATCGAGGCTGAACGAAGCCCCGCGGTTTTGCCAGAGCACGCCAGTTCCCGGTAAGACCACGCCACTGCCAAACTCGTGGTAAATGCTTTGAATGAAAGAGACGCACAGGCCGCTGCTGTCACATACGCCCATCCAGACAGTGTCGCCGGGGCCTTTGCCTTCTCCCCACGGTGCGGCTTTTCGAGTATCGACCTGCCGAGCCAGCACGCCGAGCGCATCGTTTTCCAGCAGCGCCTGAACGTCCTGCGTCATCAGCTTGGGATCGGTAATGAAGCGGTCACGCAGGCCAAATGCCAGCTTGGTTGATTCGACAATGCGGTGGATCGTCTGGCTGTCGTTCAGATCTTCCATGTCTAAATGGTCGGTCAGACCGAGAATGGCGAGCGACACCAGGCCCTGCGTCGGCGGTGCGAGGTTATAGATGTCGCCTTTACTGTGCTTCAGCACCAGCGGTGTTGTCCGCTTGGCGCGGTAATGTGCCAGATCGTCAGCCGTCAGCGGCATACCGAGCTGCGCCATCTGTGCCGACAGCTTGGCAGCGACGGAGCCGCGATAAAAACTGTCCAGCCCTTCAATACTGAGTGTCGTCAGAGTATCGGCTAAATCCGACTGTGTGAAACGACTGCCCGCGCGCGGGATATTCCCCTGCGGCATAAACAGCTGGCTAAAGGCCGGACAATCGTTCAGTTCGTGATAGCGCTGAGTGAGTGCATCTTCTTGCGATTGTGTGACGGGAATGCCGTCAGCCGCATAGCGAATCGCGTCAGATAACAGACGGGCCAGCGGCATCGGTGTGTCGTCTATTTCTTGTGAATAGGTTAGTGCTTCCTGCCAGCCGCCGACGGTGCCCGCGACCGTCAGCGCCGCTTTTGGGCCACGGTGTGGAATGCGGCTTTCACCCTGATAGTACTCACGGCAGGCCAGCGACCCCGCCGCCCCACTGGCATCGATAGCAATCGGCTCACCGTGTGGCGGCACAATCAGCCAGAACCCGTCGCCGCCGATCCCGTTCATATGCGGGTAGACCACGGCAATGGTTGCCGCCGCCGCGACCATGGCTTCAATGGCGTTTCCGCCTTCACGCAGAATCGCCAACGCGCTGGCACTGGCTAAATGATGAGGTGCGACCGCCATGCCCAGCGGGGCGGTGTTGCTTTGCATCATCTCAGGATTCCTTTTTAAGTTTTATGTAGGGTAGGTTGGTTCTATTAACCCTAGCTATAAGCAAACGGCGTTCCAGTTTTTCGGTGCAGAGGAAAGTCTGTATGCGGTGCTGGAAGGGTATCTATATCATCCTGACAATCCTGTGCTATGTTCTGCGACATGAAACAAACGTTACAGCAAGCGCAACGGATGAGAGACGATGATGCAAATAGATGAACGATTACGGGATCGCTACAGCGAGCTTTCACCGCAGGAGCAGCGCGTCGCGGATTTCATCTTCGATCACTTTGACGATTTAATTAGCTACAACAGCGCCGAGCTGGCGCGGCTGAGCAGCGTCTCCAAAGCGACCGTCAGCCGGTTGTTCAAACGGCTGGGCTACCCCAGCTACCGTGACATGCGCGATGAACTCAGAACGCTGCGCCAGAGCGGAATGCCGCTGGCGGATAATCGGGATGCCGTGCAGGGGAACACGCTGCTGGCGCGGCATTACAAGCAGGAAATGGCGAATCTGACGCAGTGGATAAACCAGATTGACCCCGTGCAGTTTGGCGCAGTGATTCAGGCGCTGATGCAGGCGCAGCGCCTGTGTTTGATTGGGTTACGCAATAGCTATCCGGTGGCGCTGCACCTGCGCCAACAGCTGCTCCAGATTCGCCAACAGGTCACGCTGCTGACACAGCCGGGGCAGACGCTATCCGAAGAGCTGGTGGATCTTACTGCGCAGGATGTCGTGATTGTAGTGGCTTTTCGCCGCCGTCCGCGCCTGATTCAGCCGCTATTGGCGCAGTTGCAAAAGCGCGGCGTGCCTGTGCTGCTGCTGTGCGAACCACAGGTGAGTACGCTAATGTCGCTGGCAACCTGGTCGCTGTGCGTCCCGCTGGACAGCGTCTCGGCGTTTGACAGCTATTCATCTGCCATGAGTTTAGTGAACGTGATCAGCAATGCGTTGCTGCATGAAATGCTGCGTGACGGACGCCAACGCATCCACCAGATCGTGGATCTTTATGGTGAATTGGATGAGCTTGAGCAACGCTAATGGTGCGTTGGGATGGTGCTGTTGCACGTTAATGGTGCATTTAACTGATGTGCTATATAGCCAGGAAGCTCGTTTCGGGCGTGATAGCTCTGGATTATTTTTGTGACGCAGCGCTGTGGATTGTTTCTCGTTGTTATCTGTTCATCGGCGTAAAAAATTATGATGAGAAACGTGGGGCATCCCGAATGAGCAGCATGGACGCTGCGAAAGCCTGTGCCGCGTCGGGAGCGCGTCACAGGCGGTTCGACAGGATGACTCGCGTTTCGAATGCACCGCGTAGCGGCATAATTCACGCCGAAAGCCAGGGTTCGTAGGGCTGCGGCGACTGAGCAGCCCTACGTCGGGCGTGGTGCATGAGTTGCATAAATTATCTTTCTGCAATCACGCACGAAATTTTTCACTGATATTACATATCCATAGCGCTATCCCATATTTTAGAAAAACTCTCTGACTCCTCATGTTATTTCCTCATAACCAACAGCACAAAAAGCGCAAAGGTAATCTGGCATGCTCCTTGCTTAATATCTGCAACGATGGTTTCAATTTTTGTTTTTAAAGAATCTTTCGTTTCAATTATACTAACCGGGGGCAGAGACGATGTTGATCAATAAACTGGGCATCAAAAAAGGGTTACTGGCGGTGATGGGCGCGGCAATGTTACTGGTTCAAGCTGGTAGCGCGATGGCCGATCAGTTGCAGGATATCGAGAAGCGCGGTGTGCTGCGCGTCGCTGTCCCGCAGGATTTCCCGCCGTTTGGATCGGTAGGAACGGATCTGCAACCGCAGGGGTATGACATCGATATCGCTCGCTATCTGGCGAAAGAGATGAAACTAAAGTTGCAGCTGGTTCCGGTAACCAGCGCCAACCGCGTGCCGTATCTGCAAACTAACAAAGTTGATCTGGTGATCTCCAGTCTGGGCAAAAATGCCGAGCGTGAAAAGGTGATCGATTTCAGCCGCGCCTACGCGCCGTTTTTCCTCGGCGTATTTGGGCCGAAAGACAGCACGCTGACATCATCAGAAGCGCTGGAAGGCAAAAGCATCGGCGTCACGCGCGGTGCGGTAGAAGACATGGTGCTGACGGATATCGCGCCGAAGGCCGCACAGATTCGACGCTACGAAGATAACAACACCACGCTGTCGGCGTACCTGTCCGGGCAGGTGGAATATGTTGCAACGGGCAACCTGGTTGTGGCTGCTATCGCCGAGCAGAACCCGACGAAAGCACCAGTGGCGAAATTTATGCTGAAAGATTCGCCGTGCTACATCGGGCTGAAAAAAGATGAGCCTGCGCTGAAAGCGAAAGTCGATGCGTTGATCGAGCAGGCGCTGAAAGACAATACGCTCAATACCCTGTCGGAAAAATGGCTGAAAGCGCCGCTGCCGGCCAGCATCAAGGCTTAACGGGAGCACGCCATGACCTATCAGCTTAATTTTTCCGCGCTGTTTCCGTTCTGGCCTGAGTTGCTGGAGGGGTTGTGGGTCACCATTGAACTGACGGTCATGGCAACCCTCGGCGGCATTACTATCGGCATCTGTGGTGCGGCCTTGCGCAGCGGCAAGCCCACCCTGCTGAGTCGGCTATGGGGCGTCTACGTCGAACTGATCCGCAATACGCCGTTTGTGGTTCAGCTGTTCTTCATCGTTTTCGGCTTGCCGAGCCTGGGCTTGAAGCTCACAGCGGGAGAGGCCGCGCTGTTGGCGATGTTGATTAATCTGGGGGCATACAGCACCGAGATTATTCGCGCGGGGATTCAGGTGACGCCGAAAGGCCAGTGGGAAGCCGCCCGCGTGCTGGGGCTGACGTGGATGCAAACTTTCCTGCGTGTGATTCTGCCGCCCGCGCTCCAGCGGATTTATCCGGCGCTGGTCAGCCAGTGCATCATCGTCATGCTGGGATCGTCGGTGGTGTCGCAGGTGTCTTACGAGGAACTGACCTTTGCTGCCAACCTGATTCAGTCCCGTACGTTTTTGAGCTTTGAAGTGTATCTGGCAACCACGCTGTGTTACCTGATGCTGTCTGTTCTGATGCGACAACTCTTACTGCTGGCGGGTCGGCGCTTTCTGGGGAATCAGTCATGATGACATTTACCGACTGGGATATTGTGCGCAACCTGCTGTTGGCGGCACGTTGGACGCTACTGCTGTCGCTGACGGCTTTCATCGGTGGCGCGATAGTGACCTTTCCGCTGATGCTGCTGCGGCTGACTAAACGCAAATGGCCGACGCGTCTTGTCCATCTGTATTCCGAGCTGTTTCAGGGCACGCCGCTGCTGATGCAGCTGTTTCTCGCCTTTTTTGGGCTGGCGCTGTTCGGCATTGATGTGAGCCCGTGGACGGCGGCGGCACTGGCGCTGACGCTCTTTACCAGCGCCTTTCTGGTGGATATCTGGTGCGGCAGCGTGGAAGCCTTGCCGAAAGGGCAGTGGGAGGCGTCGCGCTGCCTCGGGCTGGATTTTGGCCAGACGCTCTATCGGGTGATTGCGCCGCAGGCGATGCGTATCGCCATCGCCCCTACCGTGGGGTTCTCCGTGCAGGTAATTAAAGGTACCGCGCTGGCGTCGATCATCGGGTTTATCGAACTGACCAAAGCGGGAACCATGTTGAATAACGTGACCTATCAGCCGTTTAAAGTGTTTGGATTGGTGGCGCTGGGCTATTTCCTGATGTGCTATCCGCTCTCTTACTACAGCCGCTATCTGGAGAAGAAATTCAATGCCGCTCATCACCATTAATCAGGTTCAAAAATATTATGGCCAGAACCACGTTCTGAAAGGCGTGGATCTGGATATCGAAATGGGTGAGGTCATTTCGATCATCGGGCGCAGCGGCTCCGGTAAGAGCACGCTTTTGCGCTGCATGAACGGTCTGGAAGGCTATCAGGACGGCAGTATCAAGCTGGGAGGAATGACGGTCACCGACAGAGATTCACAAGCGCGAGAAATCAGCCGCTCGGTCGGGATGGTGTTCCAGAACTTCAATCTGTTTCCGCACATGACGGCGTTGGAAAACGTGATGTTGGCGCCGCGCCGCGTGCTGGGTAAAAGCGCGGCGGAGTGCCGTGAGCTGGGCGAGCGAGTGTTGAAAAAGGTGGGGCTGGGTGAGCGCCTTCACTATTACCCAGCCAACCTGTCGGGCGGCCAGCAGCAACGCGTCGCGATTGCCCGTGCGCTGGCGATGAACCCGAAAGTCCTGCTGTGCGATGAAATTACCTCGGCGCTCGATCCTGAGTTAGTCGGCGAAGTGCTGAAAGTGCTGGAACAACTGGCCGCAGAAGGCATGACGCTGATTCTGGTGACGCATGAAATGAATTTTGCCCGTGAAGTGGGCGACCGCGTGGTGTTTATGCATCAGGGCACGGTCTGGGAACAGGGCGACAGCAAAACGCTGTTCGCTAACCCGCAGACCCGCGAACTGAAACAGTTCATCGCCTCGGTCCGAGGACTATCGGAAGCGTAAGGCTTCTCTCTCTTTTGAGCTAATCACGCACGGAAACGTGCATCAAATCATTCGATTAGCAGACCAGTAACGTAAGAATCTGGAGCACATAACCATGAACAGCGAACTGTACGCGCAAATCAATCCCCCTCATCGCCTGTTGATGGGGCCGGGACCGATCAATGCCGATCCGCGCGTATTACGGGCAATGGCTAGCCAACTGGTGGGTCAGTATGACCCTGCGATGACCAACTACATGAATCAGGTCATGGAGCTCTATCGTCAGCTTTTCCGCACGGAAAACCGCTGGACGATGCTGGTAGACGGCACCTCGCGCGCGGGCATTGAGGCGATTTTGCTGTCGGCGATCCGCCCCGGCGATAAGGTGCTGGTGCCGGTGTTTGGTCGTTTTGGTCATCTGCTGTGCGAGATTGCCCGCCGCTGTCGTGCTGATGTTCATACCATCGAAGTGCCGTGGGGCGAGGTGTTCTCGCCAGATCAGATCGAAGATGCGATCAAAACGGTACGCCCGCGTTTACTGCTGACGGTGCAGGGCGATACGTCGACCACCATGCTGCAACCGCTGGAGGAACTGGGCGAGATCTGCCGCTGTCACGACGTACTGTTCTATACCGATGCCACGGCGTCTTTTGGCGGCAACCCGCTGGAAACGGATAAATGGGGACTGGATGCGGTTTCCGCCGGATTGCAGAAGTGTCTCGGCGGGCCGTCTGGCAGCTCACCGATCACGCTCAGTCCGCAGATGGAAGCGGTGATCCGCCGTCGTAAATGTATTGAGCAGGGGATCCGAACGGACGCCCATCAAGACGGCGACGACGAGATGATCTATTCCAACTATTTCGATCTGGGCATGGTGATGGATTACTGGGGGCCGGAGCGCCTGAACCACCATACTGAGGCAACGAGCATGCTGTTTGCCGCACGCGAGTGTGCCCGAACGATCCTCGAAGAAGGGCTGGATCGCAGCATTGCCCGTCATGCGCTGCATGGTAGTGCGCTGGTGGCGGGGATTCAGGGAATGGGGCTGGACACCTTTGGCTCGCTGACCCACAAAATGAATAACGTACTGGGCGTGGTGATCCCTGATGGCGTTCACGGTGAGCAGGTGCGTAAGCTGCTGCTGGAAGACTTCGCCATTGAGATCGGCACGTCCTTTGGCCCGCTTCAGGGCAAGATCTGGCGCATCGGGACGATGGGTTACAACGCACGTAAAGACTGCGTGATGCAAACGCTGACGGCGCTGGAGGCGGTGCTGAATCGCCTTGGTTTCCGCACCGTGCAGGGCGAGGCTTTGCAGGCCGCCTGGAATTGCTACGCGGCAGATGAGGGACGTGCATGAGTGAAATGTTGATGTTGCCCGCTGCCGCACAGGCCGCCGCTGAGCAGATTATGTCGCGCTGCGATGTGCTGGCTGAAATCAGCGAAACGCCCGGCCAACTGACCCGCGTTTATCTGTCGCTGGAGCACCTGCGTGCCAATGCGCAGGTGGGAGAATGGATGCGCGAAGCGGGCATGAACGTTTGGCAGGATAGCGTGGGTAACATTTGTGGCCGCTATGAAGGATTAACACCGGATGCGCCAGCGCTGTTGCTGGGTTCGCATTTGGATACGGTGCGCAATGCCGGACGATATGACGGCATGCTGGGCGTATTGACGGCGATTGAAGTGGTGCGCGCATTCCATCGGCAGGGGATGCGTTTGCCCGTGGCGCTGGAAATCATCGGCTTCGGCGATGAGGAAGGCACGCGGTTTGGCATTACGCTACTGGGTAGTCGGGGGATAACGGGTACCTGGCCGGAGAACTGGCTGGAGTGTCAGGATGCCGAAGGCACCAGTGTGGCGCAGGCGTTGACCATTGCGGGACTGGATCCGCTTGAGGTGGCACTGGCGGCACGTCCGGTCAGCGATATCACCGCCTATCTGGAATTGCACATCGAACAAGGGCCGTGTCTGGAGCAGCAGGATCTGGCGCTGGGCGTGGTCACCGCGATCAACGGGGCGCGGCGGCTTAACTGCACGTTCCTCGGGCTGGCGGGTCATGCGGGCACGGTACCGATGACGCAGCGGCAGGATGCGCTGGCGGCAGCAGCCGACTGGATGGCGCAGGCAGAGCGGATCACACGGGAAAGCGATCCTCATCTGGTCGCCACGTTTGGCACATTGCAGTGCTTACCGGGTGCGGCGAACGTCATTCCCGGTGAGGTGAAGATGACGCTGGATATTCGCGGGCCGGAAGATGCGCCGCTGGATGCGTTGCTACAAAAACTCCTGACGCTGGGACAGGCTATCGCACACCAGCGCGGCTGCCAGTTCAGCGCCGAAGAGTATTATCGTATTGCGGCAACCCGCTGCGATCCCGCGTTGCAGTCGGTATTAAACGACGCGGTGACGCAGGTACAGGGGAAAACGCTGATGCTGCCAAGCGGCGCGGGGCACGATGCGATTGCCATCGCCGAACGCTGGCCGGTCGCGATGCTGTTTGTCCGCTGCCGCGGTGGCATCAGCCACCATCCTGATGAGTCTGTTACCACGGCAGATGTGGCGCTGGCGCTACAGGCGTTCTATCAGGCGGTGTTCTACCACGCCTCTGCACAGTAACGACAGCGACATCATTACAACTACAGCAATTACAGCTACAGCGTAAAGCGGTCGGCATCACGCCAGGCAGGGAAGGATTCCCGGTAGCTTTGCAGTGCTTCCAGCGACAGCTCGGCGTCCAGACGGGCGGGCTGGTTGGGAGCGGCAGAGGCCAGAATTTCCCCTTGCGCATTAATAATCAGGCTGTCACCACGGTAGCTGTGGCCGTTGCCGTCGGTACCGACGCGGTTGCAGCCTGCAACGTAGGCCTGATTCTCAATGGCACGCGCCGCCAGCAGCGTCTGCCAGTGTGCGGCTCGTGGCGCTGGCCAGTTGGCGACATACAGCGCCAGATCGTAGTCCTGCCGATTGCGTGACCAGACCGGGAAACGCAGGTCGTAGCAGATCATCGGGCAGATGCGCCAGCCGCGCCACTCAAGGGTGACCCGTTCCGTGCCTGCCTGATAGTGGTGGTGTTCGTCCGCCATGCGGAACAGGTGGCGTTTATCGTAGTGATGCACCTCGCCGTGCGGATCGACCAGCAGGAACCGGTTCACCGCACCTTTCGGCGTATTTACCGCGACGCTACCGCCGATCAGCGCATTCGTCTTCTGCGCCCACTGGTGCAGCCACGCCTCTACAACCGACTGATCCAGACTGCCTTTGGCGGCTTCCATCGCAAAGCCAGTGGTGAACATCTCCGGCAGGACAATCACATCACGCCCGCTTATCTCCGCTAATAAGGTATCGAAGTGGCGCAGGTTAGCTTCCCCATCGCGCCAGACCAGCGGCTGTTGTAGCAATGAAATCTTTAAAGTCGACATAAACGCTCCGCAGCGGCATCCAACGTTGCTTCCTGTTTAGCAAAGCATAGTCGAATCAACGTATGTGGGAACGGATCGGCGCAAAAGACGGACAGCGGAATGGCCGCGACGCCAACGTGTTCGGTCAGCCAGCGGCAGAAGCTGACATCGTCCAGATCGGAAATCGCCCGATAGTCCGCCAGCAGGAAGTAGGTGCCTTCACAGGGCAGAATGTCAAAACGGCTGCCTGCCAGCGCCTTGATGAAACGATCGCGGCGTGCGCGATAAAAATCGGGCAGTTCGCGCCAGTGTTGCGGCTGTTCACGCAGCATGTCGGCAATGGTGAACTGCGCGGGCGTGTTCACGGAGAACGTCAGATACTGGTGAACCTTACGCACTTCCGCACTCAAGGCCGCTGGTGCGACGCAGTAGCCGACTTTCCAGCCGGTCATGTGGAAGGTTTTGCCAAACGATGAAACGGCAATCGCGCGTTGGCGCAGCGATGGGTGGGCCAGCACGCTGGCGTGTCCTTCACTGTCGAAACAGATGTGCTCGTAGACTTCATCGCTCAGCACAAAGATGTTACGTGCGGCAATCGCCTGCCACAGTTGCTCAAAATCCGCCTTCTGCCAGACGGTGGCGGACGGGTTGTGCGGCGTATTCAGGATGACCAAACGAGTGCGGTCGCTCAGCAGGTCAGCAAAATGCGACCAGTCCACGCGAAACGCAGGCGGCTGCAAGGCGATGCGCTTGAGTATGCCGCCAGCCAACGTCACAGCGGGCGCATAGCTGTCATAGCTGGGATCGAAACAAATCACTTCGTCGCCGGGGCGAACCAGCGCCGCAATGGCGGCAAACAGCGCTTCGGTTGCGCCTGCCGTGACGGTCACTTCGCTGTCGGCATCCGGCTGCCAGCCGTACAGTTCTTCCGTTTTTTCGGCAATCGCCTGACGCAGCGGCGCAACGCCAGTCATTGGCGCATATTGGTTGGCGCCCTGACTCACGTGATACGCCAGCCGCTGTTGTAAATAGTCCGGGCCGTCAAAATCAGGGAAACCTTGTGATAGATTGATGGCCTGATGCTGTTGGGCCAGCGCACTCATCTGGGTAAAAATGGTGGTGCCCAGCGAAGGCAGTTTACTGTCGGGGATCAGAGCGGCGCTCATAGCGGGGTGGAACTCCTGCAAGCCTGTATTGCTTGGTAATATAACATGCTGTTAGTATTTGGCAATCAAGACGCTTGGACGTTTAAACGGCTAAATGCTTTTATGTACTAAGCCATAACAAAAGCATCTAAATCGCCAAAAAGCATCCAGAAAAGTAGCGAGAAAAATGGACCAAAAACGGGAAGCCTCATGACTGAAAATCAACAATTGACGGCGCTGCTTGCGGCCTGCCACTGGATAGGTGAAAAGGGCTGGTGTCCGGCGACGGGTGGCAATATGTCCGTGCGCCTTGATGAAGCGCAGTGCCTGATTACCGAATCGGGTAAAGACAAAGGCAGCCTTCAGGCAGAGGATTTCCTGCTGGTGGAGATTGCCACTAACCATGTGCCGAGCGGCCGCACGCCGTCGGCGGAAACGGGGCTGCATACGCTGTTGTATCGCCGCGAGCCGACTATTGGCGCGGTGCTGCACACGCACTCGGTAAACGCCACGGTGCTGTCTCGGGTAGAGAAGGGCGCTGAACTGGTGCTGCACGGCTACGAAATGCAAAAGTCGCTGGCGGGGCAGACCACCCATTTGGATCGCGTGGCGATCCCTATTTTCGATAACGATCAGGATATTCCGGCGCTGGCGCAGCGGGTAACCGAGTACGCCAGCCACACGCCGCTTCGCTACGGCTTTCTGGTGCGCGGCCACGGCCTTTACTGCTGGGGCGCGACGGTGAAAGAAGCGCGTCGCCATCTGGAAGGGCTAGAGTTCCTGTTCCAATGCGAATTGCAACGGCGACTGCTGGAGGCGAAAGCATGATTAACGCGATTGTGACGGATATTGAAGGCACCACCAGCGATATCCGTTTTGTTCACAGCGTGCTGTTTCCTTATGCCCGCGAACGTCTGGCCGACACCGTTCGGCAGCACGGTAGCGATCCTGAGATCGCGCAGGCACTGGACGCGCTGCGTCAGGAGCTAGGTCAGCCCGATGCGGATAGCGAGACGCTGATTACCGCGCTGAACCAGTTTATGGATGAAGATCGTAAATCCACCGCGCTGAAGCAGCTGCAAGGCATTATCTGGCGTGCGGGCTACCATAACGGCGATTTTCAGGGGCATCTGTATCCTGAAGTGGCTGCGCAGCTCGCCGCATGGCAGCAGCAGGGCCTGCGCCTGTATGTGTACTCGTCAGGCTCGGTGGAAGCGCAGCAGTTGCTGTTCGGCTATAGCAACGCCGGCGATCTGCGCCCGCTGTTCAGCGACTATTTTGATACCCGCGTCGGTGCGAAGCGGGAGACCGATTCTTATCGCACGATTGCGCAAGCCATCGGGCTACCGGCGGAGCAACTGTTGTTCCTGTCGGACATTCGTCAGGAATTGGATGCCGCGCAGGATGCCGGTTGGCACACCTGCCAACTTATTCGTGATGATGCGGATAGCGTAAGCCGTCACCGTCAGGTGGCACGTTTTGACCAGATCGACTTACCGGAGTACGCCCAATGAGTGGATTAACCATTTTTAGCGACAGCGATGCAAGCCAGCCGATTTGGCAAAGTCAGGATGCCGAGGCGATTCAGAAACAGCTGAACGAGATCGGCGTACGTTTTGAACGCTGGGAAGCCAGCCAGAAGCTGAGCGATGCACCGTCGTCTGAGGAAGTGCTGTCGGCCTATCAGCATGAAATCGACAAGCTGGTGGCAGAAAAAGGCTATCAGAGCTGGGACGTCATCAGCATGCGTTCCGATAATCCGCAGCGTGCGGAACTACGCACCAAATTTTTATCCGAGCATGTCCACCATGAAGACGAAGTACGCTTTTTCGTCGAAGGCGCGGGACTGTTCTGTTTGCACCTGAACGGCAAGATTTACCAGATCCTATGTGAGAAGAACGATCTGCTGTCCGTACCCGCTGGCACGGCGCACTGGTTTGATATGGGGCCGGAACCGCACTTCACCGCCATCCGCCTGTTCGATAACCCGGAAGGCTGGATCGCGCATTTTACCGGCGATAAGATCGCGGATGCGTATCCAAAGTTGGAGCGCTAGCGCGCTCGGTTGGTGTAGAACCTTTTTCCAGCCTTTACCTGTCTCTTAGTCACATTTTTTATGCGGACTGAGAGACGGTTTCGTGCGCGATAATTCCGTTATTTTCATGCTACCTTGTAGCACGCGCCCGACCCAGGGCGGCTCAATCGCCGTCGCCCTGGGAACCCTGGCTTTCGGCGGGAAATTATGCCGCTGACGCGATACCTTCGTCGGTACCTGGCTTAACGGACCGCTTGCGACACGTTTACTCGTCCCATAAATGGGACTCGCCCTTCGGGCCAGCACTAGTGCTGTTCAAAAACGTCACTGACGTTTTTGTCATACGTGGCGCAAGCTTTCGCCGCGTCCGTGCGGCTCATCCGAAGCCCGCTATCTCCTCAGCATAATTTTTTACGCCGGATAACGGCAAAATCCGAGATACCTCTGTATTGGTGTATCAAGGATTTCTTCATAGGGAAGTGCCGAGGTGATTCTCTACCCAAAAATATCAACATTACCTTTGGTTATTTCAACGCTGTCTGAAATATCCCTTCTTTCACGTCCTGTGGCGTGACCACGCCGGTGTCGAGTACCCAGCCGCTGATTAATTCGGCGGGAGTGACGTCAAACGCTGGGTTGTAGACCGCGGCGTTCTGCGGTGCCCATTGGCAGTGGCCGAAGCTGCCGGAAACGCCAGTGACTTCGGTGGCGGCGCGCTGTTCGATAGGGATTGCTCGACCGTCCGGGCACGCAGGATCGTGCGTGGTGTGCGGTGCCGCGACGTAAAACGGAATCTGATGATAGTGCGCCAGTACCGCGAGGCTGTAAGTGCCGATCTTATTAGCGACGTCGCCGTTGGCGGCAATGCGGTCTGCGCCGACCCAAATCGCATCGACCTGACCCTGCGCCATCAGGCTGGCGGCCATCGAATCACAGATGAGCTGATAAGGAATGCCTAGCTCACCCAGTTCCCAGGCCGTGAGGCGTCCGCCCTGCAAGAGCGGGCGCGTTTCATCGACCCACACTTGCGAGACTTTTCCTTGTTGGTGCGCACGCAGTAGCACGCCAATAGCGGTGCCGATACCTGCCGTTGCCAGTCCGCCAGTGTTGCAGTGGGTCAGCAGGCGGCTGTTTGGCTTCACCAGCGCTACGCCGCGATCGGCAATGCGTTCACACAGGGCGCGATCTTCTTCTACCAGACGCAGAGCTTCCCGTACCAGTGCATCGACAAACTGCGGCTGTGCCAGCACCAGCTTCATGCGATCCAAATTGTTCATCAGGTTCACGGCGGTAGGGCGTGATGCCCGCAACGTCTCCAGCGCCAGCGCCAGTTCAGTCTGCGATAACCCTTTCTCCGCCAGTAGCGCGAGTAGCAGGCTGGCGGATAGGCCAATCAGCGGTGCGCCGCGTACTCGCAGCGTCTGAATATGCTCAACCAGTGAGGCGACATCTGGGCAAGGGCTCCAGCGTTTTTCTTGCGGTAGCGCCTGCTGGTCGAGGATCCACAGTTGGTTATCAACGATTTTTAGGCTAGTTGTGTTAAGTGTCTGCATAGGTCGTTAAATCCATGTTGCATCGATATTCTTATTCTGCCAAGATGCCTGATAGATGTATAGACGTCCAAACGTTTTTATGTCCGTGTTTTTAATTCCAGAATAAGTTTGATTTCAGAATAGCGAGGGGTTGGAATGTCACTTTACCGCACTTTTACGGCGGATGACGCTGTTGAATATGCCCGCCAGTACGGCGGTGTCAGTCAGCCGCACACGCTGGTAGCCGCAGAAGAGATCGGCGATGGCAATCTGAATCTGGTGTTTAAAATTAAAGATGAAGCGGGCGTTAGTCGAGTGATCGTCAAACAGGCGCTGCCCTACGTGCGCTGCGTCGGGGAATCCTGGCCGCTGACGCTGGACCGCGCCCGCATTGAAGCCGAAACGTTGCTGACGCACGCGCGGTTTTGTCCGCAGCATACCGTGACCGTGCTACATCACGATCCCGAACTGGCGGTGATGGTGCAGGAAGATCTCTCCGATCATCGTATCTGGCGCAGCGAGCTGGTTAACGGCGCGGATTATCCGCAGGCGGCGGCACAGCTGGGAGAGTATCTGGCACAGACGTTGTTCCACACTTCTGATTTTCATCAGCATCCGCATGAGAAGAAAGCGGCGGTAAGCCAGTTTACCAACCCTGAACTGTGTCAGATTACCGAAGATCTCTTCTTTACCGACCCTTATATCGATCATGAAAGAAACCAGTTTGACGCTGCACTGACGCCGGATGTGCTGGCATTGCGTGACGATCGGGTGCTGAAGCTGGCGGTTGCCGGACTGAAGCACGGTTTCCTAAGCAAAGCTGAGGCGCTGCTGCACGGCGATATCCACAGTGGATCGATCTTTGTGGCAGAAGGGCGCTTAAAAGCGATTGATGCTGAGTTCGGTTTCTACGGGCCAATTGGTTTTGATGTCGGTACGGCAATCGGTAATCTGCTGCTGAATTATTGCGGCCTGCCGGGGCTACTGGCACCGCGCGAGGCGGCGGCGGGGCGCGAACGACGTCTGGAAGATATTCGTACGCTGTGGCAGACCTTTTCCACACGTTTTCTGGCGTTGAGCGAAAATGAAAGCCGCGATCCTGCGCTGGCGGAATCAGGTTATGCCGCGTTGTTTTTACAGCAGGTTTGGCGGGATGTCGTTGGTTACTGCGGCACCGAACTGATTCGCCGCACGATTGGGCTGGCGCACGTTGCCGATCTGGACGGCATTCAGGAGACGGAAGCGCGTTTAGCGTGCCAGCGTCATGCTATTTCGCTGGGCAGAACGCTGGTGCTGGCGGCTCCGCATATTGCGGATGTGGATGCGCTGCTGGCGCGTGTACGACAGAGTGGTGCCTAGTCGTCGTTAGTCACGCTATTTTATAACCGCTCCCCTCATAGAATCTGATGGGAGCGGCAAACCGATTATTTCTTCCCTTTATTCATCATGGCCTGCAAATTCGCGAAAGGATTATGGGTGGCAACCCCGACATCCTTCTGCGCATCTTCACCTGCAACGACGGTCGATCCGTACATATCCGCATCGGTATATTTCGAATGCTCATGGTCGTGGCAGTAGAGGCACAGCATTTCCCAGTTACTACCATCTTCCGGATTATTGCTGTGATCGTGATCGATGTGGTGAACGGTTAATTCACGCAGGTTGGAATAGACGAATTCGCGTGAACAGCGACCACATACCCACGGGAAAAGTTTGAGCGCTTTTTCGCGGTAGCCGCTTTCAAGTTTGGCGTAGTTCTTGGGGATGTAAGCCATGTGTCGGGTTTCATTCAGAAGGAAAGATGATGTGGATTTTACAACTGATGAGCATCTAAAAGAAAGAACAGGCCGCCATATTGGCGGCCTGATTCTATTTATGCTGCTTCGGTTTTTCTTTCCGGTTGCGCTACGGGCGCGGGCTTGTTGGCGGCCAGTGCGTCGAACGCAAAGTCATCCACGTTGATTGAACGTAAGCGGCTGGCTTCGGCTTTGGTCAGAATATCCGCTTCTTCTGCGGTAATTTGACCTTCTACCAGCGCCTGCTCTGCCAACTGATCCAATCGCATGAACGGCAGCGCTTTGTCGCTGGCCTTCGACAGGCGTTGGTAAATCGGCTCGGCGGCGATGATATCCAACAGCGCCTCTTCCAGCAGCCCGACAGGGTTGTGCTCGCTGGCAACCAGATATTGACCGCGTCCCAGACGGCTGCGCGTTTCTGACGGCGTTTGCAGAATCTTCGCGACCTCATGATCGAGGCGGTCAGACGGCGCAGCGCAGCGCAGACCCAGCGGGAAGATGATAAAGGTCAGCAGTCCTGCGACGGCACGATTCGGGAAGTTACGCAGCAGATCGTCCAGCGCCTGCTCGGCCTGATGCAGACTGTCCTGCACGCCCCAGTGCACCAGCGGTAAATCTGCTTTCTGACGCCCTTCGTCCTCATAGCGTTTCAGCGTCGCGGAAGCTAAATAGAGCTGGCTGAGAATATCCCCGAGACGCGCGGAGATACGCTCACGACGTTTCAAGCTGCCGCCCAATACCGCCATCGACACATCCGCCAGCAGCGCCAGATTCGCGCTGAGTCGGTTGAGCTGCTGATAGTAGCGACGCGTTTTGTCGTTCACCGGCGCACTGCTCAGGCGGCCGTTGGTCAACCCAAGCCAGAAGCTGCGCACTGTGTTGCTGCCGACGTGACCGATGTGACCCACCAGCGAACGGTCAAAGCGTGATACGTCGTTCTCCTGCGCGGCTGCCATCTCTTCCAGCACATAAGGGTGACAGCGGATTGCACCTTGCCCGAAGATGATCATGCTGCGCGTCAGGATATTCGCCCCTTCCACGGTAATCGCAATCGGTGCGCCCTGATAGCTGCGCGCCAGGAAATTGGACGGGCCAAGACAGATGCCTTTACCACCGGCGATATCCATCGCATCCAGTACGCTGCGCTGACCGCGGTGGGTACAGTGATATTTGACGATAGCGGAGAGCACCGCCGGTTTTTCACCCTGCATGATGCCGCTGGTAATCAGCGTTGCGGCGGCGTCCATCACGTAAGCGTTACCCGCGATGCGTGCCAGCGGTTCTTCGATACCTTCCATCTTACCGATGGAGATTTTGAACTGGCGGCGAATGTGCGCGTAAGCACCGATGCCGAGGGCAATAGATTTCAGCCCACCGGTAGAGTTAGACGGCAGCGTAATACCGCGCCCGACCGACAGACACTCCATCAGCATACGCCAGCCCTGACCCGCCATCTTCGCACCGCCGATGATGTAATCCAGCGGAACAAAAATGTTCTCACCCTGCGTCGGGCCGTTCTGGAACGGCACGTTCAGTGGGAAATGGCGGCGGCCGATTTTAACGCCGTCGGTATCCGTCGGAATCAACGCACAGGTAATGCCTACGTCGTCTTGATCGCTTAACAAATGGTCAGGATCGTACAGCTTAAAGGCCAGCCCCAGCACGGTAGCGACGGGGGCGAGAGTGATATAGCGTTTATTCCAGGTCAGGCGCATGCCCACGACTTGTTCGCCATGCCAGTTGCCGTAGCAGACAATGCCGGTATCGGGAATCGAACCTGCATCCGAACCCGCTTCCGGGCTGGTCAGCGCAAAGCAGGGGACTTCCTGACCGCGTGCCAGACGTGGCAGGTAGTGATCTTTTTGCGCTTCTGTCCCGTAATGTTGCAGTAGTTCGCCGGGGCCGAGTGAGTTAGGGACGCCGACGGTGATCGCTACAATGCTGGAGACACCTGCCAGTTTTTGCAGCACCTGCGCCTGTGCATAGGCAGAGAATTCCAGCCCACCGTACTGCTTCTTGATGATCATGGCGAAGAAGCGATGTTCTTTTAAATATTCCCACAGTTCTGGCGGGATATCGGCACGTTCGTGGGTGATTTCAAAGTCGTTTGCCATTCGGCAGGCTTCAGCAACCGGCCCGTCGATAAAGGCCTGCTCTTTGGCGGTCAGCTGTGGGCGCGGGTAGTTATGCAGTTTTTTCCAGTCTGGCGCACCGCGAAACAGGTCGCCTTCCCACCAGGTTGTCCCAGCATCAATCGCTTCTTTCTCCGTGTTCGACATCGGCGGCATGACCTTCTGGAACATGCGCAGCGCGGAAGCGGAAACCAGCTTTTGACGCAGTGCGGGAACCGTAATCGGAATCAGCAGAATCACGAGCGGAATCATCAGCCAGACGGGCCACAGTAACATGGCGGACATGGCTGCAAAGTAGGCCAGCAGGATGGCGCTGCCGAGCAGCAGACTGAGCCGATGGTAAAACATCGCTCCGATGATAATCAGTAGGAGGAGGATACTGACAGCAACCATAACGTGTCTCCAGCATTGTGATCGAATTGAGGACTTTCACCTTTCCACTAAGCGTTGCGTGGCAGTGGAAAGCGAGAACCGTGTCATCGGTGAAATAAGGCGTAGTAGGTCAATATCGTAAGAGGTCTGACCTGTTGCTTATATTCGTTGTAGTTTATCTGATTATTTTTATCAATTCGTTTACATCATAATTACAACTCACTTCACAAACCGAGCGGCAGTCGTGCGTTTTCTGACGGGCATCAGCGATCCTCTCAATCCCGTGATTACGCGCTTCTCGCTGTTGGTACGATCCGCTACACTGCTGGACAATAGAGAATAGAATGTTGTCACCAGACAAAATGAGAGGATTCCATGTATCAGGATTTAATCCGTAGTGAACTGAAAGAAGCAGCAGAAACACTGAATAATTTCTTGAGTGATGATGCGAACATTCAATCGATTCAAAATGCTGCGGTGCTGCTGGCTAACGCGTTTAAAGCGGGCGGTAAAGTGATCTCCTGCGGCAACGGTGGTTCACACTGTGATGCCATGCACTTTGCCGAAGAGCTGACGGGGCGCTACCGTGAGAACCGTCCGGGCTATCCGGCCATTGCGATTTCCGATCCGAGCCACCTGTCCTGCGTCAGCAACGATTTTGGCTATGACTTTGTCTTCTCTCGCTATGTTGAATCGCTAGGGCGTGAAGGCGATGTGCTGCTGGGGATTTCCACGTCGGGCAACTCCGGCAACATTATTAAAGCCATTGCCGCAGCAAAAGCGAAAGGCATGAAAGTCATTACGCTGACCGGGAAAGACGGCGGTAAAATGGCGGGTTCAGCCGACGTGGAAATTCGTGTTCCGCACTTTGGCTATGCCGACCGTATTCAGGAAATCCATATCAAAGCGATTCACATCCTGATTCAACTGATTGAAAAAGAGATGGCGGATCAGTAAGCCGCTTAATACGCTCTAAAAGGGCAAGAAGGGAAGGGTAGAAAGTCAGATGTGTGAACTGCTGGGGATGAGCGCGAATGTACCGACGGATATCTGCTTTAGCTTTACCGGGCTGATACAGCGCGGTGGGAAAACTGGACCGCATCGGGATGGCTGGGGCATTACCTTTTATGAAGGGAACGGCTGTCGTACGTTCAAAGATCCGCTGCCAAGCTATAACTCGCCGATTGCGCGATTGGTACAGGATTACCCTATCAAATCGTGTGCAGTGGTTTCACATATTCGACAGGCGAATCGCGGCGCGGTGTCGCTGGAAAATACCCATCCCTTTACGCGTGAGCTGTGGGGGCGGAACTGGACATACGCCCACAACGGGCAACTGAAAGGTTACAACACCCTGAAAACGGGCATGTTTCGCCCTGTTGGCCAGACGGACAGCGAATTTGCTTTCTGCTGGCTGCTGTCCCAATTGGCTGAGCGCTACCCGCGCACGCCGGGTAACTGGCCAGCGGTATTCCGCTATATCGCCAAACAGGCAGATGTCTTACGGGAGAAAGGCGTGTTTAACATGCTGCTGTCGGACGGGCGCTTTGTGATGGGATATTGCTCAACTAAACTCTACTGGATCACTCGCCGCGCGCCGTTTGGTAAAGCGACGCTGTTGGATCAGGATGTAGAGATTGATTTTCAGCAGCAGACGACACCGAATGATGTCGTCACCGTGCTGGCGACGCAGCCGCTAACGGGCAACGAAACCTGGCATCAGATTATGCCAGGTGAATTCGTTCTATTTTGTTTCGGCGAGCGCATACTTTAAGGTCGGCTGGCTAGTCATCAACGGTGGGTTAACGACGTATTGCCCGTTAAACACCGTGACGGCCGGTGGCTGATTGTGCTGATTAAAATAGGTGTACCCCGGCTGAAGCTGTTTCCAGAAGCTGGCGTAGGTGGAATTGCGGTGGCGCTGCATGTTCTGTTCCGTCATACGGAACGGGTAGATGGCGATATCAATCTTCGCCTGCCCGTTGCGTAATGCGGCTTCTGCATAGCGATAAATCTCATCCATATAGGTGTTGGTCATGGCATAGCAGCCAACCGACACACATTCGCCGTGGATCATCAAATAGCGACCAGAATATCCCTGTGATTTATCATAGTCGTTGGGGAAGCCGATATTGATCGCGCGATAATATTGGCTGTCTGGCTTGAGCTGACGCAGGTCAACCTGATAGAAACCTTCCGGGCTTTTTAAATCGCCTTCAACGCGTTTTGGTCCTAATCCGCCCGAATATTTACAGATGGGGTATTGTTCCAATAAACGATATTCGTTACCGACTTTCGCATAAAGTTCGAATATCCGCTCTTCTTTAAAGATCTGAATATAGATCGGAGAGCCTAATAATTGCTGTTTTAATTCTTTTGCTATCGGCGCTAGCGGCGGTGCGGTCTCGCTGGCGGCGCTGGTAACAACAAGAGAAGGCAAAAAAAACAACATCGCAAACGACAGCGCGATTTTTTGCATTATGGTTCCTGATAATAAAATTGCCTGCTATATGCGGCATCCGCATCGCGTTCTCCATTCGTTTAGCGAGAAAGCGTTGGAACAACCGTTATCGGTATCTATTTCGTCGGCGAATAGGTAACGACGAAAACGAAATCACATTATCATTGGTTTCATATTAATCAAGCGTTGAAAAGCGCTAAAAAATAACATTTACAAAAAACGACCCGAAAGGATGCGGGCCGTCCAATTTGAGATCGTTTTGAGGTCGTTAATTGCGGGAAAAGCGTATCAGGCGCGGGTGGCTTCTATCATCATAATGTCGGTGACAAAGGAACCGTCTGCCTGTACGTCAAAATGCTGCACTACTTCGTCCGGCAGCGTTTTTTGCAGTTCACGAATCGCGACAGCGAAATGTTCTGGCGTGCGCATACGTGCGATCCAACTGCTGAATTCCAGCGTCAGCCTGTCGCTGGTGACGTTACGCACGATAAACCCAGCGTCGGTAAAGAAGCTCAGCCATTCACCCGGCGCGTAATTGCGCACGTGTGAGGTATCGCGCAGCTTCTCTACCGTCTGCAAATAGCTGTCCAGCAGTGGATGACCGGGCGAAACGACATCCATCATGATCACGCGCCCACCCGGTTTCAGGACGCGCCGCATTTCACGTAACGCCTGTCCGACATCATGCCAGTGATGCGCGGAGTAACGGCTGATGATGATATCTGCGCTGTTATCCTCGAACGGTAAAGACTCGGCTACGCCTTGCTGAACGCGGATGTTATGCAGTCCTTTTTCTGCGGCAGCCTGACTCACCACGTCCAGCATTTGGGAAGACAGGTCGTAGGCGACAACTTCCGCGACAGCCTGTGCAGCGACAAAGCTGGCATGTCCGGCACCGCAGCCGACGTCGATCACGCGCGCCTGCGGGAAAGGCGCTAATAAAGCAGCCAGTTGGGTTAAATCTTTGCCCTGCGCATGCACCGCACTGGTCAGGTAGCTCTGCGCCTGTGAGCCGAACTGGTGTTCGACGCGATCATTATGATTCTGTTTTTCTTCCATCATTGCTCTCGCTTTATCTGAATTGCTTTCGTTTCATCATGGGTTAAACGGCGGCGCGCCAGCCACTAAAGAAGACGTCGGTCTGAGAACACTATCCTTGGTCTAAGAACACTATAGTCAGGGAAAAATACGGGTACAATATGAGCATTTATACGGGTATAAAATACTCCCTGTTTGATTAACATGTCTTGCATTAGCGCTGCTGTCATCGCAAGCCGCCTATACGAGCGGGATGAAAAGGACACCTGACTATGTCTGCACATTCGTTTATACCAGCCAATTCTCTGAGCGGCCCAAAAGCGCTGGGGGCTTTCTTACGGGTTCTCCGTGAGCGGACTACGCCGGAAATGGTGGGCTTGCCAGCCTCCGGGCGGCGGCGCACCAGTGGACTACGTCGCGAAGAGCTGGCGCAAATCGCCCGAATCAGCACCACCTGGTATACCTGGCTTGAGCAGGGGCGTGATGTGTCTGCTTCGGCATCGGCTCTGCTCCGCGTATCGCAGGCATTAAAACTGGAACCCGCAGAGCACGATTATCTTTTTAGCCTTGCTGGCGTGAAGGATCCTCAGAAGCAGAGTAGGGCAACGTCGCCGGATGCGCAGGTTGCCGCCAGCCTGCATCACATTACTTGCCCTGCATATCTTCTGGATGGCAGCTGGAATATGCTGGCGTGGAATGCGCCGTCAGAACAGCTGTTTGCCGGATGGCTAGGGCACGATCCCGAGCCGAACCTGCTGCGTTTCATGTTTTTGAATCCGCTGGCACGATCGCTGGTGGTCAACTGGCCGGAACGAGCGAAGCGGGTGGTGGCGGAGTTTCGTGCGGAATCAAGCCATTACGCACCGACTGACGCCGTTCGGCAAATCGTGATGTCGCTGTGTGAAGAAAGCCGTGAATTCAATCTCTGGTGGTCGCAGCAGGCGGTAACCGCGCGTGAAGGCGGCGAGCGACGTTTCCACCATCCTTTGCTTGGCGATATTGCCTATCATCAACAGACTTTCCACCCTGCTGTGCAGAGCGAATTTAAGCTGGTGATGCTGATCGCCCAGTAAACGCGGCAGGCATCGCGCAGCTTGTCTATACTGACTTTGATCTGTATATTCATACAGTGTTGTCAGAGGGCCAGTATGCGCAAAATCATTCATGTTGATATGGACTGCTTCTACGCAGCAATTGAGATGCGTGATAACCCGCGCCTGCGCGATATTCCTCTGGCAATTGGTGGGAGTGCCGATCGCCGTGGCGTCATCAGCACCGCTAACTATCCTGCCCGACGCTACGGTATCCGCAGCGCGATGGCAACGGCAACCGCCTTACGTCTCTGTCCACACCTCACGTTGTTGCCGGGGCGCATGGAGGTGTATAAATCCACCTCGCGCCAAATCCGCGAGATCTTCTCCCGCTACACTTCGCTGATCGAACCCCTTTCGCTGGATGAAGCCTATCTGGATGTCACCGATAGCCCGCACTGCAACGGTTCGGCGACGCGCATCGCCGAAGACATCCGTCGAACCATCGCCGATGAACTGAATCTGACCGCCTCGGCGGGGATTGCGCCGATCAAGTTTCTGGCGAAAATCGCCTCTGAGTTAAATAAGCCGAATGGACAATATGTGATTACACCGGAGCAGGTGGATGATTTCCTGCTTACGCTACCGCTGGAGAAGATCCCCGGCGTTGGGAAGGTGACCGCAAAACGGCTGGAAGAGCGTGGCCTGCACACCTGCGCGGATGTTCGGGTGTATGCGCTGGCGGATCTGCTTAAAGAGTTTGGCAAATTTGGCCGCGTGCTGTGGGAACGATGTCAGGGGATTGATGAGCGACGGATTTCACCCGATCGGCTGAGGAAGTCGGTCGGCGTGGAAAAGACGCTGGCGCAGGATATTCACGACTGGGAACAGTGTGAAAACCTGATCGAACAGCTTTATGAGGAGCTGGAAGTCCGCCTGAAACGGGTGAAACCCGATCTGCATATTGCGCGTCAGGGCGTCAAACTCAAGTTTGATGATTTTCAGCAAACGACGCAGGAGCATGTGTGGCCGGTGCTGAATAAACAGGATCTGTTGAAGATCGCGCAACAAACCTGGCAGGAGCGGCGTAAATCCAGAGGCGTCCGGCTGGTTGGGCTACATGTGACGCTGCTCGACCCGCAAATTGAGCGACAGCTGGTGTTTGATTGGGGATAAGGCTATTTAGTTGAGGATAAAAAAGGGCGACGCCTCTGCGCCGCCCTGATTTTTTTACGGCTACGCGATTATGCGCGTGGCGGAATCGCTTTCAGCAGTGCTGTCAGCAATTTCCAGTACAGATCGACACTGCCGATATGCACTTGCTCATCCGGCGAGTGTGGCCCGGTGATGGTCGGCCCGATGGAAACCATATCCATGTCTGGGTACGGTTTCTTGAACAGACCGCATTCCAGACCCGCGTGAATCACCATGATGTTCGGCGTCTTGTTGAACAGTTTCTGATACGTTTCGCGTACCAGCGCCATGACCGGCGAATGCGCATCCGGCTGCCAGCCTGGGTAGCCGCCTTTCGGTGACGTTTTCGCGCCAGCCAACTGGCCCAGCGCCGTCAGCGTACCAACGACGGCGTCTTTACCGCTGTCGATCAGCGAACGAATCAGGCAGATAATTTCCGCGTGATCGTCTTCCATCGTAACCACGCCCAGATTCAGCGACGTTTCCACCACGCCTTTGACCTCGTCGCTCATGCGGATCACGCCGTTCGGCGTGGCATTGAGCAGTGCCAGCAGGCGATCGCGGCTGTCCTGCGTCAGCGGGTGCTCGTTGCTGTCGCTGGCTTCCACCAGCACGGTCACGTTTTTCTCAACGGCGGACAGCTCATTTTTCAGCACGGCCAGATAGTCCTGGCTCAGCGCTTTCAACTGCTCGACGTTAGCGGCAGGCAGTGACAGCGTGGCAAAGGCTTCACGCGGAATCGCGTTACGCAGTGTCCCGCCGTTCAGATCGAGAATGCGGATATCCAGCGCTTTCGCCTGCTCGAACAGGAAACGTGCCAGCAGCTTGTTGGCGTTGCCCAGCCCCAGATGGATGTCGCCGCCGGAGTGGCCGCCTTTCAGCCCTTTAATCGTCAGCTTCAGCGTGTGGTAACCTGCAGGTGGCAGCTCGCGCACCAGCGGCAGGCGGGTAATAAAATCAATACCGCCAGCGCAACCCATGTAGATCTCGCCTTCTTCTTCCGAATCGGTATTGATCAGAATTTCGCCCTGAAGCCAGTTAGGTTGCAGGCCAAACGCGCCATCCATACCGGCTTCTTCCGTCATGGTCAGCAGCACTTCCAGCGGACCGTGCTCGACGCTCGGATCGGCCAGCACCGCCAGCGCAGAAGCCATACCGATACCGTTATCCGCACCCAGCGTGGTGCCGCGTGCTTTCAGCCATTCACCGTCAACATAAGGCTGGATAGGATCGGTAGTGAAATCGTGTACGGTGTCGTTATTTTTCTGCGGCACCATGTCCAGATGCGCCTGCAACACGACAGGTTTGCGATTTTCCATACCTGCGGTTGCCGCTTTGCGCAGCAGAATATTGCCGACCTGATCGCGCTCGGTATAGATGCCTTTTTCTTTAGCCCATTCCAGAATGTGCTCGGCCAGCGCTTCTTCATGATAAGAAGGATGCGGAATAGAACAGATCTTGGCGAAAATATCCCACAGAGGCTGGGGGGAAAGTTGAGATAATTCAGACACTATTTGAGTCTCCTTTTTAGCCACCTATCTTCGCACTCTGGCGTGCAGGCGCTACAGGTTAAAAATCAATCGCGGTTAGCCACGGAACATGGCGCGTCAACGCAGAATATCATTTTCCATCAAAGCAGGGGAATTGCCGTCGGCCCCGTCTTACTTTTCCTGCTGCAATATGAACCAATGGGCCCGGCAGGGCGCAGGTTGTCAGGAAAAACTCGATTCTCATGTTGAGAAAAACTGGTTTTTATGTTGTTGGCTATCTATAATCTCGCGCAACCTTTTTCCCCCCTCAGACTCAACTTAAGCCGTTTTTTATTCGGCTGGGATATATTTTATGAGCGAAAAGTACGTCGTAACCTGGGATATGTTGCAAATTCATGCCCGTAAACTGGCACAGCGTTTACTGCCTGCCGATCAATGGAAAGGCATCATTGCTGTTAGTCGTGGTGGTCTGGTTCCTGGCGCGCTGCTGGCGCGTGAGCTGGGCATTCGTCACGTTGATACCGTTTGCATCTCCAGTTATGACCATGACAACCAACGCGAAATGAAAGTCATCAAGCGTGCCGAGGGAGATGGCGAAGGATTCATCGTAGTTGACGATCTGGTTGATACTGGCGGTACGGCGAAGGCGATTCGTGATATGTACCCGAAAGCGCATTTTGTGACCATTTTCGCCAAACCTGCTGGTCAACCGCTGGTCGATGACTACGTGATTGATATCCCGCAGGATACCTGGATTGAACAGCCGTGGGATATGGGCGTGGTGTTTGTTCCGCCTTTGTCTGGCCGTTAATCGCCAGAGCGAATATCGATTTCCCCCAATGCCCGGTTTAGCCGGGCATTGTTGTTTTTGACGATTGTTGTTTATGGCGACGGTTGTTTCTGAACGGTCGTAATTTCTGCCACAGGATTTGATCCGAACGTGTGTTTCTGCCGTTGATATTTGTCTTCTCTGGCCGGAGTTCGTTACACTTTAACGGGTGACGAAGAAGTCGTCTGATGTCCGCTAACAGCGGTTTACATTAACGGAGGCTGCTGTGGCGCAAGCTAACCTGTCTGAAACGCTATTCAAACCGTCCTTTAAACATCCAGAAACCTCGACGTTGGTCAGACGTGCGCGGAATAGCCCGGATGTGCAGGGGCTGCATTCTACGCTGGAAGGGGAGAAGACCCGCAGTTGGTATCGGTTGATTAACCGGCTGATGTGGATTTGGCGTGGTGTCGACCCGTGGGAAATCGAAGATGTGCTGTCGCGCATCGCTGCCAGTAAGGCCGACAGAAGCAACGAGCAACTGCTCGATACGGTGATCGGCTACCGAGGCGGTAACTGGATTTATGAATGGGCGAAGCAGGGCGCAGACTGGCAGCAGCGGGCGCTTGAGAGTGAAGACGGGGCACAAACCGGGCAACTCTGGTTGAATGCTGCCAACCTCTACAGCATTGCTGCCTATCCGCATATTAAAGGCGACGAACTGGCGGAGCAGGCGCAAACGCTGGCAAACCGCGCCTATGAAGAAGCTGCCAAGTACCTGCCTTATGAACTCAAAGAATTAACCTTCCCGATTACGGGCGGCAGTACGCTGACCGGTTTTCTGCATATGCCAGCGCAGGCGAAAGCGCCTTTCCCTACTGTGCTGATGTGCGGCAGTCTGGAAATGTTGCAGAGCGATTATCATCGCCTGTTTCAGGACTATTTTGCGCCAGCGGGCATGGCAATGCTGACGATTGATGTTCCCTCCGTTGGATTTTCTTCCCGTTGGAAACTGACTCAGGATTCCAGTTTCCTGCATCAGCAGGTCTTGCGTGCGCTGCCGGATGTCCCGTGGGTCGATCACACCCGCGTTGTGGCGTTTGGCTTCCGCTTTGGTGCCAATATTGCCGTTCGGCTGGCGTATCTGGAATCGCAGCGCTTACGCGGTGTGGCCTGTCTTGGCCCCGTCGTGCATCACCTGTTAAGCGATCCGAATCGCCAGCAGCAGGTGCCGGATATGTTTATGGATGTGCTGGCGAGTCGTCTGGGTATGCCGTTCTCGACGGATACCTCGCTGAAAACCGAGCTGGGACGCTATTCGCTGAAAACGCAGGGGCTGTTAGGACGCCGCTGCCCGACACCGATGCTGGCAGGCTACTGGGATAACGATCCGCTCTGCCCGAAAGAAGAGGCCAGCCTGATTGTGAATTCATCCGCGCAGGGGAAACTGCTGCCGGTTAATTTCTCGCCGGTGTACCAGAATTTCCACCGCGCACTACAGCAAATCAGCGGGTGGTTGCAGGATAAAGTGTAGAAGAGCGGGCGTAACGCACGGTCTGTGCAGGCGAGTCTTCGCTACACAGGCCGCTGTTCCTGCCAGACGATAACCGTCGATCACAGGATCTTTTTGGCGTAGCAAAGCCTGTCCATATCAACCACTTCAACCGTCACTGACAGATTCTTCAATCCCAGCGCTTCGATCTTCTGAAGAACAAGATTGGAGAGACTGCTTTTCTGCTCTCCTGTCCGTCCGGACAGTATCTTGACTGCCACATGAATAAAGCTGGCTCGTTCACCACCTGTCGTGTAGTTATCGTACGCGAGGGATCTGACTTTGATATCACTGCCGTCACTGGCAAACAAACCAGATTCGAGCGCACCGCGATAGATCGCAGAGAGTAGGGCATTGATATCAATGTCTGAGGAATGTTCGGCGATACAATGGGGCATGGGCGTCACTTCTCAATAAACGAAAATGAAGAGATCAGAGTATTAAATACCCCGTGTCGATCGGCAATGCTTTTTCAGGAACGCCTGCGCGGACAAAGTGGAGACGTAAGTTGTTATGCAGGTGGTTGATAAATTGCCATTCTCTGCTAAAAAGAATGTTCAACCAGAGGAGATCGTAGATGATGTTACCGAGTGGACACCCCAAAAGCCGACTCATGAAAAACTTTACGTCGTTGGGGCCTTATATCCGTGAAGCGCAGTGCGAGGATACCGCGTTCTTCTTTGATTGCCTGGCGGTCTGTGTCAACATCAAGCCCGCGCCAGAACAGCGGGAATTCTGGGGCTGGTGGCTGAATTTGGAAGATACCGGCACAGGCTTTGCCTATGAATATCACTACGGTCTGTTTGATAAACAAGGCAACTGGCGTGAGGAAAAAATCAAGGATAAAGCCGTGATGGAGCAGGTGGAAAATGCCAGAAAGGCTTTCCATGTTCGATTGGAGAAGCAAGTTAACGCGCTGGAACCCGCCTGTACCCTCGTCGCTCGACCGTGATACTTCCCCGACGATCCCCGATTTATTCGCAGGTTTTCGCGTTGTGCCTGTTGGCATAACGCGTCTGTCCTGCTACAACGTTTTCCTTATTCTTATTTTTTGACATTCAACGGCAGAAAAATTATGAGCGGCAGCCAGACTTTGGTTGTGAAACTGGGCACCAGCGTGCTAACCGGCGGTTCGCGCCGTCTTAACCGCGCCCACATTGTTGAACTGGTGCGCCAGTGTGCGCAGCAACATGCGGCAGGGCATCGGATTGTTATTGTTACCTCTGGGGCGATTGCCGCCGGGCGTGAACACTTGGGTTATCCCGAACTCCCAGCCACGATTGCGACCAAACAACTGCTGGCCGCCGTGGGTCAAAGTCGCCTGATTCAACTGTGGGAACAGCTGTTTTCCATCTACGGTATCCACGTCGGGCAGATGCTGCTGACGCGTGCAGATATGGAAGATCGTGAGCGTTTCCTCAACGCGCGCGACACCATGCGAGCGCTGCTGGATAACAATATCGTCCCGGTCATTAATGAAAACGACGCCGTTGCGACCGCCGAGATCAAGGTCGGTGACAACGACAACCTGTCTGCGCTGGCGGCGATTCTGGCCGATGCAGATAAGCTGCTGCTGCTGACCGATCAGGCTGGTCTGTTTACCGCCGATCCACGCAATAATCCTGATGCGGAGCTGATCCGTGAAGTCACCGGCATCAACGATGCACTGCGCAGCATTGCGGGCGATAGCGTGTCTGGCCTCGGAACGGGCGGCATGTCGACCAAATTGCAGGCTGCCGATGTGGCCTGCCGTGCCGGTATCGATGTGGTGATTGCCGCAGGCAGCAAACCGGGTGTGATTGGCGATGTGATTGCGGATATCTCCGTCGGAACACGTTTTCATGCACTCGATGCGCCACTGGAAAGCCGCAAACACTGGATTTTCGGCGCTCCACCAGCGGGGGAGATCACCGTCGATGATGGTGCGCTCTCGGCGATCCTCGAACGGGGCAGTTCGCTGTTGCCTAAAGGCATCCGCACCGTAGAAGGGAACTTCTCTCGTGGTGAAGTGATCCGCGTGCGCAGTCTGGCAGGCCGCGATGTGGCGCATGCCGTGACGCGCTATAACAGCGATGCGCTGCGTATGATTGCCGGACACCATTCTCAACAGATTGCCGATATTCTTGGCTACGAATACGGTCCGGTGGCTATCCATCGTGACGACATGATTATCAATTAAGGAGTTCGCGATGCTTGAACAAATGGGTAAAGCGGCAAAAGCGGCCTCTTATCAGTTGGCGGTCTTGAGCACGGCTCAAAAAGATCGCGCGCTGCTGACGATTGCGGATTTGCTGGAAGCCGAGAGTGCGACAATTCTGGCGGCTAACGCGCTGGATTTAGCCGATGCGCGCCAAAATGGCATGAGTGAGGCGTTGCAGGATCGCCTGCTCTTAACGCAGGACAGATTGAGCGCGATTGCCAGCGATGTGCGTCAGGTCTGTCGCTTGACCGATCCGGTAGGGCAGGTGATTGACGGCAGTATGCTGGATAACGGGCTTAAGCTGGAGCGTCGGCGCGTGCCGCTGGGCGTGGTCGGGGTGATTTATGAAGCGCGCCCGAACGTTACCATTGATGTGGCGTCCCTGTGCCTGAAAACCGGTAACGCGGTGATTCTGCGCGGTGGAAAGGAGACGTACCGCACCAATGCGGCGACGGTAAAAGTGATTCAGCAGGCGCTGTCGCAGTGCGGCCTACCTGCCGCTGCGGTGCAGGCGATTGAAAGCCCGGATCGCGAACTGGTCAATCAGTTGCTGAAGCTGGATCGCTACGTAGATATGCTGATTCCGCGCGGTGGTGCAGGTCTGCATAAGCTGTGTCGCGAACAATCTACGATCCCAGTCATCACTGGTGGTATCGGCGTTTGTCACATCTATGCTGACGACAGTATCGATTTCGACAAAGCGCTGACGGTTATTGAAAGTGCCAAAGTGCAGCGCCCTAGCGCCTGCAACAGCCTGGAAACACTGCTGGTCAATCAACATATTGCCGACCGCTTCCTGCCAGAGCTGAGCAAGAAAATGGCGGCGGCAGGCGTTACGCTGCACGCTAGCCCTTCGGCGATGGCTTACCTGACCGGTGGTCCGGCAAATGTTGTCGCGGTGGAAGAAGCCAACTATAACGATGAATGGCTCTCTAACGACCTGAACGTTACGCTGGTGGACGATCTGGATGCGGCGGTCGCCCATATTCGTGAACATGGTACACAGCACTCTGATGCGATTCTGACGCGCTCCTTGAGCAATGCGGAACGCTTCGTGCGTGAAGTGGATTCCTCTGCGGTGTATGTCAACGCCAGTACGCGCTTCACCGACGGCGGCCAGTTCGGTCTGGGTGCGGAAGTGGCGGTCAGTACCCAGAAACTGCATGCGCGCGGCCCAATGGGACTGGAAGCGCTGACCACCTATAAGTGGATTGGTTATGGCGACGATTTGATTCGCGCCTAATTACTTAATGGCTGCGTATATCAAAGAGATATACGCAGCGTTATTTTTTATTCCGCTTTTTACTTCAGATATTTTCTAAATAAAACATCTCATTCCAATTGTGATTTTTTGCTGTGTTATATGTAGTTAACTTAAAATTTAATACAGCAATAGAAACGCAATAAAATAACCGCATAAGAGAAATATCCTCCAATAGTAACAGGCTATGCTTTGTGGGCGTTTCACAAATACATAACCTGTCTTGCTATCGGAGGATAAAGGGTAATAATTACTTATCCTCTATTACAATAACGCGTTATTTCACATTAACGCTGATGCTTCTCTGCGGCAGAGTGGATTGAGTCGGCGGTTTCACGAGCATTCTTTTCCGCACGGCTGTTAAAACTATCCGCTTTAGATTTGACGTCGGCCCAGCCTTTTTCAGCATCTTTTCTGGCTTCGGATTCTCTGGATTTCACATCAGCTTTGACTTTGTCTGCCCGCTCTCTGGCTTCTGGTTCCCTTGATTTGAGATCGGCTTTGAAATCATTCGCTTTTTCCCGCGCCTGAACTTCATGCTCATGCGCCTTGGTTCGCGCTTCTGACGCTTTTTCTCTCGCTTCAGTGCGATCGTGACTGAGGGCCGATTCTGCTGACGCCCGGGCGGAATCCAGATCATTTGCTGCCACCATGCCAATGTAACTGGTTCCCAGAATTAAGCCTAAAAACAGTGGTTTCATATTCATGGTCTATTTCCTCTTACAGCGCTCTATGATTACGCTAACAATAACCTTGTCGTCGACAACGTATTATTGAAAGCTTCATGTTAAGACCGCCTCCTTGTCGTCTTGGTCATTTAAGTAGAGCAAAATAGAAAATAAAAAGAATAGGGAATTATCCTAAACTGTACACTTGGGTTTTGTTATGTATTGCATTTATATCGGAAAGGTAAAAAGATATTTTTATTGTAAATATCAGTTTTTATAAAACAGGAATATTTATATGAAAATAAAACTGATTTTTCACATAATTAGGGCGTGTTTTTCTGGTACTTCACCCGAAGAGGGGGGACTATAGGAAACATGCTCTGCGTGCGTGTCCGTTAAGCCGAAAAGCTATAGCCTATAGCGTTATTAGTACGGAAAATTATCAGAACAGCGTGGATGCTGATAAAACCAGCAGACGATCGGCAAACGCTTGACTTGACGTACCATTATCACTAGTTTGTCACCCCGTAGTTCACGTCTGGCTCTCGCCACGACGATCCCAAAGCCGATATAGCTCAGTTGGTAGAGCAGCGCATTCGTAATGCGAAGGTCGTAGGTTCGACTCCTATTATCGGCACCAGTTAATTCAATTGCTTACCTGTATTTCATGTAAATCACGTTCTCCCCTTGTGCCATATATATGCGATAAAGAGTACCACAACTACAACTTGGCAGTATCTTACCCGTATTGGTGATGAGTAACTCCTCACCTGTTCACTCGCTGTTCACCACTTAACTCGCTAAAAATAAAGATAAAAAATGAAAGGTGAAGAGGGTGAACAGTTTTTCGAAAAATCATTTTATTGGGCGATATTGTGTATATTACACAGCGAAGTTTTGCGTTTGCTTTTTGGGGCTCAAGCGCCGATGCGTATAAATGAAATTTTTATAACAAAAAATAATCAATAAAAACAATGATATGTCGTGTATTATTTGACTCCTACTGTGGCCTAGCCCCGAACGATTTGGAAACCAGAACCTCGCTTAGGGCTGTGTTCACTTTACGTGGGTGAAATCAGTCAGAGCGTTGTGGGTGGTTTATCTGCACTTTCACTGAATAAACAGGAATGTCTTATATGGAATTACAATCTGGGCAAAATATTGCGTTAAACCAAAGTGTATTACGCATCTCTGTGGTGTATCCAAAAACAGCAACATTTCGTAGTGATATCGATGCTTCCGCCTTTATGCTCTCGGCTCAGGATAAAGTGAGAGGAGATAATGACTTTATTTTCTTCAATCAGCCCTCCACACCGAACGGAAGCCTTAATCTTTCTTCATCCGGAGAAAGCAGCCTCTTTACACTAGACCTGAACCGGATTGACAGCGACATTGTGAAGATTGCCATTACTTTGGTGATCGACGGTGCTGATTCAGTCTCAGGCTTACACCGTATCCAACTGAATGTTGAAGGCGTGGCGACGTTCAATGTGCCTCCTCTTGCTGGACGAACTGAGAAGGCGCTGATTCTTGGTGAGGTCTACCGGCACAACGGCGGCTGGAAGTTCAGGGCTCTGGGGCAGGGCTTTAATGGTGGTCTCGAGCCGCTGGCGATCAATTATGGTGTTGACGTGTCATCTCCTGCACCAACGCCTGCTCCGGCCAAGCCAACGGTCAGTCTGGAAAAACGCATCCAGGAAAAAGCGCCACGTCTTGTCAGTTTGGCTAAAAATGCTAGCGTTAGCCTGATAAAACATAACCTCCAATCTGTTAAAGCGAAGGTTGCATTCGTGCTGGATGCCTCGGCTTCTATGACCAGAGAGTTTAAGAAAGGTCATGTTCAGGCTGTACTGGATCGTATCGCCGTACTGGCTGTTCAATTTGATGATGACGGGTCCATGGACGTCTGGGGTTTTGCTGAGAAGAATCGTAAATATGAAGACGTGACGCTGGATAATCTTGATGGTTATATCGAACGGATTCAGAAAACCGGTAAGCGCGGCATGTGGGAGCTGTTGCCGGGATTAGGGGGGACCAATAACGAACCACCATGTATGACGGAAATCGTTGATTTTTTTGAAGACAGCGAGTTGCCAGTCTATGTTGTTTTTATTACCGATGGTGGTATCAGTAAAACCAAAGCCATTAAAGATGCGATCCGCCGTTCGGCAAATCATGCCATCTTCTGGAAGTTTGTCGGTTTGGGCGGCAGCAATTACGGCATTCTTGAGCAACTGGATGATTTCACCGATCGCCGAGTTGATAACACTAACTTTTTTCCGATTGATGATTTTGCAAAAATGAGCGATGAAAAGCTCTATGACTTATTGCTCGAAGAATTTAATGACTGGAATCAGGTTGCAAGAAAAGAAGGCATTATCGCCTAACGAGAAGCCCCATTGCCGGGAGCTTCTTATTTTAAAGCCCGAATTGAAATTGCTTCATACGGCGCTATTTCAGAATGTCTTTGATTTTGGTCATTGGGGGAGATGACGTCTTCCCCAAGCACGATGAAAAATCGGCCAGCCTTCTCCGGTTCGTAAGTAGGTAATATCACCTGCTTGAGAATTTACTCACTTAGTCGCGTGCTCACTGTTTCTGGGTAAGATCAAGGCGAACGCCTGCATCGAATCGGTCGGCCACGATATCTTTTGATGGCTTAATGCTTTTCCCTCATTTTCCCCTTTCCGTCGTACCCCGAGAATCACATTCAGTCTGGAATCGTCTTCTGCGGGATAGCTGCCATTTTTTAGCCTGAAAATGACGTTAAAAAGATCATTTCACTACATCTCTCGGTGATTTTTGTTATGAAATAACGTAAAAACACCACGGTAAGTCATTAACTCTTGATTCGTGTTTTTTGATAGTATAAAAAACTAATAATTTTCATTAAAAAATCAATGATTGCTAAACTATCTAATATTTATTTCTTAACAGGGAAATAGTTTATTAATGTAATGGAGTTATTTGTTCTGTCAAAAGTAAAAAATAGAGGGTAAATATTTTCACTAAATTAAAATTAATGGGCTATTTGTAATTTCTGATTTTTATTAGCGCATTAAGTATTTCGTTTCTAACGAAATTAAAAGGCACAAAATATATGCCTTTTCCGCTAATTGAAAATCATCGGTATATTCTTTTTTATGTTGTTTATTTTTGCTTAAGATTAATCTAATTCATTGTTTTTAATGTTTTTTGTGTTTTAGTGGTTCCATTTACTTGCTCTGCTATATAAGCATTGACCGTGCGTTTGTGTTGTGTGTATGATCTAAACTCAAAATATAAATGTATTTAATTCCTTCTTGGTGTGATTCTTTTTACGCCGATATAAGCCGTAACATTACGGTTTTATTATGCTTTTTAATTCGGTTTTTAATTTATTTCATCTCGCTGGTCGAAAAACAAATGCGTTATTTGTTTGCCGAATCGCTGCCGTTCTTATGGATTATGGCGGGCTTTTGGTAGGAATCGACTTTACTTCTCCGGGCCCGAGTGCCCTTACGTTGGTATAGACACATGGCAAAAGGAACTGATGGTGCATCTGTCGCACCAAAGGAACGTATTAATATCAAATATGTTCCGGCCACTGGTGGTCAGCAGGCGGAAATAGAATTGCCGTTGACGCTGATGATCGTGGGAAATATGAAAGGGCGCACAGAGGAAACGCCGATCGAAGAACGTCAGACCGTATCGATCGATAAGAACAACTTTACCTCAGTGATGAAAGAAGCAAATCTGGAATTGAATTTCAGTGTGCCAAACCGCCTTGAAGAAGAAAGTCAGGACGACCTGCCAGTGAAACTGAGCATCGGCGGTCTGAATGATTTCTCCCCTGACCGCATTGCCCAACAGGTGCCTGAATTACGTAAGTTGCTTGATTTACGTGAAGCACTGGTCGCGCTGAAAGGCCCCCTCGGCAATATTCCCTCATTCCGTAATCGTTTGCAGGATCTGTTGTCCAGCGAAGAAGCCAGAGAGCAGCTTTTGAAAGAGCTCGATCTGGTAAAACCCGCCGAATAATTGATGTTTATTGACGAAATAGGGAAACGAATATGTCAATAGTTGAAGAACAGGTTCAGGCAGGAGCCGCCAGTGCTTCTGGATCGCTGCTTGATGACATCATGGCTCAAGCGCGTATCAGCCCGGTTGATGAAGGCTACAGCGTGGCTAAACAGGGCATTGCCGCGCTGGTTGCTAACATTCTTGATAGCGGTAACGCAGCAGAACCCGTGAACAAAGCGCTGGTCGATAGCATGATCGTCGAACTGGACAAAAAGCTCAGCAAGCAGATTGACGTTATTCTGCATGCGAAAGAATTACAGGAACTGGAATCTTCCTGGCGTTCGATGAAACTGCTTATCGATCGCACCGATTTCCGTGAAAACATCAAACTGTTGGTGTTGCATGCGACGAAAGAAGAGCTGTTGGAAGATTTCGAATTCGCGCCTGAAATCTCACAGTCTGGCTTCTATAAGCACGTGTATTCCAGCGGTTACGGCCAGTTTGGTGGTCAGCCTATCGGTGGCGTAATCGGTGACTATGCGCTGACGCAAAGCTCACCAGACATTAAGCTGATGCAGTATGTCAGCGCCGTTGGTGCGATGGCGCATGCGCCGTTCATCTCTTCCGTTGCTCCGACCTTCTTTGGCGTGGATCGCTTCACCGATCTGCCTTCCATCAAAGATCTGAAGTCCGTTTTCGAAGGCCCAGCCTACACGAAATGGCGCTCGCTGCGTGAGTCCGAAGATGGTCGCTATCTGGGGCTGACGGCACCGCGCTTCCTCGCTCGCCTGCCTTATGACCCGGTAGAGAACCCGATTAAGGGCTTCAACTACAAGGAAGATATCAGCACCAATCACGAACACTATCTGTGGGGCAATACCGCCTATCTGATGGGAACGGCGCTGACGGACAGCTTCGCGAAATACCGCTGGTGTCCGAACATCATTGGTCCGCAGAGCGGCGGTGCGATTACCGACCTGCCCGTGCATGTTTATGAAGCCATGGGCCAACTTCAGGCCAAGATCCCGACTGAAGTCCTGATCACCGATCGTCGCGAATATGAAATGGCCGAAGAAGGCTTTATCACGCTGACGATGCGTAAAGACAGTGACAATGCGGCCTTCTTCTCGGCTAACTCGGTGCAGAAGCCGAAGGTGTTCCCAAACACCAAAGAAGGCAAAGAAGCAGAAACCAACTACAAGCTGGGTACGCAACTGCCGTACATGTTCATCATCAACCGTCTGGCGCACTACATCAAAGTGCTACAGCGTGAACAGATTGGCTCATGGAAAGAGCGTCAGGATCTTGAGCGTGAGTTGAATACCTGGATTAAACAGTACATCGCCGATCAGGAAAACCCGCCGGCAGATGTTCGTAGCCGTCGTCCTCTGCGTGCCGCACAAATCAAAGTGCTGGATGTAGAAGGAGAACCAGGTTGGTATCAGGTCACCATGTCTGTGCGCCCGCACTTCAAGTACATGGGGGCGAACTTTGAGCTGTCGCTGGTAGGGCGTTTGGATAAGGAATAAGACTTATGCCGTCTCTTTCTGCCTGGGAAAGGGGAAACGCGGCAAGTCTGTTTGATCGTATCCGTGGGGAGGAGCGTCGCTCCTCCCCTGAAACGGAAGTTGAAGCACTGATCGAGTCCGTTAAGCGTCAATTGGACAATGTGCTCAACACCCGGCCCGGAAATTGCCGCAGCGCACCTGAGCTTGGCGTGATTGATTTTAATGACGCGACGCAGGGTGGTGCGGACATTCGAGGGAAAATCCGGGAGGCGATCCGACAGTGTATCTGTCGCTTTGAACCTCGAATTGTTCATGTGGATGTCAACACGTCGGACTATTTATCGAATCCGATGGAGATGTCGTTTCAGGTTACCGCTCGGGTCAGATTGGAAGATCTGGAGCAGGTTGCCTCTTTCAATATCCATATGGATAGCCACCGCCACTACAGAATGATCTGATTATGTCACTGGAACATTTTTTCAGGGATGAGCTGACCTACTTGCGCCTGCAAGGGCGTGAATTCGCCAAGGCGCACCCTGAGCTTACCCGATTTTTGTCAGAACAAACCACGGATCCAGACGTCGAGCGTCTGCTGGAAGGGTTCGCCTTTTTGACAGGGAGCCTGCGGGCGAAGATCGAGGATGAATTTCCGGAACTGACACACGGTCTGCTGGGCATGCTGTGGCCTAATTACCTGCGCCCCGTACCGAGCATGACGATTATGCAGTTTTCGGTACTCCCCGGCGCGATTGCCCAGCCCGCGTTTGTTGAACGCGGCTGTGAGCTTGATAGCCTGCCGATTGATGATGTGGTTTGCCATTTTCAGACCTGCCACGATGCCTGGATTTATCCGGCGGATATCCGTGATATCAAGGTACAGAGCGGCAACGATCTTTCCACCATTACGCTGGATATTGGGCTGCATGGCCCGCTATCACTAAGCGATCTGCAACTCGACAAACTGCGCTTTTATCTGGGCGGTGATACCTATACGGCCAACGAACTCTATTTCTGGATCGCCAGCCAACTGTCGCACATTGAGCTGGAAATCGATGGTCAACGCTTCCGTCAGGAAGCCAGCGTGCTGAAGACGGTCGGCTTTGAGCGGGAAGATGCGCTATTGCCGTACCCCGGCAACGTCTATTCTGGCTACCGTATCCTGCAGGAATACTTTTGTTTTCCTGAAAGTTTTCTCTTTTTCCAACTCGCTGGCGCGGTATGGCCAGATCTCCCGCTGACGGTAACGGAATTCCGTCTGCATTTCTGCTTTGACCGCCCGCTGCCAGCGGAACTGAAGATTCGCCCTGATTCGTTCATGCTCAACTGCGTGCCGGCAATCAATCTCTTCCAACATGATAGCGAACCGATCAACCTCAGCGGACGCCAGACGGATTACCCGCTGAAGGCCAGTTACCGCAACGCCGATAGCTTTGAAATCTTCTCTGTGGATAAGGTTGAAGGCTGGGTTGAGGGGAATTCCGGCCGTGCTCGGGGCATCCCACGCACCTATCAGCCTTTTGAGAGCTTTCAGCACCAAATTGAGCGCGCTAAAGGACGACTGGCGCTCTATTACCGCATCCGGGTAAGAGAAGCGGTGAACGGCAACGGGTTTGATCACATGCTCTCTTTTGTCCGTGGTGATGAGCAGGAAGTGATTGATTTGGATGAATCCATCTCGGTCACGCTGACCTGTACCAACCGATCGCGTGCGGCGAAACTGCCTGTTGGGTCGATCTGCGTACCCACCGGAAATTCGCCGTCTTTCGCGACGTTTCGCAATCTGGTGCGGCCGACGCGACCGCTGCGGCCTGCAATGGATGGCAGCCTGCACTGGACGCTGATCTCCAACCTGTCTCTGAACTATGTGTCGCTGCTGCAGCGCGATGCGCTGGTGCAGATCCTGCGTACTTATGACTTCCCGGCGCTGCACGACAAGCAGGCGGAGCAAGCCTCGCGTAAGCGTCTGGCAGGGATCGAATCTATCGAAACCACACCGATCGACCGTCTGGTTCAGGGGATGCCGGTTCGCGGCTTGAAATCCATCCTGTCAGTACGGCAATCCGCGTTTTCCAGTGAAGGAGAGCTCTATCTGTTTAGTACGGTGCTGGCGCACTTCTTCTCGCTATACGCCAGCGTCAACGCTTTCCACCTGTTGGAAGTGGTCAACATCGATAACAAGGAGCGCTACCGATGGCCGGTACAGATAGGTCAACACTCAATGATGTGACGTTCCGTCAGGATGTCTCACGCTTTAATTTTTTCCAATTGGTGGAGTTACTTAACCAGCTGGAAGGCGTGGATCTGGAACAAGCACTGGATTACCGCCCTGAACAAGAACGCCTGCGCTTTCGCTCTACGGCGTCCATCGGTTTTCACCCCAGCGATGTCTTGCAGGTGGGATGTGATGAAGAGGGCCGTCAGGAGCTGGAAGTCGCGTTTCTTGGCCTGCACGGCAGCCAGTCACCGATGCCCGGTTATTACCTCGAAGAACTAGCCTGGGAATACGCGCAGGGCGAACAGAAGCTGGGCGTGTTTCTCGACTTCTTTCATCACCGCTTACTCACGCTGCTGCACCGCGCATGGCGTAAATACCGTTATCACGTCCGCTTTCAGAACGAGGGTGAGGATGGATTCTCCCGCCTGATGTTTGCGCTCGTGGGGTTAGGGAATGATGCCGTACGCGACAGTCTGCCGGTTAACCGCGCCAAGATGCTTTCCTACGCCGGGGTGCTCGCCAGCCCCAGCCGTTCCCCGGAAGTGGTCGCGGGCTTGGTTATTCACTGTTTTGACCTGGATGACGTGTCTGTCCTGGCCTGGCAGCACCGTCGTGTGCCCATTCACGAAGGGCAGCAGAACCGCTTGGGCAAAGGAAACATGATGTTAGGCGGTGATTTTGTTATCGGCGACAAAGTGAATGACTGCGCTGGCAAGTTTTTGCTCAAGGTCGGCAATCTCAGCTTTAGCCGCTTTCTCAGCTTTCTGCCCAACGGCGAGCATTTTCAGCCGCTGGTGCGTTTTGTCTCTTTCATTCTTCGCGATCAGTTGGCCTGGGATCTGCGTCTGGGCTTTGCGGAAGGCGAAGCCAAGGGCTTGAGCCTGGGCAGTGAACAAAGCAGCCGGTTGGGATGGAGCAGCTTTCTCGGGCAGCCGCCCGCGGATCCCTATGTGACGATTTGTGTGCAGGAGTAAATGTGAACGTAACCCATCCACTCACGTTGGTTGTGCTCAATAGTGAGCAGCTCGATATCAATTCTCAGGTGCAGCACCAGTTCGATCACCGTGGTGGCACGCTGGGTGCGTCAGAAAAAGACCAATGGCAACTGCGGGATCGGCTGGGATCCGTCGTGCCGGAGCACGCCCGTATCGAAATGACCGACGGTTATTTCAGCCTGTGCGATCTGAGCGGTCAGTCTTTTATTAACGGATCGCTGTCGCCAATTGGGCGCGATCGCAAAGTCATTTTGTCACACGGCGATGAGCTGGTCATCGGGCCTTTCCGACTGGGCGTTTATATCGGCGATCCCACTACGGAACAGGATATCGATCAGGTATTAGGGCAGGGCACGGTCGATGTGCTGGGCGGCTGGCTAAGTGAAGATAAAAAAAGGCGCTCAACGGATCTGGCTGACACCACGGTCGTGCTGAATGACCCGCTGTGGGCGCTACAGAAAGAGCAGAGCCAGCCACTCTTGCCATCAGACAGTGATACGGTCGGGGCATCGTTCACGACCTCTCTTTCTTCTTTTTCTTCTGCTGAGGACACCATGGATCAGAAATTTGTGGAATTACCGACCATCAACACACCGTACGCGGGAGAAGGGCTGGAGGGCTACAGCGATGGCACTTCATTAGCACCGCTGATGCGCGGGCTGGGGCTGTCGCTTCAGCCGGGTGATGATGCACGACTGCGCGAAATGCTGGAAGAAATGGGGAAAAGCCTGCGCGCGATGGTTGAAGGCCTGCTGGCATTGCAGACGGAACAGGTGGCAATGGCGGACACGCATTTACGCCCGATTGAAGATAACCCGCTGCGTCTGGGGCTGGGCTATGCGGATACGCTGTCGGTGCTGTTTGCCGAAGGAAAAAGCCCGGTTCACCTGTCTGCGCCCGCTGCCGTGGAAGAGGTGTTGAACAATGTGCGGGTGCACCACATCGCGAACCAGCAAGCGATTGCCGTTGCGTTGGAAAATATTCTTCAGGCCTTTTCGCCTGCCGCGCTGCTCAATCGCTTTGAACACTATCGCCGCAGTGGCGAACAACTGGCAGTGGATGACGGCTGGGCGTGGCAGATGTATCAGCACTACTTCCGTGAATTAACGTCGCCGCGCCAGCAGGGCTTCCAGAAACTGTTCCATCAGGTATATGCGCAGGCGTATGACCGCTCCGTGCGTCAACAGCAGGAGCAAAAATAATGCTGCGGGCTCTGTGCTTATGTTCCCTGATGTTCCTGCTGTCGGGGTGTACCACGCTGGGCAAAATGGCGCAGGTGGCGGCGAATCCCGATATTCAGATAGGCAGTAACAATCATCAGCCTTCTACCGTGGGTTTCAGCCTGCTGGCGGAACCGGACGTTAATCCGAATGACAGCGGTGAAGCCGCGCCTATCGAATTCCAACTGGTGCTGTTAGCGGAAGATTCACGCCTGTTAGCCACCGATTACGACCAGATCACGACGGATATCGAAAAGGCATTAGCCAAGAATTACCTCAGCCATCAGGACTACACGCTGCTGCCGGGACAGTTCAAATATCTGCCGCCTGAAGCGCTGGATGAAAAGGTGCACTACCTCGGCGTGGTGGCGCGCTATGCGGATTCGGAAAGCGCAGAGTGGCGCAAAGTCATCAAGCTAAAGAATACCGGGCAGACGTATCAGATCCTCGTGCACCTGCGCAGGGATGAAGTCGAAATCAAAAAAGACCAAGAAGAAGAATAACTATGTCGAGTCGCAATCGCATTATCTGGCGGGAAGGTCTGTTCATTAAACCGCAGCATTTTCAACAACAGCAAAGACACACCGATTACGCACTGCACGCGCGTCTCAGCGCCCTCAGTGATTATTTCTATGGCTTGCAGTCGCTGGCGATTAATGAGGAATACCTCAATTTTGGCCGCATCGCGCTGGTTAACGCCAGCGGTGTGATGCCTGACGGCACCGTGTTCAATATTCCGGGCGACGACGCCCTGCCGCTGCCGTTGGAGATTACCGACGTCGCGCTGGCAAACCAGAAAGTGTATCTGGCTCTGCCGCTGGCGGTAAATGGCGTCAGCGAAGTCGGCCAACCGGGGCAGGGGATCGCCAGCCGCCTGCAATCGCACCGGCATGACGTGCGCGATCTGCACAGCGACGGCGGCGATATCGTTTCTCTGGAAGTCGGCAAGGTCAGCCTGCGCCTGATGCTCGATCGTGACGATCGCAGCGCCTATGCCTCGCTGGCGATTGCCAACATTCTGGATAAGCGTCCTGACGGTGGCTTGATTCTGGATCCGAACTTTATGCCGTGCAGCATCAGCGTCACCGCGATCCCTACCTTAAAACGCTTTTTGGGTGAATCTGCCGGTTTAGTGGCTGAACGTGCGCGCAGTCTGGCGCAGCGTATTGCCGCCCCAGGGCAGCAGGGCGTCGCGGACGTGGCTGAATTCATGATGTTGCAATTGCTTAACCGCGCGCAGCCCAAACTGTCGCATCTGGCTCGCCTTGGCACGTTGCACCCTGAACGTCTGCACGAAACGCTGGTTGAGCTGTGCGGCGAACTGATGACGTTTACCGACGAGTCGCGTCTGCCGCCTGAATTCCCTGCCTATCGCCACGAACACCAGCAGGCCAGCTTTGAGCCGCTGATGATGTCGCTGCGTCAGGCGCTGAGTACCGTGCTGTCGCCGCGCGCCGTCTCCATCCAACTGAAGAAACAGCCGTATGGCGTGATGGTAGCGATGGTTGGCGATGCGGAATTGATGGCCAGCGCCGAGTTTGTATTGGCGGTGCGTGCGCGTATGCCGCAGGAGCATCTGCGTAAACAGCTGCTGCAACAAACGAAGATCGCCTCCAGCGAGAAGATCCGCGAACTGATCAGCCTGCAACTGCCGGGTATCCCGCTGCTGCCGCTGCCGGTTGCGCCGCGCCAGCTGCCTTATCACGCGGGCTACAGCTATTTCCAACTGGATAGACAAAGTCCCGCCTGGCAGGTGCTGGTGTCTGGCAACACGCTGGCGTTCCACATTGCTGGTGAGTTCCCAGAACTGGATATGCAGCTTTGGGCCATCCGTGGGCAGTAGTAAGGAGAGAAAGAGATGAGCATCGAGGTTATTAAAAACGATCAACTGGGCGATCTGCTTTTTGACCACGCCCGCCAGCTGGATATGGACTCCGATTACTGGTTCCGCCTGCGTGGACAAAGCATTAATCCGATGGTGGATGCGGTCACGCCGCTGTTGGGCATGGTAGAGCGGGTGCGCCAGCTCTCTGCCTATGAGGGCGTGGAAGATCTGTATCAGCGCGTGGTATCTGAAATTCAGGCTATCGAGCAGGAATTACATTCTCATGGCTACGAAAACGGCGTGATTTTGTCGTTTCGCTACATTCTCTGCACCTTCATTGATGAAGCCGTGATGGGGCGTGAGTGGGGCGGCCAAAGCATGTGGTCTGCCCATTCTCTGCTGACCCGTTTTCACAATGAGACCTGGGGAGGCGAAAAGGTGTTTGTCCTGCTGGAGAAGCTGCTGGACGACCCAACCCGCTATCGCGACATTCTGGAGTTTATCTACCTCTGCCTCTGTCTGGGTTTTGAAGGGCGCTATCGGGTGATGACGCAAGGGCGTGAAGAACTGAACCGCGTCGTGAGCAAGCTGCATGACACCCTGCGCCCAGAGCCTGCGAATTCGCCGACGGTTTTCCACCTGAATCTGGGACAGCAAGCCTCGCGCTACCAGCTGCGCAGACAGGTGTCATTGCGCACGCTGTTTGTCGGCGTGTGTGTGGTCTTGGTGGCCGCCTTCGGCCTGTACCGCTATCAGCTAACTCATCAAACCCAGGACGTACTGCGTCAGCTGGGAGAATTATTACAATAACAGGAGCTACACCGTGATTCGAATTGAACTGCCGACACTGGTTGAACGACTCAACCCCGTGTGCCGTCATATGCTGGAAGAAGCGGCGGCACTCTGTATTCAACATCAGGGTGCGGAAATCCGTATTGAGCATCTGTTGATGAAAATGCTGGAAACGCCGCTGTGCGATGTGCGCCAGATCCTCAAGCGTGCGGGCGTGGATGCGGATGAGCTGTCTTCGCTGCTGCTGCCTTCCTCCATGGATAAAGAATTTGATGCGGGCTATCCCTCATTCTCCCCTCTGCTGGTGGAGTGGTTACAGGATAGCTGGCTGCTGGCCTCGGCTGAATTCCAACATTCACGCCTGCGCAGCGGCATCTTGCTGCTGGTTCTGCTGCTGACACCCAATCGCTATGTCGCTGGCGCGGTATCCCGCCCGCTGGCGCAGATTAACCGTGAGCTTTTACGCCAGCAGTTTGATGAGTGGGTAAAGGATTCGGTGGAAACGGACGTCGCGGTGCAATCCGCCACGGCCGAACAGGCTGCCGCGGCGAACACGCAGCTTTCTCGCTATACCCAAAACGTGACGGAATCCGCCCGACAGGGACAACTGGATCCGGTGCTGTGCCGCGACCATGAAATCGATCTGATGATCGATATTCTCTCCCGCCGTCGTAAAAACAACCCGATTGTGGTCGGGGAAGCGGGCGTTGGTAAAAGTGCGCTGATCGAAGGGCTGGCGCTGCGTATTGTGGCCGGTGCCGTGCCGGAAAGATTACGGGATGTGGAACTGATGACGCTCGACCTGGGAGCGATGCAGGCCGGTACCTCGGTGAAAGGCGAATTTGAGAAACGTTTCAAAGGCGTGATGCAGGAAGTGAAGGATTCGCCGCGCCCTATCATTTTGTTTATCGATGAAGCGCATACGCTCATCGGGGCGGGCAATCAGGCGGGTGGGCTGGACGTTTCCAACCTGCTCAAGCCGGCACTGGCGCGCGGTGAGCTGCGTACCATCGCAGCCACGACCTGGAGCGAATACAAAAAATACGTCGAGAAGGACGCGGCACTTTCCCGCCGTTTCCAGCTCGTCAAAGTCGGTGAACCGAACGCGGAAGAAGCCACGGTTATCCTGCGTGGGCTGCGCGGCATCTATGAAAAAGCGCACGGCGTCCTGATTGATGAAGATGCGCTTCAGGCGGCGGCACAGCTGTCGGCCCGCTATATCTCGGGTCGCCAACTGCCCGATAAAGCCATCGACGTGCTGGATACTGCCAGCGCTCGCGTAGCCATTAACCTGACGACGCCACCGCGTGCGGTCAGCCAGCTACAAACCCGCCTGCATCAGCAGGAGATGGAAATTACCCAGCTTGAGCGTCAGGCGCGTATTGGTCTGGGCAATACCGAAGAACGATTAGCCGAACTGCGTAACGCCCGCGAAGCCGGTGCGGTACAGCTGGCACAGCTGGAAGCCGACTGGCAGCAGCAGAAAACACAGGTTCAGCGCGTGATTGAACTGCGTACGGCGCTGCTGGATGAAGAGCAGTCTGTTGATTTTGATACGGTGTCGGCCGCAGCGGAACTGGCTGCCTGTGAACAGGCGCTGGAAGCGCTGCAACACGCCTCCGTGCTGGTCTCCCCTCACGTTGATAAAACGCAGATTGCAGCCGTTATTGCCGAGTGGACGGGCGTGCCGCTGAACCGCATTTCACAGAGTGAAATGGATGTCGTCACGCGCCTGCCTGAATTCCTGGGGGATTTAATTAAAGGGCAGCAGTTGGCGATTGCTCAATTGCATAAACATCTGCTGACCGCGCGTGCAGATCTTCGTCGTCCGGGGCGTCCGCTGGGGGCTTTCCTGCTGGTAGGGCCGAGCGGCGTGGGTAAAACGGAAACTGTGCTCCAGATTGCCGACCTGATGTTTGGCGGGCGCAACTATCTGACCACCATCAATATGTCCGAGTATCAGGAAAAACATACGGTTTCACGCCTGATCGGTTCGCCGCCGGGCTATGTCGGGTTTGGTGAAGGCGGCGTGTTGACCGAAGCCATCCGCCAGAAACCGTATTCCGTGGTGCTATTGGATGAAGTAGAGAAGGCGCACCCAGATGTCCTGAACCTGTTCTATCAGGCGTTTGATAAAGGTGAACTCGCCGATGGTGAAGGCCGGGTGATCGACTGCCGTAACGTGGTGTTCTTCCTGACGTCCAACCTCGGGTTCCAGACGATCGTGAACTACGCCGAGCAGTCGGATGTGTTGCTGGATGCGCTTTACCCTGAACTGGCGGCTTTCTTCAAACCTGCACTCTTGGCACGTATGGAAGTCATTCCTTACCTGCCGCTGGCGCATGACACCATGGTTGAGATCGTACAAGGCAAACTGTCGCGTCTGGTGTCCCTGCTGCAACAGCGCTTTGGTGCGGAAGTCATCATTGAGGACGCGGTGCCGGAAGAGATTCTGCGGTTGGCGAATCGCAGCGAAAACGGCGCGCGTATGCTCGAATCGGTGATTGATGGCGCCTTGCTGCCACCGGTCTCGCTACAGCTGCTGCAACGCATGTCTGCGGGTGAACCTGTCAGCCGTATTCATTTCCGCGTCGAAGCCGGCCAGTTCCAGACTGAGGTTGAGGGCTGAGTATGCAACGAGCCCTCGAACTGACGCTTGCACTTACCCAACAGCATGATGAGGCCGGTCTGTGCGACTGGCTGCTGGAGACGATGCAGGCCGCCTGGCAGCCTCAAGGGATGTTACTGGGTATGGTGGATGTCAGCGGCAGGCAACTGACCTGCCAGGGGCGAGTGCATGAAACGCCGGTGGCGCTGAGTCTGGGCGTGGATGACTTTAGCCACCCGCTGGCTTATGCGCTGCATAAGAATCAGGCGCGCACCTGGGATTCTCTCTATGGCGGTGCCCGTATTGAGCACCGTGAGTTTCGGCAGATGCTGGTTTCTGTCGGAACGAACTGCGGGCTGCATGCGCTGCCGCTGCTGTCGGAGAGCGGTAAACCGCTGGCGGTGCTGGCACTGCTGGATACGCCGACGCGCCTGCAAACGCTGCATCAGCGAGGCGAGTGCGAACGGCTGGCTCAGGTGTTTTGTCGTCAACTTATGCTGCTGCGTGAGCTGGCGCATACCCGGCGGGAGCAGGTCGCGCTGAGAGATTCACTCCGCCAGATTAAGGATGAAGGGCAGAGCCGTCGCGAGCAGGAGAAACGGGTGGAAGCCACGCTGATTGGCCGTTCTATCGTCATTAAAGAGCTGCACCAGCAGATTTATCAGGCGGCAAAACACCGTCTTTCGGTGTTGATTCAGGGCGAAACTGGCTCAGGGAAGGATGTGGTGGCGCGTCTGCTGCATCAGTGTTCCGAACGTGCCGACAAACCTTTTATCGCCATCAACTGCGCGGCGATCCCGGAAAATCTGATTGAAAGCGAGCTGTTTGGCTACCAGAAAGGCGCGTTCTCCGGTGCACAAAGCAACAAGATTGGTCTGGTCGAGCAGGCTAACGGTGGAACCCTGTTTTTGGATGAAGTCGGCGATATGCCGCAGTCCATGCAGGCCAAGCTGTTAAGGGTGCTGGAAACGCATAGCTTCCGTCCCCTCGGTGCGGAGAAAGAAGTGCATTCCGATTTCCGCCTGATTGCCGCGACGCATCAGCCGCTGGAACAGCAGGTGTCTGACGGCGTATTTCGGCAGGATCTCTATCATCGCCTTTGCCAGTGCCTGTTGCAGGTCGCCCCATTGCGCGAGCGGCCGGACGATATTCGTCTGCTGTGCGAGCACTTCATCGGTCAATTCGCAGACAAACAGCAAAAACACGTTGGGCCATTGAACCGCGCTTTCCTGCGCCAACTGGTGGCGTATGACTTTCCCGGCAATGTGCGGGAACTGCGTAATCTGCTGGAAGTCGTCTGCGCACATACGCCGGACGGTGAGGCGCTGTCTCTGACATCGCTGCCGCCGGAACTGCGCGAGCGGCTGACGAGCAGCCCGCCTGAAGAACAGGATCGCTATCAACACATCCACGATTTGCGTATTGCCACACAGCTGTATGAAGCGGCTGTCATTGAGGCACGCCTGCGCCAGTTTCAGGGCAACCGCCTGCTGGTGGCCGATAGCCTCAATATCCCTAAACGCACTCTCGACCACAAATGCCAGAAGCTGGAGGTAAATTGATGTTTCTGACGATGGCACCCCTATTGTTGGCAACTGCTGCGACGCCCGATCCCGCCTGGCAGTCGTTGTGGGAACAGTGTCGCAATGAGACGGCTGCTGAGCTCCGGCTGGCCTGTTATGACGCGCTGGGTCGGGAAGCGGAACGCAGCGGCACGCTGTCCCCACAGAGTGATAACGCCGCGACGGGCGGAACGTTTCAACTGGGACGTGAAGCAGACAGCGGCGATATGACGCTCACCCGCGTACTGGCCGATGGCAATACGCTGGTGATTAGCTGCGCCAGCAATATTACGCACTTGCGCTTAACGCTCAGCGAACCCTGGGCAGGTGAGTCCGTCACATCGCAGTTGGATGGCGTGACGGTGTCCGACAGCTGGTTTATCCGCAATCGTGGGCTGCTGCTGGAGTCGGGGCGTGGCCTGCCGGCGATTGATGCGTTAAAGCGCTGGATTGGGCATCGCGAACTGGTGCTTAACGGCGCGGACGGTCACGCGCTGCGTATCGAACTCGCCGGGCTGGGCGAAGCATTAGCGCCACTGCGTCAGCAGTGTCACTGGTAAAGGAGGCGTTCATGCATGCACATCCCTGGTGTAAACGCCTGCAAACCTCGTTGCCAGATGAGAAGTTACGCGCGGCGGTATTGCCGGACGATCCGCTCTGGGAAAAGGTCGAAACGGAGCTGGTCAAGCTGGGATCGCTGGCGCATAACCAGGTCGACCTTAACGTGGTGGCGGGTTACTGCCTGACCTTGCTGGAAAGCAAAACCAAAGACATGCGGGTACTGGTGCAGCTATTGCGCTGTTTACAGCACCCGGCCAAAGCGACTCCGTTTTCTACTGCGCTGATGCTGCTGGACAGTTGGCTGGAAAATTACTGGGTGCCCGCGTGGCCTGCCAGTCCGGTTCAGAAACAGAAGTTGATGATCCAGATTGTTCGGCGTTTTGAGAGCGCGTTGCCCCGTATTGCAGAAAGTGCATCCAGCGCAGAGCTGGAGCAACTACAGCAGTTAACGGATCAGGTGGCGACTCGCTGGGGCGAACTGGCCAGCGACAAAGCGGCGTTGATGGATGAACTGGTGCAGGGCGTTAAGCGCGCCAGACAGCGACAGCAGGCGCAGGAACAGGCGAATCAGACGGCGAAGCCTGCCCCAGCAGCCAGCGGCAGTGGAAGTGCGGGCGGAAGTGAAACCAGCGCCAGCACGGCCTCGACGCCAGTCAGTTCGGTGGAGATTAATTCATCCGACGAACGCGGTTGGCGGCAAACCCAGTTGAACGTCGCGGCGCTGCTGGTTGAGCGTCATCCCGATTCACCGATGGGTTACCGTCTGCGCCGCCACGCTATCTGGTCCGGCATTGCCACACCGCCAATGTCGTCCAAGGGGAATAAAACCCAGTTGGCGCCCGTCTCGTCGGACCGCGTGGATGAATACCAAAGTGCGCTGGCTCAGGCCGATTTGGCGCTGTGGGAACGCATAGAACAAAGTCTGGTTTTGGCACCTTACTGGTTTGATGGCCATATGTTGTCGGCCTCGGTGGCCTCACGGTTGGGGCATGCTTCCGTCGCGATGGCGATTGCCGAGGAGCTTTCGGCGTTTATTCAGCGTGTGCCGGAGCTGCGTGAACTGGCGTTCAGCGATGGCGCGCCTTTTTTGAGCGGGAAATGCAGCCAGTGGTTGCAGTCTAGCCAGCCCGTTCGCGGCGGCGGTGGGGCGCGGCAGGACGATCTGGCAACGGAGGCTGCGGCCTGTCGGGACGAGAAAGGCATTGGGGCGGCGATGCAGCTATTGGATGAACGCATGCGTCGCCTGAAAGAACCGCGTGACCGCTTTTATGCCGAGTTGGTACTGGCGGATTTACTCGCCGAAGAAGGGATGAAATCACTGGCAGCACAGCACTATCAGCACATGTGGCAGGAAAGCCAACAATTGGGCCTGATGCAATGGGAACCGGGAATGGTCAGCCGCGTGGAGCGGTTGGCGGCATCCCGCAAAAAATAAGACATTCGGAGTGAATGGTCACTTATGTTTAAAACAATCATAACCTTTCTACGCAAGCAGTTGCCTAAACTGAAACCCTCCTGGCTACTTTTGGGCGTGCTGCTGTGGGTCGTCGTGTTGGTTCTGGCCTGGTGGCTAGGGCCGCGTTTGACGGTGGGCGAGTCGCGTCCATTACAGGGAATTTGGGGCCGCGTGGTGTTCACGCTGGTTTGGCTGTGGCTGGCGTTCTCCTACAGCGCCTGGATGGTCTGGCGTCGTGTACAGCAGATGCGGGCGGAGCGTCATGAACAGCAGGTGATTGAACAGGATCCCTTGCAGGTGTATGTCGACAGCCAGCAGACGTTTCTCGACCGCTGGCTGGAGGCGTTTCAGACCCAGTTGGGGAAAAGAGCGCTATATGCGATGCCCTGGTATCTGACGATTGGTCTGGCTGGCAGCGGGAAAAGTAGCCTGATCCATCGCGCTAATCCGGCAAACAAAATGAATCCGAAGCTGGATGCGGAGCTGCGAGACGTGGCGGCAGGCCAGCAGGTGAGCAGTTGGGTCGGTGAATCCGCGGTGATTTGGGATCCCAGCGGACAGCTACTTGCCCAGCCTGAGCTGGAAGGCGATTCGCTCGGACAGCGTCATGCTCGACTGTGGCAGCACCTGTTGCAGTGGCTCAGTGAAAACCGCCGCCGCCAGCCGCTCAACGGTTTGGTGCTCACGCTGGATATTTCCTGGCTGGCACAGGCTGGCGTCGCCGATCGCAAAGCCTACGCGCAGGTGATGCGTGCTCGCTTGCAGGAAATTTCCGTCAACATCAATACGCGCTTACCGGTGTACATCGCACTGACCCGGCTGGATATGCTGAGCGGCTTCGATAAGGTTTATCGCCAGTTGAACCGCGAGGCGCGTCAGGCCGTATTAGGGGTGACGTTTACGCCGCAGGCGAGCAACAGCAAAGGCTGGTTAGAAGAGCTGGAGCGTTTCTGGGACGAGTGGGTCACGCACCTGAATGACAACCTGCCGGACATGCTACTGACGCAATCCGACAGAAGTGTGCGCAATTCGCTGTTCTCGTTCGTTCGCCAGTTGGCTGGGGTGAAAGATTACGTGATGGAAGTGCTGACGGAAACGTTAGCGACGGGCGAAGATCGCGCGTTCCTGATCCGCGGTGTCTACGTCAGCTCGGTCTATCAACAAGGGGTGCCATTCGATGCCTTTGCGCAGTCGGCTTCCCGACGCTATCAACTGCCAGAGCCGATCAACCCTGCGCTGCGCGGTGAATCGAATACGTTCTTTGTGCAGCGTCTTTTCCCTGACGTCATTTTCCCAGAGGCCAGTCTGGCAGGGGAAAACCGGCTGCATAGCCTCTATCGCCGACGTCGGCTGAGCATCGGCGTGGGCTGCATGCTGCTCGCGAGTCTGGCACTGATTGGTAGCTGGCACCATTTCTATCGGGTCAATGAAGAAGCCGGGCGTAACGTCCTGACGAAAGCACAGGCCTTTATCGGCACCAATGAGCTGGAAGGCCAGCAGGGCTACGGCTATCAGCAACTGCCGCGTCTGAATTTGATTCGCGATGCGACCTTATCCTTTGGTAATTACCATGAGCGCACGCCGCTGCTGGCCGATCTTGGCCTGTATCAGGGCGACAAGATTGGGCCTCATGTTGAAGGCACCTATCTGCAAATGCTGAATCAGCGCTTTCTCCCGGCGGTGATGCAAGGGCTGCTGGAAGATCTGAATCAGGCACCTGCCAATAGTGAGCAAAAGCTGACGATTCTGCGCGTGATGCGGATGCTGGATGATGCGTCAGGGCGCAATAAAACGCTGGTCGAACAGTTTATGGCGCAGCGTTGGCAGAAGGAATTTCCCGGACAGGGCAACGTGCAGGAACAGCTGATGCAGCATCTGGATTACGCCCTTGAGCACACCGATTGGCACAAGGCACGTGAGCAGAAAGACGCAGTAGCGATCAGCACGTTTGCACCTTTTAGTCAGCCGATTACGCTGGCTCAGCAGGAACTGAGCAAGCTGCCGATGTATCAGCGCGTTTATCAGAGTCTGGTGATGAAGGCGACGCAGGTGCTACCGCCAGATTTAGCGATTCGTGATGAAGTCGGCCCGACCTTTGATCCGGTGTTTTCCCTGCGTAATGACAAAGCGGGAAGCGTGCCTCGGCTGCTGACGTATCCCGGCTTTAGCGACTATTACCTCAAGCAGGACAAAGCGCTGTTAGAGCTGACGGCGCTGGACGCCTGGGTGCTGGGACAGCGTGAACGTGCGCAGTTCAGCGAGGCCGATCGGCGGGAAATTCTGCGTCAGGTAAATGACCGCTACATTACGGATTACATCAACCAGTGGCAGAAAGTGCTGGCGAACATTGACGTGCAGACGCTCGATACGCCGGAGCAGGCGCTCGATATTCTCACGGATATTACCGGCAACGATCAGCCTTTCCAGCGCGTGCTGACTACGGTCAGTGACAACACCCGTATCCGTAAGCTGTCCGATGATGACAACGACACCGCGCAGAGTATTAACACGCGTACCGGTCGTCCGTTTATGACCATCAATGCGGCGCTGAGCGGACGCGGAGAGCAGGGGCCGCTGGTGCAAGAGGTCAATCAGAAGCTGACGGATCTCTATCACTATCTCGATCAGATCGTTAACGCGACCGATCCGGGACAGGCGGCGTTGAAAGCGGTACAGGCGCGGCAGGGGAATAAATTTGCCGATCCGGTATTCGCCTTACAGCAATACGCCCGCAGCCTTCCCGCACCGCTGGATCGTTGGGTAGGGCAATTAGCCGGAGAGAGCGCCAGTCTGGTGACCGGGCTGGCGATGTCGTCGCTGAATCAGGAATGGCTGGATAAGGTCGTGACGCCATTCAATGAGAAGCTGGCAGATCGTTACCCTTTCGATCCGTCATCGAACAAAGATGTGCCGCTATCGGAAATGGAAATGTTCTTCATGACTGGCGGGACGCTGGACAACTTCTATCAGACCAACCTCAAGGCGATGATGGAAAGCGGCATGCTGGAAGAAGGCATGGCATCGCCTCTGCAGGCTGAATTGGTGAAACAGCTTGAACGCGCGACTCGCATCCGCCAGACCCTGTTTAATGCGCAGGGCAGCCTGGAAGTACATTTCGTTCTGGAACCGTTGGAACTGACGGCGAACAAGCGCCGGAGTGTGCTGAATCTGGACGGACAGTTGCTGGAATACAGCCACGGTCGTCGCCAGAAAACGCCGTTGGTGTGGCCAAACAGTATGCGTGACGGTGCAGAAAGTAAGCTGACGCTGGTGCCGGACGATCGTGAGCGTTCGCCGCGCAGCCTGAGCTTTAGCGGGCCGTGGGCGATGTTCCGGTTAATCAATAGCGATCAGCTGACTCAGGTGAATGAGAACACCTTTGACGTGCGCTTCTCGCTGGAGAACGGAGCGATGACCTATCGCGTTTATACCGATGCCAGCCATAACCCGTTTGCCGGTGGTCTGTTCAGCCAGTTCACGCTGCCTGACTCGCTTTATTAATTAACTCTCGGGAGCCTGCCTAGGCTCCCTATTGCTGGATGATGTGATATGCAAGATGCACAACAGGCCCTGAAAGTAGGCCGAGATCCACGGATGCTGCCGGAGTTTGACGCACTTCGGGCGGAAATTAACAAGTTGAGTCACGCGTCGCGTCCTGATGTGGACTGGATGCTGGTGCACGATATGGCCACCACCATCTTTGAAAAGCAGGGCGTGGATCTCCAGACCGCGATCTACTTTACGCTGGCGCGTTCGCGGCTGGCGGGATTGACCGGCTTCACGGAAAGCTGTGAGTTTCTGGCGAATTTGATCGTCACGCAGTGGGATAACTTCTGGCCGCCGGTCCATCAGGAACGGGCGCGTATCGAGATGCTGGACTGGTTTATTGCTCGCATCAGCGAAGTGGTACGTCAATACGCCATCAGCCATGAACACAAGCGGCTGGTTTACCGTTGCGAACGTGCGCTGCAATTGATGAGTGAAAAGCTGCATAACTCGGGGCTGAGCCGCATTCCTCGTGTCGAGAATCTGCTGCACTTTGTCGAAGGCTATACCCATTTGTTTGATGAAACCGAGATTGTCATTGTGTCGGACGATCAAGAACTGAAAAAGCAGGATATGCAGATTCCACCCATGGTGTTCTTTCATTCAGACATGGAACCCGGCGCGACGGTGCAAAGCGGTGGGTCATCAGGCTCGGGTCAGGCTGCTCTGCCTGCGGGCAGCATTCTCATCGGACGGGAGAAAGGGCAAATGAAACCGACGGTATTGAAAATTGAGGCGCATAAAAAGCAGAAGCCAGCCTGGTTCTGGTTTGTCTCCGGGTTGCTGACCTGCGCGTTGCCTGTCGCGGCCATTACAGGTTGGCAGTATTGGCAGGAACAGAAAGCCGATGCGCTGGCGCTATTGCAACAACCGGCGTACGCGTTGCCCGCCGCCCCCGATCATAACGACATTCGCCGGGTACGTATTGCGCTGGGCGAGCAAAAATTGCAGGGCATGGAAGGCGAACTGATTAACCGCTATCAGGCACAGCTGGAGCAGGTGAAAAATGCCTCGCCGTTCTACCTGTATCAATACGGCAACGGCTTGAAAAACGTGATGCAGCAACTCTATCCCGATTCGCTGGCGGTGAAGGAAATGGAACGCCAGTGGCAGATTGCGCTTGAACGTCAGCAGGGCGATGAACCAAAAACACGCGGGTACGAACAGGCCCGCGCCAGAGTCAATGATACGTTGCAGCAACTGCTGGAACTGGAGCGGCAGCGCCGGACGGTGACGATTTCCTATCTGAAATCAAAGCTCTACGATATGCAAAAAGACCTGATATCGGACGTTCCCTTCGGGATACGGCTACGGGAGCTTGAGGCGCGTAAAACCAAGAGCCAGTCGCTGACGCCAGCAGAGCTACGTGCGATGGAAGACGAACTGCGCGCCTTCAACGTTCGCTTGTACCGTTTGCAGCAGGGTAATTCTGCCAGCTGATTATCGTGAAGGGAAAAACGCTGGGCACATGATGAAATACAAAAAATTAGTGATAGTCCTGTCGGCCTGTTGGCTGGCGTCATGTCAGGCGCCGGTCACGTCGCTGTCTGAAACAGAACTGGCGGCGTCAGCGAATCGGGGAAACGGCGAAGCGCAATATCAACTGGCAAAGACGCTAGCCACGCGTTCACAGTACACCGAAGCGATGCAGTGGATGCAGAAGGCGTCTGGCTTGTCTGAGCTTCCGGGCAATCAGGAATTGCGCGCGGCCGCTGCACTTCAGGTTGGCGACTGGTATCAGGCTGGGTTGGGGGCGCCCAAGAACAGTCCGTCTGCTCGCCAGTGGTGGACAACGTCCTCACGTCTGGGAAATGGCGAAGCGGGGCATCGGCTAGGCATGGACTGTCAGGTTCAGCATCAGGGAAAGCTGGTGGCGGCCTGCCTGAGTGCATTTGAATCCTCTGCGGCAAATGGCTATCCGCCCGCGCAACTGATCGTTGCCCAGTGGCACGCGACACATACAGGCGGCGAAAAAGATGCCGTATCGTGGCTGCTGAAAGCCTCTGAGCTCGGCAATCGAGATGCGCAGTATCAGTTGGCGCAGCGCTACGAGCAGGGTAAAGGTGTGGTTATCCGTCGCGATCTGGCCGAACGTTGGTATTTCCGTGCGGCGACGCTGGGTCAGGCACAGGCGCAGCTGTGGATGGCGCGACACGAAGACGGAGAAAATGCGTTGAACTGGTATCAAAAATCCGCGTCATCAGGTGATGCCGAAGCACAGCTTTGGCTGGGCAAGGCATACCGTGAAGGTAAGCGCTTACCTTGGGATGAGCAAAAGGCGCGTTATTGGCTGGAGCGCGCCGCGTCTGGCGGATCGGGCGAGGCCGATTATTTGCTCAGCCAGATCCAGACAACCCATGAAAAGCGCGAACAGTATCTGGTTCAGGCTTCTTCTGCGGGCTATATCCGTGCGCAACGCGAACTGGGTGAGCGGTTATTTACAGCGAGCGAGTTCGCGCGTGCGCGTGAAGAATATGCCAAAGCGGCATCAGCAGGAGACACTGAATCCCGTCTGGCCTATGGCGAGATGCTACGGCTGGGACAAGGCGGCAAAGAGGATTATGTTGAGGCGATGAAGCAGTACCGTCTGGCGGCGAATGACGGTAACCGTATGGCTCAATATCGTATGGGGATGATGCGTCAGGATGGGCTGGGTGCCTCCCGCAATCGTATTCATGCTTACGCCTGGTACGCGATGGCGGCGACGGAGGGGATGAGCGAAGCCATTCATGCGCGGAACGATCTGGAAGCGACGATGCAGCCGGATGAAATCAAAGCCGGACAGCGGTTGGCGATGCACTGGTCATCGGGGAAAACAGAGTAATCCGTGGTGGTGGCTCATCGTGGCGTAAGTCGGATTGTCGTGGAATAAGTCGTGGAATAAAGAGTGGCAATAACAGGCGGGTGTTGCGTGATAGCAACACCCGCGTTTTTGTTTTTATGATTCTTTTCATTACTCTCTTCATTACAGAATGTCCTGACTTTGCCATTCCTTTTTTTCATAAAAACGTAAGTGATCGCTTACTTTTATTGTTATGAAAATGAGCGATTTATCGCCAAATATAGTTTTTTGCTATTAATAAGCACGGTTTCTATCGGCTATTCATTTCATTAATTCATCGCTAACTCAAACTTTCAGAATAACTGCGCATTCTGCGCAACTTCTTGCTCACTTTCTGGTGTAAATCACTTTTTGCGCAATGTCTGCAAACGATTCAGGAAGTCTGCGCAACTTCTTGCTCAAATTTTACTTAAGGGGAGTTTGGGTTAGGGGAATTCCTTTATAAAACATAAAGATAATTTTTGGCATGTGAATTGCTATACAGACGGTGAAGTTACTCATTCTGTTCAATAACTCATTCCGTTCAACAACAAGGAGCAAGATTATGCCAACTCCATGCTATATCAGCATCGAAGGTAAAACTCAGGGCAACATCACCGCGGGTGCTTTCACTTCTGATTCTGTCGGCAACATCTATGTGGAAGGCCACGAAGACGAAATGCTGGTACAGGAATTCAAACACATCGTCACCGTACCAACTGACCCACAGTCTGGTCAGCCGTCCGGCCAGCGTGTGCACAAACCGTTCAAATTCACCGTCGCGCTGAACAAAGCCGTTCCGCTGATGTACAACTCTCTGGCATCTGGCGAAATGCTGCCGACCGTGACCCTGAAATGGTACCGCACGTCGGTTGAAGGTAAGCAAGAGCACTTCTTCTCTACCGTGCTGACCGATGCCACCATCGTGGACATCGACTGCAAAATGCCACATTGCCAGGATCCGTCAAAACTGGACTATACCCAGCTGATCGAAGTGTCGCTGGCCTACCGCAAAATCGATTGGGAGCACACCGTTGCCGGGACTTCCGGTTCCGATGACTGGCGTGCACCGGTCGAAGCGTAATTCCCACCGAACCCGGGCTTGTCCCGGGTTTTCTGCGTTTTTCTCAACGTGATGCTCTATCAACGTGAACTGTGGCGTGAGCAGACTCAGACCACAGCTCAGGTTTTTATTTTAATCAGGATAGCGACGTGCCGCTCCGGGGGAACCCGAGGCGTGCGGTAGCCATGGCAACGGCGAAGGAAGAAGGAGAGGACGGGTGGCAAACAGTACAGGATTACAGTTCACCGTAAAGGTCGGTGCCTTGGAAGCAGGCACTTTCGCGGTGGTGGATTTCAGGCTGGATGAAGGGCTGAACCGGCCTTTTAGCCTGTCGCTGAGTCTGGCGAGCGCGTTGCCGGATGTTGACTTCGGCGCGGTGCTGGACCAGCCGTGCGAGCTGATGATTTGGTATGAAGGCGAACTGAAACGTCGGGTCAGCGGGATTGTCAGTGGCTTCACGCAGGGCGACACCGGATTTCGCCGCACGCGCTATCAGGTGGAAGTCCGTCCAGCCCTGTGGCGACTGGGATTACGCATCAACGCCCGTATCTTTCAGGCGCAGAAGCCGGAAGCGATTATCGGTGCGCTGCTGGAAGAAGCGGGCATTACCGACTACGCCTTTGCGCTGCGTAACGAGCACGCAGTGCGCGAATACTGCGTGCAGTATCGGGAAAGCGATTTAGCCTTTATCACCCGGCTGGCCGCTGAGGAGGGAATGTATTTCTTCCACGAATACGAAGAGGGGAAACACCGGGTGGTGTTTGCCGACGATGCGGGTGCGCTGACCAAAGGCCCCGAGCTGTTCTTCAATCTGGCGACCCAAGGGCTGAGCGAGGGCGAATATGTCCGGCGTTTCCACTACGCGGAACGGGTGAGTACGGCCGAAGTCGAATTGAAAGACTACAGCTTTAAGACGCCGGCTTACGGGCTGTCACACAAGAAAATGAGCGGCGAGCTGGAGCACCAGCGCGAAAGCTACCAGCATTACGACTATCCGGGGCGCTACAAGCAAGACCCGAGCGGCAAGGCGTTCAGCGGCTATCGACTGGATGCACTACGCTCAGGGGCGGTGACGAGCGAAGGAGAATCCAACTGCGCGGGGCTGATGCCGGGCAACACGTTTACGCTGACGGAGCACCCGAATGCGACGCTGAATGCGGTGTGGCAGACGGTGAGCGTGACGCACGTCGGGCAACAGCCGCAGGCGCTGGAAGAGGAAAGCGGCGGCGAACCGACGACCATGAGCAACAGCTTTGCCGTGGTGAAAGGCACGACGACATGGCGTGCTGCCATGCCATACAAACCGATGGTGGATGGCCCGCAAATCGCTACCGTCGTCGGCCCAACGGGGGAAGAGATTTACTGCGACCAGTATGGACGGGTAAAACTGCAATTCCCGTGGGATCGCTACGGTGTAAGCAATGACCAGAGTTCCTGCTGGGTGCGCGTCAGTCAGGGCTGGGCGGGCGGCCAGTACGGCATGATTGCTATCCCGCGTATCGGCCATGAAGTGATCGTCAGTTTCCTCGAAGGCGATCCGGATCAGCCGATTGTGACCGGGCGAACCTTCCACGCGACCAACCCGACGCCGTACGTTTTACCAGCACATAAAACGCGCACGACGCTGCGTACCGATACGCATAAAGGCAGTGGCTTTAACGAACTGCGTTTTGAGGATGAGGCGACGCGTGAACAAATTTACTATCACGCTCAGAAAGATATGGATGGTGTTATCAACAACATCCAGCGACAGAGCGTAGGGCGCGATCAGCACCTCAGCGTGGATCAGGATCAGTTCCAACGGGTCACGCGTCACCGCCACCGAACGATAGGCAAGGATGATTTTGAAAACATCGGTCAGGATCATCATCAGGAAATTGGCCGGAGTTTTATTCAGAAGATTGGTGCTTCGTTCAAACGTTTCATCGGCGGGGGGGAGATTACCCATATCGAAGGGAGCCGTCAGACCACGATGTCAGGCTCTGAAGAGACGCTGATCGGCGCGCATCAGCGAGTTCTGGTCAATACAGACAGCTACCTGAAAGCCGCGGATATCGTGCTGGAAGCGGGGCAGGCACTGACCATCAAAGCGCCTGGTGGCTTTATCAAGATTGATAGCGCGGGCGTCACGATTTCCGGGACGATTGTGAAGATCAACGATGGCGGTGCGGCTGGCGTAGGGACTGCGCCAGTATCAATTACGCCAGAAGACCCGACGAAGCCTACGCTGCCCGATGCGCCAGACAGACGTTAAGGAGGAACTATGCCAGGTGCTGCACGTTTAGGTGACAGTTGCGCGGGGCACGGCTGTTTCCCCGCCACCCCGATTATTGAAGGCAGCGGTGATGTCATTATCAATGGCAAACCGGCCGCCCGTAAAAGCGATGCGGTTTTACTCCACGCTTGCCCCTGCCCGAATGTGCCCCACGGCGTGCACAGTCGTGCTATATCCGCGGGCTCCGGTACGGTCATCATCAATGGAAAGCTGGCGGCGCGTATCGGTGATGCGATCGGCTGCGGCGGCTCGGTTGCTGCTGGCAGTGGGAATGTGATCATTGGCGACTCGCCCTATCAATCCCCGGTGAAACCGTGCGCTGAGCAATCGGCAAAAAGCCGTGCGCCTCTGCTGGCATTGACGCCAATGCTGTTGCCGACGTTAATGGAATGGGCGTCGGTCGCCGAGCTGCCCATTCTTGATGACCTGCTCTCCGTCGCCCAGCGTAAAGATCGTTATCTGGCGCGCGCCAAGCTGGCGACCGAAGCCGCATCGCTGCCGGGGTTAGCCGATGCGGCAAAGCGGCTGGCGTTTAATAACGACAGTATCTTACGCGCAGAAGCGGCCCAGTATGTTTATTCTGTCGATGAATTCCGACGAGGCGTGCTGGATAAACTGCCTAAGGCGCCAGTTGGGCTGGATATTCTGGATACGAGTAAGCTTCCAGGCCTGACAGACAATGATTTTATGGATAAGAAAACAGGGTTTGGTTCCGCTCTGTTCAAATCAGCAATTAATGGCGAAACGATGTTGACCTACCGGGGCACCAATAATGCGGTGACAGGCGTTAAAGACTGGTTGACTAACGCCACTCAGGGTATGGGATTTGAATCAGCGCAGTACAAACAAGCAATGGATCTCGCTACTCAAGTCAAAGATCTGATGCCAAATCCTCCACCTGTTATTGTTGGTCATTCTCTGGGGGGCGGGTTAGCCTCTGCTGCGGTCAGTGTGACAAAACTTCCTGGCTATACGTTCAATGCCGCAGGATTACATGAGAATACTGCCTTGCGAGGTGGTGGTGCGACATTGGCAGAAACAGCGTCATTGATTAAAACACAAGCGGTCGATGGCGAGATATTAACCATGGCACAAACCTACGGTAAGGCTTTGGTTCCAGGTTTATTGTCTGGCGCGGGCGCATTGATTGGCGGAGCCGCTGGTGCGGCGCTTGGGGGAATCATTGGTGTAGCAAAACTGTTGGAAGGGGGCCTGCCGAAAGCAAGCGGTGATATGATGGCACTTCCCGCAGTCGGCGGCTCGCCGATTGCTCGCCACGGTATGGATCAGGTGATTGCGGGTATTGAAAGCCAGAAAAAGGAAGATATCGGGAAGATAACCAATACATTCAGGGGAATATAATGCAATGGTTGGCACGTATAAAATGGTTGGGCGTCGTTATTCTGGGATTATTAACCGCTTGTCAGGCAGGAGGACACAGTATGCGGGCGAGTGAACTTTTTGAACCGCCCGTGGTGGCGGTACTGGAAAGTATTCAAAAAGGTGACGAATCAGCAGCTCGTCATCAGCTGTCGCAGGGCGTTAACCTGAATATTCAGGGAAAAGAAGGCGTCACGCCGCTGCTGTGGCTGATTTATGAGACGAAGGATAAAAAAGCCGTCACGCTGGCGCTTAAACTGGGTGTCGATCCAAACTATAAAGACGGCTTTGGCGACAGCGCAGTCAATTCTGTGGCGGGCGCGAAAGATCCTGACTGGCTTCGCATTATTCTGGATGCAGGTGGAGATCCGAATGCAATTGGTCGTCGTGGTCAGCCTGCAATATTTAGTGCCATTAATGAGCAAAGATGGGCTGATATTAAGCTACTCGTTGAGAAAGGGGCTGATCTGAATTTAGAAGATCAAAATAAAAGAAATAGTGCGCTTTATGCCGCCTATGTAAATGAATACGAAATTGTTTATTGGTTGATTGAGCAGGGCGCAAGTTTCGATACCTATTCTTCAACCGGCAGTAGCCTGGCGTGGCGTGTACACGACAGCTTATCCATTATGTCTCCTAAATCGCCTCACTACCCTTGGGCATTAAAGGTAAAACAGCTGTTACTGGATCGCGGCGTCAAATTCCCACCGCTATCACCTGCTGAAGTTCGGGAACGCTGGAAAAAAGGACTGCCAGTCTAGTTTTATTTTGATTCTCCGTTTTATTATCCATTTTGCGTTATAAAAATAAACGGCATGTCTCGACCTGATAATCTGCGTGATTATTGGGTCGTTGCTGCTGTTATGAATACACGCTCATCGTATTAAAAATTATCTCATTTATTTACAGGCAAATAACGATGATGGCAAACGGTTATACCCTGTTTGAAATCAGCCAGTTTAATGCGCCGTTGTTCGCTATTATCTCGCCGTTGAGTTATCCCCAATTACCTGAGTATTGGCAGGCTTTTCAACCTGCGGCGTCAGATATATGGCAACCGTTGCATTTTGGCAAAGATGCCGAAAACTGGCAGATGTGGGCGCCTATTGTGGTGAAAATAGAAGAAGGCAAACCAGGAGAAACACTGCTGCACTGGCTGACTGAGACACAGCCGGAGCGGCATAGTGGCGTAATTCTCATGCATGGTGAACTGACATTGCAGCAGGTGGCTGATTTTTGGCAGCAGCGCATTTCCTGTCTCTGGCCTGATGGCACTAAAGCGCTATTTCGTAGCTATGTACCAGACATTTTATCGGCCTGGTGGTCCACTCTGGATCTTGCTGCACAAACGGATTTTCTCGGCCCGCTGAATAATCTGTATTTGCCCATTGTGAAGAGCGAACGTGGGGAATATCAGCTATTCGCACAGCAGGATGTTAATAAAGAAAACAAGAGCGACATTAATCAAACGTACCACATTACTTTAACGCACTATCAATATTACCTTCTCGCTAATGATAATCGCCTGCACCGACTAGCGAATGAGCTATTTCTTTTTGTCAGTGCACAATGTGTTTTTCCTCTAGATATTGAAATAGTAAAAACACGCTTTATTAGCGGCATTGTATTAGCCGGGAACTATTATCCGAAAGCCAGCGAAGCGGAATGTGAAGCCTGGTCTGCTCATCGCTGGGTGCTCGGCAGCGAATTCTATTTACACCCGATTTTTATTCATCTGACTGAACGTTATTCGATCGCGGACAGTATTCGGATTTTTAAATCTGAGCCTGAACGTATTGAGAGTGTGCAGCTTAATTACCATCGCCCCGGTTGGATGCGGGGAGAGTTACCTGACATACCGGAGGTCACGCTGTGAGTGTATCGCAACCTTTCCTTGAACTGCTGCCGGAAGATGACGCCGTCTGGCAAACGCGTATCGCTCAGGGCGGCTGTTTTGTTATCGCCGAAGCGTCGATGAACGATGCTGTGCCGTGGCTGGCCGAACGCTGGGGGGGCAGCCTGGAACAGACGCGTTTGTACTGGGGAGAAGCGGGGCGCGTTCATGCCTCGGTATCACCCTATTGCATCCCGCTTAATGTCGCCAACTGGTCGCAGGTGAAAGAACACATCATCACTCAACCGGGCTGGGGAATGGGGCTACAGCTGGAATGGTTTATGCAGGCATATTCACCGCTCGATCAACTGCTTGAGGTCACGAAGCATCTGCGGCAGTGGAGCCTGGTGACTTCACCTTCTGGGGAGAATGCCATCCTGCGCGTAGGCGACTGGCAGGTGGTGAATCAGCTGTTATCCGCCAGTTCCGCACAAGAAGCCTGTGCACTTTATGGCCCAATAGCCAGCTTCTGCGACATTTCCCCTGACGGCGCGGTACGTGCCTTAAACCTTACCACCCGCGAACCACACACTATTCCAGACATCCTGCCGCGCCAACTGAGCGCTGAACAATGGCAAGCCATTATAGTGCCCTATGAACATCACAATCTGGCGCGCTATAGCGAGCATCTGCGTGCTTACCATGCTGACTGGCAGAACGCGCCTGATGATGAACTACAGGCGTTTACCCATCAGCAGGCGGAACAGGCGAGGAACAGCGGCTTTAACAACGACCGCGATATCGTGCGCTGGCTGGCACTGGCGACGGAGCTCTCGCCGGAATTCATGCATCAGCCCTGGGCAAAAAATATTCTGATACAGCCTGAATACCTTGGCACGCAAAGCCGTATGGATCGCCTGTATCAGGCCGCTATTGACCACCTGGACGAAGCATAAAATAAAAAGGACGTCATTTCATGAGTCAGGATAAAAGCAGCGCGTTAGCTGCCAGCGGGGATGCCGCAAAGCGTAATTTCACTACGGATAATAAGATTTCAGGGGGATGTACAACCTGTGGCTGCGAAATATTGGTGCGTTACCATTACGATTCAGGTGAACCCATCCCAAATGCCCCTTTTCAGGTAACCGATAGCAATAACCACAAAATAAAGGGTAAAACCGACGAGAACGGCATGTTTTTCATCCATGACATGGGGTGTAGCACGTATGAGCTGCTTTTGGGGGAAGGCAGCGATACGTTCGACCCTAAGAAAACGATGGAAAACAACCCCGTTTTGATGTCTAACCCTGCCTATGCGAGTTTTGCCGGAGAATATTTTTCCCTGTTCGTCATCCTGAGAGAACAAGGGATCGTGCAGTATGGCTCCGTCCAGCAGTCTGTGAGGATGCCGCTGAGCGATATACCGGAGCAATATAAACTGGCGTTGAAGCGTTTCTGGGAATTGGAAAAGCAGTTGCATAGAGATGATGGTGAACTCCAACGGGAAATCCGTCGAGTTCAACATCGAATGTCGGCGGAGGTGGCAAGTGAGGCATCCAGTGTTGATAATGCCGTTCTGCTGCTCTGTGAGGTCATACTGGGCTGTGTTCCCGTAGTTGGACAGTCGATGGATGTCTACTTCCTTGGGCAATGGTGTTGGTATAGCTATAAAAATCCTAACTTATTGAACGACACCATGCACCAAATTGACGGGGTGCTGTGTGTCATTGGCTTTGTTCCTGGCGTCGGGGATGCGCTAAAAGTCAGTGGAAATGCCATTACGCAAGCCTTGCGGAAGCTGAAAGGCGCTAAAGGCAACAAGCAGCAGGATATTGAGGAAGCCACTCAGATTATTCGCCGTTTGAGTAACGGGAATATAGTCACCTGGCTGACGGGCATACGTTCTGATATCAGAATTTATGCTGATAAAGGGAAAGAAATACTGAAAACCATCAAAGAGGCACTGGACCTACTGGTGAAAGGTGTTTCTGGTGAGCGCAGTTGGATAGTCGCGCTGATGGCCGACAGTTTCCGAGCCATGGTGGATGTGCTCGAAAAATTAATCGCAATTTTTACCATCGTGACGGCATTGATTGAAGCCGAGTTTGCTGAATTTATTCCCCAAATCATGACGCAGGTTATTGGAAGTGCGCGGCCTAAAGGGAGCTGTGAATTATCTGCGATGACTGTGCAAAAGGGCGGATCGGGAGACTACCGTACTGAAGAGGAAATTACTGAATTTAATCAACGGGTAGAAAGACCTGGTGGCTTGACGATGGCTGAGGCCAGTATGATACCGGCAATAGGAATATTGTCTGGTATTTTGGGAGGCGGTAAGAGTAAAGTCGGCATGGCCGCTAAAGGGGGAAAAAATTCGACGAGTTCTCCACCTGCTTCTCCAACCTCACACACACCACCTATTCCACCTAAGCAACCTCATTCTCCCCCGACGGACACGCCAAATGCTCAGGATAAGTCTCAGCCCAAAACGGGCGATAATAATCAAAAAAATAAGTCTTCCGAGCATGGGCGACATGCCTCAGATGAGAATAAAAACCCGTCAGATGACGGGAAAACCGTTCAAACGCCCACTGGTGCCGAGAATGTAACGCCCGGCGCCAGAACTCCCCCTAATGATGGTGCTACTGCTGCTCAGGAAAAAGCAAAGACAGAAAACGGGGAGACGAAAACTGACCCGAAGAAAGGTGAGCAAAACGGCGATCCGGTCGATATGGCAACCGGTGCGGTGGTGGAGCAGCGCACCGACATTCAGGTAAGTAGCCCACTATCCCTGTCACTGCAACGCTACTATCGCTCCACGGGAAAACGTCACCCCGGTTTGCTGGGGACTCTATGGCGCACCAACTGGGATATCAGCCTGACGCTTAACAACGGGGTGGCTACGCTAACGGATGGTGAGTTCAATCAGGCATTCTTCGCCCTGCCCAATGAAGGGGAGAGCAGCCGCTCATCGTCAAACCCACAATGGCGGTTGACCCGGCAGCAGGGTGAACTGGTGCTCCAGCATGTCGGTGGCCTACGCTATCGGTTTGAATATGCGCTAGGTCTCCAGCTTTGTCTGACGTCTATTGACGATGTTGCGGGCCATCGAGTGACTTTCGAGTGGGTGTTGGGTGAACTGCGTTGGGTTGCGCTGTCGGACGGGCGTTTGATTCACATCACATCGGAACACCAAAGGATCACGACACTCACGCTATGTACCCCGCAGCGTCAGCCATTAAAAACGCTGGCCAGCTATACCTATGACGACCATGGGCATTTACTGAGCGTACGGGCGGATGAAGGGCACAACTTTGACTATCGCTACTCGCCGGAAGGCTGGCTGCTGCGCTGGTCGGATTTAGGTTCAACCTGGGTTGAGCACGACTACGATAAAAAAGGTCGCGCCATCCGGGACAGAACCTCCGAAGGCTACTGGCCGGGTCACTTTGAATACGACGATGACACCTTGACCAGCCATTACCACAGCGGGTTTGGCGGGGTATTCAGCTACGTGCGCGATGAGCGTAATAATATTCTGTCAAAACGTATGCCTGACGGCGGCGAGACCCGGTTCGAGTGGGTGGACAACCAACTGGTGGCAGAGACCGACCCGCTAGGTGGCCGCACGGCGTATCAGCGCAATGACTGGGGGCAGGTGACTGAAGTTACTCTGCCTGACGGCGCGACGCATCAATATACGTATGACGATAACGGACAGTTGCTGGCTTATATCGACCCGCTGGGCAGCGAATGGCATTACCAGCGTAATGCTGCCGGGCAGGTTGTCGAAGTGAACGACCCGGAAGGGCGCGAGTGGCTGTATCGTTATGGTGAAACGGGGCAGCTGTCGACAGTGATAGGCCCGGACGGCGTGCTGCAGCGTTATCAGTATAACCGCCGTGGCCTGCTGAGCAGCCTTGAGCGGGATAATGCACCGCCGGTAGCGTTCCGCTATGACGACCTTGACCGCCTGATGGAGCGACATATCGGGCATGAGGCGGGTGTGCAGGTGCGGCGCTGGGAGTATGACGGCGTGCGCGAGTCACCGTCGAAAGTGGTGTACGAAGACGGCAGCGAGACGCGGTTTGGTTACGACGTGGAAGGTAACCTGACGGCGGTGACGGATGCGCTGGGGCAGCGTTACCAGTTCCGCTACGGGGCGTTCGATAACCTGCTGGAAGCGACGGACCCGCTGGGGGCAACGGTGCGCTACCACTATAACGCGGAAGCGGAGTTCGCCGGGGTGACGAACAGTCAGGGGCGGGACTGGACGTACGGCTTTGACGCCAGCGGTCGGCTGAGCGAGGAGCGGCATTACGACGGGCGGGTGTACCGCTATCAGTACGATGTGGCAGACCGTCTGGTGCAGCGCACCGCGCCGGATGGGAGCGCACTGCATTACGAGCATGATGCGGCAGGGCGGATAGCGCGCATCACCGCACAGAAAGCGGACGGGGAAACGGACGGTATCACCGTGCTGGACTATGACGTGGCTGGTCGGCTGACCAAAGCCGCCAGCCCGGATGCGGTGGTGGAATACGCCTATAACCGGGCGGGGCAGGTCACATCGGAAACGGTGAACGGTGAGGCACTGCAGAGCGGTTACGATGCAGGCGGTCAGCGTGCGGTGGTGGAGGGGATTCTGGCCCCGCTGCAGCTGGCATGGCAGTCGGGTCGGCTGTCATCGCTGGGTATTGGTTCACACCAGCCGCTGCAGTTCAGCCACACGGCGGCGGGCGAGGAGCAGCGGCGCAGTAACGGCAGCGGGTTTGCATTACGCCACGAGTGGAGTCCGACAGGATTGCTGCAGCGTCAGGCGCTGGAAGGGGCGGACGGTCGGGTGAATGACGTGCTGGAGCGCCGTTACCAGTATGATGTGCTGGACCGTCTGACGGGCATCAGCGACAGCCACTGGGGCGAGCAGGCGTTCCGGCTGAACGGGGCGGGTCAGGTGACAGCGGAGCGCCGTGATGAGGGACGGCGTCGTCAGGCGCGGCTGTTTGGTTACGACAGCGAACAGAACCTGTGCGAGGTATCGCAGATAGCGCCGGGTCTGGGTGAGACGCTGAAGGTGCAAGATGCGGTGGTACAGGCATCGGCGCGCTACGATGCGGCGGGCCGGGTAGTCGAGCGTGGCCATACGCAATACCGGTATGACGACTGCGGGCGTCTGGCGATGAAGCGGGAAACGCGGCCGGGGTTCAGGCCGAAGGAAACGTATTTCGACTGGGACGTGCAGGACCGGCTGGTACGGGTGAGTTTGCCGGACGGGGCGCGGTGGCGGTATCGTTACGATGCGTTTGGACGCAGAATTAACAAGGTACGCGAAGGACAGGTGACGTCGGCGCAGGCGGTAGCGCGGGTGGCGTACCGATGGGACGGTGACCAGCTGATAGGTCAGCAGCAGTACCGGGCGGACGGGTCGGCAGCGCGGGAAGTGCAGTGGGTGTACGAGCCGGGAAGCTTCCGTCCACTGGCACAGGTGGAGGCGCAGGGTGACAGCACACAGCTGCACTACATCGTCACTGACCTGACGGGGACCGCGAGAGAGCTGTGCAGCGAGGAAGGGGAAGTCCACTGGCGCGGGGAACAGGGGTTGTGGGGTGCCCACCGCGAAGAGCGGCGGCCTATCCCGCTGCGGCGCTATCTGGGAGACGCGGCAAACGAGGAAGTGTACTGTGAGCTGCGCTACCAGGGACAGTTGTACGATGCGGAAACGGGGCTTTACTACAACCGCCATCGTTACTATGATGCGGAGAGCGGACAGTATCTGTCGCCAGACCCGATAGGGCTGCTGGGTGGTATCCGACCTCAGGCGTATGTACATAACCCTCTGACCCGTGCTGATCCTCTAGGATTAGCTGAATCTGCATGTGAACAGCGGCAGAGAATACTTGATAATATAGAGGCAAGCCGGAGAGCCAGAGAATCATCTAATTTCTTAGATTATTCAACTCATAATGAGTGGCCACCAAATAGAGGCTTCGATGGCGAATCATCTAAATTTACATTATTACCCGGTTCTACAATTGATAGATATGGTACTGAATATGGAACATTTGCCTCTCCTGAAGGAGTTCCATATAGAGATAGAGCCTTGAAACCGGGAGCAGATGGTAGGCCTTATAATGTTTATGAAGTTGTTAAGCCAATTACTGTTGATGCTGGTGATATTAAAGGCTGGTTCGGATATGAAGGTGGCGGAACTCAGTACGAATTACCTGATAAGATAATAAATTTGGTGGAGAATGGTTCGTTAAAGAGACGGTGATATTTATGAATAAAAAAGAGCTGAAAGAAAGACTTATCAAAGAGAAAGTATCGAGAACTTTATATTCTTTGGAGGGCCGTTTACCAAGTGAAAAGTTATGTCTCGATCATGAAAATGGTTGTTGGGTTGTTTATTACTCAGAAAGAGGGATTAAAACTGGGATGGTAAGTTTCCCGACAGAAGATGAAGCTTGCGAATATATATATGATCAAATTAATGCAATTGTTACTGGTAAAGTAAAATAAATAATAGCCGGGAGTGATCTAATGACCCTTCCGGCTTTTATTTTTAGCAGCTTGTAATATTACGCCAGCATCGTCCCCGCCTCTGCCCGAATGACTATCTTACCGGGCAACACGTCAATATTTAACGGCTGGCCGATTAACCCGCTCAGGGGGAGCCAGTCGCCCGCCAGTGTTAAGGTGCCGTTGTCTTCCACCCAGTCCGCCCCTTCGCTGTTGTGGCCGTCGAGTTCAGCCATCAGCGCGGCGATATCGGTATCCTCATCCAGTCGTGTCAGCATCAACCCGTTACGGTAGAGGCTGATACGGAACAGGGTGTTGGCAGTAAAGCCCGCCAGTGCCGGATGAAGGGCGCAACTTTGACTATTGCTACTCGCCGGAAGGTTGGCTGCTACGCTGGTCGGATTTAGGTTCGACCTGGGTTGAGCACGACTACGATAAAAAAGGCCGCGCCATCCGGGACAGAACCTCGGAAGGCTACTGGCCGGGTCACTTTGAATACGACGATGAGACCCTGACCAGCCATTACCACAGCGGGTTTGGCGGGGTATTCAGCTATGTGCGCGATGAGCGTAATAATATTCTGTCAAAACGTACGCCTGATGGCGGTGAGACCCAGCTCGAGTGGGTGGATAACCAACTGGTGGCGGAGACCGACCCGCTAGGTAGTCGCACGGCATATCAGCGCAATGACTGGGGGCAGGTAACCGAGGTTACCCTGCCTGACGGCGCGACGCATCAATATGCGTACGACGATAACGGGCAACTACTGGCTTATATCGACCCGCTGGGCAGCGAATGGCATTACCAGCGTAATGCTGCCGGGCAGGTTGTCGAGGTGAACGACCCGGAAGGGCGCGAGTGGCTGTATCGCTATGGTGAAACAGGGCAGCTGTCGACAGTGATAGGCCCAGACGGCGTGCTGCAGCGTTACCACTATAACCGTCGTGGCCTGCTGAGCAGCCTTGAGCGGGATAATGCACCGCCGGTAGCGTTTCGCTATGACGACCTTGACCGCCTGACGGAGCGACATATCGGGCATGAAGCGGGCGTGCAGGTGCGGCGCTGGGAGTATGACGGCGTACGCGAGTCACCGTCGAAAGTGGTGTATGAAGACGGCAGCGAGACGCGGTTTGGTTACGACGTGGAAGGTAACCTGACGGCGGTGACGGATGCGCTGGGGCAGCGTTATCAGTTCCGCTACGGGGCGTTTGATAACCTGCTGGAGGCGACGGATCCGCTGGGGGCGACGGTATGCTACCACTACAATGCGGAAGCGGAGTTCGCCGGGGTGACGAACAGTCAGGGGCGGGACTGGACGTACGGCTTTGACGCCAGCGGGCGGCTGAGCGAGGAGCGGCATTACGACGGGCGAGTGTACCGCTATCAGTACGATGTGGCAGACCGCCTGGTGCAGCGCACCGCGCCGGATGGGAGCGCACTGCATTACGAACATGATGCGGCAGGGCGGATAACGCGCATCACCGCACAGAAAGCGGACGGAGAAACCGACGGCATTACCGAACTGGCGTATGACGTGGCGGGCCGGCTGACCAACCAAGGCAGCTAGTCCGGACGCGGTGGTGGAATACGCCTATAACCGTGCAGGTCAGGTCACATCGGAAACGGTCAACGGCGAGGCGGTACAGAGCGGTTACGATGCGGGCGGTCAGCGTGCGGTGGTGGAAGGGATTCTGGCCCCGCTGCAGCTGGCGTGGCAGTCGGGTCGGCTGTCATCGCTGGGTATTGGCTCACACCAGCCGCTGCAGTTCAGCCACACGGCGGCGGGGGAAGAGCAGCGGCGCAGCAACGGCAGCGGGTTTGCATTACGCCATGAGTGGAGTCCGACGGGGCTGCTGCAGCGTCAGGCGCTGGAGGGCGCGGACGGTCGGGTGAATGACGTGCTGGAGCGCCGTTACCAGTATGATGTGCTGGACCGTCTGACGGGCATCAGCGACAGCCACTGGGGCGAGCAGGCATTCCGGCTGAACGGGGCAGGCCAGGTGACGGCGGAGCGGCGTGATGAGGGACGGCGGCGTCAGGCACGGCTGTTTGGTTACGACAGCGAACAGAACCTGTGCGAGGTATCGCAGATAGCGCCGGGTCTGGGTGAGACACTGAAGGTGCAGGATGCGGTGGTACAGGCGTCGGCGCGCTACGATGCGGCAGGCCGGGTAGTCGAGCGGGGGCATACGCAGTACCGGTATGACGACTGCGGGCGTCTGGCGATGAAGCGGGAAACGCGGCCGGGGTTCAGGCCGAAGGACACGTTCTTTGACTGGGACGTGCAGGACCGACTGGTACGGGTGAGTTTGCCGGATGGTGCACGGTGGCGGTATCGTTACGATGCGTTTGGTCGCAGAATTAACAAGGTGCGTGAGGGACAACTCCCGTCGGCGCAGGCGGTCGCGCGGGTAGCCTACCGATGGGACGGTGACCAGCTGATAGGTCAGCAGCAGTACCGGGCGGACGGGTCGGCAGCGCGGGAAGTGCAGTGGGTGTACGAGCCGGGAAGCTTCCGGCCGCTGGCACAGGTGGAGGCGCAGGGCGACAGCACACAGCTGCACTACATCGTGACCGACCTGACGGGGACCGCCAGAGAGCTGTGCAGCGAGGAAGGGGAAGTCCGCTGGCGTGGGGAACAGGAGTTGTGGGGCGCCCACCGCGAAGAGCGACGGCCTATCCCGCTGAGGCGCTACCTGGGTGATGCGGCAAACGAAGAAGTGTACTGCGAGCTGCGCTATCAGGGGCAGCTGTACGATGCGGAAACGGGGCTTTACTACAACCGCCATCGTTACTATGATGCGGAGAGCGGGCAGTACCTGTCGCCGGACCCGATAGGGTTACACGGCGGTAGAAGGGCATATGGCTATGTAAAAAATCCGCTCAGTTGGGTAGATCCTTTTGGGTTGACGCCGAAAGAAGGCTCGTCAAGAGTTGATAATGCGAGAGCACGGCAATCTAAGATGTTAGAGGATGATGTTGGATATAACATTAGTCCGACAAGCTGGGATCAATATCCTTCAATAGGAAGAGATGGAACTTTTGTTACGGATAAAGAAGGTGCACTGAAATATTTTGACGGTGTTCAAGGAAGTGAAACTTCTATTTCCAGATCTATGGCAGAAAGAATCGAAAAAGATATGGGGTTAAACCCTGGTTCTCTGAAAGATGGATTCAATGTCAGGAAAATAGAAGGGATAACAAATATGCAGCCTAGAAGTCCATTGGGGAGTAATGATTACTTCCTTGGTCCGGGGCTGCATTTGCCGGGAGGAGCACCTGAAATGGTTATAAATTCTGTTCCTACATCGACTCCAGTTATGTTAAGGGTGAATGTATTATGAACGTAATTCCTGATAACTATATTGTTGTAAGTGATATTGCAACTAATACAATAAAGCTCAGAGTTCAAGGTAATGACTCAGTAAAAGAAGTTGAAGCTCTTGGTTTTTTAGCTTCTGGCCAGTTTATGGTTAAAACGATAAAGGATGAAGGTGAGAAATTAGAACTCATTAAATCTTTGGCTAAAGTCGATGCTTTATTTGTATTTGGTTATGGATGGTATCCATCAGAGGTTATGGGCTTTTATAAAGAAAAGAACGCTTATATAGGTAAGTACAAAGTCATATCGTGGTCAGATCCAAACCATTACAATATTGAAGAGAGATAAATAATAGCCGGAAGCGCTCTAATGATCTTCCGGTTTTTTATTTTTAGCTGCCAGTGTTATTACGCCAGCATCGTCCCCAGTTCAGCCCGAATAGTTATCCTGCTAGGCAGCACCTCAATCCTTAACGGCTGGCCGAGTAACCCGCTTTGGGTGAGCCAGTCGCCCGCCAGTGTTAATGTACCGTTGTCCTCCACCCAGTCCGCGCCTTCGGTCTCGTGGCCTGCTGAGCAGCCTCGAACGGGATAATGCACCGCCGGTAGCGTTCCGCTATGACGACCTTGACCGCCTGACGGAGCGACATATCGGGCATGAGCCTGGTGTGCAGGTGCGGCGCTGGGAGTATGACGGCGTGCGCGAGTCACCGTCGAAAGTGGTGTATGAAGACGGCAGCGAGACGCGGTTTGGTTACGACGTGGAAGGTAACCTGCTGGAGGCGACGGACCCGCTGGGGGCGACTGTGCGCTACCACTACAATGTGGAAGCGGAGTTCGCCGGGGTGACGAACAGCCAGGGACTGGGACGTACGGTACTAAGCAAACTGAAGAGCTCAATCACCATCATCCCTTATCCTCGATTTTAATACTTAATCATTACTATATCTATTTATGATCGAAGTTAATTATTAGCAGAATACAATAAAAAAACTGAATATGTCATTCAGTTTTTTTATTGTATTCGCGTAAGGGTTTTATTCTATTGTTTCTACGCCACTGCTATGCAGTTTATTCATTTTTTTAAATTAATGTAAAGTAATAAGGTTGTTTTGTATATGATGAATAATGAATTAGTTTCATCGCTAATATTAAGTGAGTTAATTCAATATCGGCGTAGATTTACCCAATCGACGAAATCAATTAGTGAAGAAGAGTCTCAGGTGACTCAGGTTCAATTACCCAGAATTCGTGCTTTTGTTGAAAAAGGTCACCGTATTGAACTTATTCTGCCTGCGTTTCCAGTTAAATCTCCGAACCCCTACAAAGTGCTGGGTAGAGTGCCGGATATGGCGGAGCGTTTGTCCCTGATTTTCCTGAATTCGTTATGTCAGCGTATTCAGCTTTATTACCCAGCAGGTGCGCACATCCGTATTTGCTCGGATGGACATGTATTTGGTGACCTGATTGGGACCAGCGACGAAACGATTAACACCTATCAGGATGAGATTGAAAATTTGCTGCATGAGTTGGGTGCTGTTCATCTCAGCGTCTTTAATCTTAAGGATGTAGAGAATATGGCAGCACTCACCGCTGACTATGATCATCTTCGTCGGCGGCTGGTTGAGGATTACGCCGAGTCAGAAGAGGAGATCAAGGCGCAGCTCATGCAGAGCGAAGAAGGCTTGCAGCTTTATCGTTCAATAACCCGCTTTCTCTATGAGGATAGCCAGTGGCCTGACTATACCGGCTCTAATGCGGCGTTACAGAAGGATGCCAAAAAACGCGCGTGTGGCGTTATTCAACGCAGCTGGGCGTGGGGTAATCTGCTTGCTGAACAATTTCCAGACGCCATCCGATTGTCTATTCACCCACAGCCTTCGGACAGCCTGAAACTGGGTATTCATATGATGCCCACGAAGGACGATTGGTTGACGCCCTGGCATGGTGTTGCTGCCAATGTTAATGGGCAGTTTGTGCTCATGAAGAATATGGATGCACAGCAGTTGGACGGTGAGGTTGTGGAGATCCGCGGTACGCCTAGCCATTACTTAGTTAAACAGCCTGATATGGCATAAGCATACTGTCCTCGTCTCATCGTTCACTGAGACACGCTCGCTATTTGGTTGAGCAGGGGAACGATGTCACGCTGTTTAGCGGAGCATTGTTCCGTGAGCAGGCGGAAGCCGCTGAAGTAGGGTTATCCTTGTGTCGCTGGAATGATTTTATGTCGCAGTTTCATCGTAGTAACGTGTTGAAATCGGCCACGCGTTATGGGGTGAAACCGTGCCCCATAACGCTATTGCGAATTGTGTTTTTAAAATAGAATACGCGCACGGATGTTCTATCGCAGGGTTGCAGTAAATGAAACTATTTTTGGCCGTGATTTTTTCAGTATCGATGATTCCCCAGACCGGTTTTGCGGCAACCAAAACGGATGCGCTGACGGTGCTGAAGCATTTGGATGTGACTACTTTCCGCAGTTCTTTTGGGCCGAGACATTTCCCTAAGGGGACGCTGCTGAAAGATACCAGTGATTATGTATTTAGCCAGAAAAAAGACTGGGCAGAAGCAACAGAAACAGATGGCAGTTGGACGTATTCACTGCGTATTATCTCGGAAAATGAAAAAGAGATCATTGCTTGCTTCGTGGATGATGCGCACATTGGGAGTTACTTTTCGACAAGTCCTTTCCTGATAAAGAAAACGAAAAATTCTCAGGCGTATTCGGTGATTGAGCTTGATCACGACGTAGAAGGATGTGAACTTAATCCCAAGGATCAATAATCCTGATTGATATCGGTAAACGAACGACGTTATCCGAACGTTGCTAAAAATAAGGAGCCGCTATAAGCCGCTCCTTTGTTGTTTCTATTCTTGCTGTTTTTACAGCGCTTTATCGGTCAACAAGTCGACCTTGCTGGCTGTTGAGACACGCTCAAGGTACGCGTGAACGTTAGGGCCAAACTGTACGCCTTTCACGATCGTGAGCGACAGTAAGATTGGGAACAGAATAAAGTCGGTGGTGGAAATGGTGCTGACGTTTGCCAGACGCGGCTCCAGCGCCTCGAGTTTTTGCTCCACTTCCGCAATCAGTTCCGGCGTTTTCGCCAGCAGTGCATCCAGATCGCCGAAGGCTTTTTCTTCGCGCAGGATGTAGGCATAGCGCGCCTCTGGCGTGGAAAGCTCTTTGAAATCGGCTTTCGTAAAACGTGGAATAGCAAGGTTAAACACCGCGCTGGAAACGGACTTACACCAGGCTTCAATCTCAGCATCAACCGGTTTGTCGGCGATTAACGGCGCTTGCTTGCTGTCTACATAGTGGACGATATCCATGCTTTCCGGCATGAAACTGCCATCTTCTTTCTGTAGGATCGGCACCACTTTGCGGCCCACCATGCGCGTTGGCGTGTCGATGTCGCCTTCCATAATGACGGATTGCTCAACAGGCAGATCTTTCAGGTCAAAAATCATTCTGGCTCTGACACAGAATGGGCAGTGTTCGTAAATGAAAAGTTTCATGCATCGCCTCGTAAGATTTTGAAAAAGGCCGCAAAAGTTTGCCAGCCCTGACATGACAAGTCATGCCATCAGAGTAATACCTGATGCGGTCGGCGGTAAAGAGAATGTGCCTGAAGATGGCGATGGCAGGGAAAAGAAGGGCGCGGTGTGAATCGCGTGACCCGTACCAGATTACTGTATGATGCAGTGAAACCCCTTTTGCGGAAGAGAAACATGGATCGCCTGAGCGCGCTGGAAACATTTATCTGCGTTTTTGAAACGGGGTCGTTTTCCGCAGCGTCTCGCAGGCTCGGTATTGGGCAGCCTGCGGTGTCCAAAGCGATCATGCAGCTTGAAAATCAGTTGGCAACGCCGCTGCTGCTCCGCTCTACCCGAGGGCTGACGCCGACAGAAGCTGGGCAGAATTTTTATGAGCAAATCGCCCCTGCGTTGAAGGTACTGGGGGATGCTCAAGAGCATGTGGTTAGCGGAAGCGCGGCGCTGTCTGGGCGGCTACGCATCGGTGCACCCGTGACGTTTGCCAGACAGCTCATTATACCGCGGCTCCATGAATTCATGGCCGAGCATCCCCAGCTAAATATTGATGTCATTCTGGACGATCGCCCGATCGATCTGATTGCGGAAGGCATTGATGTGGCACTGCGTTTGGGCGACATGAAGGATTCAAGCCTGATTGCCCAGCGGTTAGCATCGTGTTCCATGCGCCTGCTGGCGACCCCTGACTATTTTGCGCGTCATGGTGTGCCCGCTTCTCCTGACGTTCTGGCTGCGTATCCTGCCGTCATCTATTTGCAGGGAGAGAGAACCGATCGCTGGATTTTTTCTCAGGGTGAAACACAGACCACAATATTCCCCAATGGGCGTATCCGAGTTTCTGCGGCGGAAGGCGTGCGTGCAGCGGTGCTATCGGGTGTAGGACTGATTGTGGCATCGGAATGGATGTTTGCACCAGAGCTTGAAAGTGGGCAGGTCGTCACCGCGCTGGATTCATGGTCGCTGGGTAAGATGGATCTGTGGGCTGTCTACCCCGGAGGCCGCATGACATCAGCCCGCGCCAGAATTTTTACCGATTTCGTCCAGCATCTTTTCTCCTGAAATATTCCTATTCGGAATAGCTGATATCCATTTTACCTCTCTACCGGGAATGAATAGGGCGCTTTATGCTCTGCTCATCACCTGCCGACTTCCGGCAGGAAACACACAGACAGGTATGATGATGAGTACATTATCCAGCGAAGCCGATATCAGAACGCAGCAGGCTCCCGGCAACGTATTGATTTTCTCAATGGCAGCAGCCAGTGGTATTTCTGTTGCCAATATCTATTACAACCAACCGATGCTGGGCGTGATCGGCGAAAGCTTTACGTCGAGCTGGGCAATCTCGCTGATTCCAACCGTGACGCAACTGGGCTATGCCTTGGGGCTGCTACTGCTGGTTCCACTCGGCGATAAGTTTGACCGCCGTCGGTTGATCGTGTGGCAATTTTTGATGCTGGCGTTGGCTTCTGCATTTGCGGCCTTGTCGACATCGGCTGTCGCGTTATTAGGTGCTTCGTTGCTCATCGGTTTTGGGGCGACCGCCGCACAGCAGATTGTTCCGGCTGCGGCGGCGCTTGCCGATGCGAAACAGCGTGGTGCGATTGTTGGAACGGTGATGAGCGGGTTGCTCAGCGGCATTCTGCTTAGCCGTACCATTGCGGGACTGGTGGCGGAAAGCGCAGGCTGGCGGGCGATGTTCTGGCTGAGCGTGCCGCTGGCGCTAGCGGGCGCGTGGGCAATGGGAAGAATGTTACCGACTTCACCATCGAATCCAACCGTTCGTTACTGTGAGCTGATGCGTTCGCTGGTGACGCTGTGGCAGAGTGAACACGCATTGCGTAAAGCTACGCTGATTCAGGCGCTGCTGTTTGCATCGTTCAGCGCGTTCTGGAGCGTGCTTGCTTTGTATCTGGAAAGCGGACGTTTTCAAATGGGCGCCGCCGCCGCGGGCCTGTTCGGCGTGATTGGCGTCGCGGGGATTTTTGCGGCTCCGCTGGCGGGAAGACTGGCCGATAGCGTCGGCAGTCGCCCGGTTGTGATTGCCGGCGCGCTGCTGACGCTGCTCTCATGGGCAATATTCATCGGTTTCGATTCCGTTATTGGCCTGATTATCGGCGTTGTCCTGCTCGATCTCGGCGTACAAAGTGCGTTAATTGCCAATCAACATGTGATTTACGGGCTCGGTGAAGCGGTCAGAGGCCGGATCAATACCGTATTCATGGGCGGGATGTTTCTGGGGGGCGCGGTTGGTTCCTCGGTTGCGATGGCTGCATGGCATCAGGGAGGATGGTTGATGGTCGGAGGGCTAGCCAGCGTTCTGGCAATCATGGCGCTGCTGGTTGCGCTGATGAAAACCCAAAAAGCGTCATTGTGAACGGGGGAAAACAGGCTGAAATAGCCAGGCAGGGCGGCTGGGAAGTATTACCAATGTTGTTTTACAACCGGTAGATTAACCTTACTTGCTGATGACAATACTATACATTTGGCTTGCTATAGTCCTTCCATCCCTTGTCAGTACCTCACATCTCTGTGAGTGTTGTGTTAGTTAACCATCCCTGTCATTAGAATGACCTTGGCCCGCCTTGTGCGGGTTTTTTTTTGCCTGCTTTCCCGCTCGCGAGATTCGTGTTGAGCGTGTCTATTCCGTGTCGTGATTCACTGAATGATCGGAAGCGACTTTGATAACGACTCGGTTTCTGCCTTCATGCTTGGCCTGATAGAGGGCGTCGTCCGCGATTTTCAAGACGCTATCGATCTGCTCCGTTCCCGGAATAAAACAGGTGACGCCGAGTGAAATCGTGATGTTCTCAGGAATTGGCAGCGGCATTTTTTCCACTTTTTTACGCAGCCGTTCAGCAATATCAGCGGCCTGTTTCATATCCGTATCGGGCAGAAGAGCGAGGAACTCCTCTCCGCCTGTGCGGCAAATCAGATCGGATTCGCGTGAACCCTGCTTTATGCTTTTCGCCAGCAGCCTGATGACGTCATCGCCGATATTGTGTCCGTAGGTATCATTCACGCGTTTGAAATGGTCGATATCAATCACGATGGCGGCAACCTGATTGCTCTTTGAGAGAATGAGTTCAATGCTTTCATAGATGCCACGGCGATTGAGCAACCCGATGAGTGGATCGGTATGGGCCTGCAAACTCAGTTTGCCGATTCGCTTGTGCAGCAGCAGGGTACCGAAAAGAATGACGCGTTTTAGCTGTTCAACCTCAAAATACCAGGAGGGGACTTTCTTGATTTTTTCAATCACGCCGGACTCTTCCATTTTACTGGCAGAAACCGCCAGCAAGCGCAGAGGGTTGGCGATATAGAAGGCGAGTAGGGTGAGCGCGATAAGCGTTAATGCCATTACCGGGGCACCTTCGTATACAACGGAACGCATCACGCTGCTGAGCAAATCGATAACGGTTTGAGAAGGGTGCAAAGTAATGATGATCCAGCCGGATGAATTGACGGTATCAAAGCCAGCCAAAGACGGCGTACCTTTCATATCCGGCATGGCGGCGGTGCCACTCTTCTTGTTATGAAGCGCGTTTTTAATTCTCTCGTCGCTGACGGGCTTGCCGACCCACTGCTTATCCTGATGGTAGAGAACAATCCCACTTTTATCGATTACGTAAACGCTGGAGTAATCGTTATAGAAATGGGTGTTCATAAATTCGTTTAAGACACTTTGATTTTTTAAATAAATCGTTCCGCCGATGTAACCGAGATAATTTCCCTGTTTGTCTTTTATTGGGGAGGAAACCAGCACGATCAGATTTCCCGTAACCGAAATATAAGGCTGGCTGATTAACGGCTTTTGTTCTACGAGCGCCAGTTTGCTGGCATCAGAGGTCAGCGTGCTTCCTTTTAGGTTCAGCGAGGTTGGGTAAACCGCATGTATCTGATTCTGGGTATCCGCAACGAAAATAGAGTTAAAACTCTGGCTCATGCGGTATGTCTGCTCACTTTTCTCCAGTAGCGTCGCATCGTCATTAAAACTGTCCGCTATCGACATCGCGCTGTAAGCCAGCTCCTGCTGTGCTGAAGATAAAAAACTTTCTGTGGTCGCTGCTAATTTGGAAGAATAGTTAAGGTTTGAACTCAGTATCTGATCGGTGATGAGCTTTTTTTGTACATTATAAACAGCAACATAGGCATTGGTCAGCGTGATGATCATGCTGATAATCGCGAGAGATAAAATGAGTGAACGCAAATTGATTGGGAATCGTTTTTTTATTTTCATTGTTGGCCGCACCTATTTTCCGCTAGGTAAGCAAAATAACGCTTTCTTTTTGTTATGTAACACGGGCAGGGGTATCGCTTGCGACCAATGAATAAACCCGCCATTCAAAGTTATAGACGCTAATTGGGCTATCTGGCAACGTATTGATATCTCTCTAGCATCTTCAACTTAATGCAGGGTATGTACGATCTCCAGCGTACCGTTAATGATGAACTGCACGCCCATGCAAACCAGCAGAAATCCCATCAGCCGTGAAATGGCCTCAATGCCGCTTTTCCCGATCAGACGCATAATCAGGCCAGAGCTTTTCAGACTGAGCCAGACGATCAGGCTGATCAACATAAATGTGAGTACGGGGGCAACGGTAATCACCCATGGCGTGATATCGACGCCGCTCTTGATTTGTGAGGCAGAACTAATGATGAGAGCAATGGTTCCTGGCCCCGCGGTGCTGGGCATCGCTAGCGGCACGAAAGCGATATTGACCTCATTGGCGGAGAAACTGTCGTTAATTTCTTCTTTTTTGCTTTTGACTTCAGGTGCATGTTCTGGCTTTTGCTGAGGAAAAAGCATGCGAAAACCGATAAATGCCACGATGAGCCCGCCGGCAATGCGCAACCCAGGAATGGAAATTCCGAAGGTATTCATTACGACCTGACCCGCGTAGTACGCGACGGTCATAATGATGAAGACGTAGAGTGAAGCTTGAAAGATCTGACGATTTCGTTCCCCTTGGCTCATGTTGCCGGACATTGCCAAAAATACCGCTACCGTTGTCAGTGGGTTCGCGAGTGGTAGGATTAACACCAGACCAAGACCAATGGTTTGAATCAATTCCAGCATTCTACGTTCCTTTTATTGGGGCACTTTCGTCAGTTCAGGAAAACGGTCACTGATGACCTGTTGCTATGATATCTGGCGCGGCTTAGGCCAGTTCATCCTCCGCTAATTTTTTAAAACGATAGAGCGTTTTTGTCAGCATATCGCGAGAAAACATATCAAACATTTGGCCGATCTTTTTCCCGATCAAGCCCCCCGGTGGGTTGTAGCGAATGGTCAGCGTTACGGTTGTACCCGCTTCCGATGTGGCAGGTTGAAAAGAAAGCCGGCCTTCATTCGGAACCCGTGCCCCTTCCAGCGAACGCCAGTGGATATACTCCCCCGGTTTTTCGTCAATAATACGAGCCTGCCACTCAATGAGCGCGCCAATCGGCGTGTTAATCCGCCAGTTAGAGTCGGTATAGTTCAGTATCTCGATACTGGCGAAATGGCCCATCAGGATCGGCAACGTTTCCGGTTTGCGCCAGAGATCAAACAAGCGTTCTGCCGGGCGATTGATCGTAATGCTGCTGCTGATTTCATTGGCATAACTGCCGTTTTTCGCTGCGGTTCTTCTTAAGAAAGAGGGAAACACCCGTCATCCTCCCTAATGGATTATTACCCCTTTATGGGCATATTCACGCCATTCTGACCGATCTCGACCAATGAAGCAAAGCGGAGACGGTGGCGATAGTGATGGTGCAGGCTATCACAGCAATCGTCAGAATTTTTACACGCCTAATGTTGCGTTAATGTTGGTTCGGTACTGTAAGTATCAGACAGTAGCCGAATGAAGTGCCGAAAAACACCAGGGTTTTTACATAACGATAATAGCAGTACCCCGCCCACTATTTTTAGTGGGCTTTTTTTATTTATCTTTCCCTGTCTAGATATTTTATTTCCATGTGAATTGATATTTATCAATTTATCACTAATGGGTTTCTACCTATTAAGATGTAAAAAATGTTTATCCCTATATTCTGGCTTGTAAATAGCACATTGATTGTGAGGTGATTATACTTTATAAATATGTCGAGATACGTTTATAGCTAGCGTTTATGCTGGTAGGAATAAATATGAGTAACCCATTTGTTGCTAAGTGGAGCCGTAATGGCAACCTGCTTTGTCACGGCCACTGGTTAATATCTTATAAAGAAAAAGACTTCGCGCTGCCGGAAAAATATAAAGAGAATCATATGGGAACGATGGGGATCTACTCTATCATCGATCCTGATGATGAAATGTACCGGGACGGGTTAGATGAGGATGATTGGATTCTGGAAAATATCGACTGGCTGGCCGATAGCTTTGAAGAAAATAATGTCCCTATCGAAGAATGTTATTTTAGATATTTCTTTCAGGCTATAAATAAGCAGGACTGGCGATGCACCAGTTGCGCTGGCTGTATGTAAATCGCTCCATCATTATTAATTACTCCTATTCCCTCTGTATTCCCGCCGACCGACAATCTATTAGGGTAGTGCTATATTCTCTCTGACTATTCGGCGGCGTTTTATTCGATCTTCTTCGATTTTCATCCCTCTTTCATCTTCTTTGCTAGGCGCTTCGCATACCGTGCAGCAAGACGTCTTTTTCGGGGAAAAGTGTTACCCTGACCCAACAATCCTTGATTAAGATGAGGCGGCAATGACGGAAGCTGACATTCTGCGGTTAAGTGCTTTGGTGGGCGAAAAACTGAAGGCGCGTGGTGCCAGGTTGACATGTGCAGAGTCCTGCACCGGAGGCTGGCTGGCTAAGTCTATTACCGATATCGCGGGTAGCTCTGGTTGGTTTGACTACGGCTTTGTGACATACAGCAATCTGGCCAAGCAGCGTCTGGTGAATGTGAACGCAGAGACACTGGAACAGCATGGTGCGGTGAGTGAAGCCGTCGTCAATGAGATGGCAGCAGGGGCTTTGCAGGCCGCTGATGCAGATTTTGCCATATCGGTAAGCGGCGTCGCTGGGCCAGACGGGGGAACCGAAGAGAAGCCTGTCGGCACGGTGTGGTTTGGCTTCACAGACAAACAGGGTGGGGCATTCGCCCGGACAATGCGGTTCAGCGGAGACAGAAACGCGGTGCGTTTGCAATCGGTCCATTTTGCACTGCAAACGTTGCTCGACACGTTTCTGAAAAAATAACCTTGATGCTGTATGTGTATACAGTATAATGTCAGTAATTATTCGGCAATTCATGATTAAGCAGCCGCGTAGAGACAGCAGCTTTACGCCGCATGACAGGAGCAGAAATGGCTATTGATGAGAACAAACAAAAGGCACTTGCGGCAGCACTGGGCCAAATCGAAAAGCAATTTGGTAAAGGTTCTATCATGCGGTTGGGCGAAGATCGCTCAATGGATGTTGAAACCATTTCTACTGGCTCTTTGTCCCTGGATATCGCGCTGGGAGCCGGTGGCTTGCCGATGGGGCGTATCGTTGAGATTTATGGCCCAGAATCTTCCGGTAAAACAACGCTGACCTTACAGGTTATTGCTGCCGCTCAGCGTGAAGGAAAAACGTGTGCGTTTATCGATGCTGAGCATGCGCTGGACCCGATTTATGCGAAAAAACTTGGCGTAGATATCGATAACCTGCTGTGTTCTCAGCCGGATACCGGTGAGCAAGCGTTGGAGATCTGTGATGCACTCACGCGCTCTGGCGCTGTTGACGTTATCATCGTCGACTCCGTTGCGGCATTGACGCCGAAAGCCGAAATTGAAGGTGAAATCGGCGACTCCCACATGGGGCTGGCTGCACGTATGATGAGCCAGGCTATGCGTAAACTGGCGGGTAACCTGAAGCAAGCCAATACGCTGCTAATCTTCATCAACCAGATTCGTATGAAAATCGGTGTGATGTTCGGTAACCCTGAAACCACCACTGGTGGTAACGCACTGAAGTTTTACGCCTCCGTTCGTCTGGATATTCGTCGTACTGGCGCTATCAAGGAAGGCGAAGAAGTTGTCGGCAGCGAAACCCGCGTGAAAGTCGTGAAGAATAAAGTGGCAGCGCCGTTCAAACAGGCTGAATTCCAAATCCTGTACGGCGAAGGCATCAATATCCACGGTGAGCTGGTTGATCTGGGTGTGAAACACAAGCTGATCGAAAAAGCCGGTGCCTGGTATAGCTATAACGGCGACAAGATCGGTCAGGGTAAAGCGAATGCCTGTAATTTCCTGAAAGAGAACCCGACGATTGCTGCGGAACTGGATAAGAAATTGCGTGAAATGCTGCTGCACAAAGGCAATGAACTGACGCCAGCCGCCGCTGGAAATAGCCGTGACGAAGATGAATTCGCTGGTGAAGGTAACGAAGAGTTTTAATGGTGGCTGAATTATCGCCGACAGAGCACTTCAGCGGGTAGATGGATGAATAAACCATTACGCTATGCGATGAATGTGCTTTCTGTTCGCGATTATAGTGAAACCGAAATACGCCGCAAATGTGCGGCGTATTTATATAAGTCAGAAAGCGCAAAAGCAGAAGATGAAGCAGACGAAGCCACAGCCAGCGCTGCGGCAGAAGATGTGGAAGCGGCTATTGCGTACTGCAAGGAACATGGTTGGCTGGATGACGAGCGCTATGCTCGCCGCTATATCAGCAGCCGGAGCCGCAAAGGCTATGGTGCCCAGCGGATCAAAATGGAGCTAAGCCAGAAAGGAATCGATAAAACAACGTTAGCCACGGCATTAAACGAGAGTGATATCGATTGGTGTGCGCTGGCGAAATCAGTTGTGGAACGAAAATTCGGGCACCCTCTGTCCGATGAATGGAAAGACAAAGTCAAACATCAGCGATATCTGCTCTATCGTGGCTTCTTTCATGAAGAAATCCAGTCAATTTATACGAATTTTTCAGATTGAACGCACACGGGATTTTACTTCCCATCGAAGAAAATTTATCTTATTCCCACTTTTTGTTCGTGAGTTGCTCGGTAACGTCAGCATGCTGGACTAACCTTGCCCGCGATCTGTTCTTCTAGCTTGATTCCAGGACAATTATGAGCAAGAGCACCGCTGAGATCCGTCAAGCGTTTCTCGATTTTTTCCACAGTAAGGGACACCAGGTTGTTGATAGCAGCTCTCTGGTGCCGAACAACGATCCGACATTGTTATTCACCAATGCGGGTATGAACCAGTTCAAAGATGTGTTCCTCGGTCTGGATAAACGTAGCTATGTCCGAGCGACGACCTCGCAGCGCTGCGTACGTGCCGGTGGTAAACATAATGACCTGGAAAACGTAGGTTATACCGCACGCCACCACACCTTCTTTGAAATGCTGGGTAACTTCAGCTTCGGTGACTACTTCAAGCATGATGCAATTCGCTATGCGTGGGAATTGCTGACGTCTCCTCAGTGGTTCAATCTGCCGAAAGAAAAACTGTGGGTAACGGTATACGCAACAGATGATGAAGCCTACGACATTTGGGCTGATGAAGTTGGCGTACCGCGCGAAAGAATTATTCGTATTGGTGATAACAAAGGCGGACCTTACGCCTCTGATAATTTCTGGCAGATGGGCGAAACGGGGCCGTGTGGCCCATGTACCGAGATTTTCTTCGATCACGGTGAGCACATCGCAGGTGGCCCGCCAGGAAGCCCTGATGAAGACGGCGATCGCTATATCGAAATCTGGAACCTGGTGTTCATGCAGTTCAACCGTCAGGTTGACGGCACAATGTTGCCACTGCCAAAACCTTCCGTTGATACCGGTATGGGGTTAGAGCGCGTTTCTGCTGTCTTGCAGCACGTCAATTCAAACTATGACATTGATTTGTTCAAAACGCTGATTGAGGCGGTAGCGAAAGCCGTCGGAACGACGGATTTAACCAATAAATCGCTGCGTGTTATCGCCGACCATATCCGCTCTTGTGCGTTCCTGATTGCCGATGGCGTGATGCCATCTAATGAAAACCGTGGTTATGTTCTGCGTCGTATTATCCGCCGCGCTGCGCGCCACGGTAATATGCTGGGCGCTACGGATGCTTTCTTCTACAAACTGGTTGCACCGCTGATTGAAGTCATGGGGCCAGCCGCTGAAGAATTGAAAAAACAGCAGTCTGTGGTTGAGCAGGCGCTGAAGACGGAAGAAGAGCAGTTTGCCCGCACGCTGGAACGTGGCTTGTCTCTGCTGGACGAAGAAATTAAAAACCTGAAAGGGGATACTCTTGATGGTGAAACGGCCTTCCGCCTGTATGACACCTATGGTTTCCCTGTCGACCTCACGGCGGATGTGTGCCGCGAGCGCGGCCTGAAAGTCGATGAAGAAGGTTTTGAAGCTGCGATGACGGCTCAGCGCCAGCGCGCACGTGAAGCCAGCGGATTTGGCGTAGATTACAACAGCCTCATCCGTGTAGATGAAAACACACCGTTCTGCGGCTATGAAAAAACGCAGCAGCAAGCGAAGGTTATTGCGATTTATCACAATGGAAACGCGGTTGATCAGATTGCGGCAGGTGATGAAGCGGTTGTGATTCTGAACGAAACGCCATTCTATGGTGAATCTGGTGGTCAGGTTGGTGATCAGGGTGAACTGAAAAATGCGGGCGTCAGCTTTGCCGTTCAGGATACCCAGAAATACGGTCAGGCAATCGGCCACGTCGGTAAACTGACTCAGGGTACGCTGCGTGTTAACGACAGCGTCGATGCAAACGTTGATAGCCAACGCCGCGATCGCATTCGTCTGAACCACTCGGCGACGCACCTGCTGCATGCCGCGCTGCGTCAGGTTCTGGGCGATCACGTCGCGCAGAAAGGCTCTCTGGTTAACGATAGCTATCTGCGTTTTGACTTCTCACATACGGAAGCGATGAAACCTGAGCAGATTCGTCAGGTTGAAGATATCGTCAACGCGCAAATCCGCCGTAACCTTACCGTGCAAACGGATGTCATGGCGCTGGATGATGCGAGAGCGAAGGGCGCAATGGCGCTGTTCGGCGAGAAATACGACGACCATGTCCGTGTTCTGACGATGGGTGATTTCTCCATTGAACTGTGTGGCGGCACGCACGCAAGCCGTACCGGTGATATTGGCCTGTTCCAGATCATTTCTGAATCAGGCACTGCTGCCGGCGTGCGTCGTATTGAAGCGACCACAGGTGAGAATGCGCTGTCTGCGCTGCATCGCCAAAGTGATGTTTTGCAAGACATCGCGCAACTGCTGAAAGGGGATAGTCACAACCTGACGGATAAGGTACGCTCTGTTCTGGATCGTGCCCGTGCGTTGGAGAAAGAGCTTCAGCAGTTGAAGGCTCAGCAAGCAGCACAGGAAAGCTCGTCGCTGTCTGGCAAAGCAAAAGAGGTTAACGGTGTGAAGTTGCTGGTTACGCAACTGGACAACGTGGATCCTAAGCTGTTGCGGACGATGGTTGATGACCTGAAGAATCAGCTTGGATCTGCTGTTATCGTTCTTGGAACGGCGGCAGAAGGCCGGGTTAGCTTGATTTCTGGTGTAACGAAAGATCTGACTGACCGTGTAAAAGCCGGTGAACTGATTGGGTTTGTTGCCCAGCAGGTTGGCGGTAAAGGCGGTGGTCGCCCAGATATGGCTCAGGCTGGTGGTTCAGACGTGTCTGCACTGCCTGCTGCGCTGGCAAGCGTTGAATCTTGGGTTGCTGCTAAGCTGTAAAACGACAGATAACGTTTTATTCGCGTTATCCGACAAAACGCCATAACTTTCTGGTTGTGGCGTTTTTGTCTGCGGAAAAGGATCCGGCAAGCAGGATAGAAAGTGTGTTACCTTCAGATATTCTGAAGCTTTACATGCTCAGTCCTGTTGTTGTGATAACAAAAGCACAAGCTACTGATATCGACTAAACTAACAAGTAGTGACAAACCGGAGTGTGATGGTGTGGTTATACCATCGTCTAGGTTTACGTTTTCACGGCACATGATGGATAATGGCGGGGAGACAGAGAGACCCGACTCTTTATAATCTTTCAAGGAGCAAAGAATGCTTATTTTGACTCGTCGAGTTGGCGAAACCCTCATGATCGGCGATGAGGTAACGGTTACCGTATTAGGAGTGAAAGGCAACCAGGTGCGTATTGGTGTTAATGCACCTAAAGAGGTTTCTGTCCACCGTGAAGAGATCTATCAGCGTATTCAGGCCGAAAAATCTCAACCAACGTCATATTGATTGACAATGCGTCTCGTGTTCGCGGGACGCAATTGTTATTTCCAGCTTTTCCCCCACACATTTATCGATATATCCATTTTTACTGTGCGCTTCCTTTGGCAAGGTAACCGCCTGTTTTACTGTCGATAAAATAGACTTTTTGTTGTGAAAGTGCGCGTCTTGGATGCGAATTGTTCAAACGAACACAAGGTGGGAAAAATTGTTTGACTTATAAGTCTGGGAAAGTAATATGTGCGCCACGCAGTACCGGTGAGCACTAACAAGAAGTTCTTAGTAGCAAATCAGGTAATGTAAGGTGAGGTGGCCGAGAGGCTGAAGGCGCTCCCCTGCTAAGGGAGTATGCGGTCAAAAGCTGCATCGAGGGTTCGAATCCCTCCCTCACCGCCATTTAATATGCATCCGTAGCTCAGCTGGATAGAGTACTCGGCTACGAACCGAGCGGTCGGAGGTTCGAATCCTCCCGGATGCACCATTAAATACTGCCTTTGCAAGGCAAGTAGTATTAGTGAAAGCAAGTTTTGTCGCAGATGAAGAATTATTAATGCATCCGTAGCTCAGCTGGATAGAGTACTCGGCTACGAACCGAGCGGTCGGAGGTTCGAATCCTCCCGGATGCACCATTCTTAAGTATCTCGTTTAATTGCTCACCCCATTATTTCTGCACCACACTCTGCATCCGTAGCTCAGCTGGATAGAGTACTCGGCTACGAACCGAGCGGTCGGAGGTTCGAATCCTCCCGGATGCACCATATTTCGATGTAAATAGAATTCTAGTGCTTTTTCCTTAGCACGAATCGATAAGCATAATTTTGCTTTAGCTACGGCCCGAAGTGCTAAGTAAGCCAGATAATTTTCTCCGATGCCTCATCTCTGTTTTACCCAACTACTCTTTATCATATTGTTAGCGCTATAGCGGCACTGCCCTTTATTTTGCTGATATCAGAACGATATTTTTCTCATCACGTCCGTGTATTAATTCTTACCTCTCCCTTGCCTACATATTGAGATCGAGCCGACGAGTCAATGAAGGCTGTCTTACTACTATAGGGGTAATAACCTGTTTTTTATAAGGTTATTGAGTAAGCGACAACGTTTTCACTTTACGATAAAGTAAGCTCTCTTTTCAGTGATCATGGAGTCATGATGTACGATCGCTATCAAGGGCTGATCTTTGATATGGATGGCACCCTGCTTGATACCGAACCAACGCACCATAAAGCGTGGGATCAGGTTCTTGCCCGATATGGTATGAGATATGATGCCAGTGCCATGACAGCATTGAACGGCTCGCCCACCTGGCGTATTGCACAGCGTATTATCGACAGTCATCAGGCCGATATTGATGCTCACCAACTCGCGGCGGAAAAAACTGCTGTTGTTGAGGAAATGCTGCTGGATACCGTAAAACCACTGCCGTTGATTGATGTTGTTAAGCATTATCGCGGACGGCGTCCTATGGCAGTTGGCACAGGTAGCACGCATGGCATGGCTGATAGATTGCTAACGCATTTGGGGTTGCATGATTATTTTGATGCAATCGTTGGGGCTGATGATGTTATTCAGCATAAGCCTTTCCCCGATACCTTTCTGCGTTGCGCTGCATTGATTTCTGTCGCACCAGAACACTGTATTGTGTTTGAAGATGCAGACTACGGTATTGAAGCCGCTAAACGCGCTAACATGGCCGTGGTTGACGTCCGTACATTGTGAGTGAGTTCTGGGCTGTTTTTTCTCTTTTCTGGAGTAGCCTGCTAAGTGCAACACTGCTGCCTGGCAGTTCGGAAGTGCTGCTGGTAACGTTATTGCTTGCTGACAGCGCAAAACCCTACCTGTTGGTTGCTGTGGCGACGGTAGGAAATACGCTGGGCGGGTTAACAAATATTTTTATAGGGCGCTTACTCCCTCAGCCAAAACAACAAGCTGGGTATTCGGTGGCCATGCGCTGGTTACAGCGCTATGGCTGCGCTGCGTTGTTATTTAGCTGGGTGCCGGTAGTAGGCGATTTATTGTGCGTGTTAGCGGGTTGGCTACGCATGCCCTGGGTGCAATCGGCGGTTTTCATCGGTATTGGAAAAGCGCTGCGGTATATCGTATTGACGGGTATAACGTTACAGGGGATGGCGTGGTGGTCTTAACCAGATTGCAATGCGAACTGGTGAGTGCTGCTGAGTTTCAATTATGCTTACAACCATTACATTTTAACAACGGGAGGTCGATTTGATCCCGGACATTTCAGAAGCACTTTCTTGGCTGGAAAAACACCCACTGGCAGTGAAGGGTATTCAGCGTGGAATTGAACGCGAAACATTGCGCGTAACAGCAAACGGACATCTTGCGACGACCGGACACCCCGAGATATTGGGTTCGGCGTTGGCACACCCGTGGATTACGACAGACTTTGCAGAAGCGCTGTTAGAGTTTATTACGCCAGTCGATAAAGATGTCGATCATCTGCTGACGTTTCTGCGTGATATTCATCGTCATGTTTCACGCAATCTGGGCGATGAGCGGATGTGGCCATTGAGCATGCCGTGCTTTATCGACAGCGAGCAAAATATAGAGCTGGCGCAGTATGGCTCATCAAATATCGGGCGCTTCAAAACGCTTTATCGTGAAGGGCTGAAAAACCGCTATGGCGCGTTGATGCAGACTATTTCCGGCGTGCATTATAACTTCTCTCTTCCGCTGTCATTCTGGCAGGCACGAGAAGGAGTGACTGATGCAGAAAGCGGGAAAAAAGCGATATCTGCGGGATACTTCAGACTGATCCGCAACTATTACCGCTTTGGTTGGGTGATCCCTTATCTGTTTGGTGCTTCTCCGGCGATCTGTTCTTCTTTCCTTAAAGGCCGGGAAACCGCACTGCCGTTTGAGCGTACGGAAAAAGGCATGCTTTATCTGCCTTATGCGACCTCTCTGCGGCTCAGTGATTTAGGCTATACCAATAAGTCACAGAGCAATCTGGGGATTACGTTTAACGACTTGGATACCTATGTCGCTGCGTTAAAACGCGCGATAAAAACGCCATCTGAGGAGTATGCTCGGGTTGGTATGAAGAAGGATGGTCGTTATCTACAATTGAATACGAACGTCTTGCAGATTGAGAACGAGCTCTATGCGCCGATTCGTCCGAAGCGTGTGACGCGCGCCGGTGAAACGCCATCTGATGCCTTGTTGCGTGGCGGAATCGAATATATCGAAGTGCGTTCACTGGATATTAATCCTTTCTCTCCAACCGGGGTGAGTGAAAGCCAGGTTCGTTTCCTGGATTTATTCCTGATCTGGTGTGCGTTGGCAGATGCGCCTGAAATGAGCGCTGATGAGCTACTGTGTACGCGTAAAAACTGGAATCGAGTGATTCTGGAAGGGCGTAAACCAGGGCAAACGGTGGGTATGCGGTGTGAAACCATCCAGCAGCCAATTGCTGAAGTGGGGAAATCTCTGTTTGCGGATTTACGTCGCGTTGCGGAAGTGCTGGACGCGGAAAACAGTCAACCGCACTATCAGCAGGTATGCGATGAGCTACTTGTTGGTTTTGACGATCCAGAAACGACGTTCTCTGGGCGACTATTAACGTTGATGAAGCAAGAAGGCAATGGTAGCGTGGGGCTGAATTTAGCGGAAGAATACCGCAAAATGCTCAGCAGCGAACCGCTGCAGGTGTTGACGGAAGAACAATTAGCTGCTGCGAGCGAGAACTCCTGGCAGCGTCAACGTCAGATTGAGTCTGAAGATACGATGAATTTTGACGACTATCTGGCGACGCATTAAAAAGAAAAGGCCACAGAAACTGTGGCCAAATAAACATCTCTAATAGGGATGATGATAATAAATGCGCGTCTTTCAGTAAGTCAGACTCGCATAAAAAGGAAAAGTTCTCGGAAACGAGAAAAAATGAATTTTTTTCTTTGAGGAGGTGAAATTATGCCGTTATTAGATAGCTTTACCGTTGACCATACTCGTATGGCCGCACCCGCAGTTCGGGTCGCTAAAACCATGAAAACCCCTCATGGCGACAATATCACGGTATTTGACCTGCGCTTCTGTCGTCCGAATATCGAAGTCATGCCAGAGCGTGGCATCCATACGCTAGAGCACCTGTTTGCAGGCTTTATGCGCGATCATTTAAACGGTGATGGCGTTGAGATTATCGACATTTCTCCGATGGGATGCCGTACGGGCTTCTACATGAGCCTGATTGGCACGCCGGATGAGCAACGTGTTGCTGATTCCTGGAAAGCGGCGATGGCGGACGTTCTGAAAGTGACTGACCAGCGTAAAATTCCTGAGCTGAACGAATTCCAGTGTGGCACCTATGAGATGCACTCACTGAAAGAAGCGCAGGACATTGCTCAACACATCGTAGATCACGATATTGGTATCAACCAAAATGACGATCTGGCGCTGCCGAAAGATAAATTGGCTGAGCTACATATCTAGTTTGTTTGATATGCGCAGATAAAAAAAGAGAACCGAAAGTGGGTTCTCTTTTTTTGTGTTCGTGAACGCGTCAGACTGCGAGGAAGTGCTGTATAACCCGGCTGCCGAAGTAGGACAGCGTCAGCATAAGAGCGCCGATCAGGCTGAACCAGACGACGCGCCGTCCCCGCCATCCTTCATGGTAATGCCCCCAGAGCAACAGAATATAGATGAACCAGGCAAACAGGGAGAACACGGCCTTGTGCAGGTTCTCTTTGTTATCGATAAGGTCATCCATATAAAACAAACCAGTACAGAGCGTCAGCGTGAGCAGAATGACACCAATCTGTGTGATGTGAAACATCTTGCGCTCAATGCCCATCAGCGGCGGCATGTCAGCGGCAAATCCCAGCTTTTTATTCTTGAGTAGATAATCAAGCCAGGCGAGTTGAAGCGCATAAAGAGCAGCAATTAACAGCGTTGCATAGGAGAAAAGGGCCAGTCCGATATGGATCATCAAGCCCGGCGACGCTTCCAGATGCGTAATAAATTCACTCGGCATGAAGCTGGCGAAGGCCAGATTGATCAGCGCAAAGGTGTAGACGATAGGAAGAATAAACCAGCCGCGATCGCGCGTGGCGACAAATGTCATCACCGTACAGATGATGAGGCTGACCAGAGAGCCGATATTCAGCAAGCTAAGGTTTTGGCCGACCTGAACATCGAAAATGCGTTGATAGAGCGCCACTGCATGACAAATTAGCGCAGCGCTGGCCGAGAGTATTGCCAGCCGACGATATGCACTGTTCTTGCGCAGCAGACTGGGGATAATCAGTCCGAGGCTGAGTGTGTAGGCGACAAGCGCCACAATAGCGAAAACAGACATACAGATTAGGTTATTAAATATCAACTAGGTAAAATGAAGAATCAGTATAGCGTTAGTCGTCGCGGGCACCAACAGTTCTCCGTCAGCAGCGCTGAGATCGTTCCCGCTTTTGTGTATAATCTCTTCCATTCGTGTCGCGCTGGCGGCCTGTCTTACGTTGAGCATGAGATATGTTTGAAAATTTAACCGATCGACTCTCGCGCACATTGCGCAATATCAGCGGCCGCGGGCGGTTGACTGAAGACAACATAAAAGAAACGCTACGTGAAGTACGTATGGCATTGCTGGAAGCCGACGTCGCGTTACCTGTGGTACGTGATTTTATCAATCGCGTGAAAGAGCGTGCTGTCGGGCATGAGGTCAATAAAAGTCTGACGCCGGGTCAAGAGTTCGTCAAGATTGTTAAAAATGAACTCGTCAGCGCAATGGGTGAAATCAATGCCGAGCTGAATCTTGCCGCGCAACCCCCTGCGGTTGTTCTGATGGCCGGTCTGCAAGGTGCGGGTAAAACGACCAGCGTGGGCAAGCTGGGTAAATTCCTGCGCGAAAAGCATAAGAAAAAAGTGCTGGTGGTTTCAGCTGACGTTTATCGCCCTGCGGCGATTAAACAGTTGGAAACGTTGGCAGAGCAAGTGGGTGTCGATTTCTTCCCGTCAGACGTGCAGGAAAAGCCCCTTGCTATCGTAGAACGTGCGTTACAACACGCTAAGCTGAAGTTCTACGATGTCCTGTTAGTCGATACCGCGGGTCGTCTCCACGTTGACGACGCGATGATGGACGAAATCAAACAGGTTCATGCGGCGATTAAGCCGGTTGAAACGCTGTTTGTAGTGGATGCCATGACGGGGCAGGATGCGGCGAATACGGCGAAAGCCTTTAATGAAGCGCTGCCGCTGACCGGTGTGATCCTCACCAAAATTGATGGTGATGCCCGTGGCGGTGCGGCGTTGTCTATCCGCCATATTACTGGCAAGCCAATTAAATTCCTTGGTGTCGGCGAAAAAACCGAAGCGCTGGAGCCGTTCTACCCGGAGCGCGTTGCCTCGCGAATTCTCGGTATGGGCGATGTGCTTTCATTGATTGAAGATATTGAAAGCAAGGTCGATCGTACACAGGCAGAAAAGCTTGCTAATAAGCTGAAGAAGGGTGATGGGTTTGATTTGACCGATTTCCTGGATCAGCTCAAGCAGATGCGCAACATGGGCGGCATGGCAAGCATGATGAGCAAAATGCCGGGCATGGGCCAACTGCCTGATAATGTTAAGTCACAAATGGATGACAAGGTGCTGGTGCGTATGGAGGCGATCATTAATTCGATGACGCGTCAGGAGCGCGCCAAACCTGAGATTATTAAAGGATCGCGTAAACGTCGTATCGCGCAGGGTTCCGGCATGCAGGTACAGGACGTGAACCGTCTTCTGAAACAATTCGATGATATGCAGCGAATGATGAAGAAGATGAAAAACGGTGGTCTGGCGAAAATGATGCGCGGTATGAAGGGGATGATGCCACCTGGATTCCCGGGGCGTTAATCACCGAAATCGATGGTGTAGAGAATCTCTTGGCGTGATTATACGCTTTAGATTGCTTTTTGCGCCAAAATGAGTAAAATTTTCGGGCTTTTTATATGACATACTGGGCTCCGTTCCTCGATGGGGCCCAGTTGTTTTATTCACTAAAGAGGATGTTATGGTAACAATTCGTTTGGCACGTGGCGGCGCGAAAAAACGCCCCTTCTATCAAGTAGTCGTGACCGATAGCCGCAATGCGCGTGATGGTCGTTTCATCGAGCGCGTAGGTTTCTTCAACCCAATCGCATCTGGTCAAGCAGAAGCCCTGCGTCTGGATCTGGACCGTATCGAGCATTGGCTTGGTCTGGGTGCAACTGTGTCTGATCGCGTATCTTCGCTGATCAAAGACGCTAAAAAAGCAGCATAACCTGTTGCGGTGGTGATAATGAGCAATCAACTCAGCCCTAAACCTCCCGTTAACCCGATTGTGATGGGGAAGATAGGGTCGGCATATGGCATCCGAGGTTGGCTCAGAGTGTTTTCATCCACCGAAGATGCCGAGAGCATTTTTGATTATCAACCTTGGTTCATCCAGAGTAAAAGCGGTTGGCAGCTTGTCGAGATTGAAGGCTGGAAGTATCACAATCAGGACCTAATCATCAAAGTGAAAGGTGCTGATGACCGTGATGCGGCTAATTTACTGACCAATTGTGAAATTGTCGTAGATTCGTCACAACTGCCCGACCTGGGCGAAGGTGATTATTACTGGAAGGATCTTATTGGCTGTCAGGTCGTGACCGTAGCCGGTTATGAGTTAGGTAAAATCATCGACATGATGGAAACCGGCTCGAACGATGTGATGGTAATAAAGGCCAACCTGAAAGATGCCTTCGGAGTCAAGGAACGGCTGGTTCCGTTCCTCACCGAACAGGTTGTTAAGCGCGTCGACCTTTCTGCTCACACTGTTGAAGTAGATTGGGATCCTGGTTTTTGAACTCTGAATCGACCAGTAGTATCCAGCGGAACGAGACTATGTGGATTGGGGTGATTAGCCTGTTTCCAGAGATGTTCCGTGCGATTACTGATTACGGAGTCACTGGCCGGGCAGTTAAAAATGGCCTGCTGAACGTACAGTATTGGAGTCCTCGTGATTTCACTTACGATCGGCATCGCACCGTGGACGATCGGCCTTATGGCGGCGGCCCCGGAATGCTGATGATGGTGCAACCTTTACGGGATGCGATCCACGCAGCAAAAGCAGCGGCAGGCGAAGGCGCGAAAGTGATTTATTTATCACCTCAGGGCCGTAAATTAGATCAGCAAGGCGTACATCAACTCGCTACGAACCAGAAAATGATTCTGGTCTGTGGACGGTACGAAGGGATTGATGAGCGCGTAATTAAAACCGAAATCGATGAAGAATGGTCGATTGGCGATTACGTACTCAGCGGTGGGGAACTGCCAGCGATGACCCTGATTGACTCCGTTGCCCGTTTTATACCGGGCGTTCTGGGACATCAGGCTTCAGCAGAAGAAGATTCTTTTGCCGATGGATTGCTGGACTGCCCTCATTTCACTCGCCCTGAAATACTGGAAGGCATGGACGTTCCGGCAGTGTTACTGTCTGGCAACCATGCGGAAATACGTCGCTGGCGATTGAAGCAGTCGCTGGGCCGAACCTGGCTTAGAAGACCTGAACTTCTGAAAAGCCTAGCTCTGACTGACGAGCAAACAAGGTTGCTGGCTGAATTCCAACGTGAATATCAGTCTGAGCAACAAGAGTATTAGGTGGTTACGCCGGTTTACCGCGCGAACCCAACTATCAGTTTACCTAGGGTAAGAGACATATTATGAGCAACATTATTAAGCAAATCGAAGACGAACAAATGAAGCAGGACGTACCTGCATTTCGTCCGGGTGATTCCGTAGAAGTGAAGGTATGGGTTGTTGAAGGTAGCAAAAAACGTCTGCAGGCATTCGAGGGCGTGGTTATCGCTATTCGTAACCGCGGTCTGCATTCTGCATTCACTGTTCGCAAAATTTCTAACGGCGAAGGCGTGGAGCGTGTATTCCAGACTCACTCTCCGGTTATTGACAGCATTACTGTTAAACGTCGTGGTGCCGTGCGTAAAGCCAAACTGTACTACCTGCGTGAGCGTACTGGTAAGTCTGCTCGTATCAAAGAGCGTCTTAACTAAGATAGCGCTTTCGCAACATCCGAAAGTTGTTATTGATAAGGGGTTTAGCCAAAGGCTAAGCCCTTTTTTTATGCCTGACGGCAGTAAAAAGCCCACCATCTTGGTGGGCTTGGCTTTCCCTGGTGCCATCATTATTGTTTGAATTTCAGTACCATGATGACATTAGATATGGTTATTTTATAAACGTTTATACAGATCAATTTTTCAATATTGATCGGTTACGGCGATCAAAATATCGTGTTGATACCGCTTTTATCCTGTTCAGAACGGTTTATTCGCGATGACTGTTGGGTACATGTGCATATGGTCGTTAATAAATTGAATATCTGTAAATCCTGCCTGCTCTAGCTGCAACTGTGTTTGTTTGTGGGTACGAAACGCTGTCCATGTTGCCCCGATAATGCGTGAGAAAAGTACAGATTGGAGGGCCAGTAATTTCGGATCGGTATTTATCCATGGGGAATCTTGCGACAGCGTAGGTGGCGGTGTCATAAAGCTGGTTATCAGCGTACCGCCAGGTTTCAGCCCAGAGTAGAACACGCGGTAAAGCTCAGTAACTTTGTCATCATCTTGTTCATAGACGTTGAGTCCGTTGCTGGTAATCACATCTGCTTGTGCTGCCAAATCAATTGTCCAGGCATCAGCAAGTACCAACGATATCTTATTTTCCAGCCCCTGCTGACTGGCAAGCTTATACGCTTCTTCCAGCGCCTGTTTATCCAGATCGATCCCGATTAATTTCACATCTCGATGTCGCGTATAGTCCAACAGCAGTAAATCGGCCATGACGCCACAAGGGACAGATACCATGATGGCGTCGGGGCGCAAGAGCTCTTGAAGTAAGCGTTGGAAAATACCAAATCGTTCACGTGTTGCCAAAACGCTGGGTAACTGTGTATAGATGATTTCTTCGAGTGGATTAACATAGTGAGCTGGCTGATGTGTTATCACATTATGCGTCCAGTACGCATTTAACCCGTGATGTTTTAGTAAAAACTTGCCTAGCTCAAGGTGAGAGAACGCCTCCAGAATAGCGAGTTGTTCCTCTACGGCAATGCCGGGATGGTCGCCGGACTCGATAATGTTGTTCTTTACCGCTGCGACTCGTTCATCATGGCTTTCCTGTGATGAGGTAGCGTGTGATAAGAGTCTTGAGCTGCTATTGAGAGACGGGTTATGAGGCTTGTTTGAACCGGACATATGAGCACTCCATAATATCAATCGCTATCAGGAATAATAGATTTAACTATCAGTGGGATATGATTCTTCGGTATCTCAGTATCAGGTTGTTAATAACTGAATGTGATTATTTTATGTGAGCGATGATAGAGGGGAGGTATGTCTGATGTATTTCTGTGTGAGTACAAAAGTGAGTGGAATTGTTACCAGATGCGATGAACCATAGCGTTTTGCCAGCTAAATTGCTGGTGAGTATGGGTCATCGTTTTATCTTTGAGAGAGTGTTAAGGCAGACTCTGTTGCCAGCGAGCTCGCAGTATCTCCGCATTCTCTACGCCGTCGCAGCTGGCGGGAAAGTTTTTCCCTGCTTTTCCCCATTCTTCCATGTTATCTGTACCGCAAAAAGCCGACTGTCCGGCCTGATAGCCACGCAGGTAGGTTTCACGGTCAACTTGAGGATTACCAAACCATTCCTGCAAAGTGCTATCGTCCTTTACGACCATGCCAGAGATTGCATCCTGATAACCTGTTTCGTACCAGAAGCCTGACTCATTTTTTGCAGGGAGCGACGGGACGTTGCTTTGGCATGCTGTCATTAAAAGAATTACAGCCAAGATATAACTGTATTTCATCATCAAACCTTCAATGTTTCGGCCATCGGCCTGAAGAAGCATCGCATCAGGCGATGCCCAATTTTTCTTTCAGTAATTTGAGGTAGCGGCGACTGACGGGGATGTGTTTTCCCGTATGCGTCAATACTTCTGCTGCGCCGTTCTCCATTAACTGGATTTCTTTCAGCTGTTCCGTATTAACCATGTATTGGCGATGGCAACGGACGAAAGGCGTTTTTTCTTCCAGCGTTTTCAATGACAGTTGGGTATAGCCAGATTGGCTGACGCCCACGACGTGTACGCCGCTGAGTTCTGAACAAAGATACTCGACTTCCTCAATCTTGAGCAAAAAAATACGGTTGTGTCCGTTACAGGGAATATGGCGAAGCAAGGGTTCTGAAACTATCTGTACGTTTTTATTTACACTAACTCCGCGACGTAAACGATTTAGCGTTTTGCTTAGCCGCTGTGCGTCCAGTGGTTTGAGTAAATAGTCAAAAGCATGCTCTTCAAATGCCCTCACCGCGTACTCATCATAGGCTGTCACGAAGACGACATAAGGCATATTTTCTGGATCTAACATGGCGACCAGCTCTAATCCGCTGACCTTTGGCATTTGTATATCCAGAAAAATCACATCCGGTTGCAGCCGATGGATAGCCGGTATCGCCTCCAGCGCATTGCTGCATTGTGCAATGATGGTGATATCAGACTCATTTTCCAGCAGCAGGCTGAGCTCTTCGCGTGCCAGCTGTTCGTCATCGATGATTATGGCTTTCAGCATCCTTCCCCCTTGTTGGCGTGATTCTACCATTATTCACGCCAGGGATTAGCATGGTTGTATCGGGAAGTGATAGGGCTGGCAGATATCGTTTTTCTGGCAATATTTAGGGTGGTAATTTTTTATTTACACTAAGTGGATTGAAATCTTTACGGTTCGTGTTATGGTGTAAACATCACGCGTAGGCAGGTTGTACAGACAGTAGTCTTTACAGGCGATCGCGAACATACCGAACTCTTCAGGAATGGGATCATGCAAAAAGATTCACTTAACAATATTAATATCAGTGCAGAGCAGGTTTTAATTACACCCGATGAATTGAAAGCCAAGTTTCCGCTTAACGACGCAGAGCAGCGCGATATTGCGCAAGCGAGAGCAACCATTGCGGATATCATTCATGGGCGTGACGATCGTTTGCTGATCGTCTGCGGGCCTTGCTCGATTCATGACACGGATGCTGCGTTGGAATACGCGCGCCGCCTGCAGTCGCTTGCTGCTGAATTAAACGATCGCCTATACATTGTCATGCGTGTTTATTTTGAAAAACCGCGTACCACCGTGGGCTGGAAAGGGCTCATCAACGATCCGTTCATGGATGGTTCATTTGATGTGGAAGCTGGGCTGCACATCGCGCGTGGGTTGCTGCTGGAACTGGTCAATATGGGTCTGCCACTGGCGACCGAAGCGCTTGATCCAAACAGCCCGCAATACCTGGGTGATTTGTTCAGCTGGTCGGCTATCGGTGCACGTACGACAGAATCACAAACGCACCGTGAGATGGCTTCCGGCCTGTCGATGCCTGTCGGGTTCAAAAACGGCACTGACGGCAGTCTGGGAACGGCGATCAACGCGATGAGAGCCGCCGCGATGCCGCACCGTTTTGTTGGTATCAACCAAACTGGGCAAGTTTGTCTGCTGCAAACGCAAGGGAACATTGATGGTCATGTGATTCTACGCGGCGGTAAAAAACCAAACTACAGTGCGCAAGATGTCGCCGAATGTGAAAAACAGATGCAGGAAGCGGGACTGAGACCTGCGCTGATGATAGATTGTAGCCACGGTAATTCGAATAAAGACTACCGCCGTCAGCCACTTGTTGTTGAATCTGCGATTGAACAAATCAAGGCGGGAAATCGTTCCATTATAGGTTTGATGCTGGAAAGCCACCTTAACGAGGGGAGCCAGTCTTCAGAACAGCCGCGTTCAGATATGCGCTACGGTGTATCGGTCACGGATGCCTGTATCAGTTGGGAAAGTACAGAGACGTTGCTGCGTTCCGTTCATCAAGATCTGAGCGCTGCACGTGTGAAACATTCAGGAGAGTAACAAAAGATGGTAGCTGAACTGACCGTATTGCGTGATCAGATAGATGAGGTAGATAAGGAGCTTGTCGCGCTGTTATCACGTCGGTTGCGTTTGGTGGCAGAAGTGGGTGAAGTGAAAAGCCGCTATGGTTTGCCCATTTATGCGCCCGATCGTGAAGCGGCCATGCTCAGCTCACGTCGTAAAGAAGCGGAGTCGATGGGGGTTCCGCCGGATCTCATTGAGGATATCCTGCGGCGCACCATGCGCGAATCCTATACCAGTGAAAACGACAAAGGCTTTAAAACGCTGTGCCCGCAGTTGCGCCCGGTCGTTATCATCGGTGGCCGGGGTCAAATGGGCAACCTGTTTGAGAAAATGCTGACGCTATCGGGCTATCAGGTGAGGATCCTGGAGCAAGATGATTGGCCGCGTGCTGATGAACTGCTGTCTGATGCCGGTATGGTGATTGTTAGCGTGCCGATTCACGTGACTGAACAGGTTATTGCCCGTCTGCCTGCTTTACCTGATGACTGTATTTTGGTTGATTTGGCATCGGTAAAAAATGGCCCACTTCAGGCGATGCTGGCAGTGCATAATGGTCCGGTACTCGGGTTACATCCTATGTTTGGGCCAGACAGCGGTAGTCTTGCCAAGCAGGTTGTCGTCTATTGCGATGGGCGGCAGCCGGAAGCCTACCAGTGGTTACTGGAACAGATTCAGGTGTGGGGCGCGCGTCTGCATCGTATCAGTGCGGTCGAACACGATCAGAACATGATGTTCATTCAGGCGCTGCGTCACTTTGCGACATTCGCATATGGCCTGCATTTAGCGGAAGAGAATGTGCAGCTTGAACAGCTATTAGCGCTGTCATCGCCAATCTATCGTCTGGAATTGATCATGGTTGGACGGCTGTTTGCGCAGGATCCGCAGCTTTATGCCGACATTATTATGTCTTCAGCGGATAATCTGGCGTTGATTAAGCGTTACTACCAACGTTTTGGCGAAGCGATTGAGTTACTGGAGCAAACGGATAAAGCCGAATTTATTAACCGCTTCAAGAAAGTCGAACACTGGTTTGGCGACTATGCCAAACGCTTTCAGGCGGAGAGCCGGGTGCTTTTACGCCAGGCAAACGATATTCGTCAATAAGTACGTTCGCTATCTTGGTTGTATTTAAGAAGCCATCCCGGGGATACCAGGATGGCTTTTTCAATTACTCGTTAACCTCGACGGGTACGACGTTTTCACTCGGGTAGCAGCCCAACACTTTTAACGAGCGGGTGATGGGGGCTAATCCTTTTAGCGCTTTCTGCATGGCATCGCTGCGCAGGTTGGCCTGTACGTCCAAATAGAACATCTCTTCCCACGGATTACCGTTGATCGGTCTGGATTCCAGCTTGGTCATCACAATGCCGTTATCACGCAATACCAACAGCGCTTCTACCAGCGCACCTGACTGTTGGCCAGTTGCCATAATTAGCGTGGTTTTTGCCGGTACTTGTTCAGTAACATCAATCGGCTTGCGTGCTAATACAATGAAGCGAGTGATGTTTTGCGACTGATTTGCCAGATCGTGTTCCAGCATCTGTAGCTGATAAAGCTGACCACCGGCTTCGCTGCCGAGTGCTGCTGCCTTTGGTGAGTTGAGTGCGGCCACTTTTTCCATCGCCGCGGCCGTGCTCTCACAATATTCAATCTTCCAGTGTGGAAAACGGTTAATGAAATGGCTGCACTGCTGGAACGGTTGTGGGTGGCTATAAACTGTTTCGATCTGTTCCAATGACGTATCGGTGGCAACTAAAACACAGTGATTGATTGGATTGGTTAATTCGCCAACGATGGATAAAGCCGTGTGTTGCAGCAGGTCGTAGACGTCATTGATCGAGCCAGAGCTGGTGTTTTCAATCGGCAGAACGGCATAGTCCGCTTGCCCAGTTTCCACCATGTTGAAGATGTCCTGAAATTTTAGGCAACCACACTCAACAAATTGCTCGAAGTGCCGTGCGGCATATTGGCGAGCGGCGAGATGGGAATAAGATCCTTTCGGACCGAGAAACGCAATACGTGCAGAGTGTGACGCTGTTTGGTTGAGGTGATGCTGCAAGAGTGCCTGCTGCGTCAGTACCGAATCTTCAATGATGAGCTGAAATAAGCGGGTAATGTAGTGACCATCAAGATGATGCTTTTTCCCAGCGGCGGTCAGTTTGTCCAGCAAATCACGCTCACGCTCTTTGTCACGGATTGGGCGATGCGAATGCAATTTGCTGCGAGCAACGTCCAGCGCGAGTTCTCGTCTTTGTGCCAACAATTCAATTAATTGCAGATCCAATGCGCTGATGCGTTCTCGCAGTGCCAGTAATGGGTTGTCTGTCATGATGCTGTTACCTGTCTTATGTTCTTATATAAAAAAAGCCTCCTGGTCAGGAGGCTTTTTTGTTCGTCTTCGTATTCTTGCTCTTACGACGAATCGCCTCCCAAATCAGGGGAAGGTGAAAAAAAATACGAAGAAGAACAGTTTATTTATCATGTTTACTCGGTTAGTCAGGAGAATATCCAGATTCTAAGTAGGTAAGGTAACTGTTGGCTTTTCATCCTGTCAATACAAAATCGCCGAGCGCAATGTTAAACGAGGTATCGCGTTGGATCTTTAAGATGTGGGTTGCGGAACTTTGAATGCAAAAACGCGCCCTCAGGCGCGTTATATTGAGGTAAAGAAAACGGAAAAGTTACTCTTCTTGCGTCGGCTGTAGATTGGCTTCTTTGACGCCCGCTACCGCACGTCTGGCTTCACCTTTATGTTGGAGTTTGTCCAACTGGCGTTCCAACTTGGCAATTAGCTCGTTGATGGCGGCATACATATCGTCATGTTTGGCACTGGCAACCAGCGGGCCGTTTGGCGTACTGATAGTGGCATCTGCTACAAAACCCTGTGGTTCTTTTGACAAAATAATATGCGGGTTAATCAGCTGGGTTTGCCACTTATCCAGCTTAGAAAGACGGTCTTCGACATGTTGACGAATTGCGGGAGTGATATCCATTTGCTTACTGGTAATATTAATAGTCATATAAACTTACCTCTCTGCCTATGTCCGTCTTGGATAATTTCAGCATACAGTGAGTTGTGACAAAAAGCGTGATGTTGATCGCTTTTTTTCGTCACTTTTTGTCAAGAAAATGCGATTTGTGAAGCATCATTGGGAATAGGAGGGAAGTGCTTGAGGGGGCATCTGGCCTGTGCCATTATTGATAGGATGTATTGACGCTACTACGCTGTTATTGACTCCCGCCAACCTGTTTTTTCTGCTCATCTATGCATAGCCAACCGATCGAACCATAAAAAACGGCAACCGAAGCTGCCGTCTTATTACTGTGTGTCACTTGTCGTTTATGCTGGGTTCGCCGCGATGACTTTTGCGACTTTGTCCGCCTGTGCGGCCAGTTGCAGTTCGCGATAAGCATTTTCCATCAACGGCAGGGCATTTTTTGTTGCCTGGGTATCTGGGTAATCACGCAGCATTTGCTCAACGCGATTAACTACTGCCACATAAGCGCCGCGTTTCGTGTAGTATTGCGCGACAGAAAGTTCATACTTGGCCAGACGCTCTTTGAGGTAAACCAAACGCTTGTTTGCGTCGGTGGCGTATTGGCTGTTCGGATATCCCTGAATGAGCTTGCTGAAATCCCGGAATGCGGTACGGGCATACTGCGGATCGCGATCGGAACGATCAACGCCGAAGAAGCCTTGTAACGCACTATCATCCAGCGCCATGTCGGTAAGGCCGCGCATGTACAGGACATAATCCACGTTTGGATGGGTCGGGTTGAGTCGCAGGAAGCGGTCAATAGAAGCTTGGGCCAATGGCAGCTCGGCGGATTTGTAATAAGCGTAGATCAAATCCAACTGTACTTGCTGCGAGTAGGGGCCAAAGGGATACCGGTTATCCAGTGCTTCCAACTGCGTGATGGCTGCTTTAAAGTTGCCGTCCTGCAGTTTTTGTTGAGCATTGGCATAGATTTCAGATGGCGGACTATCAGGAACCGCATCTTTGGAATTGCTGGAGCAACCAGCCAGCGCCAGGCTCAACGTGGCGGCAGCCACCAGATATTTCATACGCGTCATGACGTTTTGATTATCCTCAGAATGTTATTCCGGGAGGCTGTCCGTTAAGCTCCCGATTTAGACCAGCTACAATAGTACATTATTTTAAACGGCGTCGCCGTCAAAACCCAACGTTAACGAAGAAGCTGCATAATATGGCACAACAAGTACAACTCACCGCAACGGTGGCCGAATCTCAACTCGGACAACGTTTAGATCAGGCTTTGGCCGAATTGTTCCCTGATTATTCACGATCCCGTATAAAAGAGTGGATTCTTGAGAATCGAGTACAGATTAACGGCAATGTCATCAATAAGCCAAAAGAGAAAGTACTTGGCGGCGAATCGGTAGCCATTGATGCATTGATTGAAGAAGAAGCACGCTGGGAAGCACAGGATATCAAACTGGATATCGTGTACGAAGATCAGGATATCCTGGTCATCAATAAACCCAGAGATCTGGTGGTTCACCCCGGTGCGGGTAACCCAGATGGCACGGTATTGAATGCCTTGTTACATCATTACCCTGAGATTGCCGATGTGCCCCGTGCCGGGATTGTGCACCGACTTGATAAAGATACGACAGGGCTTATGGTCGTCGCGAAAACCGTACCCGCACAGACGCGTTTAGTTGAGGCGTTACAGGCGCGTGAAATTACTCGTGAATATGAAGCCGTTGCGATTGGTTCGATGACTGCGGGTGGCATGGTCGAGCAGCCTATCGCTCGTCACTCAACCAAGCGTACTCATATGGCTGTGCACCCAATGGGTAAACCTGCCGTGACACATTATCGCATCATGGAACATTTCCGTGCGCATACCCGTTTGCGGTTGCGGCTGGAAACGGGGCGCACCCATCAGATTCGCGTGCATATGGCGCACATTAATCATCCTCTGGTTGGCGATCAACTATACGGTGGTCGTCCTCGCCCGCCAAAAGGCGCTTCGGAGGATTTCATTGAGATGCTGCGTGGGTTCGATCGTCAAGCGCTGCATGCCACCATGTTGCGTTTCTACCATCCTATTACTGGCATTCACATGGAATGGCATGCGGAATTGCCACAGGATATGGTCGATCTGATTAATGCGCTGAAAGCCGATACTGAAGCGTTTAAGGATCAGCTCGACTGGTAATGTATTCAATACGATAAGTGCCGATTTATAGAGGTGACGGACTATGTTGATATACCCCGACTGGCCTTTGCCAGAAAGTGTGAAATCTTGTAGTACGACGCGTGTTGGCGGGTGCAGTGGTGCACCTTATGATTCGCTGAATTTAGGGAATCATGTGGGCGATGAGCCCGCGCACGTCACCGCAAATCGGCAAACGCTGGTGGAGCTGGCTGGCCTTCCTACTATGCCGCATTGGCTAGAACAGGTTCATGGCACCGATGTGATTCGTATTGGTGAGGTGTCCCCAACATCTGTTTGCGGTGATGCCGCTTATACAGATAAGAAAGGAAAAGTCTGTGCGGTGATGACGGCTGACTGTTTGCCCGTGCTTTTTTGTGCAATCAACGGTGACGAAGTCGCTGCCGCGCATGCTGGTTGGCGGGGATTGCACGCGGGGGTATTGGAAGAAACGTTAGCCTGTTTCCGTGCGCAACCCGCGCAAATTATGGCGTGGTTGGGACCCGCTATCGGGCCTGATGCCTTTGAGGTCGGCCCTGAGGTTAGGGACGCATTTATTCAGCATGATGCGGCAGCGGCCTCTGCATTTCGGCCTGAAGGAAACAAATTTTTTGCCGATATCTACCAACTGGCACGTTTGCGTTTACGTGCCGCAGGGGTAACGCAAATTTTTGGTGGAAATGCCTGTACTGTGAGCGAGCCTCACAAATTTTTCTCTTATCGGCGTGATGGTGTGACTGGCCGTATGGCAAGTTTAATCTGGCTGATATAACCTATTGAATTAAGACGATCCAAGACAAGTAACATTTAAATCCTGTCACGACTGGCAAAATAACCTTGAAATTTTTGAGGGATGACCTCATTTAATCTCCAGTAGCAATTTTGACCAGTGTATGGGAGGTGTTATGCGTCTGGATCGTCTTACCAACAAATTCCAACTTGCTCTTGCTGATGCCCAGTCTCTTGCCCTTGGGCGCGATCACCAGTTTATTGAACCACTTCACTTGATGAGCGCCTTGCTTCATCAGGATGGTGGAACTGTTGGTCCACTTCTGACTGTTGCCGGAGCCAATCTTAATCACCTGAAAAGCGAAATCGACCAGGCAATCGCGCGTTTGCCTCAGGTTGAAGGCACTGATGGTGATGTTCAACCTTCGAACGAGTTAGTCCGCGTATTGAATATGTGCGACAAGCTGGCGCAAAAGCGTGGCGATACCTTTATCTCTTCGGAGCTTTTCGCGCTTGCTGCGCTGGAATCTCGTGGCTCGCTGGGGGATATTTTGAAAAAGGCGGGTGTTACGCAGCAAGGTGTAACAAATGCTATCGATCAGGTGAGAGGAGGGGAGCAAGTGAACGATCAAGGGGCTGAAGATCAGCGCCAGGCATTAAAAAAATTCACTATTGACCTCACGGAGCGAGCGGAGCAAGGCAAGCTCGATCCGGTGATCGGACGTGATGAAGAAATTCGCCGTACTATTCAGGTCCTACAGCGTCGTACCAAAAATAACCCAGTATTAATTGGTGAGCCCGGCGTGGGTAAAACCGCGATAGTGGAAGGGTTGGCCCAGCGTATCGTTAATGGTGAAGTGCCTGAAGGCCTGAAAAACAAGCGAGTACTTTCACTGGATATGGGCGCGCTGGTGGCGGGGGCGAAATATCGTGGTGAGTTTGAAGAACGTTTGAAAGGCGTGCTCAACGATCTGTCTAAGCAGGAAGGCAACGTCATTCTGTTTATTGATGAACTCCATACGATGGTGGGGGCAGGCAAAGCAGATGGCGCGATGGATGCCGGCAATATGCTAAAACCTGCGCTGGCTCGTGGTGAGTTGCATTGCGTTGGGGCAACAACGCTCAATGAGTATCGGCAATATATTGAAAAAGACGCGGCCCTTGAGCGTCGTTTCCAGAAAGTGTTTGTCGCTGAACCGACTGTTGAAGACACGATTGCGATTCTGCGCGGGCTGAAAGAGCGCTATGAATTGCACCATCATGTACAAATTACTGACCCAGCGATTGTTGCGGCAGCCATGTTATCTCATCGTTATATCGCGGATCGTCAGTTGCCGGATAAAGCGATTGACCTGATTGATGAGGCGGCATCCAGTATTCGTATTCAGATTGATTCGAAACCAGAGCCGCTTGATCGGCTGGAACGCCGAATCATCCAGTTAAAGCTGGAGCAGCAGGCGCTGAAAAAAGAATCTGATGAAGCCAGCCAAAAGCGGCTTGAATTGCTGAGTGCGGAACTTGACCAAAAAGAGCGTGAATATTCCCAACAAGAAGAAGAGTGGAAAGCAGAAAAAGCGTCACTCACGGGAACGCAGAATATTAAAGCGTCTTTAGAGCAGGCGAAAATTGCGCTGGAACAGGCTCGTCGTCAGGGCGATCTGGGAATAATGTCTGAGCTGCAATATGGCAAAATCCCTGAGCTGGAGAAACAACTGGCAGCAGCAACGCAGCAGGAAGGGAAAACGATGCATTTGCTGCGTAATCGAGTAACGGATGTTGAAATTGCTGATGTGCTGGCGCGTTGGACTGGGATTCCTGTTTCTCGCATGTTGGAAAGCGAGAAAGAAAAATTATTACGCATGGAAGATGAACTGCATCAGCGTGTGATTGGGCAGAACGAAGCCGTTGAAGCGGTAGCGAATTCTATCCGTCGTAGTCGGGCTGGGCTATCTGACCCGAATCGTCCTATTGGCTCGTTCCTGTTCCTTGGGCCAACAGGCGTTGGGAAAACGGAACTCTGCAAAACGCTGGCGACTTTCCTCTTCGACAGTGACGACGCCATGGTGCGTATCGATATGTCTGAGTTTATGGAGAAACACTCGGTTTCACGTTTGGTCGGTGCGCCTCCTGGATATGTCGGTTACGAAGAAGGGGGCTATTTAACGGAAGCGGTGCGTCGTCGCCCTTATTCGGTCATTTTGCTGGATGAGATCGAAAAGGCACACCCTGATGTATTCAATATCCTACTTCAGGTATTAGATGATGGCCGCCTTACTGATGGCCAGGGCAGAACGGTCGACTTCCGTAATACTGTGGTCATCATGACGTCCAATTTGGGATCTGACCTTATTCAGGAACGTTTTGGTGAGCGCAGCTATACCGAAATGAGGGATATGGTGCTTGATGTCGTTAGCCACAGCTTCCGTCCTGAGTTTATTAACCGTATCGATGAAGTCGTGGTATTCCACCCACTGGGAAGGGCACATATTACGTCGATCGCACAAATTCAGCTCCAGAGACTGTACAAGCGTCTTGAAGAGCGTGGATATAGTGTCACGATCGCGGATGCAGCTTTAGATATGCTCGGGGAAGTCGGGTTTGATCCTGTCTATGGTGCGCGTCCGCTTAAAAGAGCGATACAGCAATTGATAGAAAACCCACTCGCTCAGCAGATGCTAGGGGGGAAATTGATACCTGGTAAACCGATCACATTAGATGTTGAAGGCGAACAGATAGTCGCACGACAAGAATAATGTGAGTGAAATGGTAAGTGGGCAACGGGGCATTCGTTAATGGATGCTCCGTTTTTACATATTAAGCTCAGGTTATATCCACTTTTTGTGTGTTAAGTGTGCTAAATGCTGTTTGTTGTCTTGTTTTTGAACGGTTGGGAAATAATTTGCATTTAGCGCTTGTCAGCGCCCGAGAAGTCCCTATAATGCGCATCCACTGACACGGCAACAGCGACACGCGGTTGTGGTGACAGCAAAAAAGATTCAACGAAGGCAGTCAGTAATGACTTGACTTCACAGCGGAAAAGCATAGTATATGCAGCCCGCGCCACCGATGAAGTGGCACTGCTCTTTAACAATTTAATCAGACAATCTGTGTGGGCACTCACAAGACCGTATCTTAACGATATAAAAAGTCTTGAAGAGTGAACAACAGTAAAATTCATTACGAATGAACAGTTACTAATTCTTTGAGCATCGCTTCTCGAGTAGAAGCAAATCAAACAAATCTTAAATTGAAGAGTTTGATCATGGCTCAGATTGAACGCTGGCGGCAGGCCTAACACATGCAAGTCGAGCGGTAGCACAGGAGAGCTTGCTCTCTGGGTGACGAGCGGCGGACGGGTGAGTAATGTCTGGGAAACTGCCTGATGGAGGGGGATAACTACTGGAAACGGTAGCTAATACCGCATAACCTCGCAAGAGCAAAGAGGGGGACCTTCGGGCCTCTCGCCATCAGATGTGCCCAGATGGGATTAGCTAGTAGGTGAGGTAATGGCTCACCTAGGCGA
>NZ_JAULSZ010000009.1:0-66370 GCF_051707265.1 Pectobacterium sp. S5
CTGACGGTTCCCCATAAATAAAGACAGGCATAGAAGGTTGTGATCTACTTAGTGTTCCACCAAAAAGTAAGGTCACGCCTCTATGCCTGCTTCACAAGTTTGCCATAAATTTTTTAGCCAGTCCCTGAACTCACTTCATCAGTACCGTAAAAATGCTCTGCTCGATATGACCGTCGCACTGACGCGTGGCGCATCGCTCTCTCTTACCAGCATCGGCAGGTATCTGCCAGGACCGGCACGGGTTAAGCACAAGATTAAGCGTGTTGACCGGCATCTCAACAGTAACCTGATGTTTAGCGATGTCCCCGCTGTTTATCAGAAGCTTGTATCCCGCCTCACCAGCAGCCTTTCATTATGCGTTATTGCCGTGGACTGGAGCGGYTATCCGTCATCGGAGCTCAGCGTTTTGCGGGCGAGTCTACTGTGCGATGRAAGAGCTATCCCKCTGATGAGTAAAGTCATTTCCTCTCAATACCAGAACAACGCTACCGTTCAGAACGACTTTCTCGATCAGATGGCTGCCGCCATCGGCAAAGATAAGCAGGTCATTGTTGTGACTGATGCAGGCTTTCGCAGCAGTTGGTTTCATCACATTCGCTCTCTGGGCTGGCATTTTGTCGGACGTGTCAGAGGTCGCCTTTACTTTCAGATAATCGGGGATGAGGAATGGAAAATGGCGCGGGATATTACGTCAAGAGCGAAGTCATGCTATCTGGGATTTGGGCGACTGGCACGCAACGCCAGCCGTGACTGCCTCGGGCATTTCTATACCGTGCATAAGCGGGCAACGGGCAGGAAAGGCAACCAGAGCTTCCCTAAAACGGACAAGATGTATCGTAAAAGCGCGCGTGAACCGTGGCTGCTTTTTACCAGCCTGATGGGATATAAACCACGTGAGATAGTTAAAATTTACAGTCGCCGTATGCAGATAGAGCAGAATTTCAGGGATGAGAAAAGTGAGCGCTATGGATTGGGGCTTAGGGCAAGTAAAAGTCGGGGCGAAAAGCGAATATCAGTGCTTTGCCTGATAGCGACACTCTACAGCATCATCATGTGGCTGACGGGTTATTATCTTGAAAGCAAAGGAATAAATAGATGGTTTCAGGCGAACARTGAGAAATCTCGGAGGGTGTTGTCGTATCTGACATTGAGTGAAAATGTCATCCGTCAATCACCGAGGATCCTGTCGGGGATGAACCCCGACAGGGTATACGACGATATGGCGAGAGCCTATCGAAACATCATCATGGTGTATTGATGATGTTTCTGGGGATCTCTCAGNTATCAGTGCTTTGCCTGATAGCGACACTCTACAGCATCATCATGTGGCTGACGGGTTATTATCTTGAAAGCAAAGGAATAAATAGATGGTTTCAGGCGAACAGTGAGAAATCTCGGAGGGTGTTGTCGTATCTGACATTGAGTGAAAATGTCATCCGTCAATCACCGAGGATCCTGTCGGGGATGAACCCCGACAGGGTATACGACGATATGGCGAGAGCCTATCGAAACATCATCATGGTGTATTGATGATGTTTCTGGGGATCTCTCAGCACTGATGTGGCCTTTTGCGATCTTAACGTACCAACGGCTGCATTATTCCAGCGCTTTAGCCATCTGCTGTAGCCAAGCATCCACGCCGGTGCTCGGCACATTCAACTGACGGTAGGTCGCGGTTGCAACAGGATAGCCGCCGACGTCTTCCTGACTATTCACGAAGCCACCTTTACGCTGTTTGAAATTCTCCACGATACGTTTATCAACGGCATCACGATCTTTAGGTCGTGCGCCTGCGCTTTGCAGTACCTGATTGGTGACGGCGCTGGCCGGTGATGCTGTTAAGCCCGCAGGCCAAATAGGGGACACTTTGAGTAAATTAATCCCGCTGCCTGACGTTTGCGGTGCGGCTTTGCCCTTGGCATCGTACGCGAGGTTATCTGACATCCAGACATCGCCGGAGGTGTTGCTTCCTACCAGTCCTAAACCTGCTTTGGTATTGACACCGTAGTGCATCACGTTACCCGCAACGGAGACTCGTGGGCTGGCGGGCATGGTTTTCCCTTCCCACTCTTTCGCTACTCCACCGACGCGAAGACCCCAGATGCCGGGGTTATAGATCAGGTTATTGACCATGACGCCCGTAGAGCCAGCCTTGAACCAGGCGTTGCGCTCGTTGTTGTGCGCATAGAGGCTGCCCACGATCGATACGTCGGTCACGTTATCGTGAACCAGCGTCCCCATCGAGTGAATACCTTTGGTGTGAGCCGAATCGTATAGGCCTTCAGCAACGATATTATTCGACAGTGTGATGCGGTGCGCGGTGCCCTGCGGCCCGTCATAGCGTGGGCCGGAAATAGACAGGTTTTCGTCCGTACCCCAGGCGAAACTAGAATGGTCGATCACGACGTTGTAGGCATCTTTGCCGTTGATGGAAACATCGCGTTCAAAGCCGCTTTTTTTACCCGTACCGGCATCGCCGATGCGGAAACGAATATGCTGCATCAGCACATCATGTGTGCTGATTCCCATTCCGCCGCGAATGATGGTGATACCGGGAGAGGGAGCGGTCTGGCCGGCGATGGTGACAAACGGCTCTGCTAACCGGAGGTCACTTTTATTCAGGTCGATAATGCCGCCAACCTCAAAAACGATAATGCGCGGCCCTTTGGCGGCCAGCGCTTCCCTGAGTGAGCCTGCACCGGAAGAAGCCAGCGTTGTGACGCGAATAATACGTCCACCGCTGCCTGCAACGGTATCCGTTCCGAATCCTTTCAACTCTGGTGCTGCCGGTGTGGCGGCGCTAGCCATCGGTATGCCGACACTGAATACTAATCCAGTGCTGAACAGTGCGGCGAACAGAAGAGAACGTTTCATTTCATTTCCTTGAATATTAACGATAAAAATGAGCGAGCCCTTAGGACTCGCTCAAGTGCAGCCCGAACGATAAACCGACGGGCGTTAAGCTTGTTTGCAGGCTCCGGTTAGCACAGGACAATGAGGGACGGAGCCTGCAATTCGCTTATTTACCTTTCACGCTTTGCAACTAGTTGCAATTTGCTGCTGTCAGCACGGCAAGGTTTTTGTTCACGCCGGCATAGTTCGCCAGTTTGTCCTTCACGCACTGTGGAGAAACTGGAGAGTAGCTGTAAGGAACAGAAGCGAACGTACCGGTGCTTTTCCAGTCTTCCGCATTCACGTAGGGCTTGGAATCTTTATCCCAGGTGATGTTGTATTTAGCGAAGTCGGCTGGGCTCATGACGTTGTTATTACGCAGTTCCCAGGTACCGAAGTTGGAACCGTCATAACGTGAGGTCACTGGGTTTTTCGCATTCTCGAACCAGTTACGTTCGATCAGCGCAATCCCTTTCTGACGCACGTTCAGGCCAGAACTGGTGATGCCAGTATACAGGTTGTTATACGCGTGAACTTGGCCGCCACGTTGCAGCGGAAGGCGAGCGTTAACGTCGTCGTAAATATTGTGATGGTAAGTCAGGTCACGGCCCGTATCGCTGCTGCTGAAGCCGCTCAGCCCCACTTTTTTGATGCCATGAATGTAGTTGTACGAGATGGTCACGTTGGTCGAGGCTTTCTTAATATCAATCGCGGATTCGAATGTCGTGTCACCGTCTTTTGTACCTGCGCATTCAAAGTTTTTCGCGAAGATCTCGTTGTGGTCAATCCAGACGTTCGGCGTGTTATCGATACGAATGGCATCGCCATCCTGCGCGCCGCCCGGCATGTAACCAAAACGCATATTGCGTATGACGATATCGGATGATTTTGTCAGCCAGATCCCGAAGTTGGCGGACGATCCGTTAGTTCCAAGGATGGTAATCCCTTTGGTGAACTCTTTGATTTCTACACCTCGGGCATCCTTACTCCACTGGCCGCAGATGTTGGCCTCAGCGGCTTTGATCAGCGCGTCTTCATTACCGTTATAGGTGATGACGAGCGGGTAAGCGCCGCCTTTGACTTTCTTACCGTTTGCGTCCTTTTTCGCTTCTTCGATGATATCAATAATATCTTGCATGGAGCGCGCTGTTTTTTTCACGGCACCGGCAACGTCACCACCGTCAGTGGTGGCATAACCCCCCGTATTTGCCGCCATCGTTGGTTGGGCCGCAAGCAATAACAGCCCAGCGGCTGCAGAAGGCAGTAGGTATTTCATTAGGGTACTCTCCTTGGAATTGAATTTTTGTTTGGGCATTTATGATCCACATAGCCCAGATTATATTATTTTGGTGTTTCAATAAAAATGAAATCAAGGTTTATTGAAATCCCAATTAATTCTTACCATAAAAGTAAAAGAATTCAATATTTCGATATTAAATATATAGGGTGAATAACGTCGTAAATCCAAAAGACTAATAAGTGCCTATTTTAAATGATAATATTTTTTTTCATTTTTTCTAAAATCAGGTAATTGAGAGTTTTATGAAAAATAAAATCATATTTCGTTTTATTACTCGTTGTTGGATGCGATTTGATAGAGGTGATAACTGTGAGCGACATCAATAAATAAGTAAAATTTCCTCGTTGAGAGGATGGCGTCAGAAATAGTTGATGCCGATCAAGTTATTAATTAATCACGTGTTGATGGGCTTTTTTTATTTCTATCGATTAATCCTTAATTAAAGGATGGTTTTTTTATTAATAAATCAAACTATTAATTTATTAAATAAATAATTAGCTTGATATTTAATTTGTGCATGCGCTTTAGGAATACATATCCATTCTCATGCGTGGGTTCCATAAAAAACAAGCGAGCTCTTAGAGCTCGCTTGGGGAGAACCATGCTTCTGTATGAAGAGTCACGGCCACGGGATATTCAGGCTTATTGCTTCCTGTCTTGCTGCGACGGAGAAAGCCTGACCGCGTTTATTTGCAGTTAGCTGCTGTCAGTACTGCCAGGTTTTTACCGACGCCAGCATAGTTTGCCAGTTTATCCTTCACACACTGCGCAGAAACGGGAGTGTACTTATAGGAGACGGTAGGGAATTTGCCTGTGGTCTTCCAGTCATCCGCATTGATGTGAGGAGAGGACGGTTTGCCCCAGGTGATTTTGTATTTAGCGAAGTCTGCCGGTTTCATGATGTTGTTGTTACGCAGATCCCAGGTACCGAAGTTGGAACTGTCGTTACGTGCCGTCACTGGGTTCAGCGCATTTTCGAACCAGTTGCTTTCGATGAGGGCTTTCCCTTTCTGACGGACGTTAAAGCCTGAACCGGTGATGCCGTCATACAGGTTGTTGTACGCATGAACCAGACCACCACGCTGTAGTGGCAGGCGTGAGTTAACATCGCGGTAGATATTGTGATGGTAAGTCAGGTTACGCGCTGTCGTATCCGAGCTACTTGAACCGCTCAGGCCGACTTTCTTGATGCCGTGGATGTAGTTATAGGACACCGTGACGTTCGTTGACCCTTTCTTGATATCAACCGCTGATTCAAAGGTGGTGTCATCGTCTGGCGTGCCTTTACACTCAAAGTTCTTGGCAAAGATCTCGTTGTGGTCGATCCAGACATTCGGTGAGTTATCGATACGAATGGCATCGCCGTCTTGCGCGCCGCCCGGCATATAGCCAAAGCGCATGTTACGTACCACGACGTTAGAAGAATTCACGATCCAAACACCGAAGTTGGCGGATGAGCCATTGGTGCCCTGAATCGTAATGCCTTTGGTGAACTCTTTGATTTGTACGCCGCGAGCGTCTTTACTCCACTGGCCGCAGATATTCTTTTCAGCCGCTTTGATTAATGAATCTTCATTACCGTTATAGGTGATGATGAGCGGATAAGCACCGCCTTTGACTTTCTTGCCTTTTGAATCCACTTGCGCGGCTTCAATAATATCCACAATCTCTTTCATAGAGCGTGCCGTTTTTTTCACAGCACCGGATACTTCCCCACCATCCGTGGTGGCATAGCCGCCCGTATTTGCGGCCATCGCGGGTTGAGCAGCGAGTAATAACAACCCAGCGGCTGCCGTAGGCAATAGATATTTCATTATGACTGTCTCCTTGGAATAGAATTTTCATGGGCATTTATCGATCCCTATGCCCGATGTAACAGGTACACATTTTTCAACAAAAATGAATGTCAATTTTGGTGAAAAACCAAGGGAGTGTGGTCAAAAAATAAGTTCAGTTCAAGGGTGAAATGTTAAATGTATCAGGGCTGAAACATTTTGTAATACTGATGATTGGATAATTTGGATTTTATAAGAAACGATTTTCTTTTAAAGTAACCGAAAATCATAAGGTTATTTTTTTTTGGTAGAGAATAAATGCACTCAGGTTTCTTTATTGATTGGTTTTTAATTTGTTATTTTTCCTGTAGTAATCGCTGCCGCTAACGTAAGAAAGCCATCTTAAGTCAAAATATACTATCACAGGCATATTCAATATTGTTTACGTGATGAATCAATTTTATCGTGAATTTTAGTTTGTTAAAAAATAATTATTATTAGTCGCTATATGGCATTTCTTTATGTGATAAGCAAAAAAATAGACCTCATTATTCATTGCGGTTTATTAGCTAAATGATCATTAGCATGACGTCTATTTTCATGAAGGCCACGCTGACAATCTTGTGTGGATCTCTTAAAAATGAGCGAGGCCGAAGCACTCGCTCAGGAAGAACCCGACGCAGAATGAATGCGTCGGGCTTAGCGCGTTTATTTACAGTTGGCTTCTGTCAGTACTGCCAGGTTTTTACTTACGCCTGCGTAGCTTGCCAGTTTATCCTTCACGCACTGTGCAGAAACTGGGGTGTATTTGTACGGAACGGCCGGGAATTTACCGGTGCTCTTCCAGTCATCCGCATTGATGTGCGGGGTAGATGGTTTACCCCAGGTGATCTTGTATTTAGCAAAATCAGATGGGCTGGTAATGTTGTTGTTACGGAGTTCCCAGGTACCGAAGTTGGAATCGTCGTTACGTGCGGTCACTGGGTTGAGTGCATTTTCGAACCAGTTACTTTCGATCAGCGCGATCCCTTTCTGACGGACGTTAAAGCCTGAACCTTTGATACCGTCATACAGGTTGTTATAAGCATGCACTTGGCCACCACGTTGCAGCGGCAGACGTGAGTTAACATCGCTGTAAATATTGTGATGGTAAGTCAGGTTACGACCGGTATCCGTGTTGCTTGAGCCGCTCAACCCTACCTTTTTCACGCCATGGATATAGTTGTACGACACGGTGACGTTGGTTGAGGCTTTCTTGATATCAACCGCTGATTCAAAGGTGGTGTCGTTGTCTGGCGTACCAGCACATTCGAAGTTCTTGGCGAAGATCTCGTTATGATCGACCCAAACGTTCGGTGTGTTATCGATACGGATGGCATCGCCATCTTTGGCACCGCCAGGCATATAGCCGAAACGCATGTTACGTACGACAACGTTGGAAGAGTTAACCATCCAGATACCGAAGTTAGCGGAAGAACCGTTGGTACCGAGGATGGTGATCCCTTTGGTGAACTCTTTGATTTCTACACCGCGTGGATCTTTGCTCCATTGGCCGCAGATGTTAGCTTCAGCCGCTTTGATTAGCGCATCTTCATTACCGTTATAGGTAATGACGAGCGGGTAGGCGCCACCTTTGACCGCTTTACCGCTTGAGTCCTTTTTCGCGGCCTCAATGATATCGACGATCTCTTGCAGAGAGCGTGCGGTTTTTTTCACAGCGCCGGAAACGTCGCCGCCGTCAGTGGTGGCATAACCTCCCGTATTTGCCGCCATTGTCGGTTGGGCAGCGATCAGCAACAGCCCAGCGGCTGCAGAAGGCAGTAGGTATTTCATTATGTACTCTCCTTGACATAGAATTTTTTTGGGTATTTACCACTACACACCCTGTGTAATAAAAAGGCTGTTTCAACAAAAATGAAATTAAGGTTTGTCTATAAAGCCGAGCTAAGTGTTAACAGAAAAAATAAACAATACAAGATGGGGCGTTAAATATATTAATTAAATAACAGAGGACAGCTGAGAGGATTTGTGTCTATTACTTTTAAATAGAAACCAATTTCCATTTAAATTATTTAAAATCATATGCTTATGTTTTTTGATATTTATTGTTTCAATCTGGATTCTTTATTTTTTATCCATTCTACATGCATGGCTTATTCGCTGCATTAGCAATTGTGATCGGCATCAAAAATATCACTTTAAAGCTAATCTTCTTAGCTCTTCTGTCTTTTTTTAAAAATATGAATTAATTCATAGGCGATTTTTTGTTTATTATTTTTTTTGTTAAAAATAATTTCAAGGTAATCGTTTACTGTGAGTAGAGATAATAAATAAGGCCTATTAATAAAGATTTTTACTGATGAAATAAATGATTTGTGATCGATATAATTATTATCATGCTAATTTCTTAAATGGCAAGAGCGATCCCTTTGTCTTTGATGGTAACGAGGGGTGGGTACCTGACGCGGATTTCATGTATGTTAGTACGGCTTTTCCGACTAACAGTGCAATGACTATGCTGCTAATTATCGATAACTACGACTCCTTTACCTACAACCTTTACCAATACTTTTGTGAGCTCGGCGCACAGGTTGTGGTGAAGCGTAATGATGAGCTGACGCTGCGTGAGATTGAACAGCTTGCGCCTAAGCGATTGGTCATTTCACCGGGCCCTTGTACGCCGGACGAGGCGGGCATTTCACTGGCTGCCATTCGTCACTTTGCCGATAAATTGCCTATTCTGGGCGTGTGTCTTGGTCATCAGGCGATGGGGCAGGCGTTCGGTGCGCGCGTGGTGCGGGCACGGCAGGTCATGCACGGGAAAACCTCAGCGATTGCGCATCGCGATATGGGGGTTTTCACGGGGTTGGCTCAGCCTTTGACGGTCACCCGTTACCATTCACTCATTATTGATTCCGCCTCACTACCCGATTGCTTTGAAGTCACGGCCTGGAGCGAACATGAAGGGAAGCGTGATGAGATTATGGGGATCCGCCATCGCACATTGCCGCTGGAAGGGGTGCAGTTTCACCCAGAGAGCATTCTTAGCCAGCAAGGGCATCAGCTTTTGGATAATTTCCTTAAAATTTAGCGATATAGAAAGTTATTCTCCTCAGTAGCCGATTTAATATTGCCTGTAATTGATTTTTTATGCATATTTATTGACTATATTTTCATTCCGACATGATGGACAGCAGAGTGAGGCAGCAAATGGCAGCAGAGCAGAAAGCAGTGACACGGGATACTCACGATAAAGTGATTTTGCCAGTTTATGCACCCGCGAAGTTTGTACCCGTGAAAGGTAAAGGGAGCCGCGTCTGGGATCAGGACGGCCGCGAGTATATCGATTTCTCCGGCGGTATTGCGGTTACGGCGCTGGGTCACTGCCATCCAGCATTGGTGAACGCGTTGCAGCAGCAGGGTGAAACGCTGTGGCACACCAGCAATATTTTCACTAATGAGCCTGCGCTACGCCTCGCCAGCAAATTGATTGATGCTACTTTTGCCGACCGCGTGTTCTTTGTTAACTCCGGTGCGGAGGCTAACGAAGCGGCCTTTAAGCTGGCGCGTCACTATGCGGTTAAACGCCATAGTCCGTATAAAACCAAGATCATCGCCTTCTACAATGCATTCCATGGTCGGACGCTGTTCACCGTCTCGGTCGGCGGACAGCCTAAATATGCCGACGGTTTCGGGCCTAAACCTGCCGATATTGTTCATGTTCCCTTCAACGATCTGGCTGCTGTTAAAGCGGTGATGGACGATCACACCTGTGCAGTTGTGCTGGAGCCGATTCAGGGTGAAGGGGGGATTACGCCTGCTACGCCTGAGTTTTTACAAGGCGTTCGCGATCTGTGTGACCAACACAAGGCACTGCTGGTGTTTGATGAAGTGCAGAGCGGAATGGGGCGTACTGGCAAACTATTCAGCTACATGCACTACGGCATTACGCCGGATATTCTCACAACGGCTAAAGCATTAGGCGGTGGTTTCCCAATTAGCGCGATGCTGACGACGGAAGAGATCGCATCGGCCATGACGGTTGGGGTACACGGCACCACCTATGGCGGCAACCCGCTGGCCTGTGCGGTGGCGGAAGCCGCACTGGATATTATCAACACGCCGGAAGTACTGTCAGGCGTGGCGGATCGCCACGATCGCTTTGTCAGTGAGCTTGAGAAAATCAATCAGCAGTACGGGGTATTCGAACAGGTTCGCGGTATGGGGTTGCTGCTGGGTGCAGAACTGAAACCGCAATGGCATGGTCGTGCGGGCGAGTTTCTGGCGGCGGCAACGGCTCAGGGGCTTATGGTGCTGATGGCAGGACCGAATGTGATCCGCTTTGTACCGTCGTTGATCATTGATGAAGAGGATATTGCGCAGGGGATGGCGAAATTCACTGAAGCCGTCGCGCAGGTCGTTAACGCAGCAAACTGATTAGACATAAAAAACGTAGGGAACGTTTTTCAACGTCGCTTGCGACGGCCCGTAGGGTGGCGAGCAGGAAGCTCTCCATAAAAAAAGCGTGAGGCCGAGGCTTCACGCTTTTTTATTGGTAGGGTACCGCGACAGGGGTTTAGCGAGTGCCGTAAACGACAATCGTTTTACCGTGTGCAGAGATCAGGTTCTGGTCTTCTAACATTTTCAGAATGCGGCCCACGGTTTCACGCGAGCAGCCAACGATTTGCCCAATTTCCTGACGGGTAATTTTTATTTGCATGCCATCTGGATGCGTCATGGCATCAGGTTGTTTGGCCAGGTTGAGTAGGGTTTGGGCAATACGGCCGGTCACATCAAGGAAGGCGAGGTTGCCTACTTTCTCAGAGGTAACCTGAAGTCTGCTTGCCATTTGCGCAGACAGACGCATGAGGATATCCGGGTTAACCTGGATGAGCTGGCGGAATTTTTTATAGGAAATTTCAGCCACTTCACAGGCGGTTTTTGCCCGAACCCAGGCGCTGCGTTCCTGACCTTCTTCAAACAGGCCGAGCTCGCCGATAAAATCGCCCTGATTGAGGTAGGAGAGAATCATTTCCTTGCCTTCTTCATCTTTGATTAGCACTGCGACAGAGCCTTTCACGATGTAGTAAAGCGTCTCTGCTTTTTCACCTTGGTGAATCAGCGTGCTCTTCGATGGATACTTGTGGATATGACAATGGGAAAGGAACCATTCGAGAGTTGGATCTGTTTGCGGTTTGCCGAGAACCATTCGCTATCATCCTCTGTTGTAATTCACTGCGCAAATTACAGGGGTCAGAGTTCCCTGTACGGCGTGTTTAACTGCTAAAAAAATAAAATTCAGTCTAGGCAGAATGACGTCAGGGAATATACTGAAACCTCTGTACCCTTTATTTTCCGGTTGCTGCCTTGCCGCACCGTAAACATGGCTGGGGTATGTCTGGCCAGGTCATCATCTTCTTCGTTTCTGGGTTTGTCCAGAAAAGGTCTATTCTATTTTCGTTTTAACACAGCTTTAAGGACGTGTCTTGTGTTGTCTCGCTTCAGCATGACAAAGCGCTGATTAACGCTGGTTTTTGTACAGTAACGGTATAAATTTTCAAAAAATTTTTAGTGGAGAGGCATCATGCAGGCACGGGTAAAATGGGTTGAAGGCTTAACGTTTTTGGGCGAATCCGCATCAGGACATCAGATATTGATGGACGGCAATTCCGGTGATAAAGCGCCGAGTCCGATGGAAATGGTGTTGATGTCCGTAGGGGGATGCAGCGCGATTGATGTGGTGTCTATTCTGCAAAAAGGCCGCAACGATGTAGCGGATTGTGAAGTGAAATTAACGTCAGAACGTCGGTCTGAAGCACCGCGTTTATTCACCCATATCAATCTGCATTTTATCGTGACGGGAAAAGGATTGACCGACAAAGTTGTCGAGCGAGCCGTCGCACTGTCGGCAGAAAAATACTGCTCAGTCGCACTGATGCTGGGCAAAGCCGTTGAGGTGACGCACAGCCACGAAATTAGAGTGCTGGCATAACCCCTGTCTCTGGGCACTAATTCTGGTCACTTAAGCCTGTTATTAGGGGGAAACACAGGGGGAGGTTCCCGTAGGGAGGCCTCACCCCTGTGGTCGCCCCGTGTATCTCGATGCTTATTCGATCGTTTTCCCTTCAATTAACCGCTGCACCAGCGGTGCCATGATTAATTCCATCGCCAATCCCATCTTCCCACCGGGAACGACCAGCGTGTTGATGTGGGAGATAAAGGAACCCTGCAACATGGCGAGCAGATAGGGATAATCAATATTATCCAATCCCTGAAAATGAATCACGACGAAGCTTTCGTCCAGTGAGGGAATCGATTTGGCGGCGAACGGGTTGGAGGTGTCCACGGTAGGCACACGCTGGAAGTTGATGTGTGTGCGAGAGAACTGTGGCGTGATATAGGTGATGTAATCTTCCATTGAGCGGACGACGGAATCCATCACAGCTTCACGCGAGTGGCCGCGCTCATTAACGTCACGAATCAGCTTTTGAATCCATTCCAGGTTGACGATCGGCACCACGCCGACGAGTAAATCGACATGCTGTGCCACGTCATTTTGCTCGGTGACCACGCCGCCGTGCAATCCTTCATAGAACAGGATATCGGTGGGTTCCGGCATTGGCTCCCACGGCGTGAACGTCCCAGGAACCTGATTATAGGGAATCGCTTCATCGTAGGTATGAAGGTATTTACGCGTCTGGCCGCGCCCGTGCAGGCCATATTCGATAAACGACTGTTCCAGCAGGCTGAAATCATTCGCTTCCGGGCCGAAATAGCTGATGTGGCGTCCTGAATCACGCGCTTTACGAATCGCCATATCCATTTCCGGGCGGGTATAGCGGTGAAAGCTATCGCCTTCCAACTGGGCTGCGCGCAGATCAAACTGCTGGAAAATCTTACGGAAGGCCAGACTGGTTGTCGTGGTTCCCGCTCCGCTGGAGCCGGTAACCGCAATAATCGGATGTTGATGTGACATAAAGTGCGTGACTCCGTGATCGCGATGCCCGCATAGACCGAAGGCCTGCGCGCATCCTCAAAAAAGACGTAATTATCATCATTGTTAGCATGTTTGGCGCGTTCTTTCACGACTTTCGGCGTGCTCAATAAGGGGCATGTCCTCCGGAATTGAGCTGATTACGCGGCATGATATTGAGGGTTTCATGTAACTCAGACCACACCAATACCACTTCGCCAGATTGGAGTTGGCCGCGGATATCTTCCACTTTCTGCGCCAGCGAACGCTCCTGTTCGCCGTAATCGGTGCCTTCCCGCAGGACGAAAGATTCGATGATGTTATCCAGCGTTTCTGGATCGAGCTGTTGCCAGGGAATAATCACGCTATGTTTCCTGATTCAAAGGGTTCCTGAGTAAAAACAGTTCCTGAAGAAAAAGAGCCGCTGGCCTGGTCCAAAAATGGGCTAAGCCAGTTGGGAATGCGCTGTTCCAGCCACATTTCCGGTTTCAGCAACGTTCCACCGACGAAGCCAACATGCCCACCATGTTCCGTTAGCTGATACTCAATATTAGACGGTAACTGCGACAGATCGGGAATCACCTCTGATGTCATGAAAGGATCGTCCTTCGCATGGATGATGAGCAGCGGTTTACGTATCTGAGGCAACAGTGGCAGAGCGCTGCAACGTCGATAGTAGTCGGCCGCATCGCGGAAGCCGTGGATACGTGAGGTAATGACGTCATCAAACTCTCGCAGCTGGCGGATTCGCTTCAACTGCGGCAACTGAATTGGCAATGTATCTGGATACGCCGCCAGCTTGCGGCCAGCGTTTTGTTTCAGCAGGCGCAGCAGGTAATGCTGATAGACGCGGGAGAAACCTTGTTCCATCCGACGGCTACAGGGTTCAAGCATCAGTGGTGCGGAAACAATGACGGCCGCGGACAGGGAGCAGGCTTCGCCTTGCTGCGCGAGCAGGTAGGCCAGCATGTTACCGCCGAGAGACACGCCGATGGCAGCGGTAGGCGCATTGCCCAGCGTCTCCTGCATCCAGCGCAGGAAATAGCTGGCATCGCTGGTTTCGCCGGAGTGGTAAATACGCTTCATCCGGTTGGGTTTACCGCTGCATCCGCGAAAATGCATGATGACGGCCAGCCAGCCACGCTGCTTACAGGCATGTAGCAGGCCGTGAGCGTACGGGCTATGGAAGCTGCCTTCCAGCCCGTGAAACAGCACCACGCGCGGTTTGTGTCGCGCCTGTTCAGGGGCTTCGCTCCAGGCCAGATCGACGAAATCACCGTCTGGTAATTCCAGTGACTGCCAGACTGGCGAGAATTGCGCATGACGGCGGATCAGACGCGGTAATAGCGTTTGCAGATGTGGATTATGAGCGCCGCTCAGCGGGCGAAAATGGTCATACATAAAGGATAGATAAATCTTGTTGTCGGCTCTTGTACGATCAATATCACACTGTTAGCTTCAATGCTGCCAGTTGGTACGACATTTGGGTCAGGAGCGCCCACAAATAATGGAACTGAGTTTATTTCTTTCGATGTTGGGGTTTTTGTGGGTAGCGGCCATCACACCGGGGCCGAATAATATGCTGTTGACCACCTCGGGCGCGAATTTTGGCTTTATGCGTTCACTGTGGCTGATGGTTGGCATCATGCTGGGCATGCAGAGCATTTTGCTGCTGGTGGCATTCGGTGTCGGTGGTTTGATTCTGATTTATCCTTCGCTGCATTTTATCCTGAAAGTCCTCGGCAGTGCCTATCTGCTCTGGCTGGCGTGGAAAATTGCCACGGCAGCTTACGAACGACTGGAAACGTCTGTTGCACCGCCCCAGCCGATCCGGCTTTATCAAGGGTGGTTGCTGCAATTCCTGAACCCGAAAGCGTGGCTCATGGCACTGGGCGCGGTTGCCAGCTTTAGTCTGGCGGGGGAAGGCTATAACCAGTCTGTGATCGCGATAAGCGTCGGGATTGTACTGGTCAATCTGGTGTCCGGTGTCATCTGGCTCGGATTTGGCACGATGATTGGACGACTACTGCGCAGTAAAAAAGCGTGGATTATCTTTAATGTGTCAATGGGGCTGCTGACCGCCGCCTGCGTGCTGTTGATTTGGCATTAAGGCTTCGTTGATAAGGTCGCGAGCGGTTTTTCGCTCGCGACTCTTTTTCAGGCAACTAATATCAAAATGAATCGCTCTGCATCATCTGCTCTAGCTGTTCCTGCGCATCTAGCCAGGACAGTTCCGTTTCTTCCAGCTCGATTTTGACTTTGGTTTGCTGTTGCAGGCAGTCGGTGAGTTCGGCTTTACGGCTGATGTCGTAGATGGCACTGTCCGCCAGTCGGGCTTCCAGCGTTGCCAGCGTTTCCCCCAGCTTTTCCATCTGCTGCTCAAGCTTGGTTATCTGTTTGCGCAGCGGCTGCGTTTGCGTTCTCAATTCGGCTTCGCGGCGTTTCTGATCTTTTCTGCCCTGTGCGCTGTTGGCGATATTCTCTTTTGGCGTTTCATCGGCCGCATTTTCCTGACGTTGCAGGCCGACCAGCCACTGCTGGTAGTCTTCCAAATCGCCGTCGAACGGTTCTACTTTCTGGTCGTGTACCAGATAGAGATCGTCCGTAGTAGAACGGATCAGGTGTCGATCGTGCGAGACGACAACCAGCGCACCTTCAAAATCGATTAATGCTTCAGTCAACGCCTGACGCATATCCAGATCGAGGTGGTTGGTCGGTTCGTCGAGCAGCAGGAGGTTCGGACGCTGCCAGACGATCAGTGCCAGTACCAGACGGGCTTTCTCGCCGCCGGAGAAGCGCTCGGTGATCTCTGTGACTTTGTCGCCCTGAAAACCGAAGCCGCCGAGGTAGTCGCGCAGTTGCTGTTCCGTTTCCCGCTCTGCCAGACGCACCAGATGCTGTAATGGCGATTCGTCCGCACGTAGAAACTCTAACTGGTGCTGGGCGAAATAACCGAGCTTCACACCTTTCGCCAGCCCAATTTCCCCTTTCAGTGGGGCGAGCGTGCCAGCAAGCAGTTTGATCAGTGTGGATTTACCCGCGCCGTTATGGCCGAGCAGCCCGATGCGGGAACCCGGCACTAAATTGAGTTTGATGGATTCCAGAATCAGCTTGTCGTTATAGCCTGCGCTGACCTTTTCCATCTTCATCAGTGGGTTGGGCAACGATTCCGGAGCGCGAAAGCTGAAGCGGAAAGGGTTATCGACATGCGCTGGTGCAATCATTTCCATGCGTTCCAGCATTTTTATCCGGCTTTGCGCCTGCTTGGCTTTGGTCGCTTGTGCGCGGAAGCGGTCAATGTAGTGTTGCAGATGCGCGACGCGCTCCTGCTGATGTTCATAGAGCGATTGCTGCTGTGCAAGACGGGTGGCGCGCTGGCGTTCAAACGAGGAGTAGTTACCCGTGTACTCGTTGAGCGACTGCTGCTCGATGTGCAGAATCTTAGTTACCACTGGATCGAGGAAATCGCGGTCGTGCGAGATCAGAACCAGCGTGCCGGCGTAGTTTTTCAGCCACTTTTCCAGCCAGATGACCGCATCCAGATCGAGGTGGTTGGTCGGTTCATCCAGCAACAGCAGATCTGAACGACAGATCAGCGCCTGTGCCAGATTCAAACGCATCCGCCAGCCACCGGAAAAGGCGCTGACTGGCTGTTGCAGCTGTGACTGAGAAAATCCTAGCCCATTGAGCAGGCTTGATGCTCTGGCCTGAATCGTCCAGGCCTGAATCGCATCGAGCTTGCCGTGCAGCGTGGCAATGGCGTTGCCGTCATTCTCTTCGTTGGCGGTCTGCAACGCGGCTTCCAACTGGCGAAACTCACGGTCGCCGTCAATCACGTAGTCCAGCGCGGGTTTGTCCAACGCAGGCGTTTCCTGATTGACCCAGGCCAGTGACCAGTTTTGCGGGAATGTTGCGGTGCCACCGTCGGCGCTGATTTCGCCTTTCAGTAATGACAGCAGCGTAGATTTACCACAGCCGTTTTTGCCAACCAGACCGACTTTCTGGCCGGGATTAACCGTTGCTGTCGCGTTATCGATCAGAACGCGTACACCACGTCGAATTTGCAGCGAAGAGAAAACAATCATAAAGCGCCGTATGTTCAGAGTATGTTAAATTATGGACATATCAGGACACGCGGTGTCCCGTTTTTAGTCGTTGCGCTGCATGGTAACGGAAAACGATTATTATGACGACGCTTTGGAGGGGAATGATGTCGCAGCCACCGAAGATTTTGCTGCTGTATGCCCATCCGGAACCACAGGACTCGGTAGCGAACCGGATCTTATTGCAACCGGCGCAGCAGTTGGCGAATGTAACCGTGCACGATCTTTACGCACACTATCCTGACTTTTTTATCGATATTCATCATGAACAACAGCTGCTGCGTGAGCATCAGGTCATTGTTTTCCAACATCCGTTTTATACCTACAGCTGTCCGGCGCTGCTGAAAGAGTGGCTCGATAGGGTGTTATCTCGCGGCTTCGCGAATGGGATTGGCGGGAATGCGCTGGCGGGGAAATACTGGCGCTCGGTGATTACGACTGGTGAGCCGGAAGATGCCTACCACGCTGATGGGAGCAATCGCTACCCGATGGACGATTTGCTACGCCCGTTTGAGCTGACGGCAGCAATGTGCCGTATGCATTGGATGCATCCCATGATTATTTACTGGGCGCGTCGGTTACAGCCCGATGTGTTGTTGAGTCAAGCCAAAGCTTACGGTGAATGGCTATCCTCCCCTTTACCTGAAGAGGAACGCTAGTATGGAGAGTTCTTCGCTCCTGACCGCCGGAGTCTTGTTTTTGTTTGTGGCGGTAGTCGCCGTACCGATCGCTGCCCGAATAGGGATTGGCGCCGTATTGGGCTATTTGATCGCTGGGATCGCCATTGGCCCTTGGGGGCTTGGCTTTATCCGTGATGTGGAAGCCATTCTGCACTTCTCGGAGCTGGGTGTCGTTTTTCTGATGTTCATCATCGGTCTGGAGTTGAATCCCTCCAAGCTCTGGACGCTGCGCCGCTCGATCTTTGGCGTTGGGGCGGCTCAGGTCGGACTGAGTGCGCTGATTTTAGGCGGAGCCCTGTATCTGACGGATTTCTCGTGGCAGTCCGCGCTGATTGGTGGCGTGGGGCTGGCGATGTCGTCAACGGCCATGGCGCTGCAACTGATGCGCGAAAAGGGCATGAACCGCAATGAATCGGGGCAACTAGGTTTCTCCGTTCTGCTGTTTCAGGATTTGGCCGTTATCCCTGCGCTGGCGCTGATTCCGATTCTGGCTGGTGTGCAGGGGGATTTCGGCGATTGGGAGCGTATTGGGCTGAAGGTCGCCGCGTTTCTCGGCATGCTAATCGGTGGTCGCTATCTGGTGCGTCCGCTGTTCCGCTTTATTGCGGCATCCGGCGTGCGCGAAGTATTCACCGCCGCCGCGCTGTTGCTGGTGCTCGGCTCTGCGCTGTTTATGGAAGCGTTAGGGCTTTCTATGGCGTTAGGCACCTTTATCGCCGGTATTCTGCTGGCAGAAAGCGAATATCGACATGAATTAGAAATTGCCATTGAGCCGTTCAAAGGCTTGCTGCTTGGGCTGTTCTTTATCTCTGTAGGCATGGCGCTGAATCTCGGGATCCTCTATACCCATATCGTGAAGATTATGTTTGCGGTATTGGTGCTGGTGGCCGTGAAAGCGGCCGTCCTGTATTTCCTTGCGCGAATTAATCGTATGCGTCGCTCCGAGCGCTTGCAGTTTGCCGGGGTGCTGAGTCAGGGCGGTGAGTTCGCTTTCGTCCTGTTTTCCGCTGCGGCTTCATTCAACGTATTGAAAGGTGAGCAACTGCCGCTGTTGTTGGTGACGGTGACGCTATCAATGATGACGACGCCGCTGCTGATGCAGTTGATCGACCGCATTCTGGTACGTCGTTACAACGTGCAGGATGTGCCGGATGAGAAACCGTATGTCGAGGATGACGAACCACAGGTGATCGTGGTGGGCTTCGGGCGTTTCGGGCAGGTGATTGGTCGCTTATTAATGGCGAACAAAATGCGGATTACGGTTCTGGAGCGCGATATCAGCGCCGTGAGCCTGATGCGCAGCTATGGTTATAAGGTTTATTATGGCGATGCCACGGAGCTTGAGCTGCTGCGCTCGGCGGGCGCGGATAAAGCACGTTCAATCGTGATCACCTGTAATGCGCCGGAAGATACGATGGAGATTGTGCATCTTTGTCAGCAACACTTTCCAAATCTGGAGATTCTGGCGCGGGCACGTGGGCGTGTTGAAGCTCATGAGCTATTACAGACTGGCGTACGATACTTCTCGCGCGAAACCTTTTCCAGCGCGCTGGAGCTAGGGCGAAAAACGCTGGTGACGCTGGGTATGCATCCGCATCAGGCGATGCGTGCGCAACAGCATTTCCGCCGTCTGGATATGCGCATGCTACGTGAGCTGATGCCGCAACTGACGGGGGATGTCGCGCAAATCTCTCGTGTGAAAGAGGCACGCCGTGAGCTGGAGGATATTTTCCAGCGGGAAATGCTGCGTGAGCGACGTCGGCCCAGTGTGTGGGATGAGGACGACGAGTAAGAGCCAATAACGCCTATCGGAATAGGTTCTGGGTTCTAGAACGGAGATGAATTGGAGTTATCATGCGTAAACGCTTTATTGCAGGGGCCGTGTGCCCGACGTGTCAGGCTCAGGACACGCTTGCCGTTGGACGGGAAGATGATGTTGAGGTTGTGGTGTGCGTGAAGTGCGGATATCGCCAGAGTCAGGCAGATGAGCCCACGGCCGCACCCGCCTCGCAGGCTAGCGATATTATCGGGATCTTCCGGCCAGAATGAGGGGTGAGTGTCGTGGTGGCATTGTCACCAACCGCTGACGTTTTTTGATTCCAGACGGTACATAGGGACATTTTTCAGCTACAATTTGCGCCAGTTTGATTTCCAACGGTAGGAGATATCATGAAAGTAGCAAAAGATCTGGTGGTCAGCCTGGCCTATCAGGTACGTACAGAAGACGGTGTGTTGGTTGATGAGTCTCCGGTGAGCGCGCCGTTGGACTATCTGCATGGTCACGGTTCCCTGATTTCTGGTCTGGAAAACGCGTTGGAAGGCCGTGAGGCTGGCGCGAAGTTTGATGTGAACATTGGTTCCAGCGACGCTTACGGCAACTATGATGAAAATCTGGTTCAGCGCGTACCGAAAGATGTCTTTATGGGCGTTGACGAGCTGCAGGTTGGCATGCGTTTCCTGGCTGAGACCGATCAGGGTCCAGTGCCAGTTGAAATCACCGAAGTTGAAGACGACCACGTTGTTGTCGACGGCAACCACATGCTGGCAGGCCAAAACCTGAGCTTCAACGTTGAAGTTGTTGCTATCCGCGAAGCGACGGAAGAAGAGCTGGCGCACGGTCACGTTCACGGCGAACACGATCATGAACACGGCGACGGCTGCTGTGGTGGTCACGGCCATGATCACGACCACGATCACGGTCACCAGCACGGTAAAGGCGGCTGCGGCGGCAACGGTGGATGCGGCTGCCACTAATTAGTCGTAGCGCATAAAAGAAACCTCAGGTTGATGAAGATCACCTGAGGTTTTTTTATTTATTTACTTTTATATCGGGATCTGGCCTGTATCGAGCGCCGGCATAACGGTGCGCTAATCTCAGTAATGCGGCGGCGGCGTTTCTTCTGCCTGTGATGCGACGAGTGAGGTTTGCTGGCTACGCAGTCGGTCGGTGAGTAGACGGATATGTTCACGCAGGCGGCTAATTTCCCGCTCGTGTTGAATAACCGTTTGGTTAAGCTCTTCTATGGTTAATTCCTGAAAAGCCTGTCGGCTTTCCAACTGTTCGAGCCGTTCTTCAAGTGCTGATGGTGACATCGGTATTCCCCTTACTTCTTGTTACCCGTGAGTTTGTCAGAAAGCGGAAACTTCTGGTAGTAAAAACGGTCGCAGTAGGGCGCAATGCACTATCTGGAATGGGGCATATCGTTGCCAGAAGGCCTTAGGACGACACAAATGATGTCAGAAAAGCTTCCTGACGTTTTTTATCAAAGGATTGTCGCGTGCGTCGTTGTGTTGTCTTCGTCCGCACAGTTATAGTAGGCGCGAATTTATTTTAATGATGGCTGGAGCGCGTCGCTCCAGATGCTGGAGAAATGGATGAAATCACTGTTTAAAGTAACGCTGTTAGCAACAACGATGGCTCTGGCGCTGAACGCAGGCCAGGCTCTGGCGGCAGACAAAGCGCAGGCATCTGACACCACTGCGGCAGCCAAATTCAAGAACGATGAGCAGGCAGCGGCTTATGCGTTAGGTGCATCTTTAGGGCGTTACATGGATAACTCTCTGAAAGAGCAAGAAAAATTAGGTATCAAACTGGATAAAGATCAGCTGATTGCTGGCGTTCAGGATGCCTTTGCTGATAAGAGCAAGCTGACTGACGAAGAAATCGAGAAAACGCTGCAAGGCTTTGAAGGTAAAGTGAAAGCTGCGGCTGAAGCCAAGATGAAGCAAGATGCGAAAGATAACGCTGATAAAGGCACCAAGTATCTTGAGTCCTTCGCTAAAGAAAAAGGCGTGAAGAAAACTGAATCTGGCCTTCTGTATCAGGTTGAGAAAGAAGGTAGCGGCAACGCGCCGAAAGACAGCGATACCGTAGTGGTTAACTACAAAGGTACGCTGGTTGACGGTAGCGAGTTCGACAACTCCTACAAACGTGGTGAGCCACTTTCTTTCCGTCTGGACGGCGTGATACCAGGTTGGACTGAAGGTCTGAAGCACGTTAAGAAAGGCGGCAAAATCAAGCTGGCTATCCCACCAGCACTGGCCTATGGCGAAAACGGCGTGCCTGGCATTCCGGCTAACTCTACGCTGGTGTTTGACGTTGAACTGCTGGACATTAAATCTGAAGCTGACCTGAAAGCAGCGGATGATGCGAAAGCTGAAAAACCAGCAGCCGAAGCGAAAGCGGCTAAATAAGCATCGCGATAATGGCGATATAACCGCAGGCTTAGACCTGCGGTTTTTTTTGTTTTTCACTATCACTTCCCTGCGATTGAATCCTTTTCCCGTTAACCGTGACGGTACCTATCTGTCATCCACAATCTGCTACCCATCATCAGCACAGCGTGCGTAGTACCTTCGCCAACGTCTTGACCGCAGCTTCCAGTTCATGCGGTGCGTGGGCAGCAAATCCCATGAGGAAACCGGCTTTATGCTGGCCCGACGCATACAGTGCTGTCAGCCCGAGCAGATCGATACCGGCCCGACGCGCGGATTCCACCGCGTCGTGTTCAGAGATGTCACGGATGAAGATACAGGGCATTTGCATGCCTCCGGCCGGTACCCGTGGCTCCACAAAGTCAGCCAGATGCTGACGCACCAGCCGTGCCAGTACATCGCGGCGTTCCGCATAAACGGTGCGCATCGTGCGTACATAGGCACCGAAGTGGCCTCCTTCGATAAAACGCGCCAGCGTGAGCTGTGGAATGGGCGCGCTGTGTCCATCCATCAGCGTGCGGGCCACGGTCATTGGGGCAACCAGCTGTGGCGGCAGTACCATGTAGCCGATACGCAGGCCGGGAAACAGTGATTTGGTGAAGGTGCCGATATAGATCGTTCGATCGTGCGGGTCGAGCCCCTGCACGCAGGCGGTAGGTTTACCTGCATAGTGGAACTCGCTGTCGTAGTCGTCTTCAATAATCCAGCTCTGGTTCTGCCGGGCCCATTCAATCACGGCCAGCCGTCGATCCAACGTCAGCGTTGCACCGGTTGGGAACTGGTGTGAGGGTGTCAGGAATACCGCTTTAGCGGACACGTTGTGAGCGTTGCTTGCCTCAAGCAGGTGATCAATCTGCAAACCATCGGCATCTAATGGAATTGGTACACAGGCAAGTCCCGCCGCCTCGAATGCCTTGCGGGCGCCGTGGTATACGGGATCTTCAAGGAATATCGGGTCGCCAGCATCCAGTAATACCGTCGCACACAGGGTGAGCGCTTGCTGGGAACTGGTCAGCACCAGTACGCGATCGGGTGTAGCACGGGCTCCCCGTTCGAGATTGACATAATCTGCGATGGCACGTCTCAGCACTTCCATGCCCTGTGGCGGGCTGTGTAGCAGCGCCCGCGTGCCATATTCTTTTAGCACCTGTCGCTCTAGCCGTTCCCATGTCTGGAGGGGAAAGTTGCGGGTTTCCGGCACGCCGGGCGCGAACGCACGCGGGATGATGAAGTCGCGAACGCCACCATTCTGAAACATCGCGCTGCCGCGTTGACTGAGGCGCAGTTCTGCTTTGCTATCTCCCATTTTTCGGGCTTTGCCACGTCCCGGCAGACGCTTTGCCCGCGCTGACACGAAACTGCCGCTACCGACGCGACGTTCGATAAATCCTTCTGCATGCAGCTGGCTGTAAGCCGATTCGACCGTATCACGCGATACTCCCAGTGAGGTAGCCAGCGCGCGTGATGCGGGCAAGGGCTTGCCCACATCAAGAACGCCATCGAGGATTAACTGGCGAATCGCTCGCTGGATACGCGCGTGTAAGGGTAAAGCACCTTGCGCGGGGTCGCCAATCCAGGCTTTGACCGATTCAAGCTGGGCGTGTTTGAACAATTGGTCTGCCTCTTATCAAGAAAATGGTGGGGAACATCCGGCTATTTTAAATCTATAAATACGTTTCACAATCCATTCATCTTCTTCGTCAGGAGTGACGCTGATGTCGATATCCTCCAATACACAAACTCGCCACGACAGGCACGGCGGTTATCCCGACGCTGCCTCGGTTGACGACTTCCAGCTCAATCTGGCGGCAGTTCAGGCTCGCATCGCAGCAGCTTGTCAGCGAGCCGGTCGCGATCCTGCCACCGTGCGACTGCTGCCCGTCAGCAAGACCAAGCCCGAAAGTCGCCTGCGTATGGCCCATGCGGCAGGTTGTCGGATATTGGGTGAGAACAAGGTGCAGGAGGCGTTTCGTAAATGGGAAGCCATGCAGGATTTAACCGATTTACAGTGGTCGGTCATTGGTCACCTGCAAACCAACAAGGCTAAGCTGGTAGCACGCTTCGCTACCGAATTTCAGGCGTTGGACAGCCTGCGGCTGGCTGAAGCGCTGGATCGTCGCTTGCAGATTGAAGGACGTTCGCTGGATGTGTTCGTGCAGGTCAACACCTCCGGTGAGGCCAGCAAGTACGGTCTGTCCCCTGAAGATGTCCCCGCGTTCATTCAGGCGCTTCCCGCATTTTCTGCGCTACGCGTGCGTGGGTTCATGACGCTAGCGCTGTTCTCCAGCGAGGCCGAACGTGTACGCCAGTGTTTTATACGGCTGCGTCAGTTACGCGAGCGATTGCAGCAAAACCTTCCGGTCGGTATTGAGCTGGATGAATTATCCATGGGGATGTCCGGCGATTTTGAGATCGCGATTGAGGAAGGTGCCACCGTGGTGCGTGTCGGGCAGGCGATCTTTGGTGCACGGCCTCTGCCGGATAGCTACTACTGGCCTGATAGCGCCATTACCGAATCACATTGTTAAAAACTCCATGACTAACGCATAGGACGATGCCCATGTATGACGCTTCTCTTACTCTTACCGACTTCGACCCGTTGTTCTTCAGGCCTCATCCAGGGATTTGTCAGGGGCGGTGAGCACCACGCGAGCGAGTGCACCGGAACGTTGCGGCCGGTTGCAGAGGAAAAATTTTCCATCGTGCAACTGAGCAATGCGCGTCACGATACTTAGCCCGAGGCCGATGCCGCCATAGCGGCTATCCATGCGAACGAACGCCTTACTCAATTCACCGACTTTGCTTTCGTCGATCCCCGGCCCTTCATCCTCAACCTGTAGTTCAATATGTGACAGCGTGTTCAGGCTCACGGTGATCTGGCTGGCTTCCGGGCTATAGCGATAGGCGTTTTCTACCAGATTGCGTAGCAGTAGTTGGAGCAACGTCGCATCGCCGCGCAGAGTGATATCTTCTGGTGGCAATATCCATTTCAGCGTCTGCTGACGCTTTTGCAGCATCTCGCTCAGTTCATCCTGCATAGGAAAAATGACGTCTTTCAGGAACGCGACATTTTGGTGATGGCCCGCTGAAAACTCTTGCCCGACACGCGCAAGCAGCAAAAGCTGCTCCACCGTTTTCACCATTTTATCAATGCGTTTGATGAGAGAACTACAGTCAATCTGATGTTGCTGCTGGTGCAGTTCGAGGTGCAGTCGAATACCGGATAGCGGGGTTCGTAATTCATGAGCGACATCCGCAGTAAATTGCCTGTCGCGTTTTAACGTTTCGTCCAGACGTTGAAAAAGTTGGTTGATGGTATGGGTGACAGCAGCGATTTCTTTAATGTCACTCTGCTGCGGCAGCGGTTCCAGGTTTTCCGCTGTGCGATCCTGCAATTCTTCCTGTAGGCGGGAAAGCGGACGAGTGATCCAACTGACCGCCTGAAAGCACATGAGCAATGTCAGAATGACCATCACCAGACTTGGAATACTGAGCGAGGCAATCGCCTCATTGATCTCTTGATCGATCTGCATATTCTGGGCGCTGGCGCTCAGGGATTTATCAACCAGTAGGCTAATCTGCTCTTCGCTTTCGTGCCAAAGCCAGAATACGCTGATCATCTGACAGACGAGCAGGATACCGCCCAGTGCCAGCACCAAACGACGACGCATGCTGGTAACGGTGTCGGCATCGCTCTTCATGCTTGTTCGCCTTTAGTCAGCAGATAGCCAAAACCTCGCAGGGTTCGGATGCGGTCTTTCCCTATCTTGTGCCGCAGATTATGGATATGCACTTCCAGCGAGTTGGAGGACGGGTCGTCGTTCCAGGCGTAGATATCCTGATGCAGAACCTCGCGGTGTACCTGAGAACCGGCTTTCAACACCAAGCGGGACAGGATCGCAAACTCTTTCGGCGTCAGTACCACTGGCTTGTCGTCCAGTAACACCTGTTGATTGTTTAAATCCAACGTAATGTTGTCGACCTGTATCAAGCTGTTGCTTGAACCCTGATGGCGGCGAATCAGCGCGCGTACGCGCGCCTGTAATTCGGTCAGTGCGAAAGGCTTGGCAAGGTAATCGTCTGCGCCGACATCCAGCCCGCTGACGCGATCGTTGACCTTATCCCGCGCCGTTAAGATGAGTACGGGATGCTGGTAATGGTTCTTACGCCAGCGTGAGAGCAGGGTGAGTCCGTCTTCATCCGGTAAGCCAAGATCGAGAATAACCAGACTGTAATGCGCGCTGCTAATGAGCGCGTCCGCTTCTTTGGCGGTGCCTGCACAATCGCAGGCATAACCGTCATGACTCAACGCCAATAATAATCCTTCCTGCAACAGCTTATCGTCTTCAACAATCAATAATTTCATGTTGCCTTGTCCCTGCACGGATGAAGGATATCAAGTTGAGGCTGATATTCTTTCGTGGCGATAGTAAACATCCCCAGTATGGTATGGAAAAGATTATCTTGCGAGTAATCCAGCTGTTTCGCGTTCTGGCGCAGGCAGGTGTCCTGAATGCCTTGTTGCTGCTGGTAACCCGTTGATAACCACATCAACATCGGTACGTGCGTTTGCTGCTTCGGCGCAATTGAGTAGGGCATGCTGTGCAGGTAGATACCGTTTTCCCCTAACGATTCGCCGTGGTCGGACAGGTAAACCAGCGACGTATTAAATTTATCCTGATGCTGTTTCAGTAAATTGATCGCTTTATCCAGAACAAAATCGACATACAGGATCGTATTGTCATACGTATTGGTCAGCGCTTCCTGCGTACAGGTCTGAATCTGATTGGTATCGCACGTTGGCGTAAATTTCTTAAAGGCGTCAGGGTAGCGCTGGTAATAGCTTGGGCCGTGGCTGCCTATCGTATGTAATACGATAATCCCGTCGTTATCGAGTTTGTTAATATAATCCTCGACGCCGTGGAATAACGCTTCATCATGGCATTCGCCGTTGGTGCATAATCCCGGCAGCTTTAATGATGTCACATCAACCGTCGGCACACGTGTACAGGCATCCTTGCAGCCGCCGTCGTTTTCCTGCCAGAGCACATTAACGTTCGCCCGTTGTAATATATCCAGCAGCCCTTCCTGATGGCTGGCTACGTCACCATTAAAGCTTTGGCGCGGCATGTTGGAAAACATGCAGGGGACAGAGACGCCCGTTGATGTGCCACACGATGACGTGTTTTCAAAATAAACCACATTGTCTTTTGCCAGCAGCGGATTCGTTTCTTTCCCGTAGCCGCCCAGCGAAAAGTTTTGCGCCCGGGATGTCTCACCAACTACCAGAATAACCAGATTCTTTTTTGCCGTCGGGGACGGTGGGGCCGCTTTGTGGGCATCCAGACCAATTTGCTCCAGAGGTAAATTAGCCAGCACACTATGTTTATGGTAGGACAAGCTGGCCGCCACAATATTGCTGGGCGTAATCGCTTTTACCAACTCTTTGTTATTACGCATGAACGAGGCGTAATCTTTATAAAAGAATGCCGCGACGGATAAAATGGTGAATAACGAAATAATGACGCTAAGAAAGCGCATGCCAATATAGAGCGTTGTCGGCTTGGCGGGCTTTATTTTTATCCAGACGGCGAGCGCCGCAGGAATGACGCCAATAAAGAATACCCAGGCGACAAGCTGTGGCGTAAGCAGTGAAAAGGATTCACCAGCTGTTGTCTCCAAAATATTCTGGATCATGGTGCGGTCAATGATAATGCCGTAGTTCAGCATAAAGTATTGCGCAGCGGCACCCGTCAGCAGGAAGAGAACAATGACGGCCTTACGCAGATAAGGGACTGCCAGAAGTGTGAAAATGATATTCAGCACCGCGAAAATCACAACGGGCATGCTGAGAAAGAAAGGGATAGCAATCCAGTCTGTCATGTCCAACAGTTGCAGTGTCTGACGGTAGTAGGCAATGTTTTGGACCAGAGTAATAAAGGCAGAAAATATCAGCACGAACGTGATGCTACTCACGTGTGGTCTGCCCATCGGTATTGGATTTTTCATACACGTCTCTCGTGATTTCCATGATGGAGAGGAAAGAAGACGCTGACTCTAGCGGGGTTAAATTAATACAACCTTAAGAGGTAGTCCGTTAAATTCAGGGACGCGAGTGTGGACATTTGCTAGACTATGCCCCTTGTCAATACAAAATAAATAGACCCGTCATACTTCAAGCTGCTTGTGCGTTGGCCGCCCTTACTCACCTCAGTCACTTACTTGAGTAAGCTCCTGGGGATTTGCGCGGTTGCCGCGTTACAAGGCCATAAATGGGCCTTGCCCTAAAGGGTCAACGCAGAGCGTTGTTCAAAACGCTAACGTTTTGTCACGCAGCTCGAATTATTGAGGGGATAATGACGTTGAGGGTGGTGTCTGCCATGTCTAATTCGCTTGTATCTGGCGAATCTTATGAGCTTGATTTGCTGGATGAACGTCCTTTCAGTCAAACGGACTATGAGATCCTGAAATCGTATGAAGCGGTGGTTGATGGCTTGGCCATGTTGATTGGCGAGCATTGTGAGATTGTGTTGCACTCGCTTGAGGATCTTAAATGTTCTGCCGTGCGTATTGCCAATGGAGAACATACTGGTAGGAAGATTGGCTCGCCGATTACGGATCTTGCATTGCGTATGCTGCATGATATGGCAGGTGAAGATAGCAGCGTGTCGAAAGCCTATTTTACTCGCGCAAAAAGCGGCGTGTTGATGAAGTCAGTGACGATTGCCATTCGCAATCGCGATCAGCGCGTGATTGGGCTGCTGTGTATCAACATGAATTTGGATGTGCCTTTCTCCCAGATTGTGCAGACCTTCATTCCACCTGAAACGCATGATGCCGCCTCTTCCGTTAACTTTGCGTCATCTGTTGATGATCTCGTGGCACAAACGCTGGAATTTTCGATTGAGGAAGTCAATGCGGATCGCAACGTCTCCAATAATGCGAAAAATCGCCAAATCGTACTGAGCCTGTATGAGAAAGGTATCTTTGATATTAAAGACGCCATCAACCAGGTTGCCGAACGCCTCAATATCTCCAAACACACGGTCTACCTTTATATTCGTCAATTCAAAAGCGGCGACTTCAGCGGGCACGAACGTTAATGCTGAGTTACTGTTTGCTGGTGACTGGCCCGGCTTATGGCACACAGCAAGCAAGCAGCGCGTTGCAGTTTGCGCAGGCGCTGTTGGCTGAAGGGCACAAACTGAAAAGTGTGTTCTTCTATCGGGAAGGCGTGCTAAATGCCAACCAGCTGACGTCACCCGCTAATGATGAGTTTGATCTCGTACGCGCCTGGCAGCAGTTGGGTGCAGCGCATCAGGTGGCGCTGAATGTCTGTGTTGCCGCTGCATTACGCAGAGGTGTGACCGACGCACAGCAAGCGACTCAGCTCAACCTTGCTGGCGCGAATCTGCAACCCGGCTTTGTTCTGAGCGGGTTGGGTGAACTGGCGCAATCGGTGCTGACCTGCGATCGGGTTATTCAGTTTTAAGGTAGCGTTATGAAGCGAGTCGCATTTGTTTTTACGCATTCTCCACATGGGAGTGCTTCCGGGCGAGAAGGGCTAGATGCGCTATTGGCGATGTCAGCACTGACGGAAGAGATCGGCGTGTTCTTTGTTGGTGATGGCGTACTTCAACTGCTGCCGCATCAACAGCCGGAAAAGATTTTGATGCGTAATTACATCGCAACGTTTGGCGTGCTGCCGTTGTACGATATCGAATGTTGTTATCTGTGCGAGACTTCTGTGCGCCAGCGTGGGTTGAGTATAGAAACAGACTGGGTTTTGGATGTAGAGCTATTAGCGCCGCAAGCATGGCGTAGTAAGTTGGCCGATTATCATTCTATCCTTTCATTCTAGCGACGGATTTCTCCTTATATATGCTGCATACGCTCTCACGTTCTCCTTATCACGTTGACCTGGATGCACTTCTGCTCAGTTTGGGTCAGGGTGATGCGTTGGTCTTATTGCAAGACGGTGTTATCGCTGCGCTGGCTGGTGGAGATATCATTCAGCGTCTTCTTGATTCAGCGGTTCTTCTCTACGCGCTCCAGCCTGATACGGCGGCAAGAGGAATGACTGAACAAATTTCAAACAATGTGACACTCATTGACTATAATCAGTTTGTTCAACTGACAGTGGAACACCCGCAGCAACTCGCGTGGTAACGCCGAATTTTTGTATATTTCTTGACTCCTTCCACTGCCAGCCCTAAAATTCTGCGTCCTCATACTTTGCCTTGCGCAAACATGAGGCGATTTATTACGTGTTTACGAAGCAAAACCCAGGAGCTTTTTGAATGGCAACGATTAACCAGCTGGTACGCAAACCACGCTCCCTGAAGGCTGCTAAAAGCAACGTTCCGGCGCTGGAAGCATGCCCGCAGAAACGTGGCGTATGTACCCGTGTATATACTACCACCCCTAAAAAACCGAACTCCGCACTGCGTAAAGTATGTCGTGTTCGTTTAACCAACGGTTTTGAAGTTACCTCCTATATTGGTGGTGAAGGTCATAACCTGCAGGAGCACTCCGTGATCCTGATCCGTGGCGGTCGTGTTAAAGACCTGCCAGGTGTGCGTTACCACACCGTTCGTGGCGCGCTGGACTGCTCAGGTGTTAAAGACCGTAAGCAATCCCGTTCCAAATACGGCGTGAAGAAGCCAAAGGCTTAATGGTTCTCCGTTAAGTAAGGCCAAACGTTTTAACTTAAATGTCAAACTAAACTCGTAGAGTTTTGGACAATCCTGAATTAACAACGGAGTATTTCCATGCCACGTCGTCGCGTCATTGGTCAACGTAAAATTCTGCCGGATCCTAAGTTCGGATCAGAACTGCTGGCCAAATTTGTAAACATCCTGATGGTAGATGGTAAAAAATCTACTGCTGAAGCAATCGTCTATACCGCGCTGGAGACCCTGGCTCAGCGCTCTGGTAAAGATCATCTGGAAGCTTTTGAAGTAGCTCTGGACAACGTTCGCCCGACTGTCGAAGTTAAGTCGCGCCGCGTTGGTGGTTCTACTTATCAGGTACCAGTAGAAGTCCGTCCGGTTCGTCGTAATGCGCTGGCAATGCGTTGGATCGTAGAAGCTGCTCGTAAACGCGGTGATAAATCTATGGCTCTGCGCCTGGCGAACGAACTTTCTGATGCAGCAGAGAACAAAGGTACTGCTGTTAAGAAACGTGAAGACGTTCACCGTATGGCCGAAGCTAACAAGGCGTTCGCTCACTACCGTTGGTAATCCCTTCGTTGTAGTCATGCTAACCAAGCGGGCGCTAAAAATAGCCAACCCGCTTGGGTTAACTAAATTGAACGCCCTAGTAAACAGAGGATACAAATGGCTCGTACAACACCCATCGCACGCTACCGTAACATTGGTATCAGTGCGCACATCGACGCCGGTAAAACCACTACTACCGAACGTATTCTGTTCTACACTGGTGTAAACCATAAAATCGGTGAAGTTCATGACGGCGCAGCTACCATGGACTGGATGGAGCAGGAGCAGGAGCGTGGTATTACTATCACTTCCGCAGCGACTACTGCATTCTGGTCTGGTATGGCTAAGCAGTATGAACCGCATCGTGTAAACATCATCGACACCCCAGGACACGTTGACTTCACTATCGAAGTAGAACGTTCTATGCGTGTACTTGATGGTGCGGTAATGGTTTACTGCGCAGTTGGTGGTGTTCAGCCGCAGTCTGAAACCGTATGGCGTCAGGCAAACAAATATAAAGTTCCACGCATTGCGTTCGTTAACAAAATGGACCGCATGGGTGCGAATTTCCTGAAAGTTGTTGGTCAGATCAAAGCTCGTCTGGGCGCGAACCCTGTTCCGCTGCAACTGGCAATTGGTGCTGAAGAAGGTTTCACTGGTATTGTTGACCTGGTGAAAATGAAAGCCATCAACTGGAACGATGCCGATCAGGGCGTGACCTTCGAATACGAAGATATCCCGGCTGATATGCAAGAACTGGCTGAAGAGTGGCACCAAAACCTGATCGAATCCGCAGCAGAAGCTTCTGAAGAGCTGATGGAGAAATACCTGGGTGGTGAAGAACTGACTGAAGAAGAGATCAAAAAAGCTCTGCGTCAGCGCGTTCTGAACAACGAAATCATCCTGGTAACCTGTGGTTCTGCATTTAAGAACAAAGGTGTTCAGGCGATGCTGGATGCGGTAGTTGACTACCTGCCATCCCCAGTTGACGTACCTGCGATCAATGGTCTTTTGGATGACGGTAAAGACACGCCGGCTGAGCGTCACGCAAGTGATGACGAGCCGTTTGCTGCACTGGCGTTCAAAATTGCTACCGACCCGTTTGTTGGTAACCTGACGTTCTTCCGCGTGTACTCTGGTGTGGTTAACTCCGGTGATACCGTACTGAACCCAGTTAAATCAGCACGTGAGCGTTTTGGTCGTATCGTTCAGATGCACGCTAACAAGCGTGAAGAGATCAAAGAAGTTCGTGCGGGCGATATCGCTGCTGCTATCGGTCTGAAAGATGTAACGACGGGTGACACTCTGTGTGATCCAGACAACGTCATCATTTTGGAACGTATGGAATTCCCTGAACCGGTAATTTCCATCGCGGTAGAACCGAAAACCAAAGCTGACCAAGAAAAAATGGGTCTGGCATTGGGCCGTCTGGCTAAAGAAGACCCGTCTTTCCGCGTATGGACTGACGAAGAATCTAACCAGACCATCATCGCTGGTATGGGTGAGTTGCACCTCGATATCATCGTTGACCGTATGAAGCGTGAATTCAACGTTGAAGCGAACGTGGGTAAACCACAGGTTGCTTATCGTGAAGCGATTCGTGCGAAAGTTACCGATATCGAAGGTAAACACGCCAAGCAGTCTGGTGGTCGTGGTCAGTATGGTCATGTTGTTATCGACATGTACCCGCTGGAGCCGGGCTCAAATCCGAAAGGTTACGAGTTCACCAACGACATTAAAGGTGGTGTAATTCCTGGTGAATACATCCCTGCCGTTGATAAAGGCATTCAGGAACAGCTGAAAGCAGGCCCACTGGCTGGTTACCCAGTTGTGGATCTCGGCGTGCGTCTGCACTTCGGTTCTTACCATGACGTTGACTCCTCTGAGCTGGCGTTTAAACTGGCCGCTTCTATCGCCTTTAAAGATGGCTTTAAGAAAGCGAAGCCTGTTCTGCTTGAGCCGATCATGAAGGTTGAAGTTGAAACGCCGGAAGAGAACACTGGTGATGTCATCGGTGACCTTAGCCGTCGTCGTGGTATGCTGCGTGGTCAAGAATCCAACGTTACTGGCGTTGTGATTCACGCTGAAGTTCCGCTGTCTGAAATGTTCGGATACGCAACTCAACTGCGTTCTCTGACCAAAGGCCGTGCGTCTTACTCCATGGAATTCCTGAAGTACGATGATGCGCCTAACAACGTTGCTCAGGCCGTAATTGAAGCCCGTGGCAAATAAGCCTCAGGGTTAAAACAAAATCCCGTGCTCTCTCCATAGGGGGAGAGCATTTGAGTAAGGAATATCGCCGTGTCTAAAGAAAAATTTGAACGTACAAAACCCCACGTTAACGTCGGTACTATCGGCCACGTTGACCATGGTAAAACTACTCTGACCGCTGCAATCACTACCGTTCTGGCTAAAACCTACGGTGGTAACGCGCGTGCATTCGACCAGATCGATAACGCACCGGAAGAAAAAGCACGTGGTATCACCATCAACACCTCTCACGTTGAATACGATACCCCGTCTCGCCACTATGCGCACGTTGACTGCCCAGGACACGCCGACTATGTGAAAAACATGATCACCGGTGCTGCTCAGATGGACGGTGCGATCCTGGTTGTTGCTGCGACTGACGGCCCAATGCCTCAGACCCGTGAGCACATCCTGCTGGGTCGTCAGGTTGGCGTTCCTTTCATCATCGTGTTCCTGAACAAATGTGACATGGTTGATGACGAAGAGCTGCTGGAGCTGGTTGAGATGGAAGTGCGTGAGCTGCTGTCNCTGACCGCTGCAATCACTACCGTTCTGGCTAAAACCTACGGTGGTAACGCGCGTGCATTCGACCAGATCGATAACGCACCGGAAGAAAAAGCACGTGGTATCACCATCAACACCTCTCACGTTGAATACGATACCCCGTCTCGCCACTATGCGCACGTTGACTGCCCAGGACACGCCGACTATGTGAAAAACATGATCACCGGTGCTGCTCAGATGGACGGCGCGATCCTGGTTGTTGCTGCGACTGATGGCCCAATGCCTCAGACCCGTGAGCACATCCTGCTGGGTCGTCAGGTTGGCGTTCCTTTCATCATCGTGTTCCTGAACAAATGTGACATGGTTGATGACGAAGAGCTGCTGGAGCTGGTTGAGATGGAAGTGCGTGAGCTGCTGTCTCAGTACGACTTCCCAGGCGACGACACCCCAGTGGTTCGTGGTTCTGCTCTGAAAGCGCTGGAAGGCGAAGCTGAGTGGGAAGCAAAAATCATCGAACTGGCAGGCTACCTGGATTCTTATATTCCAGAACCAGAGCGTGCGATTGACAAGCCGTTCCTGCTGCCAATCGAAGACGTATTCTCCATCTCCGGTCGTGGTACYGTTGTTACCGGTCGTGTAGAGCGCGGTATCGTTAAAGTTGGTGAAGAAGTTGAAATCGTTGGTATCAAAGATACTGCGAAATCTACCTGTACCGGCGTAGAAATGTTCCGCAAACTGCTGGACGAAGGCCGTGCAGGCGAGAACGTTGGTGTTCTGCTGCGTGGTATCAAGCGTGAAGAAATCGAGCGTGGTCAGGTACTGGCTAAGCCGGGTTCAATCAAGCCGCACACTCAGTTCGAATCAGAAGTGTATATCCTGAGCAAAGATGAAGGCGGCCGTCATACTCCGTTCTTCAAAGGCTACCGTCCTCAGTTCTACTTCCGTACAACTGACGTAACGGGCACCATCGAACTGCCAGAAGGCGTAGAGATGGTNCTCCATCTCCGGTCGTGGTACCGTTGTTACCGGTCGTGTAGAGCGCGGTATCGTTAAAGTTGGTGAAGAAGTTGAAATCGTTGGTATCAAAGATACTGCGAAATCTACCTGTACTGGCGTAGAAATGTTCCGCAAACTGCTGGACGAAGGTCGTGCAGGCGAGAACGTTGGTGTTCTGCTGCGTGGTATCAAGCGTGAAGAAATCGAGCGTGGTCAGGTACTGGCTAAGCCGGGTTCAATCAAGCCGCACACTCAGTTCGAATCAGAAGTGTATATCCTGAGCAAAGATGAAGGCGGCCGTCATACTCCGTTCTTCAAAGGCTACCGTCCTCAGTTCTACTTCCGTACAACTGACGTAACGGGCACCATCGAACTGCCAGAAGGCGTAGAGATGGTTATGCCGGGCGACAACATCAAAATGGTTGTTACCCTGATCCACCCAATCGCGATGGATGACGGTTTGCGTTTCGCAATCCGTGAAGGCGGCCGTACAGTAGGCGCGGGCGTTGTTGCTAAAGTTATCGCTTAATCGCTGATAACGTTTGACGCGACACGCGATAAAAGGGCATCATTTGATGCCCTTTTTCTACGCTGTCATGGTAGAACCTATCTCATCAGCGATTGTGAGATATAATCATTGGTGAGATAGGCTCTGTAGATACGGCGTAAATACCGAATTATTCGTTTTACAGAACATCTTTCGGTTTGGTTGCTCCGTGGTTATGGGGCAAAGTTATTTGTCTGAATCATTGTGACAGGTTGGTTTATGAGTGCGAATACCGAAGCTCAGGATAGTGGGCGTGGCCTGGAAGTGATTAAGTGGCTAGTAGTAGGTGCCTTGCTGGTCGTTGCGATTGTTGGCAATTATTATTACCGCGAATTTAGTCTTCCTCTGCGTGCATTGGCTGTTGTTATCCTGATCGCCGCAGCCGGTGGTGTGGCCCTGCTGACCACAAAAGGCAAAGCAACCGTAACGTTTGCTCGCGAAGCGCGTACTGAAGTACGCAAAGTAATTTGGCCGACTCGTCAGGAAACGTTACACACCACGTTAATCGTTGCCGCGGTTACTGCCGTGATGTCACTGATTTTGTGGGGGCTGGATGGTATTCTGGTCCGTCTGGTATCGTTTATCACTGGCCTGAGGTTCTAAAAGATGTCTGAAGCTCCAAAAAAACGTTGGTACGTCGTTCAGGCGTTTTCTGGTTTTGAAGGTCGCGTAGCACAGTCTCTGCGCGAGCACATCAAACTCCATAATATGGAAGAGCTTTTTGGCGAAGTCATGGTTCCTACTGAAGAAGTAGTTGAGATCCGTGGTGGTCAACGTCGCAAGAGCGAACGCAAGTTTTTCCCTGGTTATGTTTTAGTACAGATGGTTATGGAAGATGCGAGTTGGCATCTTGTGCGCAGTGTACCTCGTGTTATGGGGTTCATTGGCGGCACATCTGACCGTCCTGCTCCAATCAGTGACAAAGAAGTGGATGCGATTATGAATCGTCTCCAGCAGGTTGGTGACAAGCCTCGTCCAAAAACGTTGTTTGAGCCGGGTGAAATGGTTCGCGTCAACGATGGTCCATTTGCCGACTTTAACGGCGTTGTTGAAGAAGTCGACTACGAGAAGAGCCGCCTGAAGGTGTCTGTTTCTATATTTGGTCGTGCGACACCTGTTGAACTGGACTTTGCTCAGGTCGAAAAAGGCTAATTGCCTGACAAGACTTGCTGAAAATAGCGACTTGCCTATGGCGCGAAATTGACCTATAATTTCGCGCCTTTTGTTTTTCAGTGGCCTTAACGGCGTCTGAAACGTAATACAAACCACGGGGAGCCTTTTACTAGGCGCTATTACCCAATCGAGGAAAGTTAAATGGCCAAGAAAGTACAAGCCTATGTCAAGCTGCAAGTTGCAGCTGGTATGGCTAACCCGAGCCCACCGGTAGGTCCGGCTCTGGGTCAGCAAGGTGTTAACATCATGGAATTCTGTAAGGCATTCAATGCTAAAACTGAAAGCCTTGAGAAGGGTCTGCCGACTCCAGTTGTTATTACCGTTTATTCTGACCGTTCTTTCACCTTCGTTACCAAAACGCCTCCAGCAGCTGTTCTGCTGAAGAAAGCGGCTGGTATCAAGTCTGGTTCTGGCAAGCCGAACAAAGACAAAGTAGGTAAAGTAACGAGCGCTCAGGTTCGTGAAATCGCAGAAACTAAAGCTGCGGACATGACTGGTTCTGATGTAGACGCCATGGCGCGCTCTATCGCAGGTACTGCTCGTTCCATGGGCCTGGTAGTGGAGGATTAATAAATGGCTAAGCTGACCAAGCGCATGCGCGTGATCCGTGACAAAGTTGATGTAACTAAACAGTATGACATCAACGAAGCTGTTGCTCTGCTCAAAGAGCTGGCCACTGCTAAATTCGTAGAAAGTGTAGACGTAGCTGTTAACCTCGGCATCGATGCACGTAAATCTGACCAAAACGTTCGCGGTGCAACCGTTCTGCCTCATGGCACCGGTCGTTCTGTTCGCGTAGCAGTCTTCACCCAAGGCGCAAACGCTGAAGCGGCTAAAGCTGCTGGTGCTGAGTTTGTGGGCATGGAAGATCTGGCTGACCTGATCAAGAAAGGCGAAATGGGCTTTGACGTTGTTATTGCATCTCCAGATGCAATGCGCGTTGTTGGCCAATTGGGCCAGGTTCTGGGTCCACGCGGCCTGATGCCAAACCCGAAAGTGGGTACTGTGACTCCTAACGTTGCTGAAGCAGTTAATAATGCTAAAGCTGGTCAGGTTCGTTACCGTAACGACAAGAACGGCATCATCCATACCACTATCGGTAAGGTTGATTTCGATTCTAACAAATTGAAAGAAAACCTGGAATCTTTGCTGGTTGCGCTGAAAAAAGCAAAACCATCTCAGGCGAAAGGCGTGTTCATCAAGAAAGTTAGCTTGTCTACCACTATGGGCGCTGGCGTTGCCATCGATCAGAGCGGTCTGAACGCTGCTGCGAACTAATAGCTTTTGTTCCGCTTTACTCGGGTGTGAGATTTACCTATAATTTTACGCCCGTTGTTCCTCAAGTGGAATAACGCAAGAATTTTTCGGTTGGAGCCTGGCCTATCCAGGCCTCCGTCCAAGACCGCAGGTGTTTCGTAAGAAACTTAATTCTCCTGCGTAGACGGTGACAGAGCCTAAATAACGTTTTTCTTTTTTATAAAGAATAATTTTTTACTGGATTCTGCTCACCGTGTTTCAACGCTTATCTCTAATTTTGGCGATAAGTGAAGTGAGTTCCGGAGAGTTTCTCCGGCTATATCCAGGAGCAAAAGCTAATGGCATTAAATCTTCAAGACAAACAAGCGATTGTTGCTGAAGTCAGCGAAGTAGCCAAAGGTGCGCTGTCTGCGGTTGTTGCGGATTCTCGTGGCGTTACCGTTGATAAAATGACCGAACTGCGTAAAGCAGGTCGTGAAGCTGGCGTTTACATGCGTGTTGTTCGTAACACCCTGCTGCGCCGCGTCGTTGAAGGCACTCAATTTGAATGCCTGAAAGACACGTTTGTTGGTCCGACCCTGATTGCATATTCTATGGAACACCCGGGCGCTGCTGCTCGTCTGTTCAAAGAGTTCGCGAAAGCGAATGCAAAATTTGAGGTCAAAGCTGCAGCCTTTGAAGGCGAGCTGATCCCGGCGGCTCAAATTGACCGTCTGGCAACGCTGCCGACTTACGAAGAAGCACTGGCACGTCTGATGTCGACCATGAAAGAAGCCGCTGCCGGCAAACTGGTCCGCACTCTGGCTGCTGTTCGCGATGCAAAAGAAGCTGCGTAATAGCGCTTTTTTTTCTACCGTACTTGCTAACGTATAAACTATTTCTGATTCTTAGGAACAATTGTTATGTCTATCACTAAAGATCAAATTCTGGAAGCAGTAGCAGCTATGTCTGTAATGGATGTTGTTGAGCTGGTTTCTGCTATGGAAGAAAAATTCGGTGTTTCTGCTGCTGCTGCTGTAGCTGTTGCTGCTGGCCCAGCTGAAGTTGCTGAAGAAAAAACTGAGTTCGACGTTGTGCTGAAAGCTATCGGCGCTAACAAAGTTGCTGTAATCAAAGCTGTTCGCGGCGCAACTGGTCTGGGCCTGAAAGAAGCCAAAGATCTGGTTGAGTCTGCACCAGCAGTGATGAAAGAAGGCGTGAGCAAAGATGACGCTGAAGCACTGAAAAAATCACTGGAAGAAGCTGGCGCAGAAGTTGAAGTTAAATAAGCCAACCTTTCAGGTTGCAGCCTGATTTATTAGGCTGATGGCTGGTGACTTTTTAGTCACCAGCCTTTTTGCGCTGTAGGGCATCAATGGGGTTTCACATTGTTTAGCCATTGATTTCCCCCAATATTTTTTTCTATTGACGACTTAATATACTGCTTTCCTGCATGGGCTCCATGCCTAAGCAAGAGTAACGAAATGGTTTAAGAGTAATAGAAAGACGTATTACGGAAAGTTCTCTATTTTCCGACCAACATAAATAGTGTTGCATGAACTGTCCTTGTTAGGGCAGACAGAGTGGTTCGACTTGTCAGCTAGCTGAGGAACCCTATGGTTTACTCCTATACCGAGAAAAAACGCATTCGTAAGGATTTTGGTAAACGTCCACAGGTTTTGGACATACCTTATCTCCTTTCTATCCAACTTGACTCGTTCCAGAAGTTTATCGAGCAAGACCCGGAAGGTCAGTACGGTTTGGAAGCTGCATTCCGTTCTGTTTTCCCTATAAAAAGCTATAGCGGTAATTCAGAGCTGCAATACGTTAGCTATCGCTTGGGCGAGCCAGTATTTGACGTTAAAGAATGTCAGATCCGTGGTGTGACGTTCTCTGCGCCGCTACGCGTAAAACTGCGCCTGGTGATCTACGAGCGCGAAGCGCCTGAAGGCACCGTTAAAGACATCAAAGAACAAGAAGTTTACATGGGCGAAATTCCGCTCATGACCGATAACGGTACCTTCGTGATCAACGGTACTGAGCGCGTAATCGTGTCTCAGTTGCACCGTAGTCCAGGTGTGTTCTTCGATAGCGACAAAGGTAAAACCCACTCTTCAGGTAAGGTGCTGTATAACGCACGTATTATTCCTTACCGTGGTTCCTGGCTGGATTTCGAGTTTGATCCGAAGGATAACCTGTTTGTCCGTATCGACCGTCGTCGCAAATTGCCTGCGACCATTATCCTGCGCGCGCTGGGTTATTCCACCGAACAGATTCTCGATCTTTTCTTCGATAAAATTGTCTATGAAATCAATGGCAATAAATTGCAGATGGATCTGGTTCCTGAGCGTCTGCGTGGTGAAACCGCATCGTTTGATATTGAAGCGAACGGTAAAGTTTATATCGAAAAAGGTCGCCGCATCACTGCACGTCATATCCGTCAGTTAGAGAAAGACGGTATTGAGCGCATTGAAGTGCCTGTTGAATATATCGCTGGCAAAGTACTGTCCAAAGATTATATCGACGAGAGCACCGGTGAACTGATCGGCGCAGCCAATATGGAGCTGTCGCTGGATCTGCTGGCTAAACTGAGCCAGTCTGGTCACAAACGTATTGAGACACTGTTCACCAACGATCTTGATCATGGTGCATACATGTCTGAAACCGTGCGCGTCGATCCGTCAAACGATCGTCTGAGTGCGCTGGTTGAAATCTATCGCATGATGCGTCCTGGTGAACCACCAACGCGTGAAGCAGCAGAAACGCTGTTTGAGAACCTGTTCTTCTCTGAAGACCGCTACGATCTGTCTGCGGTTGGTCGTATGAAGTTCAACCGTTCTCTGTTACGTGATGAGATCGAAGGTTCCGGTATCCTGAGCAAAGATGACATCATCGAAGTGATGAAGAAGCTCATTGATATCCGTAACGGTAAAGGCGAAGTGGATGATATCGACCACCTCGGCAACCGTCGTATCCGTTCCGTCGGCGAAATGGCAGAAAACCAATTCCGCGTTGGTCTGGTGCGTGTAGAACGTGCTGTAAAAGAGCGTCTGTCTCTGGGCGACCTCGATACGCTGATGCCACAGGACATGATCAACGCCAAGCCGATTTCGGCTGCCGTGAAAGAGTTCTTCGGTTCAAGTCAGCTGTCACAGTTTATGGACCAGAACAACCCGCTGTCCGAGATTACGCACAAACGTCGTATCTCCGCATTGGGCCCAGGCGGTCTGACGCGTGAACGTGCTGGCTTTGAAGTTCGTGACGTACACCCGACTCACTACGGCCGCGTTTGTCCTATCGAAACGCCGGAAGGTCCGAACATCGGTCTGATCAACTCCCTGTCCGTTTATGCGCAAACGAACGAATACGGTTTCCTTGAAACCCCGTATCGTCGTGTGCGTGAAAATGTGGTGACGGATGAGATCCATTACCTGTCTGCGATTGAAGAAGGTAACTTCGTTATCGCACAGGCGAACACCAATTTGGACGAAGAAGGCCGCTTCATCGACGAACTGGTTACCTGCCGTAACAAAGGCGAGTCCAGCTTGTTCAGCCGCGATCAGGTTGAATACATGGACGTTTCCACACAGCAGGTGGTTTCCGTCGGTGCATCCCTGATTCCGTTCCTGGAACACGATGACGCCAACCGTGCCCTGATGGGTGCGAACATGCAACGTCAGGCCGTTCCGACCCTGCGTGCTGATAAGCCGCTGGTTGGTACCGGTATGGAACGCGCTGTTGCGGTTGACTCCGGTGTAACTGCCGTAGCCAAACGTGGTGGTACAGTACAGTACGTCGATGCTTCTCGTATTGTAATCCGCGTTAATGACGATGAAATGTATCCGGGCGAAGCCGGGATCGACATCTATAACCTGACCAAATATACCCGTTCTAACCAGAACACCTGCATCAGCCAGATGCCGTGTGTGTCACTGGGTGAGCCGGTAGAACGTGGTGACGTTCTGGCAGATGGCCCGTCCACCGATCTGGGTGAACTGGCGCTGGGTCAGAACATGCGCGTGGCATTCATGCCATGGAATGGTTACAACTTCGAAGACTCCATCCTCGTTTCCGAGCGTGTGGTTCAGGAAGATCGCTTTACTACCATCCACATTCAGGAACTGGCCTGTGTGTCTCGTGACACCAAGTTAGGGCCTGAAGAAATTACTGCGGACATCCCGAATGTGGGTGAAGCAGCACTTTCCAAACTGGATGAGTCCGGCATCGTTTACATCGGTGCTGAAGTGACCGGCGGTGACATTCTGGTTGGTAAGGTAACGCCGAAAGGTGAAACCCAGCTGACGCCAGAAGAGAAACTGCTGCGTGCGATCTTCGGTGAGAAAGCGTCTGACGTTAAAGACTCTTCTCTGCGTGTACCAAACGGTGTTTCCGGTACGATTATCGACGTACAGGTCTTTACCCGCGATGGCGTGGAAAAAGACAAACGTGCGCTGGAAATCGAAGAAATGCAGCTGAAGCAGGCGAAGAAAGACCTGACTGAAGAATTGCAGATTCTGGAAGCTGGCCTGTTTGCACGTATCCACGCTGTGCTGGTTTCCGGCGGCGTAGAAGCTGACAAACTGGACAAACTGCCGCGCGAGCGCTGGTTGGAACTGGGTCTGACTGATGAAGATAAACAGAATCAGTTGGAACAGCTGGCAGAACAGTATGATGAGCTGAAGCACGAGTTTGAGAAAAAACTCGAAGCTAAGCGCCGTAAAATCACTCAAGGCGATGATCTGGCACCGGGCGTGCTGAAAATCGTTAAGGTTTATCTGGCCGTTAAACGTCAGATCCAACCGGGTGACAAGATGGCAGGTCGTCACGGGAACAAAGGTGTTATCTCCAAGATCAACCCGATCGAAGATATGCCTTACGATGAGAACGGTACGCCGGTCGATATCGTACTGAACCCGCTGGGCGTACCTTCACGTATGAACATCGGTCAGATTCTGGAAACCCACTTGGGTATGGCTGCGAAAGGTATCGGCGAGAAAATCAACGCCATGCTCAAACAGCACGAAGAAGTGACCAAACTGCGTGAGTTCATCCAGAAAGCCTATGACCTGGGCGACGATGTGCGTCAGAAAGTCGACCTGAGCACTTTCTCAGACGAAGAAGTTATGCGTCTGGCTGAAAACCTGAAGAAAGGTATGCCAATTGCAACGCCAGTATTTGACGGTGCAAAAGAGAAAGAAATCAAGGAACTGTTGCAGATGGGCGGTATCCCTACCTCCGGTCAGATTACCCTGTACGATGGACGTACCGGTGAGCAATTTGAGCGTCAGGTTACAGTGGGCTACATGTACATGCTGAAACTGAACCACTTGGTTGACGATAAGATGCATGCCCGTTCCACCGGTTCTTATAGCCTGGTTACTCAGCAGCCGCTGGGTGGTAAGGCGCAGTTCGGTGGTCAACGCTTCGGTGAGATGGAAGTGTGGGCGCTGGAAGCTTATGGTGCAGCTTATACCCTGCAAGAAATGTTGACCGTTAAGTCTGATGACGTGAACGGCCGTACCAAGATGTATAAAAACATCGTGGATGGCAATCATCAGATGGAACCAGGCATGCCGGAATCCTTCAACGTATTGTTGAAAGAAATCCGCTCGCTGGGTATCAACATCGAGCTGGAAGAAAAGTAATTCCAGCCCGTTGTATTGCTGGCATTCGTCATAGGGACACCTGAACGCTGTTTTTAACAACATAGTTCAGGTGTCTATCAGGTCTAACTCCGACAGGAGCCAATCCGTGAAAGACTTATTAAAGTTTCTGAAAGCGCAAACTAAGACCGAAGAGTTTGATGCGATCAAAATTGCTCTGGCCTCGCCAGACATGATCCGTTCGTGGTCTTTTGGTGAAGTTAAAAAGCCAGAAACCATCAACTACCGTACGTTCAAACCTGAACGTGACGGCCTTTTCTGCGCCCGTATCTTTGGGCCAGTAAAAGATTATGAGTGCTTGTGCGGTAAGTATAAGCGCCTGAAACACCGCGGTGTTATTTGTGAGAAGTGCGGCGTTGAAGTGACCCAGACTAAAGTGCGCCGTGAGCGTATGGGCCACATCGAGCTGGCTTCTCCGACTGCGCACATTTGGTTCCTGAAGTCACTGCCTTCCCGTATCGGTTTGCTGTTGGATATGCCGCTGCGTGATATTGAGCGTGTGCTTTATTTTGAATCTTATGTCGTGGTTGAAGGCGGCATGACCAACCTTGAGCGCCGTCAGATCCTGACTGAAGAGCAGTATCTGGATGCGCTGGAAGAGTTTGGTGATGAATTCGACGCGAAAATGGGCGCCGAAGCGATCCAGGCTCTGCTGAAGAATATGGATCTGGAGCAGGAATGCGAGCAGCTGCGCGAAGAGCTGACCGAAACCAACTCCGAAACCAAACGTAAAAAGCTGACGAAGCGTATTAAGCTGCTGGAAGCGTTCGTACAGTCTGGTAACAAGCCAGAGTGGATGATCCTGACCGTTCTGCCGGTACTGCCGCCAGATCTGCGTCCGTTGGTTCCGCTGGATGGCGGTCGTTTCGCGACTTCTGACCTGAACGATCTGTATCGTCGCGTGATCAACCGTAACAACCGTTTGAAACGTCTGCTGGATCTGGCTGCGCCGGACATCATCGTACGTAACGAAAAACGTATGTTGCAGGAAGCGGTTGATGCCCTGCTGGATAACGGCCGTCGCGGTCGTGCGATCACCGGTTCTAACAAACGTCCTCTGAAATCTTTGGCCGATATGATCAAAGGTAAGCAAGGTCGTTTCCGTCAGAACCTGCTCGGTAAGCGTGTTGACTACTCCGGTCGTTCTGTAATCACCGTTGGTCCATACCTGCGTCTGCACCAGTGTGGTCTGCCGAAGAAAATGGCACTGGAGCTGTTCAAACCGTTCATCTACGGCAAGCTGGAACTGCGTGGTCTTGCTACCACCATTAAAGCCGCCAAGAAAATGGTTGAGCGTGAAGAAGCCGTCGTATGGGATATCCTGGACGAAGTCATCCGCGAACACCCGGTACTGCTGAACCGTGCACCAACACTGCACCGTTTGGGGATCCAGGCGTTTGAACCGGTATTGATCGAAGGTAAAGCGATCCAGTTGCACCCACTGGTTTGTGCGGCCTATAACGCCGACTTCGACGGTGACCAAATGGCTGTACACGTACCGCTGACGCTGGAAGCCCAGCTGGAAGCGCGTGCGTTGATGATGTCGACCAACAACATCCTGTCCCCTGCGAATGGTGAGCCAATCATCGTTCCTTCTCAGGACGTGGTATTGGGTCTGTATTACATGACGCGTGACTGTGTTAACGCCAAAGGCGAAGGCATGGTGCTCACGGGTCCGAAAGAAGCTGAACGCGTTTATCGTGCCGGTCTGGCCTCTCTGCATGCGCGCGTTAAAGTGCGTATCACGGAAGAGATCAAGAGCATCGAAGGCGAAATCACGCATCAGACCTCGATTATTGATACGACTATCGGTCGCGCCATCCTGTGGATGATCGTACCGAAAGGTCTGCCGTACTCGATCGTTAACCAGCCTCTGGGCAAGAAAGCGATCTCCAAAATGCTGAACACCTGTTACCGCATTTTGGGTCTGAAACCGACGGTTATTTTCGCTGACCAGACTATGTACACCGGTTTTGCTTACGCGGCGCGCTCTGGTGCTTCCGTAGGTATCGATGACATGGTTATCCCGGAGAAAAAAGCCGAGATTATCGAAGAAGCAGAAACCGAAGTTGCCGAGATTCAGGAGCAGTTCCAGTCTGGTCTGGTTACCGCGGGCGAACGCTATAACAAAGTGATCGATATCTGGGCAGCGGCGAACGAACGTGTTGCGAAAGCAATGATGGAAAACCTGTCCGTTGAGGATGTGGTAAACCGTGATGGCGTAGTTGAGCAACAGGTTTCTTTCAACAGCATCTTTATGATGGCCGACTCCGGTGCGCGTGGTTCTGCAGCACAGATTCGTCAGTTGGCGGGTATGCGTGGTCTGATGGCGAAACCAGATGGTTCGATCATCGAGACGCCAATTACCGCAAACTTCCGTGAAGGTCTGAACGTACTCCAGTACTTCATCTCGACGCACGGTGCGCGTAAAGGTCTGGCGGATACCGCACTGAAAACAGCGAACTCCGGTTATCTGACTCGTCGTCTGGTTGACGTTGCGCAGGATCTGGTTGTGACCGAGGACGATTGTGGTACCCATGAAGGTATCATGATGACGCCGGTTATCGAGGGTGGTGATGTTAAAGAACCACTGCGTGAGCGCGTACTGGGTCGTGTAACGGCTGAAGACGTGATCAAACCGGGCACCGCGGACATTCTGGTTCCACGTAACACGCTGCTGAACGAGCAGTGGTGTGACATGTTGGAAGAGAACTCCGTTGACGCCGTTAAAGTACGTTCAGTAGTAAGCTGCGAAACCGACTTTGGCGTGTGCGCCAATTGCTACGGTCGCGATCTGGCTCGTGGTCATATCATCAACAAAGGTGAGGCTATCGGGGTTATCGCGGCACAGTCCATCGGTGAGCCAGGTACACAGTTAACCATGCGTACGTTCCACATCGGTGGTGCGGCATCGCGTGCGGCTGCTGAGTCCAGCATTCAGGTGAAAAACAAAGGTAGCCTGAAACTGAGCAACGTGAAGTTCGTTATGAACAGCAACGGTAAATTGGTTATTACTTCACGTAATACCGAACTGAAACTGATCGACGAATTCGGACGCACGAAAGAAAGCTATAAAGTGCCTTACGGTGCAGTGATGGCGAAGGGTGACGGCTCAGAAGTTGTCGGTGGCGAAACCGTCGCCAACTGGGACCCGCATACGATGCCAGTGGTGACCGAGGTAAGCGGTTTCATCCGCTTTGCTGATATGATTGACGGTCAGACCATTACGCGCCAGACCGACGAACTGACTGGTTTGTCCTCTATCGTGGTTCTGGATAGCGCAGAGCGTACCGGTAGTGGTAAAGACCTACGTCCAGCACTGAAAATTGTTGATGGCAAAGGTGAAGATGTACTGATCCCTGGTACTGATATGCCAGCTCAATACTTCCTGCCGGGTAAAACAATTGTTCAGCTGGAAGATGGGGTTCAGATTGGTGCCGGTGATACATTGGCGCGTCTCCCTCAGGAATCCAGTGGTACCAAGGACATTACCGGTGGTCTGCCACGCGTAGCCGACCTGTTCGAAGCCCGTCGTCCGAAAGAGCCGGCAATTCTGGCAGAGATCAGCGGTATCATTTCCTTCGGTAAAGAAACCAAAGGTAAGCGCCGTCTGGTAATTTCTCCGTTGGATGGCAGCGACGCTTACGAAGAGATGATTCCGAAATGGCGTCAGCTCAACGTGTTCGAAGGTGAAGTTGTGGAACGTGGTGACGTTGTTTCCGACGGCCCAGAGTCTCCGCACGATATCCTGCGTCTGCGTGGTGTACATGCAGTAACGCGTTATATCACCAACGAAGTTCAGGAAGTTTACCGTCTGCAAGGCGTTAAGATTAACGATAAACACATCGAAGTTATCGTTCGTCAGATGTTGCGTAAAGGCACCATCGTTAGCGCAGGTGGCACGGAGTTCCTGGAAGGCGAACAGGCAGAATTCTCTCGCATCAAGATTGCTAACCGCCAGTTGGAAGCGGATGGCAAGATTACGGCAACGTTCAGCCGTGATCTGCTGGGTATCACCAAAGCATCTCTGGCGACTGAGTCCTTCATTTCTGCGGCATCGTTCCAGGAAACCACTCGCGTACTGACCGAAGCCGCTGTTGCTGGTAAGCGTGATGAACTGCGTGGCCTGAAAGAGAACGTTATCGTAGGTCGTCTGATCCCAGCGGGTACGGGTTATGCGTACCACCAGGATCGTATGCGCCGCCGTCAGGCGGGTGAAGCGCCAGTCGTGCCTCAGGTGAGTGCCGATGAAGCTTCTGCTAACCTGGCTGAACTGTTGAACGCAGGCTTTGGTAGCAGCGACGACGAATAAGTCTTTTTGCGCTGCGCTATCATGCGGTAAATAACAGAAACCCCGACTATTATGGTCGGGGTTTTTTTATAGCTGCTTCCCTGCGGACGACCTGTCGCAAGCGATGTTAAAAATTTATGGAAGGCGTCCTTGCCTTCCACCCTAGCGGGCCAACGCTGTGCGTTGTTATAAAACGCTCCCTGCGTTTTATTTCTTCCTGAATTTTTTTATAGCGCACATCCCTGTGCACTACCTAAAGGCCGTCGCAAGCGACGTTAAAAATTTCTTCCTGAAATTTTTTGTTGTACAGTAGTGTAAAGTAAATAGAACGGAACCAACATGGACACCTCAACTACGCCAACACTCTCACAGCCTGGCGGCTCATTACCTCAGCAAGATGACTCACTTTCTTCTGGTAAAACCCTACAAACACAGTCAGTAAGCCATTCTCCACATCGAGCAAAACGCGCAGCATGGGGCAGTTTTGTGGGTGCTGTTGTTGACTGGTACGATTTCCTGCTGTACGGAATTGTTGCCGCTCTTGTATTTAATACCGAGTTTTTCCCACAAATTAGCCCGACGATGGGGACGCTGGCGGCATTTGGTACGTTCGGCGTTGGTTTCCTGTTCCGACCGCTAGGCGGCATGGTGTTTGGCCACTTCGGCGATAAGCTGGGCCGTAAACGAATGTTGATGATCACAGTCTGGATGATGGGCATTTCTACTGCGCTGATTGGTCTGTTGCCGTCGTTTGATTCGATTGGCTGGTGGGCACCCGTGTTGCTTGTGACGCTGCGTGCAATTCAGGGCTTTGCAGTTGGTGGCGAATGGGGTGGAGCCGCGCTGTTGGCGGTAGAAAACGCGCCGAAGAAAAAGAAAGCTTTTTACAGCAGTGGCGTACAGGTTGGCTTTGGGGTCGGGTTGTTGCTAGCCACTGGGTCGGTATCGGTGGTGAGCAATTTGACGACCAATGAAGAATTTACTACCTGGGGCTGGCGTCTGCCGTTCTTATTCAGCCTGATTCTGGTGGCTATCGCCTGGTGGGTACGTAACGGGATGGATGAGTCTCAGGAATTTGAGGCGAATAAAACGCTGGGTGAAAGAGCAAACAAATTGCGTTCGTTCCCTATCATGGAAGCACTTCGCCAGCACCCGAAGGCATTCCTGCTGATCATTGCGCTACGGCTTGGTGAGTTGCTAACGATGTATATCGTCACCGCGTTTGCCCTCAACTATTCCACGACCCATCTTGGTCTATCGCGAGATATCTTCCTGAATATTGGGCTGCTGGTGGGGGCGATCAGCTGTGTGTCTATTCCTTTCTTTGCCTATCTGGCGGATAGCTTTGGCCGCCGCCGTATCTATGTTACTGGCGCACTGATTGGCGCCGCGAGTGCGGTGCCATTCTTTATGGCGCTGGAAAGCCATAACACGCTGCTGATTCTGTTCTTTGCCATCATGCTGGCGAATATTGCTCACGACATGATTGTTAGCGTACAGCAGCCGATGTTTACCGAACTATTTGGTACGGCGTACCGCTATAGCGGGGCGGGTGTGGGTTATCAGGTCGCCAGCGTGGTTGGCGGTGGATTTACGCCTTTTATCGCCGTTCTGCTGGTGCAGTTTATGGATGGTTCATGGCATGCGGTGGCAGCTTATCTTGCCATTGGCTGCTTACTGTCGGCGATTGTCGGGATGCGGATGAAGGCAACATCGTCGGACGCCTTGCCTGACTAACCTCTTCACTTCACCCATCTCGCGTGCCGATACCGATGCAAAGTCTGTATCGGCACATCGTTACTGTTTTTTTTAGTCTACTGTTTTTTGCCGTGGCGCTATCTGAACCGATCAAGATCGCTTCTTTTCAGTCCGATATCCTTGAGTCCGTCATCGCTCATATTTTTTAGTATCTTCAACGTTTGCGCTCTTGCCCGCCAGGCTTTCCACAAGCGGTACGGCAAAATCAGCATGAGCCAAAACGGTGACTCGCGGAACGGTTTTTGTGATCGATTCTCATGAAATTCCATATTTTCCCCCTCGCCAGTGAATGATCGCTATGATGAGGCGAAAGGTATTTTCAATACAGATGCAAAAAATCCATTTTTTTAGCATACAGATTGTGTGATATTGCATCTGAATGGTGATTTTTAGTTGAATCTGTACTGGTTATCGATGTGAATCTTGATAGGGAATGATACTGATGACGCGTTATCAACACCTGGCTGGGCTGTTAGAGCAACGGATCGAACAAGGGTTGTACCAAAGCGGGGAACGCCTGCCTTCTGTGCGGGCGCTGAGTACAGAACATGGTGTGAGCATCAGTACCGTACAGCAAGCCTACCATCTGCTGGAAACCCGACAGTTGATTATGCCGCAGCCGCGTTCGGGATATTTTGTCGCGCCGCGTAAGGCAACGCCGCCCGTACCCGCGCTGACGCGTCCTGCTCAACGTCCAGTTGAGATCACGCAGTGGGAATCGGTGCTGGAGTTGGTGAATGTGCGTCTGGAAACCAATGTGCTGAAATTTGGCAGTGGAATGCCGGATGTGAGCCAGCCGACCATCAAACCACTGTGGAAAGAGATGAGTCGCCTCTGCCAATATCAGGATCCTCGGGTCTTACAATATGACAGCGTATATGGTGTGCCTGCATTGCGTGAACAGATTGCCCGCCTTACCGTCGACTGCGGCTGCCAGCTGACTCAAGATGATATTGTGATCACTACCGGATGTCAGGAAGCCTTATTTGTCGCCGTCCGCGCCGTTTGCCAACCCGGCGACATCGTGGCCGTTGAGTCACCGGCTTTTCCGGGCACGATGCAGATCCTCCGTGGGATGGATATCAAAGCGATCGAGATCCCGACCGACTCGGTGACGGGGATCAGCCTTGAAGCGTTAAGGCTGGCGCTGGATCAGTGGCCGATCAAAGCCGTGCTTCTGGTGCCGAGCTGTAACAATCCGCTTGGCTTCATCATGCCTGACGCCCGTAAAAAATCGCTGGTGACGTTGGCGCAGCATTTTGATATCGCGATTATTGAAGATGATGCCTATGGTGAGCTGGCCTATGAATATCCGCGTCCCCGTGCGATAAAATCATTTGATGAAGACGGGCGTGTATTGCTATGCAGCTCGTTTTCAAAGAATCTGGCACCCGGTTTGCGCGTCGGCTGGATCGCCCCGGGGCGCTATCTGGAACGTGTGATCCATACAAAATACATCAGCACCGGATCGACGGTGGTACAGCCCCAGCTAGCCGTGGCGGAATTTATTCGTAACGGACACTATCAGCCTCATCTACGCCGTATGCGCGCTCAGTACAAAGCGAATCTGGATACGTTTACCTGCTGGGTACGTGAGTATTTTCCATCCAATATTTGTGTAAGTCGTCCGCAAGGTGGCTTTCTGATGTGGATTGAGCTGCCCGAATATTTTGATTCGCTCAAGCTCAGCCGTGAGGTCAGAAAAGCGGGCATACAGATCGCCGCGGGTTCGCTCTTCTCCGCCTCAGGAAAATACCGCAATTGTCTTCGGCTCAATTATGCCAATCGCTTCACAGAAGAGATGAGGGAAGGGCTGCGCATCGTGGGCAGTGAAATCGCGAAGATGATGCACACTTTTCCTGACCAGAACGTAACCTGATTAATTTTAAGGAAGGGCCGATACGGGTAAGGATAAGCCCCGTATCGGCGGGTTGATGTGCAGAACCGATAAGTAGCAAACGGCTCCGGCCAGCAAGCTCTGTCATCATGCTCAGGCTTGCCAACGACGCTACTGTATTCTTCGTCGAAGGCCGTGACGATAGGTTGAATGTCATCTTGCGCGGCGCTCTCCTGAGAATATTGCCTTCCGTGTAATTCTCATTCCGGCCTGCGGGCCGCTTCGCAAATTAGGCCTATCGCCACGGTTTGCTACCGACCCAAATAACCGTCCCAGTCTTTCCATACGGGCTGGAGACCTGCACGTATGATGGCCTGCGCCACCTCTTCAGGGTGCCGCGAGTCATGCGGTGAAAACTGTTCCAGTTCAGGGTGGTCGTCGGCGTAGCCACCTGGCTGGGTCTTGGAAAATGCGCTGACGTTGTTAATCGCGATAGGAATGGCATGATCGCGAAAGAAAGGCGACTCACGCGTGGACAGCGACAGCTCAATATCCGGCGACAGCAACCGGAATGCGCAAATCACCTGCATGAGCTGCGCTTCATCCATGAGTGACGCCGGTTCAATGCCGCCTGCACAGGGGCGCAGGCGAGGGAACGAGATAGAATAACGGCTCTGCCAGTAGCGCTGTTGTAAGTGCAACAGGTGTTCCGCCACCATATAGCAGTCGGTGCGCCAGCTATTGGATAGACCGATTAAGGCACCCAGCCCGATCTTGTCGATCCCCGCACGACCGAGTCGATCCGGTGTGGCGAGCCGCCAGTGGAAATCCTGTTTTTGTCCTTTTAGGTGGTGCAACTGGTAGGTCGCCGGATGATAGGTTTCCTGATAGACCATGACGCCATCCAGACCTAGTGCTTTTAATTCGGCGTACTCGTCCTGCGACAAGGGCTGAACTTCAATCATCAGCGAACTGAAGAGCGGTCGGATCAGCGGAAAGACGCGACGAAAATAATCCATGCCTACTTTACGCTGGTGTTCGCCTGTCACGAGCAGCAGGTGTTCAAACCCCAGTTCCTTGATAGCGGCGCATTCCCGCAGGATCTCTGTCTCATCCAGCGTTTTTCGCTTGATGTGGTTGCTCATCGAAAAGCCGCAGTAGGTGCAATCGTTGGAGCACAGATTGGACAGGTACAGCGGAACATAGAAACTCACCGTATTGCCGAAACGCTGTCGGGTAAGCTGCTGCGCCCGCTGAGCTAGCGGTTCCAGATAGGCGCTGGCGGCAGGTGAAATAAGCGCCATAAAATCGTCACGCGTCAGGTGTGGTGCAGCAAGCGCTCGTTCAACATCGCGTGCGGTTTTACCGTTGATGCGCAGCGTTAGGTCATCCCAGTCGAGCTGTTCCCAGACGGTTTGAAAGTCGGCGTTCATCGCTCTGCCCCTTCCGTTTGCTGATGCAGAAAACCAGTGAGCGGGCTGGTGGCGCTGGCGACAAACTGCTTACTTCCCAGCCCAGCCTGACGAGCAAGCCCTCCGGCATCGACCGCCAGCCGGAATGCCTGTGCCATCGCCACGGGATCGCGTGCAACGGCGATGGCCGTGTTGACCAGTACGGCGTCGGCGCCCATTTCCAGCGCGTCGGCCGCATGGCTGGGCGCGCCAATGCCCGCATCGACAATCACTGGAATGCGAGCCTGTTCGATGATGATGCGAAGAAAATCACGCGTTTGCAGTCCCTGATTGGAGCCGATCGGTGCGCCCAGCGGCATCACCGCCGCGCAGCCGACTTCTTCCAGCCGTTTGCACAGTACCGGGTCGGCTCCGCAGTAGGGCAGCACCGTGAATCCCTCTTTTACCAGCTGTTCGGCGGCCTTCAGGGTTTCGATAAGGTCGGGCAGCAGGTATTTCACATCGGGGTGAATCTCCAGCTTCAGCCAGCGAGTGCCCAGCGCTTCTCGCGCCAGTCGGGCTGCAAAAATGGCTTCGTCTGCGGTTTTAGCCCCTGAGGTATTCGGCAGCAGCTTAATGCCGAGCTGGCGTAGCGGGGCGAGAATGGCGTCGTTGCCGCCGTTCAGGTCAACGCGCTTCATCGCCATGGTGACTAACTGCGAGCCAGAAGCCTTAAGTGCTGCCAGCATCAGTTCTGGCGTGGCGAATTTCCCGGTGCCGGTCAGCAGCCGTGAAGTGAATGTCGTATCGGCAATGTGCAGCATGTCATCCTCCCGCTATTGCCTGAAAAAGCAAAATATCATCACCGTCTTGCACCTGATGCTGTGACCAGTTGGCGTGCGGGATAATGGTCTGGTTGATGGCCAAGGCTGTGCCAGGCTGGAGCCGATTTATCTGGCTCAGCAGCGCCTCAACCGTGATGGCCTCTGGGCATTCAACGGGCTCGTCATTCAGCGTGATTTTCATGCCGAGCCTCCGCATACCGGGCAATGGGGGGCGCGCGTCAGTTGGAGCGTGTTCCAGCTCTGCTGTTTGCCATTGAACATTCTCAGCTTGCCGTCCAACGCAGACGGCATACCTGCCAGCAGCTTGATCGCTTCCAGGGCCTGAAGCGTGCCAATCACGCCGACCACCGGACCCAGCACACCTGCGGTACGGCAGTTGCGCTGGGGTTCGGACGTATCGGGATACAGGCAGGCGTAGCAGCCTGCGTGATAAGGCGGCGTGAAGACCGCGAGCTGGCCGCTGAAACCGACGGCACTCCCGCTGATGAGCGGCTTGCCTGCGCTAAAACAGGCGGCGTTAACCGCATGGCGAGTGGTCATGTTATCGCTGCAATCCAGCACCAGATCGACGCGGCTAACGGCGTGGCGTAACGCCTCACCGCTGAGCCTCTCGGTAATCGCAATCGCTTCTGAGTTTGGGTTTAACGCCTGTAGCTGACGCTGGGCTAGCACAGCTTTGGGTTTGTCTGTGTCGCAGGTGCGATACAGAATCTGGCGTTGCAGATTGCTGATATGCAGCGAGTCATCATCGGCAAGCAGCAGCGTGCCGACCCCTGCGGCTGCCAGATAGAGTGAAGCGGGCGCACCCAATCCACCCAGCCCAACCAGCAGAACGTGGGCGGCTTTGAGCTTCTCCTGACCGTCCGGGCCAATATCTTCCAGCATCAGTTGGCGGCTGTAACGCATGAACTCGCTATCGCTCAGTCCGGCAGACGTTGGATGGGGATTCGTTACCATGTCATTCCTCCCGTCCTTCAATCATCCTGAGCAGCGTCGCGGTTGCCTGCCGCCAGTCCGGTGCCTGCGTAATGGCGCTGACGACGGCAATACTGCCGACGCCCGTTTTCAGCACCGCAGGCACTCTGTCGATGCTGATGCCGCCAATCGCAACGGTGGGAAAACGGTCTTGCAGATCGGTGATGTGTCGCGTCAGTTCAGTCAGCCCTTGCGGTGCTGATGGCATGTCTTTGGTTTGGGTCGGGAAAATATGCCCCAGCGCGATGTAGGATGGGTTGATCGCCACCGCACGCGCCAGCTCACGATCGTCGTGCGTGGAGACGCCTAAGCGCAGGCCGGCTTTTTTTATCGCGGCCAGATCGGCGGTATCCAGATCGTCCTGACCCAGATGTACGCCGTATGCCTGATGTTTGACGGCCAATTTCCAGTAGTCATTGATGAATAGCTGCGCCTGATAGCGACGACCCAAGACGATCGCTTGGATCACCTCGGCTTCGGCTTGTTCATCTGACCGATCTTTGATCCTGAGTTGGATCGTTTTCACCCCGACGCCGAGTAGTCGCTCGATCCATTCCACGCTATCGACGACGGGATAAAGCCCCAGCCGCTGCGCCGTTGGGGCAAAAGGCGTTGAGTTCGTCATTTGCTTACCTCGGTTTGCAGGCTGGTGGCGCTGTGATAGAGCTCGCTGCCGCGTGAGCGGAATTCTTGCGACATCTGCTCCATACCGACTTCAATCGGTTTGGCTTCCGCTTCCTGTTTCGCCGCGTAGTCGCGTACTTCCTGTGAGATTTTCATCGAGCAGAATTTGGGGCCGCACATGGAACAGAAGTGAGCGACTTTACCGGATTCTTGCGGCAGGGTTTCATCGTGGTAGGCGCGAGCCGTTTGGGGATCGAGCGCCAGATTGAACTGGTCTTCCCAGCGGAATTCGAAGCGCGCTTTTGACATGGCATTATCACGGATCTGCGCGCCGGGGTGGCCTTTTGCCAGATCGGCGGCGTGAGCGGCGATCTTGTAGGTAATCAGCCCCTGCTTGACGTCTTCTTTGTTCGGCAAACCAAGATGTTCCTTCGGCGTCACGTAGCAGAGCATCGCACAGCCGAACCAGCCGATCATGGCAGCTCCGATGCCAGAGGTGAAGTGATCGTAACCCGGTGCGATATCGGTGGTTAACGGACCGAGCGTATAGAACGGCGCTTCGTGGCAGTGTTCCAGTTCTTCGGTCATATTGCGGCGGATCATCTGCATCGGCACGTGGCCGGGGCCTTCGATCATTACCTGAACGTCGTATTCCCAGGCGATTTTGGTCAGCTCGCCCAGCGTATGCAGTTCGGCAAACTGGGCTTCGTCGTTGGCATCCTGAATGGAGCCCGGACGTAAGCCGTCACCCAGCGACAGCGCAACGTCGTAAGCGGCACAAATTTCACAGATTTCACGGAAGTGTTCGTACAGGAAGCTCTCTTTGTGATGCGACAGGCACCACTTCGCCATAATGGAACCCCCGCGTGAGACGATGCCGGTCAGGCGTTTGGCGGTCATCGGCACGTAGCGCAACAGCACGCCGGCGTGGATGGTGAAGTAGTCCACGCCCTGTTCCGCCTGCTCCAGCAGCGTATCGCGGAACATTTCCCAGTTCAGGTTTTCCGCCACGCCGTTCACTTTCTCCAGCGCCTGATAAATCGGTACCGTCCCGATGGGCACGGGGCTGTTACGCAGAATCCACTCGCGGGTTTCGTGAATATAGCGACCAGTGGAGAGATCCATCACCGTATCCGCACCCCAGCGGGTAGACCAGACCAGCTTTTCCACCTCTTCTTCGATGGAGGAGGTCACTGCGGAGTTGCCTATATTGGCGTTAACCTTCACCAGAAAATTGCGGCCGATAATCATCGGCTCTGATTCTGGGTGGTTGATGTTGGAAGGGATAATGGCGCGGCCAGCGGCCACTTCCTGACGGACAAATTCCGGCGTGATGTTCTCCGGTAGAAGAGCGCCGAAACTTTGCCCCGGATGCTGCTGGCGCAGCACGTCAGTGCGAATACGCTCGCGTCCCATATTTTCGCGAATGGCGATAAATTCCATTTCGGGGGTAATCACGCCCTGTCGCGCATAGTGAAGTTGAGTAACGCGTTTGCCCACTTTGGCACGTAAAGGTCGTGGCAAGTGCTCGAAGCGCAGATGATCCAGACCGGCATCCGCCAGACGCTGTTGGGTGAAATCGGAGCTGACGCCAGATAGCGCTTCGGTATCGTGACGTTCTGCAATCCAGCTGGCGCGCAGCTTCGCTAGCCCAACGCGGACATCGGGTTGCGCAGCGGGATCGCCATAAGGCCCTGACGTATCGTAAACCGGGATTGGCTCATTGGGTTCGTATTGGGGGTTGTCTTTACTGCCACCAAGTAACGTCGGGCTAAGCTGAATCTCCCGCATCGGTACGTGGATGTCATCACGCGAGCCCGCAAGGTAGATACGATTGGAATTAGGGAAGGCGGTTCCCTGTAAGGTTTCAATAAACTGCTGGGCGGCGGCACGCTGTTCACGGCGACCCGATTTGGATGCTGTGGGTAGCTCTGGTTTTGCAGATAACGGTTCTTTAGACAAGGGTTCTGTAGACATAGCAAGTTCCTGTAAGACGTAAAGGGAAGATTGCTTGTCTGGAGCCGGAGGGAGTAATAATGATATTGAGCGTCAGAGCAGGTATGTGGGAATACACAGCCTTGGGCTCAATGAGGTGCATTACTCTTGTTCCCTTCGCAGGTATTAACCCGATCAGGTTCCGCGGATCCCGAATTAACGGTCTCAGCCTGTGCGCTCATAAGTTTCGTAAAACGATTGATTTCGTAAAACAAAACACGAGCACGCTAGGCACTCCGACAAGATATGCCCGTCTCTGAAACGGGCCAATAAAACCCCTACACTGTATGTCGGCAAAACGCGGATGTCAAAGCGTGCCGCTTTTGCTTTTACAATGTGTGATGATGTCCTGAAATAACGTCAAATGACCACTATTTGTCGTAAACCTGCTGGATCATGTTGTCTTCTAACGTAAAACGCTCTTCCAATGCTTCGCCGACGTGAGAGAGTGCCTGCTGGAATTCGAGGCAGTTATCATGGTCGATGGCTGCCGCCAGATGGCTATCGTAAAACGTCATGATTTGCTGCGTGTTATTTTGCAGGGAGAGGTCGAGCTGGGTGGAAAGCGCTAATACTTGTTCACTGTGCGTCGCTGCTTCATGCAGCATTTTTTCGTATAAATGAAAGTGGCCGGTAGAAAGATAGTCCACCAGATTCTGGCAAAAATTATCCAATGCCTCTTCATCCAGAAGAGAAAGCGTTTCCTTGTTCGGCTTGATGCCAACCAGATGATAGTAAGCCACCAGAAGCCGCTTACGCGCTTGTAGCCATTGGTCGATTAACGCATTATTGCCACCAACGTATTCAGTTAGACTTTGTAGCTGGTTTAGCATTGTTGACTCCGTGAACGGTAAGAAATAACTGAAATCCCAGTTATAAAACTTATGTAATCACTCTGAATGTAAAATGCCAGTGAAGTGGCAGTGGAGCAATAAAAAGATATGGAACAGACGCTAAAAGGTGACGAAACCGGCTGGTGGGTGGTTAGCGATGCGGTACAAATCTGGCTCCCTCAGGGAGAATTACCGCGTGGAACGGCTACGGCGTGGGCGTTGCAGGGGAAAACGGCTCGCCAAATCGGCGAATGGCAAGGGCTGCCTGTCTGGCTGGTCTGTCAGGGACGAGATTCCGATATGGCATCAGTTCGCCAGTTGCTTGATCAGGACGTGGGCTTATTCCAACTGGCGGGGCGAGGCGTACAGTTGGCCGAGTTCTATCGCTCTCATCGTTTTTGCGGTTATTGCGGCCATGAAATGGTGCGGAGCAAAACGGAGCTGGCGTGCTTATGTCACCACTGCAAAGAGCGCTATTATCCGCAGATCGCGCCTTGCATCATCGTCGCGATTCGCCGTGGTGAGGAAATTTTGCTGGCGCAGCACAATCGGCATCGCGGAAATATGTACACCGTGCTGGCCGGATTTGTCGAAGTGGGCGAAACGCTGGAGCAGACGGTCGTGCGTGAGGTGATGGAAGAGAGCCAAATTCAGATAAAAAACCTGCGTTATGTGAGTTCGCAGCCTTGGCCATTCCCTCATTCACTGATGATGGCGTTTATGGCCGACTATGCGGGTGGCGAAATCAAGCATGACCCGAAAGAGCTGCGTGACGCGGGCTGGTTCCGTTATGACCAACTCCCGCAGTTGCCCCCTCCGGGCACCGTGGCGCGTCGGCTTATCGAAGATACGGTGGTACTGTGCCGTGCTTATCATGAGAACGAAGGCTGACGTGGTACTATTGGCGTCATGAATGGCTCGCGTACACCGCGTACCTGCGTCATCGCGTATTCGCTTCATAAAGCGTTCGCCTTATAACGCATCCGTTTCATCACATCTATCCGGTGTAGAACCGCCGTGAGGTTGAAAGGAAAAGAACATGACTGATCTGAAAAACGATCGCTATTTGCGGGCGTTATTACGCCAACCCGTTGATGTCACCCCAGTGTGGATGATGCGTCAGGCGGGGCGTTATTTACCGGAATATAAGGCAACGCGCGCGCAGGCGGGTGATTTTATGTCGCTGTGTAAAAACGCAGAGCTGGCTTGTGAAGTCACGTTACAACCTTTACGGCGCTATGCGCTGGATGCGGCGATCCTGTTCTCCGATATCCTGACTATTCCTGATGCCATGGGCTTAGGGCTTTATTTTGAAGCAGGGGAAGGCCCGCGCTTTCATTCTCCGATCACGTCTCATGCCGATGTGGTTAACTTGCCGGTTCCCGACCCAGAGCAGGAACTTGGTTATGTGATGAACGCGGTGCGGACGATCCGTAAAAGTCTCGCTGGGGAAGTACCGCTGATTGGCTTCTCGGGCAGCCCGTGGACGCTGGCGACCTATATGGTTGAAGGCGGTAGCAGCAAAGCATTTACCGTCATCAAGAAAATGATGTTCGCCGAGCCTAAAACGCTGCACCTGTTGCTGGATAAGCTGGCGGATAGCGTCATTCTTTATCTCAACGCGCAGATTCGCGCGGGTGCGCAGGCGGTGATGGTATTCGATACCTGGGGCGGCGCGCTGAGTGGGCGTGACTACAAAGAATTCTCCCTGCATTACATGCATAAGATCGTTGACGGCTTGCAGCGTGAGAACGAAGGCCGCCGTGTGCCCGTGACGCTCTTCACCAAAGGCGGAGGCCAATGGCTGGAGGCGATGGCAGAAACAGGCTGCGACGCGCTGGGGCTGGACTGGACGAGCGATATTGCTGATGCACGTCGTCGCGTAGGCGATAAAGTCGCGCTACAGGGAAATATGGATCCGTCGATGCTGTATGCCGATCCGGCACGGATCGAGCAGGAAGTGGCGTCGATCCTGGCTGGATTTGGGCAAGGCAACGGCCATGTTTTCAATCTGGGGCACGGCATTCATCAGGATGTGCCGCCGGAGCATGCGGGAGTGTTTGTTGAAGCTGTGCATCGGCTGTCCCGCGCTTATCACGCATGATTCACAGGAGGTGATGTGATTGATACACAACGGCTGCGGGCTGAGCAGTTGGCCCGCGCTTCTGATGTGATTCGGCACGACGATTTACCTTTTGAGCAGCCCGCGTTTATCGCGGGTGCGGATGTTGGCTTTGAGCAAGAAGGCTCAGTAACCCGCGCTGCAATTGCGGTAATGCGCTATCCTTCGTTGGAACTGATAGAATACAAGATTGCACGTATTAGCACGACAATGCCTTACATTCCCGGCTTTCTTTCGTTTCGTGAATGCCCTGGGCTACTCGCTGCGTGGGCGTTGCTTGAACAGAAACCGGATCTGCTGTTTGTCGATGGACATGGGATTTCCCATCCGCGTCGTCTCGGCGTTGCCAGCCATTTTGGTCTTCTCGTTGATGTTCCGACGATTGGCGTGGCGAAAAGCCGGCTTTGTGGCCGATTTGAGCCTCTGGCAGAGGGCGTTGGCAGCCAGCAGCCGTTACTGGATAAAGACGAGCAGATTGGCTGGGTATGGCGCAGTAAAGCGCGCTGTAATCCGCTGTTTGTGGCGACGGGGCATCGAGTCAGTCAGGATAGTGCATTGCACTGGGTACAATCTTGTATGCGCGGCTACCGTTTACCGGAGCCGACTCGTTGGGCTGATGCTGTCGCATCAAACCGCCCCGCATTTGTGCGTTGGCAACGGCAGCAAGCCGCTAACGTATTGTCGTAAAACTTTAGGAATTCAGGCATAGGGCGTCACTGTGATTTCAGGTACACTGCCGTCCGTCGCCGTTAATGAGCATAAAAATGTTACGTAACCCCATTCATTTACGTCTGGAAAAGCTGACGAGCTGGCAACATGTCACTTTCATGGCATGTCTTTGTGAACGTATGTATCCAAATTACCACGAGTTTTGTCGTCAAACAGAATTCGGCGACGCGATGGTTTACCGTCGCATTCTCGATCTGGTATGGGAAACATTGGTTGTTAAAGATGCGAAGGTCAATTTCGATAGCCAGTTGGAAAAGCTGGAAGAAGCGGTTCCCGCTGCTGAAGATTACGATCTTTACGGCGTCTACCCAGCTATTGATGCCTGCATCGCACTGGGCGAGCTGATTCATTCGCGTTTAAGCGGTGAAACGCTGGAACATGCGATAGCGATTAGCGAAACGTCTATCCGCACGGTTGCCATGCTGGAAATGACGCAGGCGGGCAAAGAAATGACCGACGATGAGCTCAAGGTTTTGCCTGCAATTGAAGAAGAATGGGACATCCAATGGGAGATTTTTCGCCTGTTGGCGGCCTGCGAAGAACGGGACATTGAGTTGATCAAAGGGCTCCGTTCCGATGTGCGCGAGGCCGGAAGTAGTAACATCGGGATAAATTTGCATCAATAACGCGATAAAACGTGATTTAAGGCCTGAAATGGCCTGTCTTAAGGCTTCACATTCGCACCCTGTCTGGTCTACATTTGGGGGGCGTAAAAAAAGTGGCTGTCGGTGCGTGTATGCAGGAGAGTGCTATTACACCCTGAAACGGGAAAGGGCATATCCGTCGCACTCGATGCTTAGCAAGCGATAAACACACTGTAAGGATAACTTATGAATAAGACTCAACTGATTGATGTAATTGCGGACAAAGCTGATCTGTCAAAAGCACAGGCTAAAGCAGCTCTGGAATCAACTTTGGCGGCAATTACCGAGTCTCTGAAAGAAGGTGATGCAGTACAATTAGTTGGTTTTGGTACGTTTAAAGTGAACCATCGTAATGAGCGCACTGGCCGCAACCCACAAACCGGGAAAGAAATCAAAATTGCTGCTGCCAATGTGCCAGCGTTTGTTTCTGGCAAGGCTCTGAAAGACGCTGTTAAATAAGCCCATGCCGGTTAAAAGTTTAAGCAGAGGGGCGTTTTCGCCCCTTTTGCTTTTACGACGTTTGTGTGGCGCAGGCCTCGTGCTGATAGCCGTGGTAGCCTGTAGTAGCCGCACCGCACCGCCGGACGTTTTCGCCAGCGGTTACGTTGCCGATCGTGGTGTTGTGCGTTTGTGGCGCAAGGATGATGCGCAGAACACGACGGCGCTGACCACCGTATACAACCCGCTTCAAGGCAATGCTCTGGTGGTGACGCGCTATACGTTCCAGCAGGATAAGCTACGCGAGATACAGCGTAATCAGCTCGGGGCGCAACAAGAAGATATGCGTTTGCGCTTTGCAGAAGATGGCACTGTCAGCTTTATGCAGCGGCAGCTTGCCGAAAGACGTGAATCGGTTTCTGATGATGAAATCGCGCTCTACCAGTTCGATGCGAAGCGCATGCTGGAATTGAGCGATGTATTGCGTGCAGGCAAGGTGAGATTAAAGCAAGGGAAATGGCTGGAAGGGCAGGTGCAGTCTTGTGACGGTACGGTAGTTCGCCCTGATTTTGACAATGACTCGCGTGAATGGATCGCACAGCAAAAAGCGCATGCAACGCGCCCGCTAAACGTTGCGTGGCTGGAAGCGCCAGAAGGGACGCAGTTATTGCTGGTGGTGGAAGATGACGTCTGCCAGTGGCAACCTAAATAGCCATTAGCTATAAAAAACCCGGATTTCTCCGGGCTTCAGTATTGATCAGACAATCGTTATCGCATCGCTTATCAGGCTTGCTCGCGCTCAATAGCACGGTAGCCGATGTCTTTTCGACAGAATACTCCTTGCCACTGAATACCCGCTGCTATTTCATAAGCACGTTGTTGCGCTTCAGCGACGGTATTGCCTAATGCAGTGACGCACAGTACACGGCCACCGTTGGTCACGACATTAATGCCGTTCAACTTGGTGCCAGCATGGAAAACTTTGCCATCTTCGGCATCCTGCTGAGGTAAACCGGAAATCACATCGCCTGTATTGTAGTCAGCCGGATAGCCGCCTGCAGCCAATACCACGCCCAGAGATGGACGTTCATCCCAGACTGAATCTTTCTGATCCAGCGTACCGTCACAGGCCGCCAGACACAGCTCCACCAGATCGGAGCGCAGACGCAGCATAATTGGCTGTGTTTCTGGATCGCCAAAGCGGCAGTTGAATTCGATCACTTTTGGCTGACCATCGGCAGAAATCATCAGACCGGCATACAGGAAACCGACGTAGGTATTTCCCTCTGCGGCCATGCCGTTGACGGTCGGCCAAATCACCTGATCCATCACGCGCTGGTGGATTTCATCGGTCACGACCGGAGCTGGCGAATAAGCGCCCATACCACCGGTATTCGGGCCCGTATCTTTATCCCCAACACGCTTATGGTCCTGGCTGGTTGCCATTGGCAGCACATTCTTGCCATCCACCATCACGATGAAGCTGGCTTCTTCGCCATCAAGGAACTCTTCCACCACGATACGGTGTCCGGCATCGCCGAATGCATTTCCCGCCAGCATATCCTGAATGGCGTTTTCTGCTTCCTGCAACGTCATGGCGACAATCACGCCTTTACCAGCGGCTAACCCATCAGCCTTGATGACGATCGGTGCGCCTTTGCTGCGTACATAGGCCAGCGCGGGTTCAACTTCGGTGAAGTTCTGGTATTCCGCCGACGGAATATTGTGGCGTGCCAGAAAATCTTTAGTAAAGGCTTTAGAGCCTTCTAACTGTGCAGCGCCCTGCGTTGGGCCAAAGATTTTTAGACCTGCGCTCTGAAATGCATCGACAACACCGATAACTAACGGTGTTTCCGGGCCAACGATGGTCAAATCGATGTGATTTTCCTGCGCAAAAGCGACTAACGCTGGAATATCAGTGGCGGCGATATCGACGTTGGTCAGCGCCGGCTCAAGCGCGGTGCCCGCGTTTCCTGGAGCAACATAAACACGTTTTGCCAGCGGTGACTGTGAGGCTTTCCAGGCTAGCGCATGCTCGCGTCCGCCATTACCAATTACTAAAATGTTCATTTCGGTCTGCTCCAGAATTAATGGCGGAAATGGCGCATGTCGGTAAAGATCATCGCAATGCCGTGTTCGTTGGCGGCAGCAATGACTTCATCATCACGAATCGACCCGCCCGGTTGGATCACGCAAGTAATGCCAACGGCCGCAGCGGCATCAATACCATCACGGAATGGGAAGAACGCATCAGACGCCATAGCGGAACCTTTTACTTCCAGCCCTTCATCGCTCGCTTTGATACCGGCGATTTTCGCTGAGTAAACGCGGCTCATCTGGCCAGCACCTATCCCGATGGTCATGTTGTCGCGTGCGTACACAATCGCATTGGATTTAACGAACTTAGCCACTTTCCAGCAGAAAAGGGCATCACGTAATTCCTGTTCGCTCGGCTGGCGCTCGGTCACGACACGCAGTTGAGAGGTATCGACCATGCCCAGATCGCGATCCTGAACCAGCAAACCGCCGTTGACGCGTTTGAAATCCAGCCCAGGAACGCGTTGTTGCCAGCTACCGCTAGTCAGGACGCGTACGTTCTGTTTGGCTGCGGTCACCTTCAACGCTGCCTCGCTGGCAGATGGGGCAATAATGACTTCGACAAACTGGCGGCTAATGATGGCCTGCGCCGTCTCTTCATCCAGCTCGCGGTTGAAAGCGATAATGCCGCCGAATGCAGATGTTGGGTCGGTTTTATAGGCGCGCTCGTAAGCATCAAGAATTGAGTCGCCAATCGCTACGCCGCACGGATTCGCATGCTTAACGATAACGCAGGCCGGCTCGGCAAATTCTTTCACACATTCCAGCGCCGCATCGGTATCGGCGATGTTGTTATAAGACAGCGCTTTGCCTTGTAACTGTGTTGAGGTAGCGACAGAGGCCTCGTGAATATTCTCTTCTATATAGAAGGCAGCTTGCTGATGGCTGTTCTCGCCATAGCGCATGTCCTGCTTTTTGATGTAGTTCAGGTTTAACGTGCGCGGGAAGTGGCCTGATGGTTTATCGGTTTCACCGTGGTAAGGCGGAACCAGTGCACCAAAGTAGTTGGCAATCATACTGTCGTAAGCGGCAGTGTGTTCGAAGGCTTTGATCGCTAAATCGAAACGGGTTTCGTAGGTCAGTGAACCTTCGTTGGCGTCGATTTCATTAATGATGGCGCTGTAGTCGCTGCTCTTGACCACGATAGCCACATCTTTATGGTTCTTGGCGGCGGAACGAACCATCGTTGGCCCACCGATATCGATATTCTCAACCGCATCTTCTAACGTGCAGTTCTCACGAGCGACGGTCTGAGCAAACGGATACAGATTCACAACGACGATATCAATGGGTTTGATGTCGTGTTGCGTCATGATCGCATCATCTTGATCGCGCCGCCCCAGAATGCCACCGTGTACTTTCGGGTGCAGGGTCTTCACTCGCCCATCCATCATTTCTGGGAAGCCGGTGTAGTCAGAGACTTCAGTCACCGCTAAGCCAGCATCGGCCAGCAAACGGGCGGTTCCACCAGTTGAAAGGAGCTCGACGCCACGGTGGGACAGAGCTTGAGCAAATTCGACAATACCTGCTTTGTCAGAAACGCTGAGCAGAGCGCGGCGAATTGGACGGCGTTGTTGCATGATGATGTTATCCCCTGGATTTGGGTAGTCAGTAAAGAACGGTATGTGAATATCGTCTTTGTTAGAGCCATAATTGCGGAATAAAGAGAAATATTCAGTTAGCGTTCGCAAAAATACGACGATTTTGAACGGGGTGAATTGTAGCGAAAACGTTTGCGTGATGCTCGTCAATTTTTGAGTAGAATGCTTTCTGTGGATAAGTTTGTGCAAAAATAGGTATAAAGCGGGGTTTTGCTGTGGAATGCAGCAAACAGTCATTTTTCTTTAAAACACCTATTGCGGCCTGACGAGAAGTCCCTATAATGCGCATCCACTGACACGGCAACAGCGACACGCGGTTGTGGTGACAGCAAAAAGATTCAACGAAGCAGTCAGTAATGACTTGACTTCACAGCGGAAAAGCATAATATATGCAGCCCGCGCCACAGATGGAGTGGCACTGCTCTTTAACAATTTAATCAGACAATCTGTGTGGGCACTCACAAGACCGTATCTTAAACGATATAAAAAAGTCTTGAAGAGTGAACAACAGTAAAATTCATTACGAATAAACAGTTTTAATTCTTTGAGCATCGCTTCTCGAGTAGAAGCAAATCAAACAAATCTTAAATTGAAGAGTTTGATCATGGCTCAGATTGAACGCTGGCGGCAGGCCTAACACATGCAAGTCGAGCGGTAGCACA
>NZ_JAULSZ010000010.1:0-37007 GCF_051707265.1 Pectobacterium sp. S5
CTACGATGGCCAGGTTGCAGAGGCTCTGGCCATGGTACGAGCACTGAACAAAATGACGAAGGCCGGTATGCCAGAAAGCGTGCGTATTGCCTGAAAATCCAGCCAGCTACAGGGACGTACGCACGGAATCTTATTTATTCAACAAAGCCCCTTCACGCGAAAAAGTCTTTCCGGTACACATTCTGCTTTTCCTCCGCATCGGAAAAATATGGTGGTCAGATTCGGGGTCACGTTGGTTCGATGACGGAGTGACCCCCAAAGATCTCTTAACGACTCAAAAATCCGCAACGTAAAACCATCTACTAGAGTCTTCAACGTTTCCGACTCACACGGCCTATGCCTTTAAGTTAAACCACAGCTCAATAGACCTTCTGTTGCCGTTGAGGCCGGAGTGAATACCTGATATTCATCCGGCAGTTTTGAATGAAAAGACCTCATCAAACACCAGCCAAGGTAACAAAAATGCGACATCACTCTATAGCCAGCTTTACCAGAGTAACCGTCATTACTGCATTGTTTGGTCTCACCTTTTCCTCCATCGCCGCACCACCGAATGTTTCACTACAACATGTTTCACTACAGCATCAGCAATTCGACGGCCTGATCAGAGAGCCACTTTCGTTGCAGGTCACGCTGGATAATGGCAAGCCCGCCATACTCGATGCATTTGTCACGCGGCCAGTCAGCCAGACAACACTCCCTGTGGTCGTGATCACGAATGGAACCGTAGGTACTGCCGAATTTGATCGCTGGGAAATGAACCCAAACCGTGCATCGTCGACCGCGCTTGCCTTTGCACGCCACGGTTATGCTGCGGTTACCGTTCTGCGGGAGGGATACGGTTATTCAAGCGGCGGGGCTGAATATTTAGGCGGTTCCTGTAAGCAGCCGCTGCATAAGCTGGCAGGTGAAAAAGACACCCGAGATATGCTGGCCGCGCTTACGGCAATAAGACGCCAGCCTTGGGCCTCTCAGGATAAAGCTGTGCTGGCCGGTATGTCAGCAGGTGGCTTTGCCGTGCTGGCAACCAGCGCGGTTAACCCACCCGGCGTTCAGGCTATCATCAATTTTGACGGAGGCCGGGGTTCCATCGACGGCAAATCACTTTGTGATAGATCCGGTTTGATTAACGCATTCACCACGTATGGCCTCACTGCTCGCATCCCTTCTCTGTGGCTCTATTCCAGCAATGATCAATCGTTCAGCCCGGAAATGGGCAGAGCCTTTTCTGAGGCCTATCGCAGCGGTGGAGGTAAAGCGGAATTTATTGAAATGCCTGCGTTTGGCAAGAATGGACACGTCTTTATGGATACCGCTCCAGAAAGTTTCTGGTGGAAAACCGTGGCGGGCTTCCTTGCACAGCAACACTTGCCATACGAGGAAGTCGTCACCCTACCGGTAACGCATCTTGCTTCCCCCGCAAACCTTAATAACAGCGCAGGCAAAAAGGCGTTCAAAAAATACGAAGCGGCGCGGCTTTATGAGAAAGCGTTTGCGACAGGCAAGGACGGGGCATGGGGAACGGCATACTGGGCGCGAACCGGTCGTGAGGCCGCTAATGCAGCCATCAAGAGCTGTGAAACATTCCAGCACAAAGGGGTAGCCAACTGCACGGTCTATGCCATCAATGATGAGGTTGTCGCAAAGTAGATCTGTCATGACATCGGGAACCCCTTCGGGGGTTCCGCATCGGGTTAATCAAGCAGGTATTTTTACAGCATTACACCTTTGAGCGCCTATTCGCTCTCGTCGGTGAACCACTGAGAAACAATATCAGTGCTATCAGACAGGCCGTCGCCTGTATACCGCCCAGCGTTGTGACCGCAGGAAACGTCAGTACCGAGCCCAGCCAGGTTGTTATCGCCGCCATTCCCATCGTTAAAAAACCAAGCAGCGCAGATGCCAACCCTGCTTCTTTCCCGAAAGGCCCCATCGTAATGGCCGTTCCCAGTGGATTGGCTAAGCCCATTCCCCAGAGGAAGACGATCATCGACAAGGTATACCCGCTCAGGCTTGGCGCTTCCGGCCCAAGCAGGAGCAAGCCCCCACCGGCTAACGCGGTAGCGAGTCCCAACGACGCAATCCTTCTCGGGCCATAACGACGAGCCAGTCGCGGCGCGGCCATTCCAGCACCAAAGACCACGAACACGGTGGAGGCAAAATATAGCCCAGCTTGTAGGGAAGATAGACCGATCCCACTCATCAGAATCGCAGGTGCAGCACCAAAAGAGGCAAACAAGCCGCTCATCAATAGACTCATCGACAGTGCCGGAAGGATAAATTTCCCATCCACAACCAGCTTGCCATAGGCCACGATGACGCTCGAAAGAGAGCTCGGTGCACGACGCTCAGCGGGATGCGTTTCCCCCAGCCCGTTAGCATAGAAGACGGCGATGACAAAAGCGGCTAGCCCTACCAGTATAAAGATCGCTCGCCACCCTAATGTGATAGTCAATACGCTCCCCACCAGCGGTGAAAACCCAGGGGCCGCCGCGGTCGCGATCATCGTCAACGATAGCGCTCGCGCCAACGTTTCACCGTCAAACAGATCGCGTGCAATTGCGCGTGCTAACACTGCCGCCGCGCAGATGCCCAGCGCCTGAATCACTCTTCCAACGATCAGCGTTTCAAATGAACCAGCAAGGCCACCGACTACCGTACCCACGATGAATAGCGAGAGACCGCCCAATACCAGTTTCTTGCGTCCATAGCGGTCCGACAACGGCCCGACGACCAGTTGAGCTAACGAGAAAGTGATAAAAAAGCTGGAAAGCGTCAAACCCAGTTCACGTGCCGACGCCCCAAGCTGCTCCCCAATCTCGGGAAATGCCGGAAGAATGATATTGGTAGACAGTATGCTAATAGCCGACAGGCCAGCCAATAACGCGACAATTTTTCCGGTCAGTCGCGGGCCTTCGGAGGAATGGGGTTTCGCCATCATTCCAGCGGATGTACTTTCAGTACTCATGGTTACCTCAGCGGCGGTGACTGGCGTGGGAATACGCTCCACGCCAGCAGGCTGAATCTCGCCACACGGTGCACTGTGTGGCGATTATTTTTCATACGGCTTGCGGTTTATACCGATACGGGTTTATCGACATGCGTCTGATTGTCGGGGCGTATTTTGAACCAGATGGCATACATCGCTGGCAGGAAGACCAGCGTCATGATGGTTCCCCCCAACGTCCCGCCAATCAGCGTGTACGCCAGCGTGCCCCAGAAGACGGAATGGGTAAGCGGAATAAACGCCAGAATCGCCGCCATCGCCGTCAGCAACACGGGCCGAGCTCGCTGCACCGTTGCTTCCACCACCGCATGGAACGGATCGAGTCCTTCTTTCTCGTTATGGTGGATTTGTCCAATCAGTATCAGCGTGTTACGCATCAGGATGCCCGATAGCGCGATCAGCCCGACAAGCGCATTAATACCAAACGGCTGGTTGAAGAGCAGCAGCGTTGGCACCACACCAATCAGCCCCAGCGGTGCGGTGAGGAAGACCATCACCATCGCAGACATTGAGCGCACCTGTAGGATGATGATCAACAGCGTAATGGCAATCATGATAGGAAACAGCGGTGCCATTGCTTTGGTCGCTTTTGCCGATTCTTCGATCGAACCTGCCTGCTCAATACGGTATCCGGCGGGCAGCGTATCAATGATGGGCTGCAATGATTTCACAATGGCTGCGGACACATCCGGTGGCTGCAACGTTTCGGCGATGTCACCACGAACGGTAATCGTCGGTGTGCGGTCCCGACGCCGAAGCACAGGATCTTCCATTCGTACCTCGACCTCACCGATCTGCGACAGAGGAATCCGTTGGCCAGCCGCTCCAACTAACGTAAAGCCTTCTATTTTTGCAGGATCGCGTCGAATATCCCCTGCGGCACGTCCCACGACCTGCACAGAACGAATGTCTTCACGCACAGACGTAATCGGGACGCCAGAGAGCAGGAACTGGAGTTGCTGAGCCACCGTGCTTGATGTCAGTCCTACCGATTGCAGCCGATCCTGATCCAACGTGAAATGCAGCGTCGGCACCCGCGGGCCCCAGTCGGTATTGACCGTCCTCATCATCGGGCTAGCCTGCATCACCGCTTTCACTTTATCGGCAATCTCACGCAAGGTGGCAGGATCCGGCCCCATGACGCGGTAAGCAACAGGAAAAGGTGAATACGGGCCAAACACCAGCTGCGTCACGCGGACACGCGCTTCGGGCGCTAACCCGCCAGCAGCCGCTTCACGGATACGGAATTTAAGCGCCTCACGCGCTTCCTGACTGTCCGTCAGCACGACAATCTTGGCAAACGACGGATCGGGTAACTCAGGTGCCATCGCCAAATAAAAACGCGGAGAGCCCTGCCCGATATAGGACGTGACGATTTTTGCTTCGTCCTGCTGTTTCAGCCAGTCTTCGATCTTCGCCGTCGTGATACTGGTCTGTTCAATGGACGTGCCATAAGGCATCTGCACCTCCACCAGCACTTCAGGACGATCGGACGTTGGGAAGAATTGTTTCTTGACCATTCCCATCCCGAGAATAGCCACAACAAACAAGACGATAACGGTGCTGGCAACCATCCATTTCCGCGCGATAACACGCGTCAATAAACGGCGAAATTGGTTGTAATGGCGGGTGTCGTAGATAGCGGCATGTCCCCCTTCTACGGTTTTGATTTCCGGCAGCATCTTCACGCCTAAATAAGGTGTAAAGACCACCGCAACCACCCAGGAAGCAATCAGGGCAATGCCGACTATCCAGAACATGTTACTGGTGTACTCACCCGCGGTGGACTGCGCAAAACCGTTAGGCATAAATCCCACGGCGGTTACCAGCGTACCGGCTAGCATCGGGGCAGCCGTATGGCTCCAGGCATAGGCTGAGGCTTTGATGCGGCCATAGCCCTCCTCCATTTTCACCACCATCATCTCGATGGCAATAATGGCGTCATCCACCAACAGTCCCAGCGCCAGAATCAGCGATCCTAACGTAATGCGATCGAAATTCTTACCGGACGCTTCCATCACGACGAAAACAATCGCCAGCGTCAGTGGTACCGCTGCCGCGACAACAACCCCCACACGCCAGCCCATGCTGACGAAACACACTGCCATCACCACCAGCAATGCGACGAAGAATTTGATCATGAATTCATCAACGGACGAGCTAATGTTCACCGATTGATCGGTAACCTTCGACAACGTCATCCCCAGCGGCATGCCTTCATTGATCTTGGTGGTCTCCGCATCCAGCGCTTCCCCCAACGTTAAACCGTTCCACCCTTCACGCATCACCACGCCCAACAACAGCGCTGGCTCGCCTTGATTACGGACCAAAAAGGTCGCGGGATCTTCATAGCCACGGCTGACCGTCGCCACATCCGACAGTTTCAGTGTTCTGCCCTGTGCGACAATCGGCGTGTTGCGAATTTTCTCCAGCGTGTCGAAGGCGCCGTCCAAACGAAGAAAGACCTGCGGGCCGTCTGTTTCAATCGAACCAGCAGGCGTCAGTACGTTTTGGTTGTTCAGCGCAGAGAAAATGTCCTGAGGAGAAATCCCCAGCGTCGCCAGTCGGTCATGCGAAAACGACACAAAGATCCGTTCAGACTGCTCCCCGATAATATTGACCTTCTTCACGCCCGGCACATGCAACAGACGCTGGCGCAACGATTCGGCATCGCGAACCAGCACACGCTGGGGCTCGCCTTTCGCCTTCAGCGCAAAGAGCGCAAACGTCACATCCGAGAACTCATCGTTGACCATCGGCCCAATCACGCCCGCCGGCAGGTTTTTGGCTTCATCGCTAAGCTTTTTGCGCGCCTGATAGAATTCCTCCTGTACCTGTGAAGGCGGCGTACTATCGAGCAGCGACAGCATGGTGAAGGAGAGTCCCGGACGCGTGTAGGTTTCTGAGCGGTCGTACCACTTCAGCTCCTGCATCCGCTTTTCTAACGGTTCGGCCACCTGATCCTGCATTTCCTGAGCGGTCGCCCCCGGCCATGCGGAGATAATGGTCATCTGTTTAACGGTGAACGGTGGATCTTCTGCCCGTCCCAGTTCGAAGAACGAGAGAATACCGGCCACGGTAATCAGGATAATAAGGAAGAGTGTGATGGCGCGTTCGCGCACCGCGAGCGCCGAAAGGTTGAAGCGTGACTCACTCATGGTCGGTTCCCCGCCGTGTCAGCAGCGCGCGACTCTGCCATGCGGATCGCTTCGCCTTCATGCAGCAGATGCGCGCCCAAAGCCACAATCTGTTCACCGGGCTGTAGGCCGCCAGTGACTCTTGCCGTGTCATCACCTAACCCAAGCACACTGACGGAATGCCACGACACCTTCATGGGCTCACCAGAAATACTCCATATGCCCGGCCCTTTCCCCGCATCATAAAGCGCGGCGATAGGCACCTGAAGAACCTGCTCAGATAACTTATCTTCTGCAATATTGAGTGTGACGGTGGAACCGAGCGGCGCGTTCGCCAGCGCGCCTTCAAGGACATAGCGTGCTTCAAACGTGCGAGTCTGAGGATCGGCAGCGTCGGACAGCAGCCGCAGTTTCACGGGAATGGCGGGATTACCAGAGCCGTATCGCATCGCCATGGCTTCGCTCCCAACCACGGGGCGTAGCGTCTCAGGCAAATGTACGACGGCCTCCCGTTGCCCCGCACGCGCAAGCCGGATAACAGGCTGCCCGGCACTAACCACCTGCCCCGGTTCCGCCAGCGTGTCGACCACCACGCCATCAGCATCGGCCATCAAAACGGCATACCCCGTGGCATTGCGTGCCACATCGGCCTGAGCCTGTGCGGCACTCAGCTCCGCTTTCGCCGTCTCGGCAGCCGCCTTGATCTGATCGTACGCTGACGCGGAGATGGCACCTGCGGCAACCAGACCTCGATAGCGTGCTTCATCATCGGTAGCCTGCTTGGCACGAGCCCGCGCAGCGGTAACCGCCTGCTGTTGGGCTTGTGCTTGTAAACTGAGATCGACGGGGTCCAAACGCATCAAAGGCTGACCACGTTTGACGCTCTCGCCGGTATCGACCAGACGTTCAAGTATTTTGCCTTGCACCCGAAAACCAAGGTCGCTTTGAATGCGGGCAACAACGACGCCAGTAAACGAACGCGACGTCTCGGCGGCACTCACCACGGTCGCCGTTCTCACTAAAGGAGGCTGATTGCGTGGATCGTCAACATGAGTAGCGTCGCCGCACGCCACCAGGGCGAGAGGCAACAAGCAAACAGCAAGAGTGGTGGATTTGAGCCGAAGCATGGGTTCCCTTCTTAAATGAGCAGGACAGAAACCGCATTCTCCAATGAGTGACCAATATTGTCAATGGTCACTTTTTTAAGATGCCAAACGCCTTAAGGTGACAGGCTACGCAATATCAACGACGACAATAACACCGCAGCAGACGCCGCCTCATCCAGGTTGTATTGCAGTTGAGCGGGAACGATGTAAGGGCGCATGACCAGATAGACGGCATCCGCTGCCTCATCCAGTGGCGTCTTGCGTTCGAACTCCCCAGACTGCCGTCCCTCCAGAAGAATGTGCTGAATAAGCTGGCGTAGTCTTTCTTCATGTGCCGCTGCCGAAGGCCACCGATCGCGGCTGGCGACAGCAGCAATATCGTATAGTTTACGATCGTGAAAAAATAAGTCACTGCCCGCTTCCGTCAAGGATCTAAACAGGCGTCTCAGTTTTTCTGATGCCGTTGGTGCATCGGCAATCGCTGAATTGACAATATCCATAATCATCGCCAGCCGGCTGGCACAGATCACTTCGCCAATCGCCTGCTTGGAATCAAAAAATTTGTAGATATATGCCTTAGAAAAACCAATCGCTTTGGCTAAATCAGACACGGTTGTCTTTTCATATCCAAAGTGTCCGAAATGCGCTTTGGCCGCTTCCACAACCTGATCTCGAACGCTATGGTCCAACGGCCCACGTGGGGGATGTGTATTCATATGTTTAGTCATTTTTGAAGCTTAGCTCACCGAGCCCTGATTGACAACAAGTGACCAATTGGTAATATGGTCACCGCTTTTTGACTCAAGGAATTCCTATGTTATCCCTCCGTACCCTTTCCTTGGTTGTGACCACGAGCTTAATGGCAGGTTGCGCCGTTGGGCCGGATTATCACCGCCCAGACGCGCCGATAGCGGCGCGTTATCAAACGCAATCCGCCGCAGAACGATCTGTCACAAAGGCAGGGAACGCGACCCAGGCTGCCGACGTGGCGGTCTGGTGGGAAAGCTTCAATGATCCCTTACTGAGCGAGTTAGTTTCAAGTGCGCTCGCACAGAATCTTGATTTGGCCCAGGCGTCCGCACGCATGAGTCAGGCACAAGCGGGGCTTGGCGCAGCAACGGCGGCTCTGCTGCCATCGGGCAACATCAGCGGACAAAGCGCCCGCGCCTATCAGTCGATTGAAACGCCACAGGGCCGGTTGCTTAACGCGGTTCCTGGCTATAATCGCTACGGCAATGCCTATGAAACCGACCTTAATGCCAGTTGGGAGCTTGATGTATTCGGTGGCTTGAGACGCGGTCGTCAGGCGGCACTGGCTGACTATCAGGCTTCCGAGGCAGGCGTCGCGGCCACACGTCTGGCCGTCACCGCTCAGACTGCCGATATCTATATCACCCTGCGCGGATTACAAACGCGTCTGGCGATCGCCACTAGACAGGTCAATACGCAGCAAGAACTGCTGGATAAAGTACAGCTACTCCACAGCAAAGGACTGGCTCCCGAGTATCAGGTACGCCAGACCGAAGGGGCATTGGCGCAGGTTCAGGCCACCGTGCCGGTTCTCCAGACAGGGCTTGATGCCGCGATGAACGCATTAGACGTTATGCTCGGCACACCTCCCGGCACCCATCGAGCCCAGTTGTCCAGCTCACAGGCCATTCCACAGCCTCCGACGCTCATATCGACAGGGACACCCGCCGACCTGCTGCGCCGCAGACCCGACATTATCGTGGCCGAACGCCATCTCGCGGCATCCAACGCCCGCATCGGGGTAGCCATCAGCGAGTACTATCCTAAATTCTCGCTCAGCGCCTTACTCGGCAGCGCAACGTCGGTGTCGAGCGGCAATCTGTTCTCCAACGGCGCCAGTCAATCGGCGGGCGTATTAGGACTGCGCTGGCGACTCTTCGACTTCGGCCGGATTAACGCTCAGATCGATCAGGCGAAGGGACAAGAAGCCGAAGCGCTGGCGGCTTACCGCCTGTCGGTACTCCGTGCGACCGAAGATGTTGAGAACGCCTTCTCGGCTTTGGTTAATCGCGAGACGCAAGCCGCAACGCTAACCGCCGGTGAGACCGCGTTAGCCAGCGCGCGGCAGTCGTCTTTCATCGCCTACCAGAAAGGAACAAGCAGCCTGATTGATGTCCTTCACGCCGATGAAACCCTGCTACAAACCTCCGACGCCCGGGCCCAGGCGCAAACCGAATCGGCACGAGCGGCCGTTGCCACATTCAAAGCACTCGGCGGCGGTTGGCAGCCTCCAGAAACCACAGCAAAAGCGCAATAAGATCCGCACCAACCTGAGGGTGGACGCCGCAAGACCAAACCGAGTGTTGCGGCGGGGAGCAAAGCCAGCGGCAATACGCCGTTACGAAAACAGAAGTAATGCTTACGGATGAATGTGGTTAGTGACACTTGTGTCCATGGTTGTCTGTATATTCTGACGTGTTGCTGCACTATTACTCTAAGAGAGGTTGCACGATTTCATGGTGGTGCCCGACAACGATGATTCAGTAGTGACGTTACGGGCCTGCTTTCGACACGTCTCTATACCCTACATCATTCGCATTGCGGTGTGATGGGTATCTCTCTTATGGAACAGTCACATGGTCAATAACAGAACGCAGGCATCATCCATGCTGGTGATGTCGAGAGTCATGGTGTTGATGATCGGTTCCGGTGTGTTGAGTGCATGCGCTCACACGCCTCATGAATGCAAGGATATTAGCGGGTTACTACAATCGCACGGCGTCACTGACACGTCCACGGGTCTTCCCACGCCCGACAAAAGCATGGAGCAATGGAAAGCGGAACTGCGCCAGACGGCACTTTCTCAGGGCATCACGGCGGAGACCTTTGATAACGCGTTGGCTGGTCTGACGCCGGACACCGACGTGGTAGCGGCCACACAAAAACAGCCTGAGTTGGTCACCCCCGTGTGGACCTACCTCGAACAGCGGGTCACGCCGGAAAACATTGCGCAGGGGAAAACGCTGCTTAAGCAATACGCGGACGTCGTGACGCGCATCAATCAACGCTATCAGGTGGATCCGCCACTGCTGTTCGCCTTCCTCTCCATTGAAAGTCATTATGGTGCCAATACTGGCAACAAAGCGGTCATCCGCTCACTGGCCACGCTGGATTACTACAATTATCGTCGCGCGTTTAACCGGCAGAATCTGATTGCGGCGTTGCGTATGATTCAAAACGGCAATGTGCGGCCAGAGCAGATAAAAGGATCCTGGGCCGGAGCCATGGGGATGCCTCAGTTCATACCGACCTCTTACTTGCAATACGCTGTTGATTTTGATGGCGATCGTCACCCTGATATCTGGACCTCTTTCCCAGACACGCTGGCGTCGGTGGCAAACTATATGCAGCAGGCCAAATGGAAGGCGGGCGTCCCCTGGGGGATTGAAGTGAATCTGCCCAGCGGTTTTGATTATTCTCTTTCCGGTATGGATAACCAGAAAACCGTCGCTGACTGGCAGGCGCTCGGGGTAAAAACCGCTGTACCTAGAGATCTGACATCGCTGTCTTCGGAGAAAGCCTCGATATTGTTGCCGGTCGGGAAGAATGGCCCCGCGTTTCTGGTAACGGGGAATTTCCGCGCCATTCTGCGGTATAACAATGACGTGTCCTATGCGCTGACTGTCGGCTTGCTGTCGGATAACTACCAGCACGATACGCCAGTACGCAAACCCTGGCCGCGTCAGGAAACGCCGTTAACACGCAAAGAACGCGAGGCGCTGCAAATTCTGCTACAGGAAAAGCAGCTCTATCAGGGCGCAATTGACGGCAACATTGGCCGCGGTACCACGCAGGCAGTCCGCACCTACCAGCAACAGGAAGGGCTACCGCCGGATGGCTACCCCGACCATGCCTTGCTTGACAGGCTGCGCTGCCAGTAAACACCGTGAAGACAGGTAGAATTTATGGAACATCTGTTCGGAACAGACAGGTGTTCCCTCCTCTCCTTCCTTTCCCCATCATGGTCGGTACTTAATAAAAGGACCGAAACATGGACAAATTATTTACCTCATTCATCGTCGGCGATACGGCACTCACTAACCGTATTGCGATGGCACCGATGACCCGATCTCGTGCACGCCAGGGCGACACCGCTGACGAACTGACGGCGACGTATTACCAGCAGCGTGCCTCCGCCGGGCTGATTATTACCGAAGGTGCGCAGATCTCCGTTCAGGGTCAGGGCTATCTTTTTACGCCGGGCATTTATAACGACGAGCAGGTGAAAGGATGGGAAAAAACGACGCGAGCCGTTCACGAGCGCAATGGCAAAATCTTCATTCAGCTCTGGCACGTCGGCCGCATTTCTCATACCAGCTTGCAGAATGATGGCAATGCGCCGGTCAGTTCCGTTGCCGTCAGAGCACAGCATTCAACCTGCTACGCCTGGGATGAAAACGGTCAGCCCGGCCCCGTAGCGGTCACAACCCCGCGCGCGCTGACAAAAACTGAGATTGCATCCGTGGTACAGGATTACGTCACCGCCGCAGAGAATGCCATCCGTGCAGGGTTTGATGGCATTGAAATCCATGCGGCGAATGGCTATCTGCTGGAACAGTTCATCAATGGCGGACTGAATACCCGTGATGATGAATACGGCGGCGCACCTATTGAGAACCGCCTGCGCTTCGTACTGGAAGTGACCGATGCGGTGTCACGCGCTATCGGCTCAGAAAAAACGGGGATCCGGCTGGCTCCCTTCGGACGCCTCTTCGATATGCACGCCTTTGAGGGAGAAGAAGAAACATGGCTACAGTTGGCAAACAAACTCGGTGAACGTGCGCTCGCGTATGTCCATCTCAGCGATCAGAAAACGCTCGGCCAACAGGCTATTCCTGACGGATTCGTCGAGAAATTCCGGGCCGCCTATGACGGCACGCTGGTTATCGCAGGCGGGTTCGATAAGCAAAGCGCCGAAGCCTATCTGCAAGAAGGAAAGGCTGACCTGATTGCGTTTGGTCGGCCGTATATTGCCAACCCTGACCTCGCCGAGCGCATGGCACACGACTGGCCGCTGAATGACGTCAATCGGGCAACCATGTACGGCGGCACGGAGGAAGGGTATACCGATTACCCGTTCTATTCAGACGCAGCCGACGACAAAAAGTAATCAGTCCAACTGGCCGTCTTCTGCCGCCTGAATCAGCGTATCCACCACGTGACGTATCTTGGGCAGCAGTTGGCGGCTTTTAGGCCATAGCGCGCTGATCGGCATTTCACCATCGGCGTGGCGGGCAAGCACCTCTTTCAACTCGCCACGTTCAAGATATTGACCGACCAGCCACCGTGGTAGTTGAGACAGGCCACACCCGGCGAGCGTGGCGGCCAGCATCGCGTCACCGTCAGCAAACTCATGCGTTACCGGTGGTGTATAACGCGTTGTCTGCCCGTTATCGTCCTTCAGAAGCCAGGTGATAGGCTGATTCCGGCGAAACCCCACCACACAGTGATGTTGACTCAATTCATCCACCGATATCGGTTCACCACGCTGAAGCAGGTAGTCCGGTGCAGCACAAATAACCAGCTTCTGGGTTGTCAGTCGTCTCGCTACCAGACCACTGCTGTCGGCCAGTTCACCGATGCGAATGACAAGATCAATCCCGTCTTCAATTGGGTCAACAAACCGTTCGCTAAAGGTCACGGTTAACGCCAATTCAGGGTAGCTGCGGGTGATGTTCAGCAGAACCGGAAGAATGCGCTGCCTGCCGAATGCCGCAGGCAAATCAACCCTGAGCCGCCCCGCAGGCTGGCAGATGTGAGACGTCAGCTCAGCTTCTGCCTGCTCAAGAATATCCATGGCGCTCTGACAGCTGATCAGAAAACGTTCGCCATCCGGCGTGAGGCTGAGGCGGCGCGTAGATCGCTGAAACAGCTTTAGCCCGAGCCGCTCCTCAAGACGGCCGACGCTCTTCCCCACCGCAGATTTCGTCAGGCCCAGTCGCTCGGCCGCAGCGGTAAAGCTGCCCTGCTGTGCCGTGGTAACAAAGGCGTTGATGCCGCCCAGATGATCGGTTGTACGCATACTCAATTGTCCATTAAACGTATCAGGCTCGGCCTGCATGCCTGATTTGAAAGATAACGTCCTGCGAGCGTCGCGGGCTCCAGACTGCATTCCACATCACGATACCGTTTACTTCCTACCGTGATTGTTGAATTTATGTCTACAGAGAGGCGAATGAAAGCCGGTTTATCATGAAATAAAAAACAATCATAGTGATGCCCGAATTTACCGCGATGCCTCAAAGCGAAAAACCGTGAGGCAACGGCAACAATGAAAGGCTCGACAGCCTCAGTTATCGCGGAAATAACCCAGAAGGCATCGACACCGGAGAATGTTATGGCAGCAGTAACAGGTTTTAAACACGTGGGTTTTATTACTCGTAAGCAGGGTCAGAGCTTTGACGAGTTTGTGAAACACTGGAATGAAGTGCATACCGAAATCGCCCTGCGCCTGCCCGGCTTAAAGGGATACGTCCTGAACCCTATCGATCGGGAAAAATACCCAGACTCGCCGGTGGATGGCTTCTCTGAACTGTGGTTTGACTCCATCGAAGACGCAATGACAGCCTTCAACTCGCCAACGGGTAAAGAAGCCTTTGAGGATGTTCCCAATTTTGCCGACCACGTTGCCGTCACGTACATCACGGAAATAAGAAAGCGCTGAGAGACGTTATTGCGTCGCGTTTTCCCTTCGCCTTGCCGATCGGTTCACACCTCGGGCGCAAAGCAGTGCGCCCATTCACAGCAGTCATCACAGCTCGGGGAACGGCAAATCAGTTCCCCTTCACTGTGCAGACAGCGCTGGCGGTAAAAGAATTTCTTCCAACGCATGTTATTGACGTTCATCGCCACTAACGCGGGGAAACAGTCGGTCATCAACTCACGCAGTTCATCGCGCGAATCTAACCCTAAATCCTGCCATAGATGATTAAACCCCAGCGACGTGCTGGCGATAATGCGGTGCATCGGGGCGGCATCACCGGACATATGCTCAAACAGCCAGCCTGCCAGTTGCTCCCGCTCTTCTGCGCGATGCGACTGCAACTCGCTCAACAGCCTATAGCGCTGTTCACGTTCGAGCCCACAGGCTGGCGGCACCATCGCCAGACCATCAAGAAGACGCTGCCATTCCGGCAGCGACAATCCCATGTGGTGAGCAAAACAGGCCGCTCCCGTCTCATATCGATCCAATAAGCGCCGTAGCCAGCGTTGCGCCTGTGCCATCAGGCCGCTCCCTTATCCTTGTGCTGATTCCGATGTTCGCCCTGTCGCTGTTGCCACCAGGCTGTCAGTACGTCTGTGACATTTTGCCAGGCACCTTCAACACAGGGTTGAATCCCTTGCTGTTCCAACTGATTCCAGGGCCCGAAACCAATGCGGGCACAAAATACCGCATCAACATCGGCCAGCAGCGCCAACAGCGCACTCAGCCGCTCAGCATTCTCTTCAGGAGGACAGGCTCCTTCGCCGTGGCAATATTTGGGCGTAAAACGTTCGTTCACCGGAACCACGCCAGCCGATGACAGGCTGTAGATCTGGAAGCGCTCAGCATGGCCGAAGTGCTGGTCAATAACCTCACCGTGGGAAGACGCCACGGCAACCAGACAGGCTTCCGGTTCCTCGAATTCACCCTGTGACGCGATGCTGGCATGCAATTGCGCCCGCTGATGCAGCAGAGGCAAATACGGCTGTGGCTTTTCAGGCAGCGCCGAGAGGGGAAACTGCTGGCTGCGATCTTCCCCTAACATGCCGATAGCGTCCGCGCGGCATTGTTGGCAATGCGACATTTGCGGCATCACCTGACCGCATTCTGCCCGCACGCGCGTCATGCAATCAGCATCAGGTTCCCTTTGCCCTTCAAGGCCAAATACCGTGCCGTGTTCTGGCCGGGCGATAAGCGGCATAATATTGTGCAGAAACGCGCCCCAGTGGCGTGCTTTCTCGCTCACCGCCAGCATCGAGGCCTCGTTAATATCGGGAATCAGAACGGAATTGATCTTGACCAACACGCCACGCTCCGTCAGGCGGCGAATCCCCTCTTCCTGCTTGGCGAGCAGGATTCTGCCTGCCTCCAACCCGGTGTAGCGCTCTCCCTCCAGCCATAGCCAGGCATAAATACGTGCTGCTACCGCCGGGTCTAACGTGTTCAAGGTCACCGTAACGTGGTCCACGCCAATATCCAGCAACGGTGCCACGGCCTCCGGCAACATCAGCCCATTGGTGGAAAGGCATAGCTTCACATCCGGTATTTGCTCACGCAGCAACCGCAATGTGCTAAAAGTTCGCTTCATATTTGCCAGCGGATCGCCGGGCCCGGCGATCCCCACGACGGAAAGCTGGGGAATAGCGGCGGCAACCTGTCGCGCTTGCGCCACGGCCTGTTCCGGCGTTAACAGTGTCGATACCACGCCGGGGCGCGATTCATTACTGCAATCATATTTACGGTTGCAGTAATTACATTGCACATTACAGGCAGGCGCGACCGCGAGATGCATGCGGGCAAAGCGGTGATGACCGCTCACCGAATAGCAAGGATGGTGTGCCGCTTTACTGGCCTGCAACGGGGTAATCCCGTCAGTCGGAGTTGACCGACAGCCTGTGGTGCCGGATGCGGAGGAACAAGATGCCATAATAGTGCCTACGGTTGCGAAGTCATAAGCAGAGAGGTGCAAAGACCATACCGTTTAGCAGCACGATTAAAAATCAGTTAAAACAGCGTGATAGAGAAAATGCACGTTATTAAATTTGTCAGGATTGCGGCAGTAGGCCGACAATGTGACATATGCCACAATCCTGTGTCGCCGGTTTACAGACGATGCATATTGATATCCATCGTCTGAATACGATAAGCCACCTGACGCGGCGTCATACCTAACAAACGTGCGGCTTTGGCCTGCACCCACCCCGTTTTTTCCAGTGCCGCAATCACCCGCTGCCGCTCGTCCAGCGACGGGTCGAGCCAGCCTTCATCCGACGCAGGCGCGGTATGCGTCACTTTTGGCGCAACCTCACGGTGGTTGAACATAATCACATCACGATCGATCAGTCCGCTTTCTGACATCACGGAGGATCGTTCCAGACAATTTTCTAACTCGCGTACGTTGCCCGGCCAGCTATAGCTCATCAGCAAACGGATAGCGCCATCGCTGATCCGCAAGGTGCGTCCCTGATGTTGACCAATTTTTTGCACCAGAAAATGCGCCAGTTCGCCAATGTCCTCCTGCCGTTCACGCAGCGGTGGCAGCGCAAGCGGCATCACATTCAGGCGGTAGTAGAGGTCTTCACGAAAATGACCAGCTCTCACCTCCTCTTCCAGATTGCGGTTAGTCGCTGCAATAATACGGACATCCACCCGGATAGTTTCATCGCCCCCCACGCGCTCCATTTCTCCCTCTTGCAGAATCCTCAATAATTTAGCCTGAAATGACGCGCTGCTTTCACCGATCTCATCGAGAAACAGCGTGCCGCCATCGGCCAGTTCGAAACGTCCTTTACGCTGACGTACGGCACCGGTGAAGGCTCCCTTCTCATGGCCAAACAGTTCGCTTTCTAACAGATTATCCGGCAACGCGGCGCAGTTGAATTTGACGAATGGCGCGGCGGCACGCGGCGAGTGGTAATGAATAGCATTGGCCACCAGCTCCTTGCCGGTGCCGCTTTCTCCCTGAACCAGCACCGTCGTATCCCAGCGTGAAACCTGACGGATAATCTCCATCGTCTGGCGCATCGCCTGACTCTTTCCCACCATATTGTCGAAACTGTAAGGACGCGGTGGCGTGGTACAGGTTCGCGCTCGCGTCGTCGGCGCAACAGGCTCTGCCGCGGGCCGTGGGCGGGTGGGCTGCATCAGACGTACCGTTTGCGCGACCAGATTGGCAACGGTTTCCAGAAAGCGCGTACACGCAGGTAAGCGTTCTTCGTAGCGCGCCATCGGCTGTGCAGCCAGTACGCCTATCGGCTGAGATTCAACGCCAAACAGCGGCACCGCAATAAACGGCAGGTTGTAATCGTACAGGCCCAGCTTATCGAGGAAGCGTTGATCGTCAGCCACCCGAGGCAAAACAAGCGGTTGCTGCTGTGACAATACCGTTCCCACCAAGCCTTCTCCGGGGCGATAGCGGACATGCGTTCCGCTGGCAATGAGTTTTTCATCGGCTTCATGCAGCGCCTCCACCGCCAGTACGCCATTCTCTTTGTCATACAGGCAAATCATGCCGTGCTGCATGAACGCATCAGTGTGTAACACGCGCAATACGGCCTGTAGCGCCTCGCGAATCTCCGTCGCTCGACCTAATGCCGCACTAATCCGCTGTATGGCAGTAAACTGCTGCGACAGATCAAATCGCCAAACGAGATTGTTTGTTTCAGGAGCCTGCGTCATTTTGCACCTCCAGCCAGAGGAGATAAGAGAGGGAAGCGCAGGATAAGACAGGTTCCGCCTTGTGCGCCTGCCGACAGATCGATGGCGCCCTGATGGTCCGCCACTAACGTCTGAATCAGACGCAATTCCATGCCTTTACCCGGCGAACTCAGCGTGGCTGGCGCGGGAGCAAAGCGAACCTGCGTCATAGGCACATTGTCTTCGAGATAGAGCGACAGCCAGCCGTGTTCTTCGCGCGCGTAAATTTGTATGGTCAGTTGAAAAGGCGCAATTTCCGCCGCCAGCGCCAGCGTGCGATCCAGCCAGAGGCTCAGGCACGCCAGCACCTGCGTTCGCTGGCCGAAGCCAGTCAGCTGCGGTGATGCCACGTCGTACTGCAAACGGTCGTCACGACTCAGGCGAGAATGGTATAGCGACGTCAGATCGTCCAACACAGATTTTACCGACCACTCATCCTCGGTTTCGAAGGCCAGAGAAGGTCGGCACGCCTGTAGTCGCGCCATCGCCTCTTCCCCTTCACGCCATGCCGATTCCAGCGCAACATTGCTGCGGTCCTCGCCGTTTAAACGCCGCGCCGCCGCCAACATATTGAGCGGACAGTTCAACTGCACCATAGCGACCCCCAGAGATTCACGGATAGCCGCCAGCAGTATGCCATTCGCAATTTGCTGCTTCAGGCGATCCAGTCGCCCCTGCTGTTGCTGCTGTTGTTGTTCAGTACAGTCGGTAATGACAATCAGGGTGCGCGGTAACGCACTATCGGTGAAGTAGCGGCTGGCCTCTTCGTTCACGCCCGGCAACGCCCAGCTCCCCAGCATCAGCCAGCGTACCGCACCGCGAACCGTTACCGGCAACGGCCTTCCCTCGCGCAGCGTGTCCTTATTCTTGCCATAATCCAGCACTGACAGCAGCTCTTTACCACCGCAGTCGGCACACAGCGTTTTATAGGCCAGGTTATCCATAATGACGCGGTCTTTCTCATCAACCACCACCACCGCCGCGGGGATGTTATTCAACACGGCGGTCATGAGCGTCATATGGTTACGCAAACGCTGTTCAAGGGCATAGCTGGCGCTAATGTCTTTATGCATTGCCAGATAATGCTCTAGCTCGCCCTGCGCGTTGACGATCGGCGTAATATCAATCTCAGCCAGATAGAGGGAGCCATCGCGACGGCGGTTAATCAATTGCCCTCGCCAGGCCGATCCCTGTAATAAGGTCTGCCACATATCGCTGTAGACTTCTCCGGGCGTTTGCTGACTGGCGAGAATACGGTGGTTTTGCCCTAATAATTGGGATAGCGAAAAACCGGTCAGACGACAGAAGGCCGGATTGGTGTACACAATACGCGCCTGTGGGTCGGTCACAGAGATCGCCACTGACGATTGCTCCACGACGGTAGAGAACAGCGCCGGATGCTGGCGCGATAAATGACTGACAATCTCCCCCGGCGGGAAAGACTCCATTATCAGGTTTATGGTCATGGTCCACCCTTACAACATCAGATGCCGCCATGTCAGGTTCGCAACAATTTGTGCCACGTACCGACATCCTTATTCCGGTCGATTACCGGCATCCAATAACCATGCAAACATTACGCCCTTTATTCATTAACCTGACTAAACATTGATCGCACCCCCTGTTTTCACGTTAATCCGCGTAGAACTCTTGTTTCATCAGGTAAAAATCACGATTCACTCACTGCTCAATCTCCCCAATAAGATCATCAATAGTGCAGTATTGCGCTAAAAACGTGCAAAATATCGCCAAAATACGGATTGCTAAATCTGGCATGATATTCGCAACGCCCTGTACAGATACCGGCTGCCGACGGCGGCGATCCTTCTCAATATCAGTCAGGAGCGAACTATGGCGAACATTGGTATTTTCTTTGGCACCGATACGGGAAAAACCCGCAAGATCGCCAAAATGATTCATCAAAAATTGGGTGACGCGGCGGATTCGCCGGTCAATATCAACCGAACCTCTCTGGACAGTTTTCTCTCTTATTCGGTTCTGCTGTTAGGCACGCCGACGCTGGGTGAAGGCCAGTTACCGGGCATGGAGGCAGGGTGTGAGAATGAATCCTGGCAAGAGTTTATTGCTGATTTGCCGGGTGAGGCTCTGGCGGACAAGACGGTGGCCTTGTTCGGATTGGGCGATCAGCAAGGCTACCCTGATAATTTTGCCAGCGGGATGAAAACCTTATACGACGTGGTCACCGCCTGCGGTGCCAAGGTTATCGGAGCCTGGCCGAATGCTGGGTATGACTTCAACGCCTCTGCCGCCTTGGTGGATGACCAGTTTGTCGGCTTGGTGTTGGATCAGGATAATCAGTATGACCTAACCGATGAACGGCTCGATAGCTGGCTGGAAACACTCAAACCCGCAATAGGCTGATCGACTAAAAGGTGGAGGCCTTCAGCTCTCCCCTCAGACCGTTGACAAACCTATTTACCGAATGAAAACGGGGGTAACGGAATAGAAGAGTAAAGCGTTTGCGCCAGGGATGGCGCAAGCCGAGCTTACATGGACGTACTTGCAGCGTCTTTACGATCTATCCGTTACTCCCGCTCTACGGGCTTTGTCAGCAACCTCAGGTGGAGGCCTTCGGCTCTTCCACCTTTTTATCTTCCCTCAGTAAACTACTGGCACACGACTTACCACGTTCTATTCCTATTCACGATTTACCACCAACTGCGCCAGCCATTGGCGTTGCTGTTCCTTCTGGCGCTGCAACAACAGATGGTCATAGGCTTTTGCCAGCGCGTCCTCTTGCGCCATCGGCATTTCCGGCCGAATCGCTTCGCATAACAGCAGGTGCCAGCCTATGTCAGTCGCAACAGGGGCGCTTAGTTCTCCTTCGTGTAGCGTAAACAGCACCTGCTCCAGTGGGGCAAACAACAGCCCACGGCTGACCCATCCCAGCAACCCGCCCTCCAACGCCGTCGGACACTGGGAATGGCGCTCGGCCAACGTCGCGAACGCGGCGGTATCCGACTGTAGCTGGCGACGCAGTACAAGAAGCTGCCTGTTAACGGCCTCGGCATCGTCGTCCCCCGTGGTTAATAGAATATGCCGGGTTAAACGCTGTTCTGGGCGACAAAAACGTGCGGCATGACGCTGATACCACCGCTCAACCTCTGCGGAGGTCGGCAGCGGCACCTGCTCGGAAATACTCGCAAGCTGCCCTGCCATCAGCACATGATGTTGAATGACAGCGGTACGATCGGCCGCAGACAATCCAGACTGCCGCAAATCAGGTTCCAGCTCGTGGGTGACCGCCTGCACCAGTTCTGGCGTCACCGCTGCAACACTTTTCTGCGCCGCCTCCACCACAGCTTGTTCCAGCAGCAACTGGCGAGCCAATTGCTGCTGGAGAAGCCGCTGGCGATCTACCGGCAATTGCGTCGGTGTGGTGTTCCACATTTTTTGCGCCAGACGCCATTCGCTGAAGCGCTGCCAGGCCAACATCAGCGATCCTCCTCCGCCAGTTCCAGTGCACTAGCCGGCACCTGAAACCAACGCTCACCAAACATCACCGTGTAACAATCTCCCTGCTCACCTTGGCCCGTCGCGAAAATCTGTCCACGCTGCCCGACCTCCACCACCTGTTCACCGTTGATGGAGAGCGTTTGCCTGCTGTGGACACCATCACCGTACTGAAAAGTTCCGGCGTGCCACGGCACATCCTCGGCGATCAGCTCCTGCTCACGGCAGCCCACGACCCGATCGTCATCCAGAAAATGCACCTGATAGATCAGTTGGTCCTGAAGAAAGACGCCCCATTCACGCACATATCCCACGGTGCCACGCCGCACCAGCAGTTCGCCCCGCTTCATGCCCGCCATCGTGCCGTCGTTACGCAGTGAACGCACCACGCGCACCGCATCACCAAATGCAAAGCGCGGAATCATGACGTCACCTCCCGCTGATGGCAGCGATAGCTTTCCGCCAATAGCCGACGCGCGAGCTGCCAGTCCGCATCTTGTACTGCCTCCAGCGTGTTACGTAGGGGAACTGCCGCACGCAAGCGGCGGTGGAAATCACTCAACACCAATAAGCTACAGGTTTGCAGAATATGGGCTTCGTAAGGGACGGCAAAAAAATCAAAAAAGGTTTCCGCGCTGTCTAGCTCATCAACGCCGGGTAACTGGTAGAACCATTCCATCGCTTGTCCTCCCCATTGCCGTATCGCTGCCACAGAGCTCCCGATACATTTCCAGCAATTCATAATCCAGAGGATTACGCTTCCAGTTTTCCGCAAAGGCGCGGACGCTACGCAGCAGCGCTTCGGTCTCGGTCGCCTGCGGCTGATAGCCCAGACGAGCAAAAATCCCCTCCACGGCTTGCCGCCCCGAGTGTTTGCCCAGAACCAGACGGAACTCGCGCCCCATCAGCGCCGGATCGATCCCCTGATAGCTGAAGCTGTCGTTGAGCAAGGCCGCGACATGTACGCCGGATTCATGGGTAAACACCTGCTCACCCACCAGTGGCTGTTGCTTATCGATCGTGCGCTGCGCGGCGCTGGCGACCAACTGGCACAGCGCGGGCAAGCGAGCAAAGTGGATACCGCTATCACGGCCGAGGCAACGTTCCAGCGCTAACGCGACGGTTTCCAACGCGGCATTACCTGCCCGTTCCCCCAGCCCCAGCACCGTGGTGTTAACGTGGGAAACCCCAGCCTCTACCGCCGCCAGCGTGTTGGCCGTGGCTAGCCCAAGATCGTTATGCGCATGCATTTCAATCTCACCTCCCCAGTTTTGCCGCAGGGTACTGATACGGGCAAAGGTGGAGAACGGGTCAAGCACGCCCAGCGTATCCGCAAAGCGCAGCCGTTCAGCCCCTGCTGCACTGGCGGCAGTCGCTATCTGACGCAGCGTGTCGTCGCTAGCGCGAGAGGCATCTTCACAGCCGACACACACGCGTAACCCTTGCTGACGGGCTTGTTCGATCAGCGTGGAGAGCTGCGGCAACAATGCCTTGAGCGGCTGGCGCAGCTTCTGTTCACGCAGCCGATCGGATGCGGGGATAGAAATATCCACCCAATTCATCCCCAGATCGGCACTTTGCTGAATTTCCAGCGCATTCATCCGGCACCAGGTCATCAGCACCGTGTCCGGCAGGCGGCGACGGATAACCGCTATTCGCGCTCGCTCATCGCCGCCCATCGCGGGGATCCCTACCTCTAACGCGGTTAGCCCGGCATCCACCAGAGCCTCCGCAATCGCCAGCTTTTCACTGGCGCGAAACGCGACGCCGGGACTCTGTTCACCATCGCGCAGCGTGGTGTCATTAATGATGATATCCGCCATTGCCGCTCCCTTTATCAGCCATAGGTCGGCAAAAACTCGCCGCCCGATACCGTCTGAGGTTTGCCCTGTTGCCAGTAAGGCGACAGCGTGCGCAGCCGCTCAACAATCGGTGGCAGTGCCGTAATCACCTGATCGATCTCTTTCTCACGGGTATAGCGCGACAAGGAAAAGCGAATGCTGCCATGCGCCGCCGTATAGGGAATATTCATCGCGCGCATCACATGGGAAGGTTCGAGCGAGCCAGAGGTGCAGGCGCTGCCGCTGGATGCGGCAATCCCTGCATGATTGAGCAGCAGCAGAATGGCTTCACCTTCGATAAATTCAAAGGCGATATTGAGTGTATTGGGCGTACGCGGCTGCCCCTCGCCCATCACGATCACGCTGGGAATGACCTGTTCCAGTCCCTTTTGTAAGCGGTCACGCAACGGTTCCACCGCCGCACTCATCATCGGTAAATGCACATCCGCCAGTTCACAGGCGCTGCCCATCCCGACGATACCGGCAATATTTTCAGTACCGGCACGTCGTCCGCGCTCCTGATGCCCCCCGCGCAGCAGCGGGCGAAACCGGGTAGAACGGCGCAGGTAGAGGCACCCCACGCCTTTCGGGCCATGAATTTTGTGCGCCGAGCACGACAACATGTCGATATCACAGCTCGACAGTACGATGGGGATTTTCCCGACCGCCTGTACCGCGTCACAGTGAAACAGCGCGCCTTGTTCATGCGCCAGTGACGCCATTTCACACACCGGAAACAACACACCCGTTTCGTTGTTGGCCCACATCACCGTCACCAGCGCCACACGGTCACTCAACAGGGCGCGGTATTGCTCCATGTCCAGCTCACCCTGCGCAGAAACGCCGACCTGATGGATGGTGTAACCTTGCCGCGCGAGGTGTTCGCAAACTTCCAGCGTGGCCGGGTGCTCAACCGCACTGGTGATGATTTCACGCCGCTCCGGTGCCAGCGCCACGGCGGAATGGATCGCGGTGGAGGTGGCCTCGGTGGCACATGAGGTGAAAATAATTTCGCTGTCATAGCGTGCGCCCAGCAGGCTGGCGACCTGCTGACGTGCTCTCTCCAGCGCGCCGCGACAAGGGGCACCAAAATCGTGAATCGACGACGGATTACCGTAGTAATCGGTCAGGAACGGCATCATGGCCTCCAACACCATCGGATCGAGACGGGTGGTGGCATTGTTATCGAGATAGATGTTTTTCATGTGCGCTGCCTCGCTGAACAGTCAATAAGCTCACGCGGCCTGTGCCGCAACCACTTCCATATAGCGCCCCGTGCGTTCCACCAGCTTTTGTTGCAGCCAGGCCAGCGTCATGTCGGTCATCATGCAACCCTGACAACTGCCCGACAGGCTTACCGTCACCTGATGGTCGCTGACGTTGAGTAGCGTCATGTCGCCCCCATCGGCCTGAATGTACGGACGCAGTCCCGCCACAACATCGGCGACCTGCCGCCACGTCGACGTCTCGGCTTCTGGCGCTTTGACTGTTTCAGGCAGGGCTGCCTGCTCTTCAATAATGGCCGCCAATGCCAGCTCGATTTTTTCATGGCACGCGGTGCACCCTCCGCCAGCTTTGGTGTAATTGATCACGTCCTCCAACGTCGTCAGGCCATTGGTCACTACCGCACGACGAATCTGCCCTTCATCCACGGCGAAGCATTTGCAAATCAGTGCACCTTCTTCATGATCGTCTTCCAGCGTCTCGCCGCGATAGTTGGCGATAGCCGCGCGCAGGGCCTCTTGCCCCATCACGGAACAGTGCATTTTTTCTGGCGGTAGCCCATCGAGGTAATCTGCGATTTGCTGATTCGTAACCTGCTCGGCTTCATGCAGGGTGCGACCAATAATCAGCTCGGTCAGTGCCGAGGAGGACGCAATGGCGCTGCCGCAGCCGAAGGTTTGAAAACCGGCTTCCTGAATGGTTTCCGTTCCCGGATCCACCCGCAGCATGAGCCGTAGGGCATCGCCACAGCTCAGCGAACCGACATCACCGACGGCATTCGCCTGCTCCACCACGCGAGCGTTACGCGGGTTAAAAAAATGGTCTTTCACTTTCTCGGAATAGTTCCACATGCTCTCAGCTCCCTACAATACAGAGAGACGGAACTCTGAAGCTCCGGCTCCCACACAGGCGTTATGGACGGGGTAACTCAGAACAAGCAAATGTGATGCCATTCACAAAAACACCTTGTAATCAAAGCAATAGCAAAATTACCCATAAAAAAACCGCGATCAATGTCGCGGTTTATGTCGGTTTTGTCGTACAGATGACATTGTCACGCCGTAGACCGTGAGGACTCAGGAGGCGTCATCCTCCTCACGCCACTCGGTTTCCACGATGAATTGCTGGAAGCGATCCGGATCGCGCTGACGACGCCGGGTCGCGTGTTCGCTATCCGCCCAGCATTGTTGGATTTGCTGCAACAGCTGTGCAATCGATGTCGCCTCTGGCACGCGGATAGCGCGGACGCCGACCTGCAACAATTGGCGAAAGACTGTCTCGCCAATCGCCACACAATAGAGAGTGACACACGCGTCCAACGCATCGATACGGCTGGCGAGTTTGTCTTCGCCATGACCGTATTCCACGTTGAAATCCACCACCTTCAATAGCTTGACCTCATGCTGTTTGACGCCATAAACCACCAGCCGCGGCGTGGCACCAAAATGCTGGTCTACATGGTGATAATCCGAGCTGGCGAAGGCCACCTGCATCGACCACACCGCCGAACTGATAGTGCTGAGATTGCGGTTAACATGCGACATGTTCCACCTCCTGACGCCTTACCACCGGAAATTGCTGACGCAGCGGCGAGTGATAGGCGGGCACTGGATGATGTTCGTGCAGCAATTGATTCGCCAGTTCGAACAGCGTATCCCGTATGCCCGCATACCCCTGACGCACACGGCGGAACTCACCCAGACGGTCATAGATGGGAAAACCCGCACGAATCAGCGGAATGCCACAGCGCTCAGCCAAATCGGCGGCGTGAGAATTGGCGACCAGCAGATGCGCGGGCGTGTTGATCAGCAAATCCTGCATATCTTCCAGATCGCCAATCAGCACCTGCTCAACTGGCAAACTCAATAACCCCGGCTGGCTCACGGGAGCCACCACCGGCCCCGGCACCATGCCTTGGCTAAGGGCAAAATCACACCAGGCCGCCAGCAAATCACCTTCTGCTGCCAGCGCGATAGTTTTGTCCTGCAATGCCATATGACAGTCAATCATCGCATCCTGTAATTGGCCTCGTTGACGATCGATCCACGCAGGCACCTCACGCCCGGAGAGCTGTTGCAGGTGCTGAATAAAGGCATCCATGCTCGCCAGCGTCATCAGGTGCGGCAAGTGCAATGCCATTCCACGGCTGCGTTGCGCCAGCAAACCCGCAGCACGCTGTAACGACACGCCCAGCGTAATGGTGCTCAGGCTTTGCCCCATCTGCTCAATATTGCGTAACACCGCCCCGCCTTGGGTAACAGACTGGTAGTCACCGCTGGCGAGATGGCCGTCCAGCGACTGCGACAGATCCGGCAGCAGTATCGGTTGCAGACCAAACGCCTCGACATAGCTGCGGATAAGTTCGATATCCCCCGGCGTAAACAGGTGGCTCAGCAGCAGGTTAACGCGACGATTGCGCATGCCTGCTGGCGGTTTTTCCGGGATCCATTGCTCAATCACGCCCTCCAGCACCGCGCTGTAGCCATTTTCCAGCGATCCATAAAAGTCTGGCGTATTGACCGTGAGCAACGCCGTCGATTTAAAACGCGGATTGTCCGCGCGGAATTCGCTGACCGCCCGTGTCATATCGCTGCCTTGCGCTTCCGACAGACCGGTACTGATGATAACAATCGCCTTAGGCGCATTGCGCTGACACAAGGTGGTCAATGCCGTCAAAATATTGCTGTCCGACCCCATCACCGTCGTGGTGGGATCCATCGCGGTGGACTGCAAGGGAATCGGATCGTGGAAATGCTGGATAAAAAAGACCTTGGCAAACGCGCTGCACCCCTGCGCCCCATGCACCAGCGGAATACAGTGCTCAATGCCCTGACTAGCCAGAATCGCCCCCAGAGGCTGCCCGCTTTTTATCGGGCTGGTCGCCAGCGGCTTTTTATTACGAATAACCTGAGCCATTGTTTTCTCCTTAATGCCAGGGGGCACGTTGATGGGTCTGCGCCCAAATCGGACTTTCCAGCGTCAGGCACAGCTGCTCTGCCAACGTGACAATGCCGCGATAGCCCGCATAGGCATGCTCGCGTTCCTGATTGATATCGAGAAACGGCAGTCGCGCCTTATACGCGGTGTACATGTTGCGCCCACCGGCGATCATCAGGTCGGCACCATAGCGATACGCCACGTCCAGCAAGGTTCGCGCATTGCCTTCATCCAGCATGATGGCATCCTCCCCCATCAGTTCACGGATGCGCTGTTTGTCTTCCTCGGTAGATTTACGTGTTCCGGTCGCCACCACGGTCATGCCGAGATCCTGCAAGGCGGAGACGACCGACCAGGATTTTACCCCACCGGTATAGAGCAGGGCTTTGCGCCCTTGCAGGCGTGCGCGATACGGTGCCAACGCCTTTTGCACCGAGGCTTCTTCCCGTGCAATCAGGGCTTCCGTGCGCAGGCTCAGGTCAGGGTCATTCAGCATCGCCGCGATCTGGCGCAGCGCATCGGACATCGCGCGCACGCCGTAGAAACTGCCTTCAAACCACGGTGTGCCATACCGCTGCTCCAACGTGCGGGCCACGTTGATCAACGCACGTGAGCACACCAGCATGTTGAGCTGAGCGCGATGCATCGTCTGGATCTCGGCAAAACGCCCATCGCCGGACAAATTGCCCAGCACGCGAATGCCCAACTCATCGAGTAGCGGTTGCACATGCCAAAATTCGCCAGCGATGTTGAATTCGCCAATCAAGCCAATATCGTGGCGCTGGGAAAGGGAAAACGGCGCGTCATCCGGCCAGGGGGCAGGTTCACGTGTCCCAATCACCTGCTTTGCCATCACCTCCCCCGCCAGTCGGTTACCCAGATTCTTGCTGCCGTAGAATCCCGCCGCATCCACCGCAATCACCGGCACGCCTACTGCGACCGATGCGGCCCGACACACCGCGTCAATATCATCCCCCTCCATCGCGGGGACACAGGTGTTGTAGATAAAGACGGCGGCGGGATCGTAGCGCTCCACAATATGCCGCACGGCATGAAACAGACGCCGTTCCCCGCGTCCCATGATCACATCCTGCTCGTTGAGGTCGGTGGTAAATCCCAGTCGATTGATCGCGGGCCCGGAACTTTGGCTCCCCCGGTTATCCCAGGAGCTGCCCGCACAGCCGATAGGGCCGTGTACCAGATGGGCAACATCCGCCAGCGGTAGCAGCGTAATCTGTGCGCCATCAAACGCGCAGCCGCCCGCCGTCGCGCCGGGTTTGGGCGCACTGCATCCCGATTTCTGTTTATGGTTATGTTCGCAGGCGGGCTCATCAAGCAACGCCAAAATTTCATTTCCCTTCATCTTGCTGCCCTCGTCGAGTCGATTGACCTTACCGAGTATTTTTGCAATTCGCGGGCCACAAATTAATTTATTATTTTTCAATCAGATAGGTTTGTCGCCTTTGTAACAAAGGCGACAATAGCGGAATAGTGAGGGGAAGGGCCGTCACGACGGGTTAAAACACACGGTCCTCCAGCGGATTACCTTTTTCCAACCGTTTCGCCAGCCAAGGCGGCAGACGATTTGCCATCAGCGCCTGCAACGCCTCGCACTGTGACAGGATAGACGTGCCCGGCGGGACTTTCATCGGATGCACATTATGACGAATAATGCGCGCCGCAGCCGGCCCCCCAATCGCTTCACAAAACAGCAAATGGCAGCCTTTTAGCAGTTGCGCCCGTATTTCATTTCCCTCGATTTCCCCTGACTCGCTGGGGTAACGACGTAGCCCATGCAGCCAGTAGCCTGCATCATCATACGCATAGATAAAAAACAGCCGACACTGACCAAAATGCCCATTGATCGTCATGCCATCCTGTGACGAAAACGCCGCCAGCAACTGTGGCTGGCGGCCCTTTGGCGAGACGACGGCAAGATGTGGCGGCAGTTCGCCACGCAGGCACGCCATCACTCGCTGCCAACGGCTGCGCGTCAGGATAGCGGGGTCGCCGGGAAATGTGGCCGCCAGCTGCGGCTGATTAAGGGACGTAAGAAATTCCACATCCAGCGAGATATCCTCTCCCTGATTCAGCCAGTGTAATAACTGCGGCGGTGAGAGTTCGGGCAGGCATTGGATCAGCGCAAACAACCGCCAGAACAGACGATCATCATCAGACATGCTCCCTCCTGTTCATACCAGATCGGGGCGAGTGGCGCGTAAACTGATCGGAAAAGTGGGCTTCTCCGCTTGCGGGTTAACGTAGTAGCGTTTCCCCCCTTCCAGTTCAACCTCACCGCCCCAACGTTCGTGGCTATCAAATTCAATTCCGGTCACTTTCGCTTCCAGATCCTGCTTGGCGATATAGCAATACAGCTGTGCATTACGTTCACGAAAAATCACCATCGGCATCGCGTCCTCCTGTGCTACACGTGACGGCCCGGACAAAGCCGGGCCGATATGACGGTCAACATAACCACGCCATTAACGGATGAGATCAAAGCCGTAGTCGGTTTTGCCCAACTTCATGGTGTCGCGATCCAATTTCTCCAATACCGCATTCACCAGCGAAGTGAGGATCGACATCGCCCCTTCGTATCCCCAGGTGGTTTGACGGTGCAAATGGTGACGATCAAACAACGGGAAACCGAAGCGAATCAGCGGCACTTCAAACTGCTCGCCCTTCGCCAGCGTGTCACGCTGGATGAATTTGCCGTAGGAATTGCCAATCATGAAATCGGGCTGTTTAGTGAACATCAGCGAGCGGAAATGCCACAGATCGCAGTTGATATACACCTCACTGTCCTGCCCGTAAGGCGACGCTTCCAGCATTTTCTTCATCGCTTTCTGCCAGCGTTTGTTACCGTTGTGGCACAGGATCACCGTTGGTTCGCATCCCAACTCCAGCAGGAACTGGGTCAGCCCCATGACAAAGTCTGGATCGCCATACAAACCGAAACGCTTACCGTGCAGCCAGGTATGCGAATCAAGCATCATGTCCACCAGACGCCCACGTTCCAGCGTCAACGACTCACTAATCGGCACATCGGTCAGCGCACTGATGGTCATCAGCAGTTTGTCCGTTGCACCTAATCCGATGGGGACTGACACCTCGGTCGCAGGCTGATTCCATGTGTCCTGAACCATTTTCTTGGTTTTGGTCAGGTGCCACGGCTGCAATAACAGCGTATCGATGGCGTTCGGGGCATCACGCATCTCTTGCTGCGTGGTTCCCCCGGCATACATGCGGTAGTGACCGTCGGCAGGCGTATCCAGCACCTCGGAAGGATCGGACAGAATGGCACAGGGCACGCCCATGTCAGCCATCATGCGTTTCAATACGCGATAGTTGCCCAGATAGGTTTCGAATCCGGTCACCAGATTCAGGCGCGGCAGGCTGCCTGGCTGATAATGTTTATCTTCCCCCACGGTAAAGGTACGCGCGAAACCCTCAAACATGTTGTCCCAGCCGGTGATGTGGCTACCGATAAAACTGGGCGTATGGGCGTAAGGGATCGGCATGTTGGCATCCACAAAACCATCTTTCTTGGCGTTGGCAATAAACGCCTGAAGGTCGTCGCCGATGACTTCTGCCATGCAGGTAGTCGACACCGCAATCATCTCCGGTTTGTAGAGCGCACTGGCGTTCTCCAGACCGGCATTTAAATTGTTATTCCCCCCGAACACGGCGGCATCTTCCGTCATTGAGTCGGAAACGCAGGCGATCGGTTCTTTAAAGTGACGGTTAAAATAGGTACGAAAATAGGCCACGCACCCCTGTGAACCATGCACATACGGCAAGGTATTGGCGAACCCGAGTGAGCACAGCACAGACCCTAGAGGCTGGCAGGCTTTTGCCGGATCGATGGTTAGCGCTTCGCGCTTAAAATTCAGTTCCTGATACGCTTCCGTGGTGGTCCACTCGAAGACCTCACGTACCCGCTGTTCATCATGCGCCTCTTCTAGTGGGCGTTTATTGCGAAACAGCGTTTGGTATTCTTCCTGCTCGAACAAGGGATAGCAGGATTGGGTTTTCTCTGCAGTTTGGCTCATGGTGTTCTCCTCCCGCGCCACTCATCTGTGAACTAACGGGCTGTCAGGATAATAAGAATCAGGCTGATTTCAGCCACGGGGCCGTCAACGCTTGCCAGCTCGGATTATTGAGCGTCATATCCATATCGCGGGCAAAAATAGCGAAACCGTCATAGCCGTGATAAGGGCCCGAGTAGTCCCAGGAATGCATCTGGCGGAACGGCACCCCCATCTTTTGGAAGATGTACTTTTCTTTGATCCCTGACCCGACCAGATCCGGTTTCAATGCCTTAACGAACGCTTCCAGCTCGTAGCTGCTGGCGTCATCAAACAGCAGCGTTCCCTCTTTCAAATCCGGCAAGGTGCGGTCGTAATCGTCGTTATGACCGAACTCATAACCGGTGCCAATAATCTCCATGCCGAGATCTTCGTACGCTCCGATAATGTGGCGCGGACGCAAGCCACCGAGGTACAGCAGCACTTTGCGCCCCGCCAATCGCGGACGATATTTCGCAATCACCGCATCCGTTTGCGCCTGATAGCGCGCAATCACCGCTTCGGCATTGTTCTGAATCGTCTCGTCAAATTGCAGCGCAATCTTGCGCAGCGACTCAGCGATTTTGGTCGGCCCGAAGAAGTTGTATTCCATCCAGGGAATGCCGTGCTTTTCTTCCATATGGCGTGAGATGTAGTTCATGGAGCGATAGCAGTGCACCAGATTCAGCTTCACGTAGGGGGTGTTTTCCATCTCAACCAACGTGCCGTCGCCGGACCACTGCGCCACGACTCTCAACCCCATTTCCTCCAGCAGAATACGTGAGGCCCAGGCATCGCCACCGATGTTGTAGTCACCGATAATCGCGACGTCGTAGGCCGTTGACTCAAAAGGTTGCCCCTCGCGGTTATCCAACACCCAGTCACGGATCACGTCGTTGGCGATATGGTGCCCCAGCGACTGCGACACGCCGCGAAAGCCTTCACAACGTACGGGCACCACCGGTTTACCAATCGCTTCACGGCTCACATTCGCGACCGCTTCGATATCATCCCCAATCAACCCCACCGGGCATTCCGATTGCACCGAAATACCTTTGGTTAAGGGAAACAGGAGTTCCAGCTCCTCGATCAGCTTGGTGAGTTTTTTATCACCGCCAAACACGATGTCTTTCTCCTGAAAATCGGAGGAGAAATTGATCGTACCGAAGCTGTCAACGCCGCTAACGCCGGTGTAGTAGTTACGACGCCCGGCACGGGAATATTGACCGCAGCCAATCGGCCCGTGGGAAACGTGGGCCATGTCCTTGATTGGCCCAAATACCACGCCTTTGGAACCGGCATAAGCACAGCCGCGAACCGTCATCACCCCCGGTTGGGATTTACGGTTAGAAACCATACACTTTCCGACGCTCTCCTGCGTCGGATCGGTCACCATCATGTGTTTCTTACGTTCTTTACGCGTTTTATCAGGGAAAACTTCCAACACTTCCTGGATGATCTCCTGATTGCGTTCACTCGTTGCATTTGTCATTCCAGTGTTCCTTCTGCGTCAGGCGACTTTCTCTTCAGCGGCCGTTTTACCGATGATGCTGGTGTCTTCTTCTTCCATGATGCCGAACTCCATCAGCAGCTCTTCCAGCTCATCCATGGTGCAGGGCACCGGTACAACCTTCATGGTGTTAGCGACAATTTTCTGCGCCAGTTCGCGATACTCGTTGGCCTGGCTACAGTTCGGGTCATACTCGATCACGGTCATACGGCGAATTTCGGCACGCTGTACAATGTTGTCGCGCGGGACGAAATGGATCATCTGGGTGCCGATTTTTTCGGCCAGCGCGATGATCAGTTCATCTTCACGGTCGGTGTTACGTGAGTTACAGATCAGGCCCCCCAAACGCACCTTGCCGGTTTTGGCGTATTTCACGATGCCTTTGCAGATATTGTTGGCAGCGTACATCGCCATCATTTCTCCAGAGCACACGATGTAGATTTCCTGCGCTTTGTTTTCGCGAATTGGCATCGCGAAGCCGCCGCACACGACGTCACCCAGCACGTCATAGAAGACGAAGTCGAGGTCTTCCACATAGGCGCCCTCTTCTTCCAGAAAGTTGATGGCAGTGATAACGCCACGACCGGCACAGCCGACACCTGGCTCTGGGCCACCAGACTCGGCACAACGTACGTTGCCATAACCAATTTGCAGCACATCTTCCAGTTCAAGGTCTTCTACTGAACCGACCTCTGCGGCCATCTCCATAATGGTATTCTGCGCTTTAGCGTGCAAAATCAAACGGGTTGAATCCGCCTTCGGGTCACAGCCAACGATCATGACCTTCTTGCCCATTTCCGCTAATGCGGCGACCAAGTTCTGAGTGGTGGTGGATTTGCCAATCCCCCCTTTGCCATAAATGGCACATTGACGCATAGCCATGGTGTCTTCTCCTGTTTCGGGTTGAATGCGTGATGCACCCCCTAACCGTTGCAGGGAACATACCAGCCGGGCCAACAGCATTAATTTATTGAATTTAATAGCGTTAATAAAACAACGGGTGCAGGGGGCGAGACAAACACAAGACAATCGGCGAACCAATTGTTGTAAAGAGAACAATTGTGGCTGGTGAGGCGACAGACCGTGCCGCCGCGCTTGCTCAGCCCGCATCACCACGACAGTTTGTTGGCAGCCCGACAGGATGTGGCCGTTTCTGTCTTATTCCGCGCAATTCTCCGACCGCCTCCAGCGAGGTACGCAACGCCACATGAAGATAACTCGTTAAAAATTAATATCATTTTCTCAGTGCTGTGAAATGGCACAGGCTGTGCTACTGACTCGCTGAGACGGTGAAAAAGCGGTACAGGCCGTCGTTGCTCCGTTATCGCCTGTGCCCGACTTTTCATCCACGCCAACGTTTTACCTACGCCCGACAAAGAGGAATCCCGCATGACCCGTAAAATGAAAACGATGGATGGGAATGCCGCTGCGGCGTATATCTCTTACGCCTTCACCGATGTGGCAGCCATCTATCCCATCACCCCCTCCACGCCAATGGCGGAAAACGTAGACGAATGGAGCGCTCAGGGGAAAAAGAACCTGTTCGGTCAACCGGTTCGCCTGATAGAAATGCAGTCCGAAGCCGGTGCGGCTGGCGCGGTGCACGGTGCCCTGCAAGTCGGTGCCTTGACCACCACGTACACCGCCTCGCAGGGATTGCTGTTGATGATCCCCAATTTGTACAAAATTGCCGGCGAACTGCTGCCGGGCGTGTTTCACGTCAGCGCCCGCGCGTTGGCGACCAACTCGCTGAACATTTTTGGCGACCATCAGGATGTCATGGCAGTACGGCAAACGGGCTGCGCCATGCTGGCGGAGAGCAGCGTGCAGCAGGTGATGGACCTGTCCGCCGTGGCACACCTGACCGCCATCAAAGGCCGCGTCCCCTTCATCAACTTCTTCGATGGCTTTCGCACCTCACACGAGATCCAGAAGATTGAACTGTTGGAGTATGAAGAGTTGGCACCGCTGCTGGATCGCGATGCGCTGGATGCCTTTCGCCGTCGCGCTCTGAACCCCGACCATCCGGTCATTCGGGGAACCGCCCAAAACCCGGATATTTACTTTCAAGAACGCGAAGCCGTGAACCGCTTCTATGATGCGCTGCCGGAGATGGTCGAAGACTATATGGCGCAAATCACCCAGCTCACCGGACGTGAATATCATCTGTTTAATTACCATGGCGCACCGGATGCGGAACGGCTGATTATCGCGATGGGGTCGGTATGCGAAACCATTCAGGAAACCGTCGACTATCTGAATCAACAAGGCGAGAAAGTGGGGCTGCTGACGGTACATCTTTACCGCCCCTTTTCACTGTCACATTTCTTTGCCCACATCCCGAAAACGGTGCAACGCATCGCGGTACTCGACCGCACCAAAGAACCGGGGGCTCAGGCGGAGCCCTTATGCCTCGACGTAAGAAATGCCTATTATCGACACGAGCAACCGCCGCTGATTGTCGGGGGGCGCTACGCGTTGGGGGGGAAGGATATGCTGCCGGCTCACGTGGTTGCCGTATTCGATAACCTCAGGCGCCCGTTACCGCAAGATGGCTTTACCGTGGGGATTATCGACGACGTGACCCACAGCTCGCTGCCAGTTTCAACGGCGTCGATCAACACCTCGAAGGCGGGAACGACCGCGTGTAAATTTTGGGGACTGGGTTCCGATGGCACCGTCGGCGCCAACAAAAGCGCTATCAAGATTATTGGCGATCACACCTCACTCTATGCTCAAGCCTATTTTTCCTATGATTCGAAGAAATCGGGCGGGATTACCGTCTCCCATCTGCGCTTTGGTCAAAGCCCGATTACCTCCCCTTACCTGATTCACCACGCGGATTTCATCGCCTGCTCGCAACAAAGCTACGTGGAGAAATACGATTTACTGGTGGGGCTAAAACCGGGCGGGACGTTTTTACTGAACTGCGCCTGGACGGCGGAAGAACTGGAAGTGAAGTTGCCCAACGCAATGAAACGCTATCTGGCGCAGTACGCCATCCGTTTCTACACCCTCAACGCGGTCGAGATTGCCCAACGTCTTGGATTGGGAGGCCGTTTTAACATGATTATGCAGGCGGCATTCTTCAAGCTGGCTGCGATCATTGCGCCAGAAACCGCCGCCGACTATCTGAAAGCGGCGGTCGTTAAATCCTACGGCAGTAAAGGCCAAAACATAGTGGACATGAATAGCGCCGCGATAGACGAGGGGATGCAGGCGCTAGCCGAAGTGGCCATCCCCGCCGTCTGGGCAACGCTGCCGGAGGTGGAGGAGAAAGCGGTACGCGCCCTGCCCGATTTTATCCGCCACATTCTGGAACCGATGAATCGTCAGGAGGGAGACAGCCTGCCCGTCAGCGCCTTTATCGGCATGGAGGATGGCACCTTCCCTCTCGGTACGGCCGCCTATGAGAAACGCGGTATCGCGATTCAGGTGCCCGAGTGGCAACCCGAGGGCTGCACCCAGTGTAACCAGTGCGCCTTTATCTGCCCTCATGCCGCTATTCGCCCCGCGTTACTCAGTCAGGAAGAGCGAAGCAACGCCCCGACGGCGCTGCTCAGTAAAGTAGCTCAGGGAGCAAAAGCCTACGAGTATCATCTGGCCGTGTCGCCACTGGATTGCTCCGGCTGCGGCAACTGTGTCGATATTTGTCCGTCACGCGGCAAAGCACTGGCAATGCAGCCGCTCGATAGCCAACGTCATCAGGTTCCGCTCTGGGAACATGTGCTTTCCCTTGCGCCAAAAGGTAACCCGTTTAACAAAATCTCGGTAAAAGGCAGCCAGTTTGAAACGCCCCTGCTGGAATTTTCCGGCGCGTGCGCGGGCTGTGGCGAAACGCCCTATGCCAAGCTGTTGACTCAGCTATTCGGCGATCGCATGCTGGTGGCAAACGCCACCGGATGCTCCTCCATTTGGGGAGCCAGCGCCCCTTCGATTCCTTACACCACCAACCATAAAGGACAAGGCCCCGCCTGGGCTAACTCACTGTTCGAGGACAACGCCGAGTTTGGTCTGGGTATGCTGCTGGGGAGCCGTGCCATCCGCGATCAGCTTGCCAAGGATGTCCACGCTGCGCTGACCTTACTCATTACCCCCGCGTTGAATACCGCACTCAGCAACTGGCTGGAACTGAAAGATCGCGGCGAAGGTTCACGGGAACGCGCCGATGCGGTGATCGATATGCTGGCAGAAGAGCACGGTAACGATCCCCTGCTTACCCATATCTACCAGAACCGTGACTACCTGACCAAGCCTTCGCAGTGGGTCTTCGGC
>NZ_JAULSZ010000011.1:0-25455 GCF_051707265.1 Pectobacterium sp. S5
CACACTCAGTTCGAATCAGAAGTGTATATCCTGAGCAAAGATGAAGGCGGCCGTCATACTCCGTTCTTCAAAGGCTACCGTCCTCAGTTCTACTTCCGTACAACTGACGTAACGGGCACCATCGAACTGCCAGAAGGCGTAGAGATGGTCATGCCGGGCGACAACATCAAAATGGTTGTTACCCTGATCCACCCAATCGCGATGGATGACGGTTTGCGTTTCGCAATCCGTGAAGGCGGCCGTACAGTAGGCGCGGGCGTTGTTGCTAAAGTTATCGCTTAATCGCTGATAAACTCAATGCATGAAAAAGGCACTTCGGTGCCTTTTTTTACGTCTTAATGATTAAATGTAAATTGAAATAAAAATAATTCTTATTTAGAATAACTCAGTTGGTTAAAAAATCGCTAGGAGCGGTTTCAAATACCGTTTGCAGTGTCCCGAAAGGTAGTGTGAAAGACACTCGCGATAACAATGAGTCATTCTGGTATGTATGTTTGTTTGTGTAACGCAATTTCTGACAAAGTCATTCGTAATGCTGTTCGTCAGCACCAGCCTCAATCTATGCAACAATTACGCAAGCTAGTTCCTATTGGGACAGATTGTGGTAAGTGTATTCGTCAGGCGCGTGTCATTTTTGAGGAAGAGCAGGCTAAAATTCCTGATATGTATGAAGTAGCATAAAATGTAGGGTCGTTTTTTTGACTCTCTGCTTACCGGTTCTACACTTTAAGAACTGGAGCGGAGGAGCATGTCATGAAAGGCGATAAAAAAGTCATCACACACCTGAATAAGTTATTGGGCAACGAGCTGGTAGCCATTAACCAATATTTTCTTCATGCCCGAATGTTTAAAAACTGGGGCTTAACCCGTCTAAACGATCACGAATATCATGAGTCTATTGACGAAATGAAGCATGCTGATCGCTACATCGAACGAATCCTGTTTCTTGAAGGCATCCCGAATCTACAGGATTTGGGTAAGTTAAACATTGGCGAGGATGTCGAAGAGATTTTACGTTCTGACCTTCAACTTGAATTGGATGGCGCAAAGAATTTGCGTGAGGCAATTGCCTATGCTGATTCGGTGCATGACTACGTCAGTAGGGATTTAATGATAGAAATTCTTGCCGATGAAGAAGGGCACATCGACTGGCTGGAAACAGAATTAGATTTGATTTCACGTCTTGGCATACAAAACTATCTTCAAGCTCAGCTAAAAGCTGAGTAACATAGCAGGTACGATGCTATGTATTGTTATCCCCAATCCGGCTGGAGTCGCACATATTGTCCGGCCGGATTTAAAATCATTTCATCCCGCTTGTTGCTTCCCCCGCCAATTTGCGTATAATGCGCGAGCTTACCGAAACTAGGTAAGCCTGATTCAATCCGAATCAGACGGTCAATATTAATTTATTGCCCAAAACAATACTCCCGATATGGGGGTTATGTGCTGACGATTACACTCCCCCATCAATCGAAATGGGTGTGAGGAGTAATCATTTACGTTTATAAATAATTGGAGCTCTGGTCTCATGCAGAACCAAAGAATCCGTATCCGCCTGAAAGCGTTTGATCATCGTCTGATTGATCAATCAACTGCGGAAATCGTCGAGACTGCTAAGCGCACTGGTGCGCAAGTACGTGGTCCGATCCCGCTGCCGACCCGCAAAGAGCGCTTTACCGTTCTGATTTCTCCGCACGTCAATAAAGATGCGCGCGATCAGTACGAAATTCGCACTCACAAGCGTCTGGTTGACATCGTTGAGCCAACCGAGAAAACCGTTGATGCTCTGATGCGTCTGGATCTGGCTGCTGGTGTAGACGTGCAGATCAGCCTGGGTTAATCAGGTCATTGAGCGATTGAGAGGTTGAAACAATGATTGGTTTAGTCGGTAAAAAAGTGGGCATGACCCGTATCTTCACTGAAGATGGCGTATCTATCCCCGTAACCGTTATCGAAATTGAAGCAAACCGCGTAACTCAGGTTAAAGACCTGGCTAACGACGGTTACCGCGCTGTGCAAGTAACTACTGGTGCTAAAAAAGCAAACCGTGTTACTAAGCCAGAAGCAGGTCACTTTGCTAAAGCTGGCGTAGAAGCTGGCCGTACTCTGCGTGAATTCCGTCTTTCTGAAGGCGAAGAGTTCACTGTAGGTCAAAGCATCAGTGTCGAAATTTTCGCAGACGTTAAAAAAGTAGACGTTACTGGTACATCTAAAGGTAAAGGTTTTGCTGGCACAGTTAAGCGCTGGAATTTCCGTACTCAGGATGCTACTCACGGTAACTCCTTGTCCCACCGCGTTCCGGGTTCTATCGGTCAGAACCAGACTCCGGGCAAAGTGTTTAAAGGCAAGAAAATGGCAGGCCAGCTGGGTAACGAGCGTGTAACCGTTCAGAGCCTGGACGTAGTGCGTGTTGACGCTGAGCGCAACCTGCTGCTGGTTAAAGGTGCTGTTCCGGGAGCTACCGGTAGCGACCTGATCGTTAAACCAGCTGTGAAGGCGTGAGGAGATAGCAATGGAATTAGTATTGAAAGACGCGCAAAGCGCGCTGACTGTTTCCGAAACTACCTTCGGTCGTGATTTCAACGAAGCGCTGGTACATCAGGTTGTTGTTGCTTATGCAGCAGGTGCCCGTCAAGGTACTCGCGCCCAGAAGACCCGTGCTGAAGTAACTGGTTCCGGTAAAAAACCTTGGCGTCAGAAAGGTACTGGCCGTGCGCGTTCTGGTTCTGTTAAGAGCCCGATCTGGCGTTCCGGTGGTGTGACCTTCGCTGCTAAGCCACAGGACCACAGTCAGAAAGTTAACAAAAAGATGTACCGCGGCGCGCTGAAAAGCATTCTGTCCGAACTGGTACGTCAAGATCGTCTGATCGTTGTCGAGACGTTCTCTGTAGAAGCACCGAAAACTAAGTTGCTGGCACAGAAACTGAAAGATATGGCACTGGAAGACGTGTTGATCATCACCGGTGAACTGGATGAGAATCTGTTCCTGGCCGCTCGTAACCTGTACAAGGTTGACGTGCGTGATGCAGCAGGTATCGACCCAGTTAGCTTGATCGCCTTCGACAAAGTCGTTATGACTGCTGATGCAGTTAAGCAAGTTGAGGAGATGCTGGCATGATCCGTGAAGAACGTCTGCTGAAAGTACTGCGCGCGCCGCACGTATCTGAAAAAGCATCTACCGCGATGGAAAAAACTAACACCATCGTTCTCAAAGTTGCTAAAGACGCGACTAAAGCAGAGATCGTTGCTGCTGTCGAGAAACTGTTCGAAGTAGAAGTTAAAGACGTAAACACCCTGGTAGTTAAGGGTAAAGTTAAGCGTCACGGACAGCGTATTGGTCGTCGTAGCGACTGGAAAAAAGCTTACGTCACCCTGAAAGAAGGCCAGAATCTGGACTTCATCGGCGGCGCTGAGTAAGTCGGAGGAGAAAGACAATGGCAGTTGTTAAATGTAAACCGACATCTCCGGGTCGTCGCCACGTTGTTAAAGTGGTTAACCCTGAGCTGCACAAGGGCAAGCCTTACGCCCCATTGCTGGAAAAGAACAGCAAATCCGGTGGCCGTAACAACAATGGCCGCATCACTACCCGTCACATCGGTGGTGGTCACAAACAGCAGTATCGTCTGGTTGACTTTAAACGCAATAAAGATGGTATTCCTGCGGTTGTTGAGCGTCTCGAGTATGATCCGAACCGTTCCGCGAATATCGCGCTGGTTCTGTACAAAGACGGCGAGCGTCGTTACATCCTAGCGCCGAAAGGCCTGAAAGCCGGCGACCAGATCCAATCTGGCGTTGATGCTGCGATTAAAGCGGGTAACACCCTGCCAATGCGTAACATTCCAGTCGGTTCAACGGTTCACAACGTAGAAATGAAACCAGGTAAAGGCGGCCAATTGGCTCGTTCTGCTGGTACTTACGTTCAGATCGTTGCTCGTGACGGTTCTTACGTTACCCTGCGTCTGCGTTCTGGCGAAATGCGTAAAGTCGAATCCGACTGCCGCGCTACGCTGGGCGAAGTTGGCAACGCTGAGCATATGCTGCGCGTTCTGGGTAAAGCTGGTGCTGCACGCTGGCGTGGTGTTCGTCCTACCGTTCGCGGTACGGCAATGAACCCAGTCGATCACCCACACGGTGGTGGTGAAGGTCGTAACTTTGGTAAGCACCCGGTTAGTCCGTGGGGCCTCCAGACCAAAGGTAAGAAGACCCGCAGCAACAAGCGTACTGATAAATTTATCGTACGTCGCCGTACTAAATAATCTTAGAGGATAAACCATGCCACGTTCTCTCAAGAAAGGTCCTTTTATTGACCTGCACTTGCTGAAGAAGGTAGAGAAAGCGGTGGAAAGCGGAGACAAGAAGCCTTTGCGCACTTGGTCCCGTCGTTCAACGATCTTTCCAAATATGATCGGTTTGACCATCGCTGTCCATAATGGTCGTCAGCACGTTCCGGTGTTTGTTTCCGATGAAATGGTCGGTCACAAACTGGGTGAATTCGCGCCGACTCGTACTTATCGCGGCCATGCGGCCGACAAAAAGGCCAAGAAGCGCTAAGGTAGGAGGAAGAGATGGAAACTATCGCTAAACATTGCCACGCTCGTTCTTCTGCTCAAAAGGTTCGCCTGGTGGCAGACCTGATTCGCGGTAAGAAAGTGTCGCAAGCTCTGGAAGTTCTGACCTACACCAACAAGAAAGCTGCTGGTCTGGTTAAAAAAGTGCTGGAGTCTGCTATTGCTAACGCAGAACACAACGATGGCGCTGACATTGATGATCTGAAAGTCGCGAAAATCTTCGTTGACGAAGGCCCAAGCATGAAGCGCATTATGCCGCGTGCTAAAGGCCGTGCGGATCGCATCCTGAAGCGTACCAGCCACATTACTGTGGTTGTGTCCGATCGCTGAGACTCTGGAGACTAGCAATGGGTCAGAAAGTACATCCTAATGGTATTCGCCTGGGTATTGTCAAACCTTGGAACTCTACCTGGTATGCGAATACCAAAGAATTCGCTGACAACCTGGACAGCGATTTTAAAGTTCGTAAATACCTGACGAAGGAACTGGAGAAAGCTTCCGTTTCTCGTATCGTTATCGAACGTCCGGCAAAAAGCATCCGTGTGACTATTCACACTGCTCGCCCGGGTATCGTGATCGGTAAAAAAGGTGAAGATGTTGAGAAACTGCGCAAAGTCGTAGCGGATATCGCTGGCGTACCTGCACAGATCAATATCGCAGAAGTTCGTAAACCTGAACTGGACGCAAAACTGGTTGCTGACAGCATCACTTCTCAGCTGGAGCGTCGTGTGATGTTCCGTCGTGCTATGAAGCGTGCGGTACAGAACGCCATGCGTCTGGGCGCTAAAGGTATTAAAGTTGAAGTAAGTGGCCGTCTTGGCGGCGCTGAAATCGCGCGTACCGAATGGTACCGTGAAGGTCGTGTTCCATTGCATACACTGCGTGCGGATATCGACTACAACACCTCCGAAGCGCACACCACTTATGGTGTTATCGGTGTGAAAGTGTGGATCTTCAAAGGTGAGATCCTGGGTGGTATGGCTGCCGTTGAACAACCGGAAAAACCGGCTGCTCAACCTAAAAAGCAGCAGCGTAAAGGCCGCAAGTAAGGAGAGTCGCTGATGTTACAACCAAAGCGTACAAAATTCCGTAAGGTGCACAAGGGCCGCAACCGTGGTCTGGCGCAGGGTACGGATGTTAGCTTCGGCACTTTCGGTCTGAAAGCTGTTGGCCGCGGTCGCCTGACTGCTCGTCAAATCGAAGCTGCACGTCGTGCCATGACTCGTGCTGTTAAGCGTCAAGGTAAGATCTGGATCCGTGTATTCCCGGACAAACCGATCACCGAGAAACCGCTTGAAGTTCGTATGGGTAAAGGTAAAGGTAACGTGGAATATTGGGTTGCCTTGATTCAGCCAGGTAAAGTCCTGTACGAAATGGACGGTGTGCCGGAAGAGTTAGCCCGTGAGGCATTCCAACTGGCAGCAGCGAAACTGCCTATCAAAACCACCTTTGTAACTAAGACGGTGATGTAATGAAAGCAAATGAGCTGCGTGAAAAAAGCGTCGAAGAGCTGAACACTGAACTGCTCGGCCTGCTGCGCGAGCAATTTAACCTGCGTATGCAGGCTGCCAGTGGTCAGTTGCAACAGACTCACCTGGTAAAACAAGTGCGTCACAATATTGCACGTGTTAAGACTTTACTGACTGAGAAGGCGGGTGCGTAATGACCGATAAAATCCGTACTCTGCAAGGTCGTGTTGTAAGCGACAAAATGGAGAAATCCATGGTTGTTGCTATCGAACGTTTTGTGAAACACCCGCTTTACGGTAAATTCATTAAGCGTACGACTAAGCTGCACGTACATGACGAGAACAATGAATGCGGTATCGGTGACGTGGTTGAAATCCGCGAATGCCGTCCGCTGTCCAAAAATAAGTCTTGGACACTTGTTCGCGTTGTAGAGAAAGCGATTCTGTAATAAAGTAGCGCTCTTCTCTTATGATAAACGGCTCTGCAAAGGGCCGTTTATTTTTTCTACCCATACCAAGGAAGCGGTGTTATAATGCTGCGCCCTCAATTATGGGGTATTTAATGGCCCGAAAGGGTCCTAGAGTAGTAGTTGACAAGCGGAGCACTAAAATGATCCAAGAACAGACTATGCTGAACGTGGCCGATAATTCCGGTGCACGTCGCGTAATGTGTATCAAGGTTCTAGGTGGCTCGCACCGTCGCTACGCAGGCGTCGGCGATATCATCAAAATTACCATCAAGGAAGCAATTCCTCGCGGTAAGGTGAAGAAAGGCGATGTTCTGAAGGCGGTAGTGGTGCGCACCAAGAAGGGTGTTCGTCGCCCGGACGGTTCTGTCATTCGCTTCGATGGTAATGCTTGCGTTATTTTAAACAATAACAGCGAACAGCCTATCGGTACGCGTATTTTTGGGCCGGTAACTCGTGAACTGCGTAATGAGAAGTTCATGAAAATTATCTCTCTGGCACCAGAAGTACTTTAAGGAGCGAATCATGGCAGCGAAAATCCGTCGTGATGACGAAGTTATTGTGCTAACCGGTAAAGATAAAGGTAAGCGCGGTAAAGTAAAAAATGTCCTGTCTGCTAGTAAGGTCATTGTTGAAGGTATTAACCTGGTTAAAAAACATCAGAAGCCGGTTCCGGCCCTGAATCAACCAGGTGGCATCGTTGAAAAAGAAGCTGCAATTCAAGTTTCTAACCTTGCAATCTTCAATGCGGCAACTGGTAAGGCTGACCGTGTAGGCTTTAGATTCGAAGACGGAAAAAAAGTCCGTTTCTTTAAATCTAATAGCGAAACTATCAAGTAATTTGGAGTAGTACGATGGCGAAACTGCATGATTACTACAAAGACGAAGTAGTTAAAAAACTCATGACTGAGTTTAGCTACAATTCTGTCATGCAAGTCCCTCGGGTCGAGAAGATCACCCTGAATATGGGTGTTGGTGAAGCGATCGCTGACAAGAAACTGCTGGATAACGCAGCAGCCGATCTGGCAGCAATCTCCGGTCAAAAACCGTTGATCACCAAAGCACGCAAATCTGTTGCAGGCTTCAAAATCCGTCAGGGCTATCCGATCGGCTGTAAAGTAACTCTGCGTGGCGAACGCATGTGGGAGTTCCTTGAGCGTCTGATTTCCATTGCTGTACCACGTATTCGTGACTTCCGTGGCTTGTCCGCCAAGTCATTCGATGGTCGTGGTAACTACAGCATGGGTGTGCGTGAGCAGATCATCTTCCCGGAAATCGACTACGATAAAGTCGATCGCGTTCGTGGTTTGGACATTACCATCACCACTACTGCGAAATCCGATGATGAAGGCCGTGCGCTGTTGGCCGCCTTTAACTTCCCATTCCGCAAGTAAGGTAGGGTTACTAATGGCTAAGCAATCCATGAAAGCACGCGAAGTTGTTCGTGTGAAACTGGCTGAAAAATACCGCGCTAAACGCGAGGAATTAAAAGCTATCATCTCTGGTGTGAACTCATCCGACGAAGATCGTTGGGATGCAGTTCTTAAGCTGCAGACTCTGCCGCGTGATTCCAGCCCGTCTCGTCAGCGTAACCGCTGCCGCCAAACTGGTCGTCCGCACGCTTTCCTGCGGAAGTTCGGGTTGAGCCGTATCAAGGTCCGTGAAGCCGCTATGCGCGGTGAAATTCCGGGTCTGAAAAAGGCTAGCTGGTAATTGTCACCAATTGAATCACGGGAGTAAAGACAGATGAGCATGCAAGATCCGATCGCGGATATGCTGACCCGTATCCGTAACGGTCAAGCCGCGAACAAAGTTGCGGTCACCATGCCTTCCTCCAAGCTGAAAGTGGCAATTGCCAACGTGCTGAAGGAAGAAGGTTACATTGAAGATTTCAAAATCGAAGGCGACACCAAGCCAGTTCTGGAATTAGAACTTAAATATTTCCAGGGCAAGGCAGTGGTAGAAAGCATTCAGCGAGTAAGCCGTCCAGGTCTGCGCATCTATAAAAGAAAAGATGAGCTGCCAAAAGTTATGGCCGGTTTGGGTATCGCTGTTGTTTCTACCTCTAAAGGTGTTATGACTGATCGTGCAGCTCGCCAAGCTGGTCTTGGTGGCGAGATTATCTGCTACGTAGCTTAATCGGGAGGAAAAATGTCTCGTGTTGCAAAAGCACCCGTCGTCATTCCTGCCGGCGTAGAGGTAAAACTCAACGGTCAGGATGTTTCGATTAAGGGTAAAAACGGCGAGCTGAGTCGTAAGATCCATGATGCTGTTGAAGTGAAACAAGCTGACAACGCTCTGACTTTCGCTCCGCGCGAAGGTTTCGTTGACGGATGGGCCCAAGCGGGTACCACTCGCGCTCTGTTGAACGCAATGGTTATCGGTGTTACCGAAGGCTTCACTAAGAAGCTGCAACTGGTTGGTGTTGGTTACCGTGCTGCTGTTAAAGGCAATGTGGTTAACCTGTCTCTTGGGTTTTCTCACCCAGTAGAGCATGCACTGCCGGCAGGTATTACTGCAGAATGCCCAAGCCAAACTGAAATCGTACTGAAAGGTGCTGATAAGCAGGTTATTGGTCAGGTTGCTGCGGAATTACGCGCCTACCGTCGTCCTGAGCCTTATAAAGGCAAGGGTGTCCGTTACGCCGACGAAGTCGTGCGTACCAAAGAGGCTAAGAAGAAGTAAGGTAACACTATGGATAAGAAAGCAGCTCGTATCCGTCGTGCGACCCGCGCACGCCGCAAGCTCCAGGAACTGGGTGCGACGCGTCTGGTGGTACATCGTACACCACGCCATATTTATGCGCAGGTCATTGCACCGAACGGTTCTGAAGTCCTGGTAGCCGCTTCTACTGTAGAAAAAGCTATCGCTGAACAACTGAAGTCTACCGGTAATAAAGACGCAGCTATCGCAATAGGTAAAGCTATTGCAGAACGCGCGTTAGAAAAAGGCATCAAAGATGTCTCTTTCGACCGTTCCGGTTTCCAATATCATGGTCGAGTCCAAGCACTGGCAGATGCTGCCCGTGAAGCTGGCCTTCAGTTCTAAGGTAGAGGTGTAAGATGGCTCACATCGAGAAACAAGCTGGCGAACTGCAGGAAAAGCTGATCGCGGTAAATCGCGTATCTAAAACCGTTAAAGGTGGTCGTATTTTCAGCTTCACCGCACTGACTGTAGTGGGTGATGGCAACGGCCGCGTTGGTTTTGGTTACGGTAAAGCTCGCGAAGTTCCAGCAGCGATCCAGAAAGCGATGGAAAAAGCCCGTCGCAATATGATGAATGTCGCGCTGAACAACGGCACCCTGCAGCACCCAGTTAAAGGTGCTCACACGGGTTCTCGTGTGTTCATGCAGCCAGCTTCCGAAGGTACCGGTATTATTGCCGGTGGTGCAATGCGCGCCGTTTTGGAAGTTGCAGGGGTTCACAACGTATTGGCTAAAGCCTATGGTTCCACTAACCCGATTAACGTGGTTCGTGCAACGATTGATGGTTTGGCCAATATGAAGTCCCCGGAAATGGTCGCTGCCAAGCGTGGTAAATCCGTTGAAGAAATTCTGGGGTAATGACCGTGGCAAAGACTATTAAAATTACTCAAACCCGTAGTGCAATCGGTCGTCTGCCGAAACATAAGGCGACACTGCTTGGCCTGGGTCTGCGTCGTATTGGGCATACAGTTGAACGTGAGGATACTCCTGCGGTTCGCGGTATGGTCAACGCGGTTTCCTACATGGTTAAAGTAGAGGAGTAACAGATGCGTTTAAATACTCTGTCTCCGGCCGAAGGTGCTAAACACGCACCGAAGCGTTTAGGTCGTGGTATCGGTTCTGGCCTGGGCAAAACCAGTGGTCGTGGTCACAAAGGTCAGAACTCTCGTTCTGGCGGTGGCGTACGTCGTGGTTTTGAAGGTGGTCAGATGCCTTTATATCGTCGTCTGCCGAAATTCGGTTTTACTTCTCGCAAAGCGATGATCACGGCAGAAGTTCGTCTGTCTGATTTAGCTAAAGTAGAAGGCGACGTGGTTGACCTGAATACGCTGAAAGCCGCTAATGTTATTGGCATTCAGATTGAGTTCGCGAAAGTGATTCTGTCTGGTGAAGTTGCTCGTCCGGTAACGATTCGTGGTCTGCGTGTCACTAAAGGTGCTCGTGCTGCTATCGAAACTGCTGGCGGTAAAATTGAGGAATAAGTAGCAGATGGCTAAGCAACCAGGATTAGATTTTCAAAGTGCTAAAGGCGGAGTTGGTGAACTGAAGCGCAGACTTTTGTTTGTTATCGGTGCGCTAATTGTTTTCCGTATTGGCTCTTTTATCCCAATTCCTGGTATTGATGCCACTGTGCTTGCCAAATTGCTTGAACAGCAGCGAGGCACCATCATTGAAATGTTTAACATGTTCTCTGGTGGTGCTCTCAGCCGTGCTTCTATCTTTGCACTGGGTATTATGCCGTATATTTCGGCGTCCATTATTATCCAGTTGCTGACGGTGGTTCATCCAGCGTTGGCTGAAATAAAGAAAGAAGGGGAGGCTGGCCGTCGTAAGATAAGCCAGTACACTCGCTACGGTACCTTGGTATTGGCTATATTCCAGTCGATCGGTATTGCTACCGGTTTGCCGAATATGCCTGGAATGCAAGACTTGGTGATAAACCCAGGCTTTGCTTTCTACTTTACCGCTGTTGTGAGCCTAGTTACTGGGACAATGTTCCTGATGTGGCTGGGAGAACAGATTACGGAACGTGGTATCGGTAACGGTATCTCGATCATAATCTTCGCTGGTATTGTTGCGGGGCTACCGCCGGCCATTGGCCATACCATCGAGCAAGCTCGGCAAGGCGACCTGCACTTCCTCCTGTTGCTGTTGGTTGCAGTTTTAGTGTTTGCAGTAACCTTCTTCGTTGTTTTCGTTGAGCGTGGTCAACGTCGTATCGTTGTTAACTATGCAAAACGTCAACAGGGGCGTCGTGTTTATGCAGCACAGAGTACGCATTTACCGCTGAAGGTGAACATGGCTGGGGTTATCCCTGCAATCTTCGCCTCCAGCATTATTCTGTTCCCAGCCACGATTGCATCTTGGTTTGGGGGCGGTACCGGTTGGAACTGGCTGACAACTATTTCGCTGTATTTGCAGCCCGGACAACCGCTTTATGTGTTACTCTATGCGTCTGCAATCATCTTCTTCTGTTTCTTCTACACTGCGTTGGTTTTCAACCCGCGCGAAACAGCAGATAACCTGAAGAAGTCCGGTGCATTCGTGCCAGGAATTCGTCCGGGAGAGCAAACGGCGAAATATATCGATAAAGTGATGACTCGCCTTACTCTGATTGGTGCGATGTATATTACTTTTATCTGCCTGATCCCGGAGTTTATGCGTGACGCAATGAAAGTGCCTTTCTATTTTGGGGGTACATCTTTATTGATCGTTGTTGTCGTCATCATGGACTTTATGGCTCAAGTGCAAACTCTAATGATGTCGAGTCAATATGAGTCTGCATTGAAGAAAGCAAACCTGAAAGGCTATAACCGTTAATTAGGTGAGCTTGAGAAGTTACGGAGAGTAAAAATGAAAGTTCGTGCTTCCGTCAAGAAATTATGTCGTAACTGTAAGATTGTTAAGCGTAACGGTGTCGTTCGTGTGATCTGCAGTGCCGAACCGAAGCATAAACAGCGTCAAGGCTGATTATCTCGCATATTTTTCTTGCAAAGTTGGATTGAGCTGGCTAGATTAGCCAGCCAATCTTTTGTATGTAGCTGCAACATTATTTGAGTATCCTGAAAACGGGCTTTTCAGAATGGTGTTGCCGTATAAAATTGTAGGAGTGCATAGTGGCCCGTATAGCAGGCATTAACATTCCTGATCATAAACATACCGTTATTGCATTAACGTCGATTTTCGGTATCGGTAAAACTCGGTCGCAGGCTATTTGTGCTGCAACAGGAATTGCCGAAAATGTTAAGATCAGTGAGCTGTCTGAAGAGCAAATCGATAAGCTGCGTGACGAAGTTGCCAAGTTTGTTGTAGAAGGTGATCTGCGTCGTGAAGTTACCCTGAGCATCAAGCGTCTTATGGACCTTGGTACTTATCGTGGTTTGCGTCATCGTCGTGGTCTGCCGGTTCGCGGTCAGCGTACCAAGACTAACGCCCGTACCCGTAAGGGTCCGCGCAAACCGATCAAGAAATAATCGGGGTGATTGAATAATGGCAAAGGCACCTATTCGTGCACGTAAGCGTGTCAGAAAGCAAGTCTCTGACGGTGTGGCTCATATCCATGCTTCTTTCAACAACACCATCGTAACCATTACTGATCGTCAGGGTAATGCGCTAGGTTGGGCAACTGCCGGTGGTTCCGGCTTCCGTGGTTCTCGCAAATCCACTCCGTTCGCAGCTCAAGTTGCAGCAGAACGCTGTGCTGAAGCAGTGAAAGAGTACGGTATTAAGAACCTGGAAGTTATGGTTAAAGGACCTGGTCCGGGCCGTGAGTCTACTATCCGCGCGTTGAACGCGGCTGGTTTCCGCATCACTAATATTACTGATGTGACTCCGATCCCTCATAACGGTTGTCGTCCGCCGAAAAAGCGCCGCGTATAACGCCGCTTTTAGGATTGTTGGAGAAAGAAAATGGCAAGATATTTGGGTCCTAAGCTCAAGCTGAGCCGTCGTGAAGGCACCGACCTGTTTCTGAAGTCTGGTGTTCGTGCGATCGATTCCAAGTGTAAAATTGAACAAGCTCCTGGCCAGCACGGTGCGCGTAAACCGCGTCTGTCTGACTATGGTGTACAGTTGCGTGAAAAGCAAAAAGTTCGCCGTATCTACGGTGTTCTGGAGCGTCAGTTCCGTAACTATTATAAAGAAGCTGCACGTCTGAAAGGCAACACAGGTGCAAACCTGCTGCAACTGCTGGAAGGTCGTCTGGATAACGTTGTTTATCGTATGGGTTTTGGTGCCACTCGTGCTGAAGCACGTCAGATGGTAAGCCACAAAGCTATCATGGTAAACGGTCGCGTTGTTAGCATCGCTTCTTATCAGGTATCCCCGAATGACGTAGTCAGCATCCGTGAGAAAGCGAAAAAGCAATCTCGCGTGAAAGCCGCTCTGGAGCTGGCTGAACAGCGTGAAAAGCCAACTTGGCTGGAAGTTGATGCTGCCAAGATGGAAGGTGTGTTCAAACGTATTCCTGAACGTACCGATCTGTCTGCGGACATTAATGAACACCTGATCGTCGAGCTTTACTCCAAGTAAAGCTTAGTACCAAAGAGAGGACACAATGCAGGGTTCTGTGACAGAGTTTCTAAAACCGCGCCTGGTTGATATCGAGCAAGTGAGTTCGACGCACGCCAAGGTGACCCTTGAGCCATTAGAGCGGGGCTTCGGCCATACTCTTGGCAACGCACTGCGCCGTATTCTGCTTTCATCCATGCCAGGTTGCGCGGTGACCGAGGTTGAGATTGATGGTGTACTGCATGAGTACAGCACCAAAGAAGGCGTACAGGAAGATATCCTGGAAATCCTGCTCAACCTGAAAGGGCTGGCGGTGAGAGTTCAAGGCAAAGATGAAGTTATTCTTACCCTGAATAAATCTGGCATTGGCCCTGTGACTGCAGCCGACATCATCCATGATGGTGATGTCGAAATCGTCAAGCCGCAGCACTTAATTTGCCACCTGACCGATGAAAACGCATCTATTAGTATGCGTATCAAAGTTCAACGTGGTCGTGGTTATGTGCCGGCATCTGCCCGTATTCATACGGAAGAAGATGAGCGCCCGATTGGTCGTCTGTTAGTTGATGCTTGCTACAGCCCTGTAGAGCGTATTGCCTACAATGTTGAAGCAGCTCGTGTAGAACAGCGTACTGACCTGGACAAGCTAGTCATCGAAATGGAAACCAATGGCACGATCGATCCTGAAGAGGCGATCCGCCGTGCGGCTACCATTCTGGCTGAACAACTTGAAGCTTTTGTTGACTTACGTGATGTTCGTCAGCCAGAAGTTAAAGAAGAGAAACCAGAATTCGATCCGATTCTGCTGCGCCCTGTTGACGATCTGGAATTGACTGTCCGCTCTGCTAACTGCCTTAAGGCAGAAGCTATCCACTACATCGGTGATCTGGTACAGCGTACCGAGGTTGAGCTGCTCAAAACGCCTAATCTTGGTAAAAAATCTCTTACTGAGATTAAAGACGTACTGGCTTCCCGTGGTTTGTCTCTGGGCATGCGCCTGGAAAACTGGCCACCGGCAAGCATTGCTGATGAGTAACCAGATCACAGGTTAAGGTTTTACTGAGAAGGATAAGGTCATGCGCCATCGTAAGAGTGGTCGTCAACTGAACCGTAACAGCAGCCATCGTCAGGCTATGTTCCGTAACATGGCTAGTTCTTTGGTTCGTCATGAAATCATCAAGACGACCCTGCCGAAAGCGAAAGAGCTGCGTCGCGTTGTTGAACCGCTGATTACTCTTGCCAAGACCGACAGCGTTGCTAATCGTCGTCTGGCATTCGCCCGTACTCGTGATAACGAGATCGTGGCAAAACTGTTTAATGAACTGGGCCCGCGTTTCGCGAGCCGTGCCGGTGGTTACACTCGTATTCTTAAGTGTGGCTTCCGTGCTGGTGACAATGCGCCGATGGCATACATCGAGCTCGTTGATCGCTCAGTTTCGCAGACAGAAGAAGTTGCTACTGCAGAGTAATCTGTAAGAGCGTAAAAAAACCGGGGAAACCCGGTTTTTTTATATCTGAAATAAGTCATGCTTTGCATAAATATACACGGTGAGCAACTACCTGTGTCTGAGTGAGCTGAAAAATACATCCCACCTGTTCTCATCTACCCATTTCGACTATATACTCTGCACGTTTTATTTATGTACATACCAACCCGAGTTCCTTAGGAGTAATGATGACCACATACCGACATAAGCGTGGGAAAATCCAGGACAACGCCATTGAGGCATTGCTACATGACCCACTGTTTCGCCAACGAATTGAAGTGAATGAAAAAGGGAAAGGAAGTTATCGTAGAAAAGAGAAGCACATGAAGAAAGGTAATTGGGAGGCCAGTGGTAAGCAATCAAATGATTATTTACCTCTGGCCTTTCTACTTTCTGCTTAATGATGCTGAGTCTAAGCAGAAACTAAATTCTTACTGTCTAGTCTGTTGTTCTTTTAGTAAGTCGCGAATTTCAGCTAAGAGCTTTTCTTCTGCGCTAGGTTTTGGCGGTGCTGCAGGCGTATCTTCCTGTTTACGACGCATTTTATTCATAAGCTTGATAGCTATAAAAATTGCGAAAGCGACGATGATAAAGTCGAAAATATTCTGGATGAAAGCGCCATAGTTCATGACAACAGCGGGAATTTCGCCTTGGGCGTCGCGAAGAATAAGGCTGAATTGTTTGAAATCGACACCACCAATCAAAAGTCCAAGTGGCGGCATAATAATATCTGATACCAGAGAAGAAACGATCTTGCCGAAAGCGGCACCAATAATGACACCCACCGCCAAATCGACAACGTTGCCACGCATGGCAAACTCTCTGAATTCTTTGATGATGCTCATATCCGTTCTCCTTGCCAAAAAATTATAAATTAATTCTAACCAATAGCCGTATCTTTGCCAGATTATCGATTAGCAATAAATCAGCTCCCACATTACAAAAAGAAGGGGCTTGGTTGAAATAGACGTTCAACATCAGGCACAAATTTCTTGTCAGCCAAGAACATGATGACATGATCACCTTGTTCAATTTTGCTATTTGCGTTGGCAATGATGACGTCGTCACCGCGAACAATTGCGCCTATAGTGGTTCCTGGTGGAAGTTTAATATCTTCGATCATTCTGCCGACAACTTTCGATGTGCCCTCGTCACCGTGAGCGATGGCCTCGATTGCTTCAGCTACGCCACGACGTAAAGAAGATACGCTAACGATATCTGCCTTACGGACGTGGCTGAGTAGCGCAGAAATTGTTGCCTGCTGTGGGGATATTGCGACATCAATAACGCTGCCCTGAACCAGATCGACATAAGCCCGACGCTGGATAAGCACCATTACTTTTTTCGCACCCATGCGTTTAGCCAGCATAGCTGACATAATGTTCGCTTCGTCATCGTTGGTAATGGCGATGAATACGTCGATCTGCTCGATATGTTCTTCGGCGAGGAGTTCTTGATCTGAAGCATCGCCATGGAATACGACTGTATTTTGCAGAAGCTCAGCCAGTTCCACAGCCCGGTCTGCATTTCGTTCTATCAACTTGATGCTGTAGTCTTTTTCTAACCGCTGCGCTAATCCTGCACCGACATTCCCACCACCAACGATCATGATCCTTTTATACGGTTTTTCAAGGCGCTGCAACTCGCTCATCACTGCACGAATATGCTGCGAAGCGGCGACAAAAAACACCTCATCTCCAGCTTCGATGATGGTGGAACCTTGAGGGCGAATCGGACGATCGTGACGGAAAATAGCGGCAACGCGGGTATCTACATGAGGGATGTGTTCACGGAGAGAGGTGAGAGCATTACCGACCAGTGGACCACCATAGTAGGCGTTAACTGCGGCAAGACTCACTTTGCCTTCAGCGAAATTGACGACTTGAAGTGCTCCGGGATATTCGATCAGTTTGTAAATGTTATCGATCACCAACTGTTCCGGGGAGATCAGGTGATCGATGGGAACCGCTTCTGGTAAAAACAGCTGTTCTGATTCACGAATGTATTCAGCGGCACGAATACGTGCAATCCGGTTTGGTGTTTTGAAAAGAGAATAAGCAATCTGGCAGGCTACCATATTCGTTTCATCTGAATTGGTAACGGCGACCAGCATATCGGCATCTTCTGCTCCCGCTTCACGTAGCACTCGTGGGTGAGAGGCATAGCCCGTAACGACGCGCAGATCAAACTTATCTTGAAGCTGACGTAACCGGTTTGCATCGGTATCAACGACAGTGATGTCATTGTTTTCACCCGCTAGATTTTCCGCCAGTGTTCCGCCGACCTGACCCGCGCCAAGAATGATAATTTTCATAATAAGCCATGCCGTTTATTGATTGCTGTCTGTTGCAGACAATACTGGGTTCAATATCAGTTTTTTACCAGCTTCGCATAAAAGAAACCATCGCCACCATCGGTATGAGGAAGCATCTGTATTCCCGGTATTTCTCTTGTACCTGTATCAACAAGCGTTGCATCAGTATGGCGAGTCAGGAAATCAGCAACTTGTTGGGCATTTTCTTCCGGCAGAATAGAGCAGGTAGCGTAGACCATCGTGCCGCCTGTTTTGAGATGTGGCCAAATGGCATCAAGAATTTCTTTTTGCAGTGCTACTAGCTCCTCGATGTCTCTGTCTCGTCGCAACCACTTAATATCAGGGTGACGACGAATGACGCCAGTGGCTGAGCAAGGTGCATCCAACAGAATGCGATCAAACACACGTCCTTCACACCATGAATCAGGGTAACGTCCATCGCCTTGTTTTACTTCGGCATGCATTTGTAGCCGCAGTAAATTTTCTTTTACCCGGCCTAAACGTGTTTCATCAACATCGACAGCGAGCACATGAGATTTTGGTGCCGTTTCTAAAATGTGTGTTGTTTTTCCACCGGGTGCAGCACAGAGATCGAGGATCTGTTCACCATCTTGTGGATCGAGCCAATAGACGCAGCCTTGAGCCGATGCATCCTGTACCGTTGCCCACCCTTGTGAAAATCCTGGCAATTGATCGACTGCACAGGGAGCCGCAAGTCGTATCGCATCGCTGTATTCGGCATGAGGAAATGCTTCGATTCCCTCTTGCTCTAACAAGTTTAAATATGCTTCACGTGTGTGGTGTAATCGATTCACACGTAGCCACATTGGAGGGCGTTGATTATTCGCCTCAACGATGTTTTGCCAGTGATTTGGATAGGCACGCTCAATGCGCGCCAGTAGCCAGCTTGGATGCAGGTAGTGAGATGAGTGAGTTGCCTCACGTTGAATCAGTTCTTCCTGCTGACGCTGAAATTGGCGTAATACGCCATTAATCAGCCCTTTGAGCTGTGGCCGCTTTAATGCGACGGCACCTTCTACTGTTTCTGCCAGGGCCGCATGTGGCGGGATCCGAGTGTAATGTAGCTGGTAGATGCCGACCATGATGAGGTAGTGCAGCGTGCGTTGTTTACCCGTCAGAGGCTTAGCCATCAGTTGTTGAATGCACCATTCCAACTGCGGCAAAACGCGTAATACGCCGAAGCAAAGCTCTTGCAAAAGTGCGCGATCTTTATCGGAGACTTCACGCTGATGAACAGGTAATAAGGCACTGAGTGATTGTCCCTGATCCAGAACCTGTCCCACCACTTTTGCGGCAATACTGCGTAGATTGTATGAGCTTTTCATGTGTTAGCGATGACGTATACGTAAAAGAGAGAGGATATACCGGCTTGGCGCCGGTATGAAAAATAGATTAGTCCAGTGTATTACCGGGAACGAACCACTCACGGCGTGAGTTAAGTAGATCCTGCGCGCCCATGACTTTTTTGCCTGCGGGCTGCAATTCCTGAATATTCAAGATGCCATCTATTGTTGCTACCTGAATGCCCTGCTTGTCTGCTTGTATGATGGTGCCAGGCTGTGAGCCATGTGCTTTGGCGATGACCTCAGCTTTCCAGACTTTCACTGGCTGTTCATCTACGATGAAATAGCTGACTGGCCAAGGATTAAAAGCACGAATACAGCGCTCAAGCTGCTCGGCAGATAACTGCCAGTTGAGACGAGCTTCTTCTTTGCTGAGCTTTTCTGCATAGGTGGCAAGGGCATCATTTTGTGCTTCAGCAACAGCGCTGCCATCAGCAAGCTGTTCCAGCGTTTCCAATAAGCCACGTGGGCCCAGCTCAGCAAGTTTATCGTACAACGTTGCACTGGTATCCTGTGGCAGGATTGGGCACGAAATTTTGTGCAGCATTGCACCCGTATCGAGTCCAACGTCCATCTGCATGATCGTCACGCCGGTTTCACTATCTCCAGCCCACAATGCACGCTGAATAGGTGCCGCACCACGCCAGAGAGGTAACAGAGATCCGTGGACATTAATGCAGCCAAGGCGAGGCATGGATAACACGGGCTGTGGCAGAATTAAACCGTAGGCGACAACGACCATAATATCGGCATTTAACGCTTGAACCATCGCCTGATTTTCTTCCGGCCGCAGAGACTTAGGCTGGAAAACGGGGATGCTGTGTTGCTCTGCCAGTACTTTTACCGGACTAGGGGTGAGCTTGTTGCCTCTGCCTGCCGGACGGTCAGGCTGGGTGAAAACGCCAACGACCTCATGACCCGATGATAAAAGCGCGTCTAGATGACGCGCTGCAAAGTCAGGGGTTCCGGCAAAGATTATGCGTAAAGAATCAGACACGGTGCTTCCTGTCAGGATGAAAAATTATCGGGCTCGGCTATTCTGCTTAGCCAGTTTTTCCAGTTTTTGACGAATGCGCTGGCGTTTAAGCGGGGAAAGGTAATCGATAAACAGTTTCCCAACCAGATGGTCCATTTCGTGCTGAATACAAATGGCGAGTAGCTCGCTTGCTTCCAGTTCGAACGCCTTACCTTCACGATCCAATGCGCGCACTTTTACACGTTCTGCACGAGGGACCAGCGCACGCGTTTCAGGGATCGACAAGCAACCTTCTTCGATGCCTGTATCGCCGCTCTTTTCAATCAACTCGGGATTGATCAGCACCAGTCGTTGGTCTCGTTCTTCAGAGACGTCAATAACAATAATACGCTGATGAATATCCACCTGTGTTGCTGCCAGGCCAATACCTTCTTCTTCGTACATGGTATCGAACATATCATCTACGATACGTTGAATATCTGCATTGACTTCTTTTACGGGTTGCGCAGTGATGCGGAGCCGCTCGTCTGGAAAATGTAATACCTGCAAAACTGCCATATATGTTTAGATCTGTATCTGAATAGTGAGAGAGTCTTAATGCTCATTCTAGACATTTCCTGCCCCGATTGACAGCATCAGCACTGAATTGCACCACTTATCTGAACATAGCGGAATAAGGGACGACGATGCTATTAACGGAAATCTGGCTACGTATGACGGGTGTACGGCACCTAGGGGGCAGGCGTGCTCAGGCGATTGTCAGAAAGCTTATTGATTTAAATACGTTCGATAACGAGACCTTGGGGGCGTTAGGCCTGTCCGATGCTCAAATTGCCCAATTCTGTTCCTATGATCGTAAGATCCTAGAGGAAACTCTCACCTGGTTGTCTCATCCCAATAATCATATCGTGACGTGCGAAGATGTCCTTTATCCCTTTCTGTTGAGCAATATTCGTGATTTTCCGCTGTTGCTTTTTGTATCTGGTTCTCCTGAATTGCTGGCATCGCCACAAATATCGATTATTGGTAGCCGTGGGAGCAGTGCTTACGGCGAGCGCTGGGGATGCTTTTTCGCCCAAGAGCTTGCTGCGAATGAACTCACGGTGACAAGCGGGTTAGCGATTGGCATTGATGGTATTGCTCATCGTGCTGCGTTGGATGCGGGAGGGCGAACCGTTGCGGTGCTGGGAAGCGGGCTGGAGAATGTTTATCCCAAGCGGCACGCTAAGCTTGCCGAACGTATTTGTGGCGCTGGTGGCGCGCTGGTTTCCGAATTTCCTCTCGCGATGCCGCCTTTCCCAACCAACTTTCCCAGAAGAAATCGTATTATCAGCGGGTTAGGGTTGGGTGTTCTGGTCATTGAAGCGTCTATCCGCAGTGGATCGTTGGTCACTGCGCGTTATGCTTTGGAGCAAGGACGGGAAGTTTTTGCTCTGCCGGGGCCGATTGGTAATCCGATGACTGAGGGAACACACTGGTTGATCCAGCAAGGAGCCAGCTTGGTTACACATCCGAAAGATATTCTTGAGCAGTTGGTGAGTGAGTTACAGTGGCTGCCGATGGAAAGCGGGCAAACTATTTCTAACGAAGAAGAGGATAGCGAATTGCCATTTGCCGACGTGTTGGCTAACGTAGGAGATGAGGTTACACCTGTTGACGTTGTCGCTGAACGTGCCGGCCAACCTGTGCCAGAGATAGTCACTAAGCTATTAGAGCTGGAGTTAGCAGGATGGATCGCAGCAGTACCCGGCGGCTATGTCCGATTAAGGAGGGCAGGCCATGTTCGACGTACTCATGTACTTGTTTGAGAGCTACATCCACAATGAAACTGAAATGCGTGTCGATCAGGATACGTTAACTGATGACCTCACCCGCGCTGGATTCCATCGTAACGATATCTATAGCGCGTTGAGTTGGCTGGAAAAATTGGCCGATATTCAGGAAGGGCAGACTGCGCCGCTTCATTTGGCGAACGATCCTCTGGCTATGCGGATCTATACGCAGGATGAGGCGCTGCGTCTTGATGCGGAATGTCGTGGCTTTTTATTGTTCCTTGAGCAAATTCAGGTTCTGAACCTTGAAACGCGGGAAATGATTATCGAACGCGTCATGGCGTTGGAAACGCAGGAGTTTGATCTGGAAGATCTGAAGTGGGTCATTCTCATGGTGCTTTTCAATGTACCTGGTTGTGAGAATGCTTATCAGCAAATGGAAGAATTACTCTTTGAGGTCAATGACGGTTATGTGCAATAGCCAGAGGAATAACAGTTCGAATGGCTAAGCCTGCGCTGTTTGCTGAAAAAAAACAGGAAATGTGTCCAGACTGTGGGTCAGTGCTGGTTATCCGTTCTGGTCGGCACGGCCCATTTCTTGGCTGTTCTGCGTATCCAGAATGTGAGTTCATTCGCCCGCTGAAAGCACAAGCTGATGGACATATCGTCAAAGTGTTAGATGGGCAGCAATGTCCGCTTTGTCAGTCGACCTTGGTTTTACGGCAAGGCCGTTATGGGATGTTCATCGGCTGTGGCAATTACCCTGAATGCCATCATACCGAGACTATCGATCGCCCTGATGATACGGCGATTCGATGCCCACAGTGTAATGAAGGAACGCTGTTGCAGCGCAAATCTCGCTACGGCAAGGTATTTCATTCTTGCGATCGCTATCCCGATTGCCAGTTTACGTTAAACCATAAGCCGATAGCGGGTGAATGCCCTTCTTGCCATTACGCTTTATTGTTTGAGAAAAAAACGGCACAAGGCATCAAGCTATTTTGTGCCAGTAAATTATGTGGAAAACCGATAGCGGCAGAAGTTGATAAGAATGAGTGATGTGTCTGATGAACTAATGATTCCCGTTTTGCGGGAGTTACGTAACGAGCAGGTTATTGCGTACCCGACTGAAGCGGTATTTGGGTTGGGGTGCGATCCTGATAGTGAAGTGGCGGTTAATCGCCTGCTGGCGTTAAAGCAACGCCCTTGGCAAAAAGGCTTGATCCTGATTGCGGCAGATTTTAGCCAATTGGCTCCTTATATTGATGACAGTGCGTTATCCGCTGAGCAGAAGGCTGTGATGTTTTCCACATGGCCAGGTCCGGTTACTTGGGTATTGCCAGCAAAACGCACGACTCCGCAGTGGTTAACGGGGCAATTTTCTTCACTTGCGGTGCGCGTCAGCGACCACCCATTAGTCAAGGAACTGTGCCAGCGTTATGGTAAACCGTTGGTGTCGACCAGCGCCAATTTAAGTGGCCAACCGCCTTGCCGCACGGTTCAGGAAGTTTCTCTACAGTTTGGTGATGATTTTCCTGTGCTAGTTGGGGATGTCGGCGGAAGAATGAACCCATCAGAAATCAGGGATGTATTAACAGGCGAGCTTATTCGTCAGGGATAACGACAAGTTGGAGAGGAACGTGTCTGAAGTAACGTCTTTTGCGGTTTTTGGCAATCCGATTGCGCATAGTAAATCACCTCGTATACATGAGCTATTTGCTGCACAGACGGGAATAACGTTGACGTACCAGCGCGTGTTAGCGCCTCTGGATAATTTTGAGCAGATGCTGCGCCAGTATTTTCGTGATGGTGCTGGTGGGGTGAATGTGACAGCGCCCTTTAAAGAACGGGCCTTTGCCGAAGCGGATGAGCGTAGCGAGTGTGCCGCGCTTGCGGGGGCGGTCAATACATTGAAGAGATTGAGTGATGGTCGCCTGTTTGGTGATAATACCGATGGCATCGGTTTGCTCAGCGATCTGCAACGATTGGCGCTGGTGAAGCCGTTGGATCGTGTTTTGCTGGTTGGTGCGGGCGGCGCGGCGCGGGGTGTTATCCAACCTCTGCTTGCTTATGGCTGTACAGTCGTGCTGACGAATAGGACCTTTTCCAAGGCCGATGCCTTAGCTAAGATCTTCCGTGACATTGGTGATATTCGCGCTGTTGCTTTCGATGATTTACAGGGTCAGTCGTTCGATCTGATCATCAACGCCACATCTTCAGGTATGTACGACAGCGTTCCTAACTTACCGCCAGAACTCATTTCGCCGGAAACGTGCTGTTATGACATGTTTTACCTGCCGCAACTGACACCATTTTTGTCATGGTGCGTACAGCATGGTGCTCTCCATTATGCCGATGGTTTGGGAATGTTGGTGTGGCAAGCGGCACATGCGTTTAAACTTTGGCATGGTGTTATGCCGGACGTGGAACCCGTGATTGCTTTACTAAAGCAGGATCTTGCTAAATGAATCAGGCGATCCAGTTCCCCGATCGTGAAAGCTGGGATGATAAGGTAAGGGCGATCCGCTTTCCTGTTTTAGTGAATGGCTTTCAGCAGGAATGCTTAGTGAGCGCTGAGCTGCTCCAGCAACGTTATGGTGGTGATAGCCCTGAACGGTGGCTGGCACTGTTCAGGGAATATCGATGGGATCTTGAAGATGAACTGGAACAAATGATCGCTGCTGAAGAATGGGATGATGAAGGCTGTTACTCATTGTCCTGAGCAAGGTATTCATCTTTCCAGCGAACGTAGTTGTTTGCCGAGTAAATCAATCCCTCTATTTCTTCTTGTGTCAGTGGCCGAATTTTTTTGACTGGGCTGCCGAGGTATAGATGTCCCTTCTCTAGCCGTTTTCCTGGCGGGACTAAGCTACCCGCACCAATCATGACATCATCTTCAACAATGGCTCCATCCAGGAGTATTGAACCCATTCCGACCAGAACCCGATTTCCTATCTGGCAACCGTGCAGCATCGCTTTATGGCCTACCGTGACGTCTTCACCAATAATAAGCGGATTGCCTTCTGGTTTTTTCTCTGAGCAGTGGGTGATGTGAAGTACAGATCCGTCCTGAACATTACTCCTTGCACCAATAGTAATGTAGTTAACGTCACCGCGTATGGCTACAAGAGGCCATATGCCGACATCATCGCCTAGTGTTACCTTACCAATCACCACGCTGGAATGATCGACCATGACTCTTTCGCCTAAAACGGGAGAAATGCCGTTATAACGGCGCAATGTTTTTGCACTCATCGACAACCTCGTAGTTATTTGCCACATACTGATGATTCGTTATTAGACAAAATATCGACAGATATGGGATGTCGGCAACTGAAAAGTGGTGTGGATCGAGTAAGATCTCATCGAAAGGGTCGAAAAACACGCGAACAGAAAAAAAGATCAAGAAAGTTGTTGTGTAACGAAAACGGATCCCTATAATGCGCCTCCATCGACACGGCGCTGTGAACACACAACCGGGTCGATAAAGAAAGAGAAAACGCTTTAAAATAAGCGTTGACTCTGAAGGTGAAAAGCGTAATATACGCCACCTCGCGAAGTGGTTAAGGCCACAACGCACTGCTCTTTAACAATATAATCAGACAATCTGTGTGGGCACTCACAAGACCGTATCTTAAACGATATAAAAAGTCTTGAAGAGTGAACAACAGTGAAATTCATTACGAATAAACAGTTTTAATTCTTTGAGCATCGCTTCTCGAGTAGAAGCAAATCAAACAAATCTTAAATTGAAGAGTTTGATCATGGCTCAGATTGAACGCTGGCGGCAGGCCTAACACATGCAAGTCGAGCGGTAGCACA
>NZ_JAULSZ010000012.1:0-6817 GCF_051707265.1 Pectobacterium sp. S5
TTGTCGTATCTGACATTGAGTGAAAATGTCATCCGTCAATCACCGAGGATCCTGTCGGGGATGAACCCCGACAGGGTATACGACGATATGGCGAGAGCCTATCGAAACATCATCATGGTGTATTGATGATGTTTCTGGGGATCTCTCAGGGCTAACGCCCCATTCTTAATTAATCATCGCTTTCAGTGTATTCTTCCACTGCATCCATCTGCGGCTTACCACCAGACAACGTATGGAAGCGTTTAGGACGACGGATACGATCCAGATATTTGGACCAGATTTTTTCCAGTTCCGTTTCCGCTTTACGTTCGCCGCGGCACATTGCGACAAACGATGTCTCTTCCTCAGTCACTGGTTCACGTTTACCTAAATCCAGCTCGTTAAACGCGTAACCGTGGCGCTCCAACAGTTGTGCTTCTTTAATCGTAAAGTCGCCATGTCGGGAAAAACCACGCGGGTAGAACTTGTTATCAAAAAAACGATTAGTGGTAGAGAAGCTTTCTGCCATCTTACACGCTCCTAATTCTTCTATGGTCGTGTTGTTTATGGCGCGGAGTATTAGATAGGCTTGACATTGTGTAAAACAAAACATTTAAATCATTACGACAAAATTTTTTTGGAGATGGGCGTGGATACCGAATTACTAAAAACCTTTCTGGAAGTCAGCAGGACAAGACACTTTGGCCGTGCCGCCGAATCCCTGTATCTCACGCAGTCAGCGGTGAGTTTTCGGATTCGCCAGTTAGAGACGCAGCTTGGTGCCAACCTGTTCACGCGCCATCGGAACAACATACGCCTGACCCCCGCCGGCGAACGGCTTCTGCCCTATGCGGAAAGTCTTATCGGTACCTGGCAGATCGCTAAAAAAGAAGTCGCACGCTCGCAGCAACACAGCCTGCTTTCGGTGGGGGCAACCGCGTCGCTCTGGGAAGCCTATTTGACTCCCTGGTTACAATCGCTGTACCAACAGCGTCCGCTGCTCCAGCTAGAAGCGCGCATTGCCTTACGCCACTCGCTGGTAAAACAACTCCATGAGCGCCAGTTGGATCTGTTGATTACGACCGAACAGCCAAAAATGGAAGAATTGGCAAGCCAGCTGCTGGGCAATTTCTCCCTTTCGCTGTTTGCAGCAGAAGCGCACCCACCCGGACAGGAACTGCCTTATATAAAATTGGAGTGGGGCGCAGACTTTCATCAGCAGGAACACCGCCTATTAACCAGCGATCAGCTTCCTGTTTTGACAACAACGTCGGCCCAGTTGACCCGCCAACTGCTTGAAACAACTGGCGGCTGCGCGTTTTTACCCAGCCATTGGTTACAAACCTATTCTAACCTGCGGATAGTCGGCGACAGCCAGCCCGTCGTGCGCCCGTTTTATGCCGTTTGGTTACAAAACAGCGATCAGCAGACGATGATTCGTCAGTTGCTGAAAACGCCTATTGTGATTAATCCATGACTGATTTTGCTCGCAACCAACTTAAGCACGTCTGGCTAACCAGAATGTGCTTAACGCTTTCTGTAACCCAATAAAAGCAAACAGCAGGAAGCCAATGACGATTTTTGTCCACCATGAGCTCAAGGTGCCATCAAACGTGATATACGTTTGAATCAGGCCCTGAATCAGTACGCCAAATAGGGTTCCCAATACGGTTCCGACACCGCCGGTCAGTAGTGTGCCACCAATCACGACTGCTGCGATGGCATCCAATTCCACACCGCTTGCCGCCAGGGCATAACCCGCTGAGGTATAGAGCGAAAAAACAATGCCTGACAACACCGCTAACGTACTGGAAAGCATGTAGATATGAATCGTCGTCCGCCTGACGGGCACCCCCATCAGTTCCGCTGAATAGCTGCTACCACCAATCGCATAAACACGGTTACCGAAACGGGTTCGATGCGCTATAACAATCCCCAACAGCACCACAATCAACATCACTAGCGCCAGAAAGGTAAACCGTCCCCCATCCGGCATGCGCCATGCTAAACCCGCCAGTTGGCTATAGACCGGATGATCGATTGGAATCGACTCTTGTGAGACGATAAAGCTCATTCCTCGGACAAAGAACATCCCCGCCAGCGTGATAATAAAGGCAGGCAATTTGAGCGTATCGATAATCCATCCCATCAACCCGCCAAACATTGCACCCATCACCAGCGCTATTGCGAACGCAAAGAAAGGATCAATGCCATACGTACCGATCAATTTGGCCAGTAACACACCGGTAAATGCAATGACTGACCCTACAGAGAGATCGATCCCGCCAGACAGGATGACAAACGTCATCCCAACCGCCACGATCCCTAGAAAAGCGTTATCCGTCAGTAAATCAAAGAAAACTCGCGTCGAAGCAAAGCCGGGAAACTGGCTGAGACAGAATAAATAGCCAGCAATAAAGACCAGAATCGTCATCAACAGGGGGAAGTGGCGTTTCAACATTATGTTTTCCTCCTGAACAGGTGGTGCAACGAAATACGCGGGGATTGCATAACCAAAACCAGCAGAACGACGAGTGCCTTCAGAACCAGGTTGAATTCCGGGCGATAGCCAGACAGCAGGATGCCGGTATTCATACTCTGAATAATCAAGGCACCGACGACAGAGAGCAGCAAATTAAAGCGCCCCCCAAGTAGCGAACCACCACCGATCACCACAGCCAAAATCGCGTCTAATTCCAGCCAGAGGCCCGCGTTGTTCGCATCCGCCCCGCGGATGTCCGCCGTCACGATAACGCCCGCTACGGCCGCACACACGCCGCATATGACATAAGCTGCGACCAATACCAGTTTCGTACTCACGCCAGCGTTACGAGCCGATCGCAAATTAATACCGACAGATTCGATAAATAGCCCAAGCGCCGTTTTACGCGTCAAAATCCACAACGCCAGCAGCATCATGCAGGCAATAATCACTGGCATGGGGAGATAGAATAGGGTTCCGCTGCCCAGCTTAGCCAACCCGGCGTTATCAAACGTGATAATTTGACCTTCGGTAATCAGCTGAGCAATACCCCGCCCGGCAACCATCAGCATCAACGTCGCCACAATCGGCTGAATCTGTAACACCGCAACCAGAAAGCCGTTCCATAGCCCACACAGTGCGCCAACCAATAGCGCAACCAGCAATACAGAAGGAAGCGGATGCCCAGCAGCAGTCAGCGTTGCGGCCGTCGCGCCTGCAATCGCCATTACCGCGCCAACCGATAAATCGATTCCGCCGGTTGCAATCACTAACGTCATACCTAATGCCAGCAGCGCAACGGGCGCACCGCGGTTAAGGATGTCGATAAGGCTACCGAACAAGCGCCCATCCTGAATGTGGAGGGAGAAGAAGTTGGGTGCGACCATGCTATCAATCAGCAAGATGGCAACGAGCGCCAGAAGCTGTGGCACCCCTTTGGTGAACGTTAGGCGGACTTTTTTGGCAGGTTTGACGTTATTGTCTGTCATCAGCTGCTCCCGTTTGTACTGCGATTGCCTGCATCACTGCGGCAACCGAGATCTCATTATGTTCAAGATGCGCAACATGCTGCCTGTCACGCAGCACAATGATACGATCCGCATAACCCGTCAGTTCTTCCAATTCAGAAGAGATCACGAGTAACGCCATCCCCTGTTCACACAATTTTTCGATTAAGCGAATGATTTCAGCATGCGCACCAACATCGATTCCTCGCGTTGGCTCATCCAAAATCAAGAAGCGCGGTTCTGTTGCCAGCCAGCGCGATAGCAGGACTTTTTGCTGATTTCCACCCGATAAATACTGAATTTCCTGCTCTGGACTGGGCGTACGAATCCCTAATAGGCTGATAAATTTTTCAGCGATACGGGTTTGTTCACGTAAGGAAATAGGCTTCAACCAGCCGCGCTGCGCCTGAAGTGCCAGAATGATGTTCTCTCGTACCGTTGCCGCACCGACAATGCCGTCAGTCTTGCGATCCTCAGGGCAATAGCCAAAGCCGAGCTTTCCTGCCGCACGCGGCGTGCGAATGCTGACTTGTTTGCCATCAACCCTTGCTTCACCGGCATCAGGCACGTTAATACCAAATATCAGCTGCGCGGTTTCTGTCCGACCGGAACCCAGTAGACCAGCAAGGCCAACGATTTCTCCCGGACGCACGGAAAGCTCGAAGTCATTAATCGAGCCACGCCGACCATAGTGTTTAAACTGCACGATGGGCTCACCCGAGACATCACTGTGCTCACCACGTTTCAGTAACGTTTCATCAAAACTGTGCCCCAGCATCATTTGGACTAATTCAATACGTGGTAATTCTGCGGCAGGCAATGTTCCAACTAGCCGTCCATTACGTAAAACAGTAATTCTGCCGCTAATGCGGTAAACCTGATCCAGAAAGTGCGTCACAAATATCATACCGATTCCGCGATCGCGCAACTTCCGCAATATATCCAGCAGCATATCGACTTCTTTGGCATCAAGGCTTGCGGTCGGTTCATCAAGAATTAAAACTTTAGCGGAAAGATCGATAGCTCTGGCAATCGCTACAATTTGCTGAACCGCGATGGAATAATTACCAAGTGGATGGCTAACATCGATCGTCAGTCCATAATTCAATAAGAGGGCTTCGGCCTGACGCAGGATTTTATGTTGATCCACGATTCCCCAGCGAGTGGGCTCACGGCCAATAAATAGATTTGCCGCAACGGACAGGTTAGGTAATAGATTGACCTCCTGATAGACCGTACCAATACCCAATGACTGAGCATGGGCCGTATTGACAGGATTAATCGCGATACCATCGAGGATAATTTCACCCGCTGAGCGCTGGTAAACGCCAGTCAATGCCTTAATCAACGTCGACTTCCCTGCGCCATTCTCTCCTAATAGCGCCACTATTTCGCCGCGATTAAGCGTGAAATCTACCTGATCTAATGCTTTTACCCCCGGAAACTCAACGCTCATGCCCCGAATATCTAACAACCGTGTCGTTTCCATCAGCATCACCTATGCGACAACTTAACAAGGCTACATCACACCTGAGAAATATTATGGTAAGTAGGCTGACAATATTCACTGTCCCGTGATTAAACGGTACAGAAAACATCGCAAGACCACTTTCCCATATTCATATTTCTGCCAGGTATTTAGCAAAATTTATATCAATGATAAATCCACAATATAAATATCAATAACCAAGATCTTTCTTGGTTTCATATTCCTGTTTTGCCGTGTCAGGCAGTAATAAACGTGATTCGGTTTGAATGAATTTCTCAGGCTGTTTCCCATCATTCTTCATCGCCAATAAAGCATCAAAAGCAGGCCCAGCCATATTAGGTGTTAATTCAACGGTGGCATTAGCTTCGCCATTCATCATAGCTTTGAAAATATCAGGGACACCATCAATGGAGACAACTTTTATTTGTGAACCAGGTTTCAGGCCAGCTTCTTTAATTGCCTGAATGGCGCCTATAGCCATATCATCATTATGTGCATAAACCGCACAGATATTTTTTCCGTTCTGCTCAGCTTTAATAAAGCTTTCCATGACCTCTTTACCCTTACTGCGAGTAAAGTCTCCCGACTGTGAGCGAATAATTTTTATCTGTGGATCTGAAGCTATACCGTCAGCAAACCCTTTCTTACGGTTTATCGCAACGCTAGCGCCAACCGTTCCCTGTAATTCAACAACATTACAAGGTTTTCCAGCGGCTTCTTTCACAAGCCACTCCCCTGCCACTTTTCCTTCATAGACGCTATCAGAGGCGATAGCTGCGGTATACAACGATGGATCGCTTACCTCAATCGTTCTATCAAGCAAGAACACTGGGATTTTTGCTTCTTTAGCTTCCTGTAAGACCGGTGCCCAACCAGTAGCAACGACTGGTGCAATAAATATGGCATCGACACCCTGAGCGATGAACGACCGTACAGCCTTAATCTGATTCTCCTGCTTCTGCTGGGCATCAGCTATTTTTAACGTTATCCCACGCTTCTCGGCTTCCTGCTTTGACACTTTCGTTTCCGCAGAGCGCCATCCTGATTCTGAACCAATCTGGGAAAACCCAACCGTTAAGGGTTTTGCCTGTACGGCACCACATAACGCCGTGCTTACAGCAACAGCTACCAGTAAACGTCTGTACATACTTAAACTCCTTCTGTGTAGTCTTACAGCTACTTAGTCAGATTTCAGGTACAGCATAGCGCTACGAATTTCTGCTATAGCGCTATCGATATGATGTTGGCAGATACAACTAACAAGTGAATGCAACCTGAAGGATCGCTTTGAAAAACAATTACCCCTTCACTCAGGTTGTAGATAGTTTTAGTTCAAATATCGAACAAGATGAATGAGCAAGTTCACAACCTGGTATTACGGTGATTTTGTGCATATTTACAGCTAAATCAGCACGATCTGTCAGCAGTACATCAGCGAATTTTATCTATTAAATAACAACACGTTAGATTAATTAGGTATCCAGAGGGCAGAAATAACGGAGAAATTGGAAAGAGGAGTACAAGACAGGATCGAGCATAAAGTACAGATCAAAAAAAACCCTTCACGATAACGTGAAGGGTTTTATTTGGCAGGGGCGGAGAGACTCGAACTCGCGACACCCGGTTTTGGAGACCGGTGCTCTACCAACTGAGCTACGCCCCTAAATTACGCTTAACATTATGCCTGCTAAATTTAGCAGGCATAATTTTCAATAAGTGGCGGAACGGACGGGGCTCGAACCCGCGACCCCCTGCGTGACAGGCAGGTATTCTAACCAACTGAACTACCGCTCCACCGAATTTCTCTACAACCACCAGATCGCTCCGGCTTACTGCTTAATTTGATGCCTGGCAGTTCCC
>NZ_JAULSZ010000013.1:0-5121 GCF_051707265.1 Pectobacterium sp. S5
GTGGTCCCACCTGACCCCATGCCGAACTCAGAAGTGAAACGCCGTAGCGCCGATGGTAGTGTGGGGTTTCCCCATGTGAGAGTAGGGAACTGCCAGGCATCAAATAAGTGGAAAGCCTCTGTCGAAAGACAGGGGCTTTTTGCTATGGGAAATTTTTGGTGTATGTTGTTTATACCTTACCTGTGGTAAAAGACCGTCGGTATCTTGCGTAGATCAGGTAGACTATGTGATATCTGAATTGGTAGGTATTTCCAGCATGGTGTCGAGCATTATTTCATTGAAGTCTCATAACTCTTTCTCATTACCTGTGTCTGCGTCTCGCATTACGGTAGCGGATACTCAAGAGAAATTGATCGAAGAATGGCGCGTCGCCTGCGCATCACAAGAGCCCGTTTTATTGCTAGGAGAAGGAAGTAATGTCCTTTTTCTGGAAGATTTTTTAGGTACTATTCTGCTAAATCGGCTCAAAGGTATAGATGTGCGAGAAGAGAGCGATGGCTGGTATCTTCATATTGGTGCAGGTGAGAATTGGCATCAATTAGTTGAATATACGCTTAAATACGGTATTACCGGGTTAGAAAATCTAGCGCTAATTCCTGGATGTGTAGGGTCTGCACCGATACAAAATATTGGTGCGTATGGTATTGAATTACAAAATGTCTGTGATTATGTGGAATTGCTGGATCTGACTGAAGGTAAGGTCATGCGTCTTAGCACTGAGGAATGCCAGTTTGGTTACCGTGAAAGTATATTTAAGCATCAATACCGCTCTGGGTTTGCGATTACCGCTGTAGGGCTTTTTTTAAAGAAAGAGTGGCATCCAGTACTTAACTACGGCGATTTGGCAAAACTGAATCCTGAAACTGTGACACCACAGCAGGTATTTGATTCTGTCTGTCATATGCGTCGAAGTAAACTCCCAGATCCTGTAGTGACAGGTAATGCTGGTAGCTTCTTCAAAAATCCAATAATTACACAACAGCATGCCGAACGTATTTTACGAGAGTATCCGAATGCTCCTCAGTATTTACAAGCCGATGGTAACGTTAAATTGGCCGCTGGGTGGTTAATTGATCAGTGCAAGCTTAAAGGATTCCAGCTTGGTGGTGCAGCTGTTCACGAGAAACAGGCATTAGTTCTGATTAATAAGAATAATGCAAAAAGCTCAGATATTGTTGAATTAGCTCGTTACGTCCGCAATCAGGTTGCTGAAAAATTCTCCATACAGCTGGAGCCTGAAGTTCGCTTTATTGCTGCGTGTGGAGAGGTCAATGCCATCGAGGTATTATCATGAAAGATATTACGGTTCCTCTTAAATTAATTAAAATCCTCTCTGATGGTGAGTTTTATTCCGGTGAACTACTTGGCGAAATGATGGGGATGAGCCGAGCTGCGATTAATAAACATATTCAAACTATACGTGATTGGGGAATTGATGTTTTTACTGTAACGGGTAAGGGCTATTCTTTGCCAGCGCCTATGCAGTTATTAGATGAAGAAGTCATTCTTAAGCACCTACCGGAAGGTGGTGTGACGGTTTTACCTGTCGTTGATTCTACGAATCAGTACATTTTAGAACGATTGGATACGTTGTCATCCGGTGATGCATGCCTTGCTGAGTATCAGCAATCTGGGCGTGGTCGTCGGGGGCGGCAATGGTTTTCACCCTTTGGTGCGAATTTGTATTTATCCTTATATTGGCGTCTAGAACAGGGACCTGCTGCAGCTGTTGGGGTGAGTCTGGTTATCGGTATCGTAATGGCCGAAGTGCTACATAAGCTTGGTGCTGATGGTGTTCGAGTCAAGTGGCCGAATGATTTGTATCTGAAGGATAGAAAGTTGGCTGGCATTCTTGTCGAACTGACCGGAAAAACGGGAGATGCTGCTAATTTGGTAATTGGTGCAGGCATTAATTTACAAATGAGAGAACCCGCTCCAGATACGATTAATCAAGGCTGGATAAATTTACAAGAAGCAGGTATAGAGATTAATCGTAATACTCTCGCTTCGACTCTTATTTCTGAATTAAGAAGTGCTTTGGTTATCTTTGAACTACAAGGTCTTGAACCATTCATTTCCAGATGGGAAAAATTGGATAACTATTTTAATCGCCCGGTCCGTTTGATTATCGGTAATCGCGAAATACATGGGATAGATCGAGGAATAGATCGCCAAGGTGCATTGTTATTAGAAAACGATGGTCTGATAACACCGTATATTGGTGGGGAGATTTCTCTGCGCGGTGCATAAAAAAGGGGGAGATATCCCCCTTTTGCATATTCATTTTCTTAATCTAACACATTCAACGGCATGGTTAGCGCTTTTAGTCATAATAAGACTAGCTCTCTCTCGAGTAGGGAGAATATTTTCTTTTAGATTAAGTCCGTTAATTTCCTTCCATAATTGAGATGCAATACCGACAGCTTCTTCTTCCGTCAATTTTGCATAATTATGGAAGTATGAATTTGGATTTGAGAATGCACCCTGCCTGAATTTTAAAAATCTATTTATATACCATGTCTGTAACAGTGTTTCAGGTGCATCCACATAAATAGAGAAATCCACAAAATCAGAAACAAAAACCCTATGTGGATCATGTGGATAATCCATTCCACTTTGTAAGACATTCAAGCCTTCTAATATTAAAATGTCAGGTTGCTCCAACACTTTATTGTTATTAGGGACGATGTCATATGTCAGGTGGGAATAAGTTGGGGCGGTGACTTTATGTGTTCCTGATTTTATATCAGAAACAAATTTAACCAGGCTATGCATATCGTATGACTGCGGAAAGCCTTTTTTCTTCATCAAGTCGCGTTCTTTTAGTACCTTATTTGGATGAAGAAACCCATCGGTTGTAATAAGTTCTACACTGCGGTGTTCCGGCCAGCGGCTTAATAACGCCTGGAGCACACGAGCTGTGGTACTTTTCCCTACAGCGACACTACCTGCAATACCGATTATGTAAGGTATCTTTTGGCCATCAGTTCCTAAGAACTGCTCAAGCACTGCCTGACGTCGTAAATTAGAGCTGATATAGAAATTGAGCAGGCGAGATAGCGGCAGATAAATTTCCGCGACTTCGTCTAATGAAAGATCTTCGTTAATCCCTTTGAGCTTAACGATTTCTTCCTCTGTCAGCGTTAACGGGACGGAATCGCGTAAGGCGGCCCATTGGCTGCGGTTAAATTGTAGATATGGCGTGGCCAAAGATTGCTCTCTATTGCTCATAAGTCGTGTTCTGCCTGCTTAACAGGTAAGAAAAGGGACTCTTAGCTCAGCGAAGAAAACGGGCTATTAGTTTAGCCAACGCGATGATCGCGGCACCTTCTCTTATGTAATAAATTTTTGATAATGGGCAGGTTAACACTTTGCTGCTAGAAAGAAGAAGAGAAAATCGGTGCTGTACCCGATGCTGCTATGTTTACGCATCGGGTGCTCGCTAACTAGCGATGGCTTTACCCAAACCATTCACGGCAAAGAGGCGCTTATAATAAATGGCCGTTGGGTGATAGTAGCCATCGGGTGTGCAAGCATAGTCTGGTAATTCTCCCAGATGGCGATAGCCCAATGCACGGTAGAACGCTTCTGCGGGGGAACCTGCTTGAGTATCTAAGTAGAGTAAGCCCCTCTGTTGTGAAAGCGCGCTCTGTTCCAATAGTTGAATGAGCAGTCGGCCTATTCCTGCTCTTCTTGTGCGACTGTGAACCAATAATTTTTGAATTTCAGCTCTGTTTTTCCCATTTGGCTTTTGACACAACTCAAGCTGTACGCTTCCGACGACACCATCCTCATCGCGCGCTACCCATAACATGCGTTCACCGCTGGCGACGGATGTTTGCAAACTATGAAAATATTCTGTGGCTTCGTTGTGGGACAGTGGCGAGTGGTATCCAACAGAAGCACCTTTTTCTACAGCATCTATCAGTAGGCTAGCCAGTTCCTCACGATAGACAGGTAAGGTTGCGGCATTGAGTTGAACGGTTTTCATCGTATTTTTCCTCTTCGACAGAAATTTATTTCTAACCAAGCAAAATGCATTCCAGGTTCATTCCCTTAGAAAAGCGAGCAAAATAGCATCGGTCAGTGCAGTGCGTGCTCTTCTAAAGAGCAAAACGGTATTTTAGGTGCAAGAGGCATAGGCGGAAATTTGATGGCGAACTTCTACTTTACTGGATGGAATTGGTGGTTCTTTGCGCTAATTCTTACTGTTACTCTAGATTTATAGCCGGATTTGGATAAAATCTAAGCGATAGCGCATTTTACGCAATTTTTTTGTTGCATCAAGCGTTCTGTCTACCTAGAATGCGCAGCACTTGATGCCGGCTTAGCTCAGTAGGTAGAGCAACTGACTTGTAATCAGTAGGTCACCAGTTCGATTCCGGTAGCCGGCACCATCAAGTACACAATCAGGTGGGGTTCCCGAGCGGCCAAAGGGAGCAGACTGTAAATCTGCCGTCACAGACTTCGAAGGTTCGAATCCTTCCCCCACCACCAAATTCAATCCTGGCAACAGGATACTCGATACGGTAGCAAGAGTAAGCCGGATCGACGAAGGCGGGGTCTATAAAATCTTATTCCCCGACTTCAAAATCTACAGAAAAATTAGGTAGCCGAGTTCCAGGATGCGGGCATCGTATAATGGCTATTACCTCAGCCTTCCAAGCTGATGATGTGGGTTCGATTCCCACTGCCCGCTCCAAGATGTGCTGATATAGCTCAGTTGGTAGAGCGCACCCTTGGTAAGGGTGAGGTCGGCAGTTCGAATCTGCCTATCAGCACCACTTCCTTTTCCTCCTCCTGATTTTCTTTCTGTGAATAAATTCAGCAAGCTATTGCTTGGTTGATGTGGTGATACCACCGATTTATCCGTGTCTTAGAGGGACAATCGATGTCTAAAGAAAAATTTGAACGTACAAAACCGCACGTTAACGTCGGTACTATCGGCCACGTTGACCATGGTAAAACAACGCTGACCGCTGCAATCACTACCGTTCTGGCTAAAACCTACGGTGGTAACGCGCGTGCATTCGACCAGATCGATAACGCACCGGAAGAAAAAGCACGTGGTATCACCATCAACACCTCTCACGTTGAATACGATACCCCGTCTCGCCACTA
>NZ_JAULSZ010000014.1:0-3275 GCF_051707265.1 Pectobacterium sp. S5
ATGTGTCATGCCACGACTTAATCGCCTCATCATCCAGCCAGAAAGTCATGGAGCCACGGTTGATTAGAGCTTTGTTATAGATGTGCCAGTTGGTGATTCTGAACTTCTGCTTTGCCACGGGACTGCCTGCGTTGTCAGGGAATGCGTGCACTGATCCTTCAACTCAGCAAAAGTTCGATTTATTCAACAAAGCCTGTTTATGTATAAAAAAATCCAAGCTGAAGCCGCTACTACTGATATGAAAACACTGAACCAACTGTTGAAGAAGTTCCGTAAGGTGGTAGCAGAGCGCCGTGAAGAATACTATCAGGAGATTGGTGAGAAGAAGGCGCGTAAGTTGAGGATCAAAATGGTTCTCAAGTTGATGGAGCGTGATAGGATAGCTCCAGAGGCTATGATGGATTGATTTTGGGTATTTATTTCACATTAATAAAAATTTTTAGGATATTTTAATGATTCTACTTATAATACTTTAAAATTCACTTGAGTAGATATTATAATGGAGGTTGAATTTTCATAAGAGTACGCATGATCTATGGTTAAAGTAAATGTTGATTATCTTTGTTTAAAATTACAGGTGAGAAAATATGGATTTTTTTGAAAAAGACGGAAGTCTCAGTGATGATTCTTTACATCCAAAATTTAAAGTTCTTCGAGATGAAATAGGCTATTATGGCGCAAGGATGACATTGTCTGACTGGGCAATCGGATTTTATGATCGTGACAATAAGGCAAGGGGAGAATTTCAAAAAACATTTCATTCTACATTTTGGGAAATTTATTTACATGCCGTATTTAAGGCGATGAATTTTGAATTTTCTGATAAACAGAATAGACCGGATTTTATACTAAAAAAAACAAAGAATTCTATGTTGAAGCTGTTGTATCTGAGATTAAAAAGAATGGTGTACCTGAATCATTAAGAACGATTGAAGATAATGAGAAAAATTTAAGACCTATATCAACAAGATCTGAATTTTCAGAGATAATCGATGAAGCAATAATAAGGCACTCAAATTCAATACAGAAAAAATTAAATAGCTATACTGGATATGAAAAAAAAGGAAAGTGGGTTAAAGGTTATATTGACTGTGATTGGGTTTCACAGGACTCACCTTATATTATTGCTCTTGCTTCTTATGATCAAATTTCTTATGGAAGAGAATTTATCTATTCAATGTTTGCTTTACTTTATGGTTACTACTTTGATCCTGAAACCAAGTCATATGCCAAAAGAACAAGCATAAAAAAAAATGGCACTGATTCTGATATTAATTTGGGCTTGTTTACCAACTCTTCTTTAAAAGAAGTATCGGCAATTATTTTTTGCAACACTCTTACTCTTGGAAAGTTGTCTTCTATTTATAAATCTAGCCATGTTAACTTTGATACAGTATTAAATGTGCGCTATATAGTAGAGGAGCCACACTATCGCGTTCAAGAAGTATCACCTGATAATCCAGAGCAATTATTCGATGGATTGTATCTATTTCATAATCCAAACGCAGTAAATAAATTAGACCCAGATCTATTCAACGGAGTCGCACAATTTTCATTAGATGAAAGAGGGCCGCATCAGATTGGAAACTATCCATTGATTGTATCTCGCTATCATACAAATATGCTTCCATCGAATTTATTGCCAACGTTAAAGTCTGAAGTTTTTTATAATTTCAATCCAGAGTACTGCAATAAGATGATAAATAAAGAGTCGAATGAAAAAATAGAAAATAATAATAGTGAAAAAAATAGAAAGAAAAAGAGAAAAATGGTTAAAATGGCTAGAAGAAAAAACCGTTAATATTTATTAATCAAACGGCAATGACCTATTTACATAGGTGTATTAGCTCAGACTTGATCTGACAGTTACCGATTATTTGTACAGGTGTCTGTCAGATTACATCTGGCTTAAATTCTTCTCAGCCCAGATGCGTTTCCATCAAATAATGTTTCCATCGGCGTCCGCCCACAGCACATTTTTCCCTGATGCGTTCTCGCATTATTATAATACTCCACCATTCATCAAGATCCGATTGCAGAGTATCAATGCCTCCGTACAGTTTTTTACGGAAGGCCACCTGATAAAACTCCTGCAATATCGTTCTATGGAACCGTTCACAGATGCCATTAGTTTGTGGTGACATAGCTTTGGTCTTTGTGTGGTCGATATCACTCAGCGCTAGATAAAGTTGGTAATCATGGTGTTCAACCCTCCCAAAATATTCCGTTCCGAGGTCGGTTAATATTCTCAGCATCGGCAAATCTTGTGACTCATAAAAGGGTAATACGTGATCATTCAGTAAATCTACCGCTGTGATGGGCATTTTACTGACGTACAGCTTGCAGTGCGCAACTTTCGAGTAGGTATCAACAAATGTTTGCTGATAGATTCGTCCCACACCTTTCAGGCGTTTTTTGAAGTTTTCCAGTGAGTGGCGAACCCAGATAGAACGAACACCGCTGCCGGAGATAAAAATGCCTTTCTTGCGTAATTCATTACTGATCCGGTGTTGTCCGTGAGCGGGGAATTCAACAGCATAATCAATGACAGCCTGTTCGGTTGCTGCATCGGTTCTGTTTTTTAAGTTCGGACTACGGCGACTTCGGTTGATTAACGCATCAACACCGCCTTGTTCAGCCAACTCCCGATAACGATAGAAAGTATCGCGTGATACGCCCATGACTTTGCAGGCTTTCGATACATTGCCAAGCTCTTCGGCCAGATTCAGTGAACCCGCTTTGTGTTTGATGACAGGATTGTTAGTATGCAGCATGAGAGTTACCTCTTGTGTTTTGTATAAGGATTCGACACCCATATCAAAACCGGTAACTCTCACCCTTTCAAGTTGATATGTCAGATCTGGTCGCGACTAATACAGTTCATGCATTCGCCGTAGATGATCCACAAATAGTAACGCATGTGGCTTTCCGTGATTATCTGATAAAAAACAAGAAAGCAGCAGAACGGTATGCCGAAATAAAATATGCTGCAGCGTGGGGAAGTGAAAATAATACACATCGCTATAGCGCCCTTAAGACGGATTTCATTAAACATCATCTTCAGTTGGCTCTTATAGAACAGGCTTTGTTGAATAAATCGAACTTTTGCTGAGTTGAAGGATCAGAGCACGCATTCCCTGACAACGCAGGCAGTCCCGTGGCAAAGCAGAAGTTCAGAATCACCAACTGGCACATCTATAACAAAGCTCTAATCAACCGTGGCTCCATGACTTTCTGGCTGGATGATGAGGCGATTAAGTCGTGGCATGACACAT
>NZ_JAULSZ010000015.1:0-1180 GCF_051707265.1 Pectobacterium sp. S5
AAAAACCGAATAAAATAGTGACGCGCTAAACAGCGATTTAAGCGGCTGATGGTCGAAGACAAGAGAACGTATCAGCGATAACGGATAAACCCAATCACGCTGGCGAGAACGCCAGATTCAGCCTCCTTGCCCATTGGTTCGTATAATGTGCCACACGTTATGTTGAAAAGGCCGCTGCGAAAATCGAATCTCGCAGCGGCCTCTTTAGCATAACGTTATTATGCGAACCAAAATTTAACTAGATGCTCATAGATTAATGTTGCAAATATAGAGCTTAATATACCTAACGTAACAACGGTGAGCGCCGATAAAAACAGCGATCTAACTGGATGAATTTTCACAAAATCAACCCAACGATAGTATAAAGGCTTCTTTATTCCCTTTATTTCTTTTTTAATTCTTTGAACTAAATTTATCGGTATGTTTTTACCAGAAAACTTATGCTCACAATCACTGCATATTATTGGAGGCGCACAGGATTCGATTAAATCCATCTTTATTCCATTCATATCAAATAAACATCCCTTAGTTTCGTCATGAGTAAAACCAAGGGCAGTGTCATAATCAGGGATGTTTTTGCAGTTTCTCATGTAAACCATTGAATATGCATATAAAATCCTAAGAATCGCATTCTCTAACGGAATATTTGCATACGCAAGATAATCTTTTATTTCATGAAAGGTAAATAATACCTTATTGTTACCCAAGCGCCGACTGTACCAATTATCCTCTAATGGAACATTTGTTATTGCTATTAAAAAATCATATTCGCTTAATGAAGGGAGTTGCTCTAACATTAACCTATCTGAGAAAGCCCAGTCTTCTATATCAGAGTCACAGGTTAATGCATAATCATCAATACTTTGGTCAATAAAAAAATGTGATGACTCCCATTTCAATAATTTATTCTTATCAAATCTTGCTGGCATATGTCCGAGGGTGATTATTTTTACTTTTATTTTATTCATTATAGGCTCTGATTAGTCTTATTTTACCTATGGCGGCTGTTGCAAAAATCTATCATTTAAACGCCGCGAAGCGGTTCGGGGTTCAGTGACACCCGAACTTTAGTGCGGTTTCCCGCACTTTTCGTCTGTCAACTTGTTTACGGTTATTTTAAGTACAGATTTCCATCTTCATCTATATCAATGTTTTTTATCGCATTTTCAATCATGTAGTG